>JBNRMP010000092.1:0-12513 GCA_050309685.1 Anaerohalosphaeraceae bacterium
AGCCGTTCAGCAGCGGCTTGCTGAACAGGGCACGGCAACGGCATACATTGAGCCAGGCAAGCCATGGCAAAACGGGGTCAATGAAAGCTACAACTCGCGGCGGCGGGATGAATGTTTGAATATGGAAATGTTTACGGGGCTTCGAGAGGCGCGGATCGTTACTGAAGACTACCGTCGGTATTTTTATGAGGAACGGCTGCATGGAGCATTAGAATATGTGCCGCCGCGGGAGTTTAAGGAAAAGTGGCTGGCAGCGCATCCGGACTTTTGCATGGGGGCTCTGCCCCCCGCCCCCCGTGATTTATCGCCTGCTGCATCAAAGCAGATGGGAAAAAAGAAGAGCCGGACTGCCATAGAAGACGGCCCGGCCTCTGCTCCGATGGCCGATCAGCGCTCCGGTTGCTTCCCCCGCAGAGCCGTATCCTCTGACCGGCGGCTTGATTGTAGAGGAAGTCAGAACTTGACACAAGAACCGAATACAGGTATGAAAAACGTCGGGTGTCCTAACATTCAAAATGGACCAAACACAGGGGTACAGTCACATGCGGGTTAGGTATTTGGCAGCGAAAATTTTGGTTTTTAATTCAGGAATCCTGATGCTGTCAAGGATTTCAGTGGAAGTAACCCTATAAATTTGAGCTTTTCAAAGCCTGCAAAGAATGGAAAATGAATTTAGCGGCTCAGTTGGGACGCTGACTGTCGGCGGCTGGGAGCCGCCGTGCTCATTGGCAAGTCAATAAAAGAAGGGACTTGTGGCCTCTATGCCTCTATGTTTCAATATCGGTTTTTGTGTCTTTCATGGTTAGTCCCGTCCCTAATAACCTGTGAAAATCTGCGTTTATCAGTGTCAAAAATTAAAATTTCCAAACGAAGCCATTTAACCCGTAGTCGCCAAATGGGTTTGGGGGTTGAGTCGTTGTTTTTGTTTCAATTTAAGCTTTAATCCGGTTATAATATGGACCATGAAGGTTCCCTCTTATAAGAAACTGATCCTATTGGTTTTGCTGCCGGCCGTTTCGGGATCGGCTCAGGCGTATATCGGGCCGGGGGCCGGGTTTGCGGTGGCTGGGTCGTTTCTGGCGGTGTTTCTCTCCGTGCTGGCCGGGCTGCTGGCGGTGTTTATCTGGCCGCTGCGATGGCTGATCCGGGCAGTCCGGCACCGCCGGGCTTTCGCCCGCAGCCGCATCAAGAAATGCGTCATCCTCGGCCTCGATGGCATGGACCCGAAACTGGCCAAAAAGTGGATGGATGAAGGCAAACTCCCCGCTCTCGACAGTCTCCGCCGGCAGGGTACCTTCCGCCCCCTGGCCACCACGGTTCCCTCCATGTCACCCGTGGCCTGGTCCTCCTTCCAGACCGGCGTCAATCCCGGCAAGCACAACATCTTCGATTTCCTCACCCGCGACAAAAAGACCTATGCCCCCAAGCTCAGTTCCGTCGAAATCCGTGGGCCACGTCGTGTCCTGAAAATCGGTAACTGGCGGTTCCGGATCGGTAAATCTGAAATCCGCCTGCTTCGCAAGAGCAAGCCGTTCTGGATCACGCTGGGTGAGAACGGCATCTTCAGCAGCATCCTCCGCGTGCCGATCACCTTCCCGCCGGAGCCATTCTACGGAGTTTCGCTGTCGGGAATGTGCGTGCCCGACCTTCGCGGGACACAGGGTACTTTCTCGCTTTATGCCGTGCGGATTCCTGACAAATGCGATCTTACGGGCGGCCAATACCATGCTGTCTGCCGCAACGGCCGTACTATTGCAGCCGATCTCATCGGCCCTATGGATCCTTCCAACGGCAGCTCCAAACCGCTGACGATCCGTTTCACGGTTGCCATCCATGATGAGTCCGCTGCGACACTAAAGATCGGCCGGGAGAAAGTTAATCTCAAAGTGGGCCGTTATACCGAATGGATCAAAGTAAGCTTTAAGGCCGGGTGGGGCAGGGAAA
Organism: Anaerohalosphaeraceae bacterium; assembly: GCA_050309685.1. GTDB lineage: Bacteria > Planctomycetota > Phycisphaerae > Sedimentisphaerales > Anaerohalosphaeraceae > JBNRMP01. The sequence goes on from JBNRMP010000092.1 coordinate 1,945, forward strand.
TCTCAGGGATCTGCAAATTTCTCCTCCAGAGTATCGAGCCCGGCTTTTGCCTGTATGTTACCCCCGTCAACATCGACCCCGAAAGACCGGCGATGCCCATTTCCCATCCGCCGATCTATTCAACCTACCTGTCCAAATTGCACGGCTCGTTCGCGACTCTTGGCCTTGCGGAAGACAGTTGGGCGCTCAACGAAAAAACCCTGCCGGATGATGGGTTCATCCAGCAATGCCTTCAACTGGATGCAGAACGGGAATCCATGTTTTTCGATTCTCTGGAGAAGGTCTCGCGAGGACTGTGTGTCTGCGTCTTTGACGGCATCGATCGCCTTCAGCATACTTTTTGGCGGGATGTGGACCCAGATCACCCGGCCCATGATCCCTCGGCAAACGGCCGGAATGTGATCGAGGAACTGTATCAGCGGATGGATCGTTTAGTAGCGAAAACGATTGAGAAATGCCGGCGAAAGGATACCCTGCTGATGGTCATCTCAGACCATGGGTTCAGCACCTTCCGATATGGCGTGGATCTGAACCGATGGCTGGAGGAAAACGGTTACCTGGTCCTGAAAAACGGCGACCGCTGCGGCAAGCATCTAACTGCGATCGACTGGTCCCGAACACGGGCCTTTGCAATCGGACTTTCGGGCATCTATCTGAATCTGAAAAACCGCGAGTCGCAGGGCATCGTCAATCCGAACGGCGAAGCCGATGCCCTCCGCCGGGAAATCGCCGAAAAACTCTCCGCCCTAACTGATCCTCAGCGAAACTCCTCCCTAGTTGTTAGAAATGTGTATAACTCCCTGGAATTCTACACCGGCCCTTATAAGCAAAACGCCCCGGACCTGCTGGTCGGCTACTGTCCCGGCTACCGGGCCTCCTGGGAAACGGCCGTCGGCCAGGTTACCGATCAGGTTTTTCACGAAAATACCAAGGCATGGAGCGGCGATCACTGCCTCGATCCTTCCTTCGTCCCGGGCGTGCTTTTCTGCAACCGAAAAATCGAGGCCCAGGCCCCTCGGCTTATGGACATCGGCCCGACGGTATTAGATCTGTTCGGCGTGGATATTCCTTCTTATATGGACGGCAAACCGCTTACCGTCAAAGTCGGGAGGGAGGAAAAGATGTGAATTTCGGTTTTGCTCCCAAAACAAGTCGAAGAACCTTTCTCCGTCAGACAGGGCTGACGACTTTTTTTCTCAGTTCCGGTCAGATTCTGCGGTCGGCGGCTGGGGCCGGAACAGAGCGGCTCCGGGCCGGTCACAAAAAGGTGATTGTCATCGGCATTGACGGAATGGACCCTTTCCTGGCGGAGCGGATGATGGATGCAGGGGAGTTGCCTGCATTTGCCCGTCTGCGCGAGCAGGGCGGCTATCGGAGACTCCGAACGAGCGATCCGCCGCAGAGCCCTGTTGCATGGGCCAATTTCATCAACGGCAACGGGCCGGGCAGCCACGGCATTTTTGACTTTATTCACCGCGACCCGGAACGCCAGTGTTATCCAATCTTCTCCGCCGCCGAGACAATAGCCGACCGCGGACATCTGGACATCGGCGACTACAGAATTCCACTGAATTTCCGACCCTTCAATTATGGGCCGCCTCAGACTCTCCTTAAGCGGGCCGGAACGCCGTTCTGGCGCTACCTTGAAGAAGCCGGCATCTCCTCCGTCTTTTACAACCTGCCCGCCAACTATCCGCCCAGTCCGTCGCAAAACGGCCGCTATCAATGCCTGGCTGGAATGGGCACGCCGGATCTTCTCGGAACCTACGGTACCTATCAGCATTTCTCCGAAGATGGTCCGTTACGAACGCAGCAGGAACCGGGCGGAATGCGTTCCATGATTTTTTTCGAAAACGAGACCGCCCGAGCCCGGCTGATCGGTCCTGTAAATCAGTTTCTTAAGGAGCCGGCGCCGGTAACGATTGATTTTCTGATTCATCGGGATATCCGGGCAGATGCGGCGGCCATTGAACTGCAGGGCCGGACGATCCTGCTCAAAACGGGCCGGTGGAGCCCGTGGGTACAAGTGAAGTTTGCTCTGTCCCAGCCCGGACCGGATCGGCATATCAGCGGAATCTGCCGGTTTTACCTGCAGGAAACCGCCCCTAATTTTCGGCTGTATGTTTCCCCGATCAATGCCGATCCGTTCGATGCGGCTATTCCGCTGACGGAACCGAAAAAGTTCAGCAGGCAGATCGCCGAGGAAATCGGACGGTCCTATACAACCGGCTTCCAGGAGGATCACAAGGCATTGTCGAACGGCGTCTTTACGGATGAAGAGTTTGCCGTGCAGGCCGAATTGGTGCTGCAGGAGCGGTTAAATCTCTTGGAGTATGCCAAAAGGCATTACGAGGACGGGCTGCTCTTTTTCTACTTTTCCAGTACGGACCTTCAGGCCCATATGTTTTGGTGGGATTCTGATGAGAAACACCCCGTCCGGTCCGGCGTTCAGGCCGCAAAAGGTTTTGCGCGTGTGCAGGAACTTTATCGGAGGCTGGATGACGTTGTCGGCGAGCTCCTTGGTGCTTACGGTCCCGAGGCGACCGTCTTCGTGCTCAGCGATCACGGTTTTTCCAACTTCGGCCGCCAATTTAATCTCAATACCTGGCTGCGGGAAAACGGCTATCTGTATCCGGCCGATGCCGTTTCACTGATGCAGGATGTGGATTGGTCCCTCAGCCGGGCCTACGGCCTTGGAATTAACGGCCTTTACTTGAATCTCGAGGGGCGTGAAAGGGACGGTATAGTCCCGCCGGAACAGAAGGAGGCCCTTCTGCGGGAGTTGATCGCCAAACTTGAAGCTGTTCGCGATGAAAACGGCAGGGCGGTCATCAAAAAGGTCCGCCGATCGGATCGGATATACGCCGGTTCTGAAACCAGGTCGGCTCCGGATTTGATTGTTGGATACAGCCGCGGATACCGGGCTTCCTGGGCGACCTGTCTGGGAGATATAGAGAGCAACGTGCTCTCAGACAATGATTCGGCCTGGAGTGCGGATCACTGCTGCGATTCCTCCGAAGTTCCCGGCGTTCTCTTTGTGAACAGGCCGATCCGAGTGCCGCATCCTTCGCTGGTGGACCTGGCGCCGTCCATCCTGGCTCGGTTCGGCCTGCCAACACCTTCAACCATGAGCGGCCGCAATATACTTTGAAGCGAACCCATGAGCATGAATGAGAGGAGTCTTCCGTGGCAAAGATAAAAATCGATAACCGGCTTTACGACCGCATAAAAAAGGTGTCTCAAATCGCCGGCTACAGCTCGGTAGAGGAGTTGATTACGCACGTACTGGAAAAGGAACTGGAAACATTGGAATCATCCGAAGGAGACCAGACGGTGGCGGAGCGTCTTCGGGGTTTAGGATACATCGACTGATGTCTTCTCTGACTGCATTGATTGTATGGCTGAATGCTGCTATGGGCACCCTGTTCAACCGGCTCCGTGGGCCGATGGGGTTTCTGCCTCCCTGGCTTTTGTCGCTGACCGCCTCGGCGACTCTGGGGATCCTGATGCTGGTCATATTCAAATATACGTCCAATCAAACCGCCATCGGCCGTGCCCGCGACCGAATCAGGGCCCACCTGCTCGCGATGAGGCTGTTCGGGGACAACCTGTCGGTCGTATTCCGGGCGCAGGCGAAAATCGGATGGAATGTTTTCCTGCTGCTTGTCCATGCGTCGGTCCCGATGTTGATCATGTTCATCCCCTGCGTTCTTCTCCTGGGCCAGTTGGGACTTTGGTATCAGTCATGCCCGCTGAAGGTCGGAGAGCAGGCGGTTTTGACCCTCCGATTTGCCGGTTCAGTTCAGGATCCCATGCCCCCGGTTTCCCTGGAACCGTCTGATGCCGCGAGAGTGACCATTGGCCCCGTTCACGTTCCTTCAAAACGGCAGGTTTGCTGGCAGATCCAGGCCGAAAAGGAAGGATACCATCAACTTACCTTCCAAATTGCCGGCAATTCGGTTCAAAAAGAGCTTGCCGTTGGAAACGGTTTCATGTCCGTCAGTGCCGCTCGATCCGCACCGAATTTGCTGACGCTGATCCGACATCCTGGTGAACCGCCAATTGATGACGCTTTTCCCATCTGCTTCATTCATATCGACTACCCCAGCCGTTCCGCCCGATTGATCGGGACCGATACATGGATTCTCACGCTGACGGTTGTCTCTATGATAACGGCATTTCTGTGTAAACCGCTTTTTAGAGGACGATTCTGAATACATCTTCAAAGAAATGCGGTAAGGTTCGAATTGACGGGGTAGTTTCGGCTGCAAGGCGAATACATTAGAGTTTTGATTGATAAAAAAATAGGTTTATTCTACCCCCGCTTTACAAGCTGATTATGACGGTTCGATTCCGTTCGTCCGCTGTTTGACATGCCTTGACAGGACCTGCCTGTATTTGTCTAAGTCTCTCTGCGGACAAGGCTTACGGCGAGTTTTACTGGCCATAGAGGGCATGCTTATTTGGTGTTCACCGCAACCCTGCTGTTGACCCCCTCCTCGACACGTCATATCCGCGAAATGTATAAGGTCATCAGGGGACTGTCCTTTCGCCCTGTGACCTGATCTGTTTTGTTTACGGGAGCGAAGAGATAATATTACCTATGTTGAAAGACATGAAATCTCTTGCACCCTGCCGTTCAAATCAGTAGTATGGCGGGCATATAAACCGGTCTATATGCGGCATGTTGTATGAAGGTATGCGCTTGGGGACGCTCGATCCGGAGCGGTTCCATTTGGGATCTGAACGAAACGGAGATTGCGGATACGGCACAACAAGATAGGGGATAAGATTCGATGATGAAAGAAAAATGGCTGGGATTGTTCATCGTATTTACGGCAACTGCCTTAACGGGGGCCGCAGAGAATCAACAGGGGGCTCTCCATGCCGGATTAGTGACTCGGTGGGGAAAAGCAGTGACACCTGAGACCGTATGGGCGGAATATCCCCGGCCGCAGCTTGTGCGCCCCGAGTGGAAGAACCTCAACGGTCTGTGGGACTATGCGCTGCTGTCCAAAACCGCCCCGGCCCCGACGGCATACCAGGGGCAGATCCTCGTGCCTTTCTGCATGGAATCGGCCCTTTCCGGCGTCGGCAAGACGGTCAGGCCCGACGAGCGCATCTGGTACCGCCGGATCTTCGAGGTTCCAGCCGGCTGGGCGGGCAAGCGGGTGATCCTGAACTTCGAGGCCGTGGACTGGGAGACTGTCGTCTGGGTCAACGATGTCTGGGTGGGCGCACACAAGGGCGCCTATGACCGCTTCAACTTCGACATTACCGACTGTCTGAAGAAGAGCGGCCCGCAGGAACTGAAGGTGGGCGTCTGGGACCCGACGAATTTCGGAGAGCAGGCCCGCGGCAAGCAGCAGATGCCCCAGGAAGGCATCTGGTACACTCCCGTCAGCGGCATCTGGCAGACCGTTTGGCTGGAAGCGGTTCCGGACGTCTCCATTCAAGAGATTCGCATCACGCCGGATATAGACAATCAAACGGTGACGGTCCTGCCGATCCTGTCCAAACCGATTCTCAAAGATTACCGGGTTATCGTGACCGTCCTCGACGGCAGCACTCAGGTCGGTCGCGGGCAGGCGAAGGCCAATGGCGGAACGGTCATTCCCCTAGCGAACCCCAAACTCTGGTCGCCTGAGAGCCCGTTCCTATACGATCTGAAACTGGAGCTGATGAAGGGGGATGAGACGGTCGAGGCCGTGACCAGCTACTTCGGCATGCGCAAGATCAGTTTGGGTGACGGGCCACAGGGCAAGGAGCTGTTTCTGAATAACGAGCCCTTGTTCCACTACGGCACGCTTGACCAGGGCTGGTGGCCGGATGGGCTCCATACCCCGCCCTCGGATGAGGCCATGAAGTACGATATCCAGGTTACGAAGGACATGGGTTTTAATATGATCCGCAAACACATCAAGATCGAACCGGACCGCTGGTACTACTGGTGCGACAAGCTCGGCATGTTAGTCTGGCAGGACATGCCCTCCGGTATGGCCGTCCTGCCTAACCCGGAAAAGCGGAGGCCTGATCGTCCCCAGTATATCCTGCCGGACGGCGAGGACCTCCACCGCTGTTCGGAGGGGGCCGCCCAGTTCGAATGGGAGCTGCGCCGCATGATCGACCTCCGCGGCAACGCCCCCTGCATCGTCATGTGGGTGCCGTTCAATGAGGGCTGGGGGCAGTACGATACCTGCCGTATCGCGGCCTGGGTCAAGGCGTACGACCCGACGCGGCTGGTCAACGCCGTCAGCGGCTGGGCCCTGCGTCCCTGCGGCGAGGTCTATGACATTCACACCTACCAGGAGGACCTGACCGACCCGGAGATCCAGAAGGATCGCGCCACCGTGATCGGCGAGTTTGGCGGCATCGGCTATCCCGTCAAGGGACACCTGTGGAACCCGAACATGCGTAACTGGGGCTACCAGACCTATCAGAGTGCCGAGGAGCTTTGGGAGAAATATGTCGCCAAGTTCAACCAGATTGTCCAGATGCGGAAGGACGGGGTCTCGGCGGCTGTCTATACCCAGACAACGGACGTCGAGGGCGAGGTCAACGGCCTGCTGACTTACGACCGCGAGGTCATCAAAATCGACCCCAAAAAACTGAAAGAGCTTCATGCCGTTCTTTACACAAAAGTTTCAGCTCTCAACTGAATTCAGGGACGGAGATAAAGCAAGAATATGGAATTCGTACTTTCGTAACCCTTTAGCCGTTTGCAGAAGCATAGGAAAACTGCCTTCGGCGAAAGTGTAGTATTTTTAGTATTTAGATATCCTACGTCGCTTAATCCGGAGTCTGCCGGATTCAGTCGTCCGGTTCAAGCCGGGCCTGCTCGATCTTGCCGGCGTCAAAGAGCATCTGCGGGTCGGTCAGATTGGACCATTGGGGGGTCGAAATCGCATCCCGTCCTCAAAAAAGACAGTTTTTTCCATTGAACTTTACGAAGACGGAGGATATAACGTAACATGTTAGTGGACATAGCTTTATAATTTTTGCTTATCATAAATCCATGTCCTATTGGGGTTAACGTCAGCCCCTTCAGGACAGATGATTTTGAATAAGTCTGATTGAGGGGTTGCGGCAGTTTACTCGTGGGGGCGTGGGGGAGCTTGCAGCCATGTTCTCGATTGATATGGACACCATTGGTGATATAATTCGTGAAATGGCGACAAAAATGCGGGAAATGGCGTTGTGAAAAGTTTCATTTCGGGGAGAATCTGAAGGGTGTTGAGGTAAGAAGTTATCTCTGAACTTTTGAATCCAAAACCTCCTCAAATTAAAGTTATGAGATAACCGGAAGATACATTGCAATCTTAACGACAGGAAAACTGCTATCATGCGAAAACCCAACCGAATTGTACTGGTGTCTTTTTTCTTGCTCCTCTTTGCATTCATTCTTAATGGATCAACAACCCATGTAAAAGCTTCTCAGCCGAAAGAGTCCAAATCCCTGCTGGAGGCGGCGGGTTTTCTAAATCCCCCGCAAATCGCCAAACCGCTGGTCTGGTGGGATTGGATCAACGGCAGCGTGACCAAAGAAGGGATTGAAGCGGACCTTCTGGACATGAAACGGGCCGGTATTGGGGGGGTGCAGCTTTTTGATCTTCTGTTATACATGCCGGAAGGGCCGGTACGCTATGGTACAGACCAATGGCATGAGTATGTCCAGTTTGCCATTCAGACGGCGGATCGTCTGGGTCTGGAATTTCATATTATGAATTGCCCCGGCTGGTCGGCCAGCGCCGGTCCGTGGATTAAACCTGCCAACTCCATGAAGCGGATTGTCTGGAGTGAAAAAAACGTGCAGGGACCGACGGATTTCAATGAAAATCTGCCTTTGCCCGAGATCAAGCATGATTTTTACAAAGACATAGCTGTTTTTGCCGTCCCCGCCGATACGGGCGAAGCTTATCGTCTTCCCGATTGGGAAAAAAAGATACTGTTTTCTTCCACTTCAACCAACCGTTCGGCGGAATCGTTGGATGCTCCCGATACAAGAGCAATTCCCATCGAGAAGGTTCTCAATCTGTCCGACTCGCTTTCGCCCGACGGTAAACTTTCCTGCCGGATTCCCGAAGGAAACTGGACAATCCTTCGTTTCGGATTTACAACGACCGGTTCGACGAATCACCCTGCCGTACCGGAGGGGCATGGCCTGGAAGTGGACAAGCTGGACCCTAAGGCGGTTGAATTTCAGTTCGGCCAGGCGCTTTCAAGAATTCTCCGCGAGGCGAAACCTTACCTGGGAAAGACGTTTAAGGGCCTGCTTTTTGACAGTTTTGAAGGGGGATTTCAAAACTGGACGGATCGACTGCCGGAGGAGTTCGAAAAGCGCAACGGTTACGATTTGATGCCCTATCTGCCGGTGGTTACCGGCAGGGTGATAACCTCCGCCGCCGTTTCGGAAGCGGTCCTTTATGATTTTCGGGGTACGATTGATCAGATGCTGGCGGAATACTACTTCGGTACCATGCAGCGGTTGGCCCGGCAGCATCAGTTGATCCTCTATTCCGAGTCGCAGGGGGGGCCGCTGAATCCGTTTTTATGCAACGAGTATGTGGACGTCCCCATGAATGAGTTCTGGATCGGCAACTACATGAAACGGATTCCGCTTATGAAACAGGCAGCCGCTTCGGCCAATCTTTACGGCCGCCGGATTGTGGGAGCGGAGGCGTTCACAGCGGTTCCCGAAGACGGCAAGTGGCAGAACACTCCTTATTCGCTAAAGCGGGTCGGCGATGGCGCTTTTTCGGCCGGGATCAATCGGTTCTGCTTTCATACCTATATTCATCAACCCTATTCCTATCTGGTACCGGGATTTACCATGGGTCGATACGGTACGCATTTCGGCCGGTTGAATTCGTGGTGGAAATATGTGCCTGCCTGGATCAGTTATCTGTCCCGGTCTCAGTATCTCCTGCAGCAGGGCGAACGGGTAACCGATATCGGTTTCCTGTTTCACAACGACCTTCGCTATTCGATCCCAACCAGTGCCACACGGACTCCGCCGGGATTTGATTATACGATCTGCTATCCCAAGCATCTGGCGGGAATGCGGTACCGGGACGGCTGGATCGAGGTTCCCAACGGCCCCCGTTTTCGGGTGCTTGTCCTGCCGGATTACCCGTTTATGACGCTGGAGGCGTTGAAAAACATCCATCGCCTGGTTCAATCGGGGGCAACCATTGTCGGAAATGCTCCGACAGCCCCGCCCGGCCTGGAGGATTTTCTTGCCTCCCGGGAGACATTTCAATCGTTGGTTTCGGATCTCTGGGGCGGCCTGGATAAGAGATCCAATCCGTCGAAATCATTTGGAAAGGGAAGGGTGTTTCTGGCGGCGCCGCTGGAGCAAATCACAGGCCGGCTAAAGATAACGCCCGACCTTCAGCTTACGCCTGTTCCCAGGAAGGATGAGGTTCTTTACATTCATCGGGCAATCGCCTCCGAGGATATCTACTTTCTCAGCAATCAGAAGGATGAAATGGTGTCCCTTACTGCAAGATTCCGAACGGCGGGTAAACAGCCGGAGTTCTGGGATCCGGCGACCGGAAAGATCTGGGACGCCGACCTCTTTAATTTTTCCGGGGCCGTTACCGAAGTTCCTTTGCAATTGGCGCCTTACGGATCGATTTTCGTGATCTTTCGGCATTCGCCGCCGGAACGGTGGGCTACCTCGATAGAGCCGAACGACAGCATCGTGTTTGAAGGTTTACGGTTATGGGAGGGGAGTGCCAGGGCGGTTGTCAGCTATTCGGACGATACGGAGAAGACAATCTCGACGGATTCATCCTCCGAATCCCTGACGCTGGCCGGCCCCTGGCAGGTCCGATTCCTCGACGGCCGGGGCGCTCCCCCGCAGATCCGACTGGATACGCTGATGTCGTGGACCGAACATGCCGATCCGGGCGTGCGCTATTACTCAGGCATCGCCGAGTACCGGAACCGCATCCGACTGCCGAAATCCTTTCTCAAACGGGACGAGGTCTGCCTCCTGGATCTGGGTCGAGTATGCGATATTGCACAGGTTCGCATCAACGACAGCGAGCCCGTGATTCTCTGGAAAGAACCCTTTCAAATGGATGTAACGCCCTATTTGAAGGCGGGAGAAAACGTCATCCTGATTGAAGTGGCGAATCGATGGATTAACCGGCTGATCGGCGACGAACAATTGCCGGCCGATTGCGTCTATCGGGAAAACGCCAACAAGTTTATCAACAACGGCATCCTGAAGTTTCCCGACTGGCTGACGGATCCTGTCCGCGTCAAGAATCGACAGCGCTACACCTTTACGACCTGGCGTCACTACTCAGCGGATTCTCCTCTGGCGCCTTCGGGGCTGATGGGACCGGTCCGCTTGCACGTTTTTAAGCAGCTCAGGGCGGCTCCTTAGCGGCGGAGGCGGACAGATCTATGCCGCTTTCGTGTGTTTGTCAATGATAGTGCCGTTTCCAGTAATGGAGTTACGCCTTTTTTGAGTGATCTGTAAGTTTCTTGTAATATTAGACTTGCGCTATCGCCTATCGTGTTATAAATAGGTTCTCCACAGGCTGTATGAGGCAGCCG
>JBNRMP010000093.1:0-5638 GCA_050309685.1 Anaerohalosphaeraceae bacterium
CGATCAGCGCCTCGGTCGATGAACCGGTCCGTACGAGCCTGGACGCCGCCGCCCGGAATGTCCGGATCGGCGCTTACGGCACGGGGCGCTGCTTCCAGGGGCTGATCGACGAGGTCCGCATCTATGACCGGGTCCTGGATGCTTCCGAGATCATGGACCTGGCTGTTGCCCCATAGCAGGGTCTGCCGGATGAGACAAATTCATTGAATATTGAGTCGATAAATAACTTTTCTGTGTTGTTACCCCCGCGAAAGGGGGGAGCGGAAGTCTTTGTAAAAATCTGTTCCGGGTGATGTATGAAGCACAACGGTATTGTTTTAATGATCTTGCTGATCGGCTCCGCCTTCGTGCCGGCGGACATAACCTATACCCTCCATCTCGACGGCGTGGACACGGCTATCCGAAACCAGATCACCGCTTCCATGAGCGAGGCCGTGGCCCTCTACAACCGCTACGGATCCTTCAACAAGCACCTGAATATCTATTACAGTGCCGGCGTCCCCACCGCCCAGGCCAACTTTGACGGTGTTATCACCTTCGGCGGCACGCGCAACACCCGCGTGGCTCTCCATGAGATGAGCCACACGTTAGGCGTCGGCACTTACAGTGCCTGGAGCGGCCTGATGACCGGCGGCACATGGGACGGCAGTTTCGCCAATACCCTCCTGAAGGAGTTCGATGGGGCAGGCAGCGTTCTGAACGGCGACGGCACGCACCTGTGGCCCTACGGCCTCAACTACGACAACGAAGACGGCTTTGCCGCCCGTATTCGTCACATTAAAATTGTCGCGGCCGTCACTGCCGACATGGGCCTCCTGTCCTACGCCCGCGAGCCCGAGCCGCAGGTCGTTTCCCTCGGAGACACCGCCGTCTTCCGCGCCCAGGTCGTCGGCACGCAAAGCTACGCCTGGTACAAGTCGGGCAATCCGACCCCGCTGGCCAACGGCGGCGATATCTCCGGCGCAACCTCCAACACGTTGCGAATCGCCAATGTCAATGCAGACGACGAGGGCTTCTATTACTGCGTGGCCGCCGGGCTCGCCTCGCGTCCGGCCAAGCTGGCGATCCGGCGATTTGTCAGCCACTGGCAATTCGACGGCAACGGTCTCGACAGCGTCGGCGTCAACGACGTTGTGCTCTCCGGCTCGCCGGCCTTTGTCGCCGGCAGGGTGGGGCAGGCCATCGACTTCGACGGCGTTAACGATGTGGCGACGCTTCCCGCGGGCGTTGCCGATGCCGAGGATCTCACCGTCGCCGCCTGGGTTAACTGGGACGGCGGCAATCAGTGGCAGCGAATCTTCGACTTCGGTACGAGCACCGATCAGAATCTCTTCCTCACCCCTCGCTCCGGCGATAACACGCTGCGCTTCGCCATTAAGAACGGCGGCAGCGAACAAGGGGTCGAGACCGCTCAACTGGCGACCGGTCAATGGGTGCACCTGGCCGTGACCCTCCGCGGCGACACGGCCACCCTTTACGTCAACGGCGTCCCGGCGGCTGTGAACGATGCGATGACTATCGACCCGATTGACTTTACCCCGACGCTCAACTACATCGGCGACAGCCAGTGGTCCGCCGATCCGCTCTTCAACGGCCGCATCGACGATTTTCGCATCTATGGTTATGCCCTGTCCGGCGACGAGATCTATACCCTGGGGGGCGCTGCCGCCAATCGGCCGCCGGCCTTCACCGGCGACCCGATCCTGATGCCCGCCGTCTTCCAGGGCCAAACCCTTGACGGCCTGACCCTGGCGGAATGTGCGTCCGATCCCGACGGCGATCCCCTGACCTTCAGCAAGGTCAGCGGACCGCGCTGGCTCACCGTGGCCGCCAACGGAGACCTTTCCGGCACGCCCGGCTATTACAGCGGGGGCGACAGACCGTTTGTCGTCCGCGTTACCGACTCCTTCGGTGCAACCGACGACGCCGTCATGAGATTGCAGGTGTACGGGACGCCCGACACGGCCTATGCCTTCGAGGGCAATGCCAATGATAGTGTCGGCACCCATCATGCCGCGTCCGTCGGCACCCCGACTTATGTGACGGGCAAACTCGGCCAAGCCATCGACCTCGACGGCGCGAGCGACTCAGTCAAGCTTCCCGCGAGCATCCTGAACGTTACCGACTTTACCATCGCCGCCTGGGTCAACTGGGACGGCGGCAACCAGTGGCAACGAATTTTCGACTTCGGCGCCGGCACGTCGCAGTACCTCTTCCTTACGCCCCACTCCTACAGCAACACTCTGCGTTTCGCCGCCACCGTCGCCGGTAACGGCTATGAGCAGCGAATCGAAACAACCCAGCTTCCGGTCGGCCAGTGGACCCACGTCGCCGTGACCGTCAGCGGCAGCGTCGGCCGCCTCTATGTCAACGGTGTTTTGAGGGACACGAACAACGCAATGACCATCGACCCGGTCGATATCTCTCCGACGCTCAACTATATCGGCGACAGCCAGTGGGAGACCGACCCGCTCTTCAACGGCCGCATTGATGAGTTCCGCATCTATCATGAGGCCCTCTCGGACATTGAGATCGCCATGCTGGCGATGTCGCCGACGTTTGCCGCCGATCCGATTTATAACCTTGATGCGATTGAAGACGAGCCCTACACGGGCGAGCCGCTGACGGCCTTTACGAACAGTCCCTATGGGACCGATGTACTCACGTATAGCAAAACCGCCGGTCCCGCCTGGCTGACGGTGGCCCCGGACGGCATGCTCTCGGGTACGCCCGCCGATGCGGATGTCGGCGACAACGTCTTTACAATTCGCGTCGAAAACCCCGCCGGCCTCTTCGACACGGCCCAGATGCGGGTGTATGCAGCCGACCTCTACACCGGCGTCCGCGGCCTTGACGACCTTGCGGGCCTGGCTGCTCACTGGCTCAACTTCGGCTGTACCGACACTCCGCCATGCGCCGGCGCCGACCTCAGCGGAGACGGCAGCGTCAACCTTTCCGACCTGCTGATCCTCTCCGCCCATTGGCAAAAATAGGGACAGTCACCGGTTTTCGTCTTTCCAACCCGCAAAGTGCGATATAATGCGCGCAGACAAACGGCGTCCGCTAAGCGAAAAGGGACACATTCCGTAAATCCTGTCGAAAAATTATATCAATGGGATCGGATTTTAGTTTAATTTATGCGGATGGAACGCGGTAAAAAACAGATCGAACAGGTCCTTGAAAAACTGGCGGACAGTCGGTTCCGGCGGCGGTTTCGTCTCAGCGATACGGACAGGCGGATGGTCCGCGACAGGGGCCTGGATATCATCCGTCTCCATGGCGAGCGGTTCCTCCGCGAGCGTCTGGCCCCGGCCCACCCGGCCAATGACGGCCGCCAGACCCCGATGCGGGGCCATCCCATTTTTGTCGCCCAGCACGCTACGGGGACCTGCTGCCGGGGCTGCCTCGAAAAGTGGCATGGCATCGAGAAGGGCAAGCCGCTTGATTCTTTTGAATATGGATATGTATTAGATGTTATCATGGCCTGGATTCGCCTTCAGGTGCCTGATGCCGCCCCGGCAGGGCGACAAAAAGATCTCTTTAACAATCCCGACTAAAAGAAGGCGGAATTTTCTTTCATTTTATCCGGAAATTTTTATACTGTTTCTGTCAGAAGCGGTATGTGAGATTTGAAAGGAGCCCGGATGAGCGAACGGATTCCAAAAATTGTGGTAGTGGGACCGGCCTACGTGGATGTAACCGTCAGGTGTGAAAACTTCCCGTCGCCGGGAGAGACCTGCGAAGGGTCGGGCTTTTCATGCGTCCCGACGGGTTTCGGGGTAAATCGTTCGATCCAGGCGGCTCTGTGCGGTTGCGATGTCTTTCTGCTGGCCCGCGTCGGCGAGGACTGTTTCGGCCAGATGATTCGTGGCAACCTCCAGCGTTTCGGCGTCTCGACGGACCTCGTGTTCGAATCACAGGCGATCAGCACGGGAGCCATCGTTACGATGGTGGACGGCAACGGCGAGAATCGAAGCTGCCGGTCGGAGGCGGCCAATAAGGTGCTCGGACGCGATGAGATCGAATACGCGGCGGCGGAGCAGACGATCGGTTCCGCGAATGTCTGCCTCGTCAGCGATCAGCTTACGCCCTCGGCCGTGGTTTCCGCCCTGCGAACCGCCAAGCTGCACAAGACGCGAACGATACTCGAGGCCTTCTTGCCGATCCCCGATCGCGCGATCGTGTACTCGCTTAACTGGCCGATGGAATACTACAACGCCGATATCCTCGTGCTGCACTTCGAAGGCCTGCTGTGCGGCTCCGAGCTCGGTTCCGGCGGCGAGGGTGACCTGAAGTTCATCGGCACGGAACTGGTGGCCAAGGGGGCCAATTGCGTGGTCATCAGTCTCGGCTGGCGGGGGGGCCTGATTATTGATCGACAGGGGCCCCGGCATATCGCGGGCATCCAAACCGACGTGGTGGACCCGACCGGCTGCGAAGACGCCTTTGGGGGGGCGCTGGCGGCCTCCTTCGGAACGGGTGACTCGCCGACCCAGGCCGTTCGGTTTGCCCTGGCCGCCGAGGCCCTCTCCCGCAGCCGCTTCGGCTTGCAGGATGCCTTGCCTGTTCGCGAAGAGATCATCAGTCTCTTGCAGGAACAGCCGGATTGACAGGGATTTGCACAAGAAAGCTTGCTTTGGCAGGGGGGCGTTTCTTTATCGGACATTGTCGATAAAAGGAATGGTATTTTTATGTGCTGTAGGCAAGAATAGGTAAAAATACTGATAATAAGACCAGTCATAAGTAAAAAGCCACCTTTTTTTGGCCGATGAATGATCCGGAAGAATTTGTATGTTTCCGGAGAATATAGATGCAAAAGGCCTTTTCTTTGGTGGAACTTATAATTGTGGTGGCAATCCTGGGCATTCTCGCGTCCATTGTGCTTCCACAACTTCAGGGAAATACCGCCCAGGCCAAGGAAAGCGCAGCAAAGAGCATACTGGCGACCATACGCACTCAGCTTGAACTGTATAAAATGCAGCACAATGGAAAATATCCCGGTTACTATGGGAATATGCCTGTTTCCGAGGCTTTTTGCATCTCTCAGTTTGAGTACCCGACGGCCGCGACAGGCCATGTAAGCAGTTCAAAGATTCCAGGCGGGATTTACGTTTACGGACCTTACCTGACGAGTTTCCCGAAAAATCCGTACAATGATTTAAATACGCTTTTTTACGTGACGACCGCGGAAACATTTGCCGCCAAGGCGGATGGGAAATCGGGCTGGCTCTACCGGAGGGAGACGGGGGAAATCTGCCTGAACAAAAGCGGTACCGACAGTTCCGGAACGGCCTATATTGATTACTGATCCTATTATCACCTCAAAAGGTCAGCTTAGTTCCCGGTTGACAGCATCCACCCGAACCGTTATCCTTTGGGCGTTTGAAAGAGATACATCCGTGCGCTCGTAGCTCAGCAGGATAGAGCATCGGTTTCCTAAACCGAAGGTCGTGAGTTCGAATCTCGCCGGGCGCGTTCCCCTTTTAACTCCAAAACCGTGGTTATTGTGTCAAAATGCGGTTTTATGCGTAAAAGCGACCTTTGCTGTCTTCTCCAAATTACTCCAGAAAAGGACATATTTTTCATATCAAAAGGACAAACGCGCGGACAAACTTTTTTATTTGTCCTTTACGAAAGC
>JBNRMP010000094.1:0-31465 GCA_050309685.1 Anaerohalosphaeraceae bacterium
CGCCGTCCGCATCAGGTGGGCCTTATTGAGTTTCAATCCACGCCCGCACGCGGCGGGCGACATCGATGCCACTCCGCGTCGGCAAGGATAATATGTTTCAATCCACGCCCGCACGCGGCGGGCGACACACGGACGTCTGGGTGGTGGACTGGGACGGCAAGTTTCAATCCACGCCCGCACGCGGCGGGCGACAAGCCGGACGGATCCGTGCTGGTCCGCTACTATGCGTTTCAATCCACGCCCGCACGCGGCGGGCGACCTCGACGCCGGTGCACTGGCACGACACGAAGCGGTTTCAATCCACGCCCGCACGCGGCGGGCGACCCGCCGGCATGGATTTAATAATTTCATTGACACTGTTTCAATCCACGCCCGCACGCGGCGGGCGACCCTCCACCAGCTCCGCGCTCACGTCGTCGATGCTGTTTCAATCCACGCCCGCACGCGGCGGGCGACCGACTTCCACCGTCGCCCCCGCCTGGTTCCACGCCCGTTTCAATCCACGCCCGCACGCGGCGGGCGACACGTACACGTCCCCATGCAGCCGCTCATGCTCTTGTTTCAATCCACGCCCGCACGCGGCGGGCGACGCGGCGCGGCCGCCTTGCGCAGCGGCTCTTCCATGTTTCAATCCACGCCCGCACGCGGCGGGCGACCCATGTAGCCGCGCATCTGGATGCCCAGCGTGTCGTTTCAATCCACGCCCGCACGCGGCGGGCGACCCGCAAACTCCGCCGCCTCCTTCTCCGCCGTCCAGTTTCAATCCACGCCCGCACGCGGCGGGCGACGTGACCAACGCGGGGTACGATGTGTGCGGCGCCGGTTTCAATCCACGCCCGCACGCGGCGGGCGACCTGGGACCCTACAGCCATCAGTGGGATGATTCTGGTTTCAATCCACGCCCGCACGCGGCGGGCGACGCACCCCATAGGTGACCATCGCCGCGTCCTGATGTTTCAATCCACGCCCGCACGCGGCGGGCGACTGGAGATCCTCGATGGCCAGACCATCGAGATCATGTTTCAATCCACGCCCGCACGCGGCGGGCGACCCATCAGCGGCGAGACGTCAATCCGCGGGTCGATGTTTCAATCCACGCCCGCACGCGGCGGGCGACACGTTCTCCGGCGCCGGCGGGATCTCATCGTCCGGTTTCAATCCACGCCCGCACGCGGCGGGCGACATGCACGGCATCAGGTGTCCCTCGATCCGACGGTGTTTCAATCCACGCCCGCACGCGGCGGGCGACGGCTGATCGGTTACCGCGGGGATTTCGGCATCGATGTTTCAATCCACGCCCGCACGCGGCGGGCGACACTGCATTTGTGCAGTCTCATCCTGCCGGCCTGTGGTTTCAATCCACGCCCGCACGCGGCGGGCGACACTACCCATCGGCGTACTGGTATCAGGCAACAAAGTTTCAATCCACGCCCGCACGCGGCGGGCGACGCAGACAACATCTTTGTAGTTAATTGATTGCGAGTTTCAATCCACGCCCGCACGCGGCGGGCGACTTAATGTCCTTTTTAATCACCACAACCAGCAATAGTTTCAATCCACGCCCGCACGCGGCGGGCGACTTACGAATACGCAAGCTCGCGTGGGTTTGTTAATGTTTCAATCCACGCCCGCACGCGGCGGGCGACGCTGACAACTATAAACTCTTACCACAAAAGATTCTATCAAAAAGAATTCGCGAACCTCAATGAAAAAAGAGGAAGCCGGACATCCGTTATTGGTTTTCAAACCCTATTTACTTGTCAAAAAAGCATTTACAAAAATCGCGAACCTCCCAGCAAAATCATGATCGCTAAGGTTTCGCGATGTACTTTTTAAATAATCATCGGCCCCTGGGGATCATAGGTATCCTTGGCACCGATATGCTCTACCCGTCGTTTCCAGTTGCTGCCGAGGAAATAAAACCGCAGACTGTCCTTGGCCGGGTCAATCGTATCGGCCAGTTTCTGCCGCAGCTCCACCCACTGGGCCGGGTCCACCAAACACTCAAAGACGGAGTTTTGCACCCGCTGACCGCGGTTCTCGCATATCTTTGCAATATGTCGCAGCCGTTTCTGAGCCGCGGGCGTTTGCGTATTCACATCATAGGTCACCAGCACCATCATCGTACATATCTCCTAACGCCATAAAAACGGTGGATACCCATCCAGGTCGCCCCGCAGGAACCGCGCCATCAGCATCGCCTGCACATGGGCCAACAGGCCGATCTCAATCTTTTCCTGCAAAAAGGGGTGAATAATCTCTTCCTGTTTGCGTTTCTGCCAGGCCACGAGAATCGTCTTGCGGGTCGCCTCGTCCATCGTAACCGCCCCGGACTCTGTCGTCTCGAAGCCGCCGGGGGCGACCTGCTGGCGATTGACCAGCGACAGGACCAGCCGGTCCGCCAGGTACGCCCGCAGTTCTTCCATCAGGTCCAGCGCCAGGCTGGGCCTGCCCGGCCGGTCCCGGTGCAGAAATCCTACTGCCGGGTCCAGCCCCACGCCTTCGAGGGCCGACTGGACATCATGCACCAGCAGGGTATAGGCAAACGACAGAAGCGCATTAATCGCGTCCATTGGCGGCCGGCGACTGCGCTGGGCAAAGAAAAACGTCTCTTTATTCGCTGTGATCAGTCCGTCAAAGCAGTCAAAATAGGCGTTAGCGGCGATCCCCTCGATGCCGCGGATGGAGTCCAGGTCGCTCGCTTGCTTGAGGTCTTCCATGTTCTGCCCCATATCCGCCAGGGCCTTTTCGATCTTTTTCCGCCCGTCCGTCTGCGGCCGGTCGCGCAGCGCCCGCAGCAACACCACCCGGCTGTTGGCGATCTTTGCCAGGACGATCGGCCGGGCAATTCGGGCGCTTTCCTGCCGGTCGTCCGAGCAGCGGTACTGTTCTTTGCGCAGCAGCACATTGCCGGAGACCGGCCCATGTACCCGCGCCAGAAACCGCCCGTTTTCCGTCAGAAAGCTCATCAGGATATTGTGTTCGCCGCACATGCCCATCAAAAACGGGCTGCACATGACATTGCCGAAGCAGACGATGCTGCCGAGGTTATGGACCGGCACCCGCAGCTTCGTCTCCTGTTCATGCCTTACTTCCACCGTATCGCCGTGCCTGGACAGGTACGCGCCCTGCGTTGTGACAAACAGGGTATTCAGCAGCTGTTTCATGGGCTGACCTCCTCGGCAGGCAGTTCGTAGGCCTTTTGCAGGTAGAGATCGATATTCTTTTTCAGCCCCGTCGTCTTCGGCAGGCAGCGGTTATAGAGCGAGCAGGCGTTGCATTTCTTCGAGTAGCGGGCCACGGGCGTCCGGCCGTCGGCAATCAGGGCATGCAGCTCGGCGGCGGCCGCCTCCGTCTGGCGGCGAAGCTCCGCCGTGATCTCGACTTCCTTTCGCCGCCGCGGCCGGCCGTAGAAGAAGGCCCCGGCGGCAATGGTCGCCCCCAGCATCTCCTCCAGGCACAGCACCTGGGCGCAGAGCTGCACCTCGTCGCAGGCGTCGAGTTTGGGCTTGCCGCGTTTGTACTCGACGGGGTACGGCCGCCACAGGCCCATCGCCCCGTCCAGCGGGACTCCCGTCTCGGCCGCGTGGAACTCGACGACGTCCGCCTGTCCGATGAGCCCGAGCCGGTGGGAGCGGACCCGCAGCCCCCGCACGATGCGGATGCCCGGGCGGTTCTCGTTGTCCGCCTCGTGCACCCGCTCGTGCATTTGTCGCCCCTGGGCCGTAAAGACATTCTCCTCCCACACCTGCTCCAGGTGAATCAGCCCACACTGCCGCGGACAGAACAGCCAGTGCTGCAACGCCGAGATCGGAAGTAAATCGGATTCGGGGTACATGGCTGCTCTCTTAGCTTACAGTTTATCCATATCATGCGGCAGGCGCAGTAGCTCAACACCATCAGGTACGTTATCTTGTATTACATCAATATGGTAATGACTGAATTTTCGAGGAACAGTAACTCCGCTAGCTTCCATGGCTTCTTTATCATGGCTGATTTGTATGACACTGTCAAATAGCATCTGCGCAGGGCAACAGCCCAGCATGGCCTGTCTTTGTCGCTGCTCTTTTTGGCTGTCGGTGCCGACGTGCTTAAAAGCATAGATGGGCTGATGAACCGTCATGACACCCTTACTGGCGGACCGGTCATGTTCGTACATGTTCAAAAGGGCTTCAACCAGCAGTTTCATATCATCTTTATTGAAGCCCGTTTGTTGTGCCAGATGTGCGGAAACAAAAACCTTGCCCACAAAAAGCCCATAAGGAATTATAGACTTTCGGCCCATCGTGCGTAATTTGTCCTCCGGTTGTTCGGATTCCCATTTTTCATAATCTGCCACAGAAGTTTTCTCGGATACGCTGACCTCATCTTTAGTAGTAGCTACTCGTGTGATACTTAAATCAAGCGGCAGAATAGGGTCGCAAGAGCGAGAAAATGCAATTTGGACAGGCCCTCTCACTTGACCGGCATTCTTGCCGGTACTCATAACAGCTCCAAATGTGCGAACATCATAAAAATTTTCACACATCCATTTACGAGCTTCTTCAACTTGGTCTTTATTGGCTTTTGGAGATTTTGTTTTAATGTTTTTAACATTTTCTGTTTCAAAGGCCCGTGCGATATGCTTATTTAGCGTAATGGCATGCTCGATAAATATAGCATAAGGCATCACATTGCCTTTTGCTATCTGTACGTAATTCCGAATACGCCTTTTGATGGCAACATCCGAAATGAGACCATGCATATCCTCTGGATCAATCCGAGGGGAATTGCCCGCATCCGGATCACCATTGGGGTTGCCATTTTCACAATCATACAAAAACAGCATTTCGTAGCGGTTGGTTATAACATTAGACATTTGTACATCCTTTCTTTTCTAATTATTATTTTCAGATTTAATCCACTTGCTTCAGTTGCATCATTAATTCATCACAGTTAATGGTCCCATTTTTTTCCTCTGTAACTATTAATTTGCCATTGGGACCTCCTTTTGCCTGAGATAGTATTCCAAGCTGTTTGTATATCTTTTCTTTTTTTTCCCAGTCACCTTTATAAGCAAAGTTATCCATCATACCTAAATGTTCAATGAAGACTGGTTTTCCTAATGATGTATTTACAATTGTAAAGTCTGGCCATAATTCCTTTACAGCATCAGCATCCTTAGTTTGAACAATTTCACCGTCTTTGTAATAAAGCGGTTGTTCATATTTGTATTCATAGCCCATATAGGCAAGTAAATTTGCTACTATAACTTCCGATTTTGAGCGAACTTTTTCACCTTTTATTGTAAGATGTCGATGAGGAGATTCTTCATAAGGCATATATGCTCTCTGGTGGTAATAACCTAGGTGGAATAAACATTGATCCTCAAGGTCGAAGGTCCTGGGAATTCCTTTTTTAATTGCATGATTGATTTCTGTTAAAAGATTTTGATATTGATTTCTCAGTGAGAAAGGAACAATCTTCGGTAAATGGTGTTGGACTAAAGTTTGCAGACGAGGTAGAGCCGCTATCGGCCGCATTGCGGCAGCGGCATAATGGGTTTGAGCAATAGTCGCACCGAGTTCTCCTTGAGCGTGTCGCTGTATCATTTCTAAAACAGCCATAAGTCTGCCGACATGATAGGATTCTCGCTCATGATTTACATTTAAGACATTTTCCACTTTAATATCTCCTTTATTTTTAATTCTGGACAATCTATTACAGTGAGCTCGCATAATTCCTAAACGTGTATACAAGAGATTAAGGGAATAACGTCGATCTTCCTTGCCCTTCTTAAAATCTCTTTGTGATCTGCTTACTTGTTTCATGGTGGGTATGAACCGGTTTCCAAGCAGTGATGCAATATGTGCCTTTGTGACTTGTTCTACAATTGCACGAGGCATCAGGTGATAACGCCCACCTATAGCAGCCTTCCAAAGTGAATTTCTATAAGGTGCAATTGATTTAATCCAGTCTTCGTATCGCTGAGAAGAAGGACGCTCTTGTAAACAAGCCGTAATAACGCCTTCTAAACGAGGGGATTTACAATCTTCGGTTGACTCAAGTTTACTTATGCTTAAATCGTCAAACCAGTCATTGATGTTGCTGACTAGTTCCTCGAAACCACCTTCCATCCATTCCCGAACAACAACACGGCCAGCATTTCCAGACAAGGTTAATGCACAATACCGTGCTTGTTTTAAATCAGGCCTCTTTCCTGTTCGGATGGCATCCAACAACTCTGAAACTCGGTTTTCAGCTTGCAGACGATCACGTTTTGATGTTTGTATTTCTTCTGTTTGTTCATCGTCCACCATTGCTTCGCCAAATGTCTCACCTCCAAACAGCGATACCATGGGATCGTCTTCCGGTTTAATGTCGCCAGTGTACCAATACACTACTTTGGTTCCAACAAGGCGTTTCGAATTGTTTGACAGCAGATGATTTAAGACCGCCGCATATTGTTCTGCCATATCGCTGCTGACGGCTGCATTTTGAGATTGTTCAAGTCCATAGGAGCAGAAGGCCTCTTTGTTAAAGCCGACCAGCGTCGTTTCCACATTGCCGCCGACATCTCCCAGCATCTTAATTTTCGGATGGGTTTGTGCGGGCTCAACCAATTCACCGGAAATGAAACATCGCATTGAGCTTTCCGCTCTCTTCTTCTGTTTAAACAGTGTCGGAAAATGCCCCCGCCACCAATCATGCCATCTATTGTCTTCAACCCACAGCTTGGCGCCTGCATCAGAGATCAAAGCAAAAGTGACATTGTCGGAGGCTTTCGCCTTCGGAGTTTGCTGTTGCAAGTCATTGCTGATTATCTCACGGACCTTGCTGTCACTGAGAGCGTTAGCGATCTTGCTCAAAAAGGGTTCAGCCGCAGAGGCCTCCCGCAGTAGATTGATAAAGTACTCATGTTTGTTTTTCAGTTTTCTGTCCGGGTTGTCTTCCCCGAAAAGCAGGACATACTGAGCGGTGTCCACTAAAAACTGCCGCATGGGGGTATCGCCGGAGAATTTCAGATGCGGAACGCGGTGGAACTCTCTGCCTTTGCTCTTCCTGCCATCTGAATCGCTCAGGTCAAGTATTCCAACATATTTACCCTGTTCATTAAAATTGATAAGCCAACGGATGGTCTTAGTGGTAAAACCCGCTTCACCGACAATGTTTGCTTTGCGACCGTACTCGACAAGGGCATGCAGCATCACACAGCCCTCCTCTCTGTGGGTTCCGGTTTTTTCACCTGATCCGAATCGAAGGAAGGAAATTCCAGGATACCGTTTTTGACCTTTGCATGAAAGACACTGATGTACGGCTTGGCAAAGCCGTCATTAACCCGATGTAAATCAAAGACGTCGTACAGCATCATGCCAAGATCCTGTGAATAATCAATAGGTTCAGGTTCATGGTTGGTATTTTGTAAATAGCGATAGAAGGCGACAAATTCACGACAGCCGAAGTAGGGTTGTTGAAAGGTCTTGCCCTGCCTGGCCCTCCTTTCGAGTTGAGCGTCATAGGCGGACAGTTCGTTTGCAAACTCTTTTCGGGGCACAATGGAAGCATACAAACGGTATCGCGGTTTCCGAATGGCGATGGTTTGGCGCTGCTGACGTTGGGCAGGATCATCCGCCATCAAAGGAGAAGGAGGAGAGGAACCTTTCATCCACTTTTTTACGTTGGCAATACTGGTTACCGAACCCACTTCGTTTCTACGTAAGGTGATAAACTCCGGAGCGTTGAGGATTTCAACCTTTATGGCCTGCCAGTAGAATTGGGGCTTGAAGTAGATTGCCTCGAAGATTCCCCGCACAGCGCTGGGAGTAGGGCAGGGATAACTGAATCGCTCGACCTTCATTTCCGGTCGGGAAAAACAGGCGAAATCCCCCCAAACCTCGACACAATGTATTTTTTCTGTTATACTCATAATGTTATCCCTATAGGTCTTAGAATGGACAATTTAGAGATTGAATTTATCGAGAAAGGGCTCCGATAGTCTGGCCAAATTAAAGAGATATATCGGAGCCCAATCTATTGAAAGTATGGTGGACTCCTGGCTAAAAGAAACAAGATAAAATTGTATTTGACAACTATTAAGACGAATGCTATCCTTTTGTTTATAGAGAAATTGAAAACCGATCTCTTGGGAATGTCAAATGAAATCTTTGAAATTTCTTGTATATTTTTTCTGGCAAGTTCACACATTAAACACCTATGGAGATGTAAGTCGATAGCATATAAGGTCTTAAATTGACGATACACGACCCTGTCTTTTTTTTTCGCTCATTGTCAATATAGAGCGTGGATTGAAACGTGTTAATAGTTGTCCTTGGGACATTTGTGCCGGTTTGGCATAGGTCAGACCGGCACATCATTTTTAACCAATCCATGAGTCCTCCGGTATCTCTAAGCCTGTCAGTTCGTCATATTTAACGGCTTCTAAAGTTTTAAACCAATTCGAGTTATGGTTATTGGCCTCTTTTTTCCTGCTGAATTGTATGGGTTTCAGACAGTTCCATACCGCTTTATCGGGCATTGGGCGGACCATACTGACTGTATAGGGCCGCGCTTTAGCAATCCACTGCCGAATGAATTCAATATCGCGATAACCGTCAGATTCCATCTCTTCAATAAGATCATCGAAAACCGTTCGATCATAGGGCGTTACAACATTGATGGAATCCTGATCGATCAGTTTGTAATGTTGGGCTGTTCGAACAAAATCACCCGCCTCAACAGCTATCAACAACTCTTTTTCATCCCGCCTTTCGCCTTTAATCCGTCCGGTCAAATC
The DNA here is from genome assembly GCA_050309685.1 of Anaerohalosphaeraceae bacterium. Taxonomy (GTDB): domain Bacteria; phylum Planctomycetota; class Phycisphaerae; order Sedimentisphaerales; family Anaerohalosphaeraceae; genus JBNRMP01. The sequence continues at coordinate 8,774 of JBNRMP010000094.1, forward strand.
ATAGAACTGTTGATAATACCGCCGAAAGAGTTCTGGATTGTTGAATATTTCAAGAGTATCAAGTAATTGATTGTTGTGTTTCAACGTATTCAGATATATTCCCGTTGTATCAACACCCTCTTTGTAGCCGGGCGGGAATTCACATCGGCCATCTGATGCTAGCCGGAAGATAACAACCTTTCCTTTCTCTGGTCTGATTCCGTTCCGGTTACAGCGTCCGGCCGCCTGTGCCAGAGATTCCAGAGGTGCTAAAGCTCGATAGACGACTGGAAAATCAAGATCTACTCCCGCTTCCACACATTGAGTCGAGATCAAACAAATAGGTTTTGGATTCTCTGGGTCAAGATAATTGTGGACTTTTTCCAGAACGGATTTACGATGTGCGGGACACATATTGGTAGACAGATGACAGACTTCATTGGTCCCTTTTTCCTTCAGTTTCTCCGCGATTTCCTTAGCATGCCGCTTTAGATTGAAAATGCAAAGAATCTGGTCATATTTGCTTATTTCATTAATCAGATCTTCTTTCGTTATGGGCTGATCTTGTCGCCAATGTACATCAACTCGATTAGCGGCACTAGCAAATAGATGCTGTTTCTCTGAAACGACCTCTTTCGGTATCCAACCGCTTGGATTCAGTTCACTTACTCTGCTGTGAAGATGATCAAACGCCGGTTGGGTTGCGGTGGAAAAAACTATCGAAGACCGGTAGGGTCCTTTGGGATCGGCTAAACGGGAAAGCGTAGCCAGTGTGAGCACAATCAGCTTGGGAGGAAGTGTTTGTACCTCATCAAACAGGATGATGCTTCCGGCGAGTCGATGCAGTTTCCGGCAGGAACTGGAACGGTTGGCCATGAGCGATTCCAGGCATTTTACGCTTGTTGTCAGGATGATAGGGGCATCCCAGTTTTCAGCCAAAAGACGTTGTGTTTTTTGGGATTCATTTTCATGATCAGCGGCTTCGTCATCGTCATTTTGATGAGCAAGACTGTGATCTTCGAGAATATAATTATCAGGAAACCCGTGTGCTTCATTGAATAATTTTCTGTAAACTTTATGGGTTTGCTCAATAATGTTTAGATAAGGCATGACCAATATAATTCGTCGAATATGGTGCTTTTGTGCATGGTACAGGGCAAATGCCAGCATGGACAAAGTTTTACCGGCTCCTGTGGGAGCACTCAGTGTAAAAATTCCCTGATCGTTTCGGGCTTCTTCCTGACAGCACCTAAACAAGGTGTCTCTTATCGACTGAATTTGATCAGAGGATTTATTTTCTGATCGCAAACTATCCATATATTCATTTAGTCGCCTAATGCAGGCGTCTGGGTCAAGTAAAGGACCTTCCGGCCGATACTTCACAGGACATTCCGGACTTCCACTAAAATGAGCTTCCGTGTTCAGGAAGTCTGCATCCGTCAACGCAGAAAACAGCATTCGAACATCCAACATCGCTGCGGCGGCTGATTTTTCATCATGCAAAGTGGAGTGACTTACACCCTTTGAAATGGGAGGAAATGGAAGGCCGTCCTCTTTATATCGTTCGATTAGTAAACGAAAGTTAGTTTCCGTCAGTAAGCAGCATCTTTCCTTGTTTTTGATGTTTTGACAAATCTCACTAAGCCAGATGTTTGCCCTTTTTATCTGCTGAAGCCCTATATGATGTCCATCGATTGAAAGTGCGGCAATTTCTCCGCAATGTTTGTAACAGCCTAAGACTGTTGCTGCCCCCGCTGTCGAGTGATCTTTCCCTTTCTCCGCAAAAGGAGTAAGTAAACGTCTCTGAAATTGATCCGCGTATTTCCCCAAATCATGCCACAACCCCGCCAGATACCCCCAATCCCCCGCCCCGAAGGCGTCGGCAAACTGCCGGGCCAGCTTAGCGGTTTCTTCAAGGTGCTCCGAGAGCAATTGCCAGCCGCCCTCCTCCGGCCCGCGGCCTGTTGGGTCTGAGTGTGCGTAATATTCCTTCATGCCCATGCCGGCCTCTCCTTACACAAACAGCGAAATCGGGATGCAGAACTTCTCCAATGAAAAACCTCCCGTCCGCGAACTCTCCTTACTGAATCAGTCCCGTCATTCCCTCTCTGTCCGATAAAATCCCTGATGCTCCCCGATCATAGTCCGGAAACCGGGACATATCAAACGCTTTTATCGAAAAAAGGAAGAAAATCAGCTTTTAGATGCGGCAATAAAATCATTAAAAACAAGGGGTTATGGCGATTTCCAGCCCGCCAAAAAATTATGAAATATTTTTTTTGTCTCTAACTCCTTGCTACTTTTTAATTTATGGAAATATCCACAAGTTATCAACATAAAAGGACTTAGAAAATGCTTGTTCGGGAAATGTTCGAGTGTATAATTCTTTATCAATAGTCCCGCGACACAAACCAAGGCACGGTAAGCCGGAAACCGCGATGGGCACAAAAGTCCAGTAATTTACAGGTATTTTAAGCAAAGAAAGTACCAGAACCGGCAGGCGGGAGCCAGGAGGGTTCCCTCGCAGTCATCATGGATGAGTTGACAACCTTTCTCACCAATCGGGACGGGGATTTTCTGCGCTGACCAAGTGAAACCCAGTAACTATGGGCCGGGAGTGCGGTCCATCAATAAAACCCAAAATACAGGAGTGCAACAATGACGGCGCATGCATCAGACGGAAAAGCAGACCAGACACTTTCTCAACAGATTTGCCATTGGGTGGATACCAACGACTGGTATCGGACCGATGGGGTGAGCAATCGTATGAAACTGGACATGAAATTCGGAGCACGGATCAGGGCTGCGGCATGTTATTTGGATGCTCAGGGTCGAGACCGTCACCGCCGGCGGCTGCTCGACTGCTGGGATAATGTGCTGGGCAAATGCCTGCAGGTGGACCAGATCTGGCGTGCGGAGTGCCGGACGCAGGAGGAACGGGATGAGCTGGAATTATTGGTGTTTAAGGCGGAGGCAGCAGCACTTGAGTTGGTGAGGGTAGTTCGATTTACTCTGGAGGGCAGATCCCGCCTTCGCGAGCCGAAAGAGGAGAATCGTGAGGATGAGTGGATCACGATAAAAGAGGCGGCCTTGCTCATCGGCAAATCGGAGGGAACGATATCCCGGCTTGCCAATGAAGGGGTCATCAAAAACAACGGCCAATCCCGCCGTGAGCGGAAAGTCTCCAGGGTCAGTGTGCTTCTCTATCAAAGTAAGCGAGATGCACAAAATAAGCGAAATGATTATGACGATTATCAGCGGGACATACGAAATATTCCCGATCAGCACTGAAGCACTGAGTTAGTTGCGCACCTGCGCAACTAACTCTTTTTTTTATCCATCCAACACCCCTGAGCCGCATTTTTGAAGCATAAACTCATATTTCTACTTGCGCATACTTGCGCGTACTTGCGCAGCTTCATCAAAACTGGCATTTCCTCCATTCATCTAAAGCCAAAGCAGGCAAAGAAAACCTCACAGACACCCTGAAAATGAGGGTTGTCGCTGTAACGAACAAAAGAAATTCAATCGGCACCGAGTTACTTGCGCGGGACTTGCGCAAGTAACTTTTTTAAATATTTTTTCCTCATTTTTATGGCCTTAAATGGCCTTTTGGGAGCGCAAGTAACATTTTTGACTTGCGCGATTCTTGCGCGCGCAATTCCACACTTACACTCACCCCTGTCCAGTTGAGACGCAAATGATACTGAATCCAAAGGTCAAAATGATGCAAGGTGAAAGACTTATCCCGCTCGCTCAGATCAGCGAAGAAATGCCGCAGATTGTTTCCAGGCAGGTTCATCCTGGAACCCTGTGGCGGTGGTGCAGGGAAGGATACTACGGCATTTATCTTGAGCATGTCTACGTGGGCCGAACCATCATGACCAGCCGTGAGGCCATTTGGCGATTTGCCAAGGCGCTGACGAGTCGGACAGGCAAGCATCCTCCCTTTGGCGGCATTGAATCTCTGAAAGATAAGAAACGCCGTCTTCGCCAGCAGAAGCGCCGGGCGAATAAACGCAGGCAAGAAGGGAATATGGACGCTGCCCTGTCAATTCTTGTCAATGCCGGCATCCTCAAATCACCCAAGGAGCAGTCCCATGAAACTGACTAATGAGCAGGATCTCCATCCTTGTCGCCGGGCCCGCATTGCCCTGCGGAAAGTGGATATCATCCTCAAGGAAGAGGGAGTTGAAGCGGCCGCCAGGGCGCTTTTACTGCTGGAGGCTGAGCTTAAAACCGTGATGATCACCCGGGCATGGATTCGGGATTATAAAACCATGCTCGAGGCCTGGAAGTCCGGTTTGGTCCAGGATGTGGTCAACGAGTTCTATGCCTTTGGTTTTCGCCGGGCGCTGTGCGCTGCCAAACGCCCTGACCTGTGGAAAATGAAGAAATTCCGTCGGGAATATTACCATGTCTGCCAGCGGGCGCTCACGCAGATGTCCGAGCGATTCAAACGGTCCATCAGCGATCTTGAGGAGCAGGCTTTTGAAAAAGAGGCCCTCCAGGAAGTCAACTCAAATACCCAACCCACTCTACGAAAGGAGAAATCATGTCTTTAATGCAGCAAATCCACGTCGGTAAACGCAAGGCCCCGCCCCGGCTTTTGGTATATGGAACTGAAGGCATAGGGAAATCGACATTCGCCGCCCAGGCCCCCAAAACGATTTTTATCTCGACCGAGGACGGTCTCAACCAGATCGACTGCGCTTCGTTTCCGCTGGCCAAAAAGTACACCGATGTTCATCGGTATCTAAAGGCCCTGGCCGCCGAGGATCACGAGTTCGAGACGGTCGTCATCGACAGCTGCGACTGGCTCGAGCAGCTCATCTGGGATGATCTGTGTTTCATCAAAAATGCGGCCACCATTGAGCAGGTGGACGGCGGATACGGCAAGGGCTACGTCGCGGCCCTGCGCTACTGGCGGGAGATCGTCGAGCTGCTGTCGGTCCTCCACGAGCAGCGCCACATGGCCGCCATTCTGATCGCCCATGCCAAGGTCGAGCGGTTCGAAGACCCGGAAACGAAGGCCTACGACCGCTACTCCCCGCAGCTGCATAAAAAAGCCAATGAAATCCTCACGGCCTGGGTGGATGCGATTCTATTTGCCACCCGCAGCTTTAGCACCAAAACCGAAAAATCTGGGTTCGGCAAGGAGTGGACCCTTGCAGTCGGAATCGGGGAAAATGGCGGCAAGCGTATCCTGCGTTCCGTTGGCTCCCCGGCATGCATCGCTAAAAACCGCTACGGTCTGCCCAGCCAGTTCGATCTGTCCTGGGATTTGTTCATGCAGTACTTCAACAACCCAGCACCCGAGTGTCCCACCGCGTCGGACAGTGAGTCCCGGCAAAGTGAACAGGATAACCCCTCTAACTAACCTTTAATCAGGAGTAAACACACATGGCAACGCTCAATTTCAATGCAAACGAAGTGGAACCCGTCGATGATTTTTCACCGATCCCGGCCGGCAAGTACGTGGCGATGGTCACGGAAAGCCAGATGAAGCCCAACCGAGACGGGACGGGTGAGTACCTGGAAATGACGTTTCAAATTCTCGAAGGTGAGTACAAGGGCCGCCTCCTGTGGGCGAGGCTTAGCCTCAACCATCCCAAGGAGATCACGACCAAGATCGCCCGCCATCAGCTGGCCCAGATCTGTAAGGCCGTCGGCGTCAGTACCCCCCGCGACTCGGCAGAACTTCACAATGTGCCCATGGTGGTCACGGTGAAGCTCAAAAAGCGAAAGGACAACGGGGAATTGACCAATGAACTGGGCGCCTTCGCAGCGCAGCAGTCCACTGCGCCCACAGCCGCTCCCCGCACTTCAACCGCACCCTGGAGGCGATGATGAACTGCAAACGCAAAGGAAATCGCCTGGAACACAAGACCATCGAGAAGCTCAAGGCCGCCGGATACATCTGTGTCCGGTCGGCCGCCAGCCTCGGGCCCTTCGACATCATCGCCATCAATCCCCTGGGCATCCGGGCCATTCAGGTTAAAGCCAATGCCTGGCCGGGACCAGTCGAGCGGGAAGGTATGCGGGATGCCGCCCGGAATCTGCCGCGCAATGTCTTTATCGAGTGCTGGCGGTGGAACGACGGCGCTCGTGAGCCGCTGATCAAGGGCTTAGAGGAACTGGGAATCTGACTTTTTCAAGAGGAGAAACACCTGTGGACACGCAAACACTTAAACTATCACAAATCCGAATCGACGGCGGCACCCAGCCGCGGGTCGAGATCAACCAGGAGGTGGTCGCCGATTATGCTGACCAGCTTCGCAGCGGCGAAGAGTTCCCTCCGGTGACAGTCTTCTTTGACGGGGCGGCCTACTGGCTGGCCGACGGTTTCCACCGGTACCATGCCCACCGCAGTGCCGGGAGGGATACCATTGTAACGGACATCCAGGATGGTGGTCTTCGCGAGGCCATTTTGTACTCGGTGGGCGCAAACAGCGAGCATGGTCTGCGGAGGACCAATGAGGATAAACGTCGAGCCGTGGAGACCATGCTGGTTAATGAGGTCGTCTCAAAGGATGAAAATGGTAATCCATGGTCCAACTGCGATATTGCAAGGCAATGCAATGTCAGTGAATTTCTGGTTCGCCGCTGCCGTGAAAGTCTCACTTCGATTAAATCGAAGTATGAAAGTGATCAGCGGGCATTTACCCACCCTAAAACCGGTAAACCTTCCGTCATGAATACCACCAAGATCGGCTTGCATAAACGCCCTACCCTTCCTAAAGGCACTGGTCAATCCACCGTCTCTGAAAAATACACAACCATTGATTTACCCGGCAGTCCCCAGGCCGCAGCCCGGACTCTGCTGGGTAGTCTTGGTGAGGATCTGGCAGTGAAAATCGCTGAAGAGGTCCTGCTTATCGTTACCAGCCGAAACTCGGATCGCCTGAGGATTGAAAAGTGATGAGATTCGAAAAGCTGTTCCCGACACTTCTGATCTTTCTGGATATTTGCGCAGCCCTTTCGTACCTGCCTGCCGGGGACTGGCGGAGGGTGATTTACTGGCTGGCGGCAGCAACGATAACCACGGTTGTGACATACTGACATGATTCAACTGAGAGACTATCAGCAACAGGCCGTGGATGCGGTGTACAACTACCTCCGCCGTCGGGATGGCAACCCCTGTGTTGTCATCCCGACCGCCGGGGGAAAAACTCCCGTCATGTCGACCATCTGCAGGGATGCCATGACGCTATGGGATGGCCGTGTACTGGTGCTGGCCCATGTGAAGGAACTATTGGAACAGACGGCAGGTACACTGGGGCAGGTTGCGCCGGAACTGGACATCGGAGTGTACTCGGCGGGGCTGAGCCGGCGGGATACCGAGCACGGGGTGATTGTCGCCGGGATTCAGTCGGTCTACAAGCGGGCCTGCGATTTGGGGCCATTCGATCTGGTTATTATTGATGAGGCCCATATGCTCCAGCCCTCAGGAGAGGGTATGTATCAAACGTTCCTGCAGGAAGCCCGGGTGGTTAATCCGCACCTGCGGCTCATCGGCCTAACGGCCACACCTTACAGGATGTCAACCGGCATGATCTGCGGTCCTGATAATCTGCTCAATGAGATTTGTTACGAGATCGGTGTGCGGGAGCTGATCATCCAGGAATACCTGTGTCCCCTCAAGAGCAAGGCCGGAAAGAAGAAAGCCGATATGTCCGTCCTTCACCTGCGGGGAGGAGAGTTCATCGCCTCGGAGATTGAAGAACTCATGGACCAGTATGCCCTGGTCTCTTCTGCCTGCACGGAGATCGTCGAGCAGACAGCCAGCCGAAACAGTGTGCTCATCTTTGCCTCCGGCGTTGGCCATGCCCGGCATATCAAGGAGAGACTGGAGCAGCTGACCTGTCAGGAAGTGGGTCTGGTGACCGGCGACACTCCGGCATCTGAGCGGGCCGAGCTTCTGGCCCGATTCAAGGGCAAGTCCGTCCAGACAGATATGTTCGGAGGAAGCAAGGCCCCCATCAAGTACCTGGTCAATGTCAATGTCCTGACGACCGGCTTCGATGCCCCCAATGTGGACTGTGTGGTATTGCTGCGACCGACGAATTCACCCGGTCTTTACTACCAGATGGTCGGACGCGGTTTCCGTCTCCATCCATCGAAACAGGACTGTCTGGTTCTGGATTTTGGCGGCAACATCCTCCGCCACGGACCGGTGGATGCCCTGCAGATCAAAGATCACGCCGGCGGCTCTGGAGATGCCCCTGCCAAGGAATGTCCTGAGTGCCAGGCTGTCATTCATGCTGCCTACGGCGTCTGTCCGGAGTGCGGATATGAATTCCCGCCGCCGGAAAGACAGAAACACGAGTCCCAGGCCTCGACCGCCGGTGTTTTATCCGGTGAGGTTGAAGATACGGAGTATGCGGTCAGCGATACGATCTATGGCCTGCATATCAAAAAGAATGCCACACCGGATGACCCCCCTACCTTGCGCGTGCAGTATCACGTTGCCCTGGGCCAGTGGGTTTCCGAGTGGATCTGTTTTGAACATACCGGCTACGCCCGCACAAAGGCGGTCAAATGGTGGATGGACCACAGCAATGAACCCGTTCCGGATACCGTCCAGCAGGCCGTAGAACTAGCCCAGGCCGGCGCTCTTGCCGAAACCGAGGAGATCACCGTCCGCAGCATCAGCGGCCAGAAATTCGACCGGGTGATTGACTACAAGCTCGGTCCCAAACCCCCGCTGCTCGACGGCAGCGAGGAAAAAGAAGATGACGTGTTGCCCCAGTATTCATGGGCCGAAGACGAAATCCCGTTTTAGGAGAAATCATGGAAGAGATCCCGATGCCAAAAATGATCTGCCCGCAGTGCGGGAAAGAATACGACGATTTCGACGGCCTGGGTGTTTTGAATTGCCCCCGCTGCGGGTGCTGCAAGCATGCCTCGGTCACAAATGGCCAGTGCGACTACTGCGGGAAAAAAGGAGTGTAGCCGTTTCATGCAACCCGAAATGCAACAAACCGCACGGGGCTATCTGGAAAAGGGACTCTCTGTTCTGCCGGCCAACGTCCAGCTTAAATTTCCGGCCCTGAGCCACTGGAAGACCTATCAGGACCGACTGCCCACCCGGACGGAGGTCCACGCCTGGTTCAGCAATCCCCATTCGGGGCTGTGCGTAGTGACGGGGGCGGTTTCGGGCAACCTGGAAATGATCGATTTTGATTTTGAGGCCGAGCTCTTTGATGACTGGCAGTCAAAAATCCTGGAGGCTGCACCGGACCTGTTGCCCCGGCTTGTGGTCGAGACCACCCAGTCGGGCGGCCGGCACGTCATCTACCGTTGCCGGGAGCCCATCAGCGGCAACCTCAAGCTCGCCCAGCGGAAGATCCCGACTTCCAATGGCGATGAGATCATCATTGCCAAAAAGCCCTGCAAGCCCCGTCAGGATAAGGACGGCACATGGTCTGTCACCATCACCTTGATCGAGACGCGTGGTCAAGGGGGACTGTTTCTCTGTGATCCCACGCCCGGCTACAGCCTGGAGCAAGGGAACTTGACGGACATTCCGACCATTACCGCTGAGCAGCGGGAGCTGCTCCTGGAGGCGGCCTGGTCGCTCAATGAAGTGATCCCGGAACCAGAGCCGATCCCCACGTACACCGGCAGTTCCAGTCCGTCGGGATCTCGTCCCGGCGACGAGTTCAATGCTCGCGGGGATATGCGGGCGATCCTTCAGGCCCACGGCTGGGTGCGCGTAAAGGAGGGAGAGCGGGAGTATTGGCGGCGGCCCGGAAAGCAGATCGGATGGTCAGCTACGCTTAAAGATGGCTCGTTTTATGTATGGAGTACCAATGCCGAGCCGTTCCGCGAGAAAACGACCTATTCTCCGTTTGCCGTTTATGCCCACCTGGAACACCACGGGGATTTTAGCCGGGCGGCATCGGAGCTTGCCAAACAGGGATACGGCCAGAAACTCGACACCATGCCCGAGGAGGTCATATCGAATCTCACCGGGAAAAACATAGACGAGGACCCGTGGGACGATGGGTCAAAGTCGCTGACGGAACTGATCGCCAGTTTCCAGGGACTCAATAAGCCCATCATTCACGGTCTCTTACGCGAGGGTGAGACGATGAATATCATCGCTTCTTCCAAAATCGGCAAATCCTGGCTGGTTAATTCTCTCACCATCTCGATTGCCGCCGGCATGGACTGGCTGGGACTCAAGGTCGACCAAGGGTGCGTGCTCTTGATTGATAACGAACTGCACCAAAACACCACGACGTACCGGTTTATGGAAGTGACCAAGGCCCTGAATCTGCCCAGTCACCTGTTTAGCGACCAGCTGCGGGTGCGCTCGCTTCGCGGGGATCTCAAGGACATGAATCAGCTGGGCGAAATCTTCAGCCGCATCAAACCCGGCCGCTACCGTGTGATCGTCATTGATGCTTTCTACCGCACGCTGCCCGATGGGACCGATGAGAACGACAACGGGGCCATTGCCGCTTTATACAATAAGCTCGACCGATATGCCTTGCAGCTAAAATGTGCCTTTATCCTGATCCACCATACCAGCAAGGGCAATCAGGCCGCCAAATCCGTTACCGACGTTGGCGCTGGTGCAGGCGCCCAGTCCCGTGCCGCAGACACGCATGTTGTTCTTCGGCCGCATGAAGAAAAGGACAAAATCGTCATGGATGCCGCTACGCGAAGCTGGCCTCCATTGGATACGCTTGTTCTGGCCAAGCAGCATCCCTTGTTTGTGATTGATGATGATGCCGACCCGACGGCGCTTTTGGGAGCGGCCAAAACCGGTCAATCTAAATCCGCGATGGGCCTGGAGGAGTTTGTCGAAAGCTGCATCGCCAGCCAGGATCCGTGTATCTACTCGGAGATTGTGCGCGTCGCCTCAGAACAACACGGTCGCTCCAAGCGGCAGGTGCGACAACTGATTGATGAAGCAATCGAAGAACAGCTCATCATGCGATTAAACGCCGCCTCCAGCATCCGCTACGTGAAAATCCGGGAAGGTTTCAGCGGTGAAAAAGGTCAGTGGGTTGCCGCGCTGCTCGCTCGAAATCCCAACGCCGAGGCCGCTCAAGTTGCCTCCGTGGTGGGCGTGTCAGAGCGCTATGTACGCAGGCTAAAAAGCGGAACTGGCGCGGAACTGGAGTGAACTGAGTTCCGCGCCAGTTCCAAAAAAGTCCTTTGTTTACAAGGACTTACGTTGCGGAACTGGCGAAACTTGGAACGCGTTCCAAAAAGCGTTCCAGTTCCGCGAAATGGAAAACTGTAACTTTAGAAAAGAAAAGGACTTAGATGCAAAACAATGCGGAACTGGAAGCGGAACTGGAACACTGTCCCCCTAAAGGGGGACTGCGGGGCGTTCCAAACGCCCCCGCAGTTCCGCCTGAAGTGAGGGTGTGCGGTGAGTAAAAAGTGCGCGTGTTTTGAAAGCAAAGGGAAAGCAGAAATGACCTGCAGCGCGTGCTGTGGAAATCAGCAGAAACTTGAGAAGCAAAATTGCACTTTGAAAAAATGCAAATGCGCAAACAGCGCAAAGGGAAAAGAAAGTCGTGAAGAGTTTCACAATAAATGGTTCCTTCCCTGCCATTTTGGCAGGAGATGGCGGCGGGAACAGTCGCGCTTTCAGAGAGAGTTACTTTCGTGCGGCGCAGAAAATAAAACCACTTTTGAGAAAGGATGCAAGATGAATGGAAAAGAACATGTCAAACTGGAATTCACATGCAACGGAACTTGTCAGAAGGTTAAAAACCGACCGGCGCAATGCCCTGATGTTAAAGAACCCATGGACTCGGGCCGTGCAGACGATGGTCAACGGATGGCGCATCCGTCTGAGCCGCCCGCCGCTCAAGGAAAATGTCAAGGATGCGACCCGTCCGAACTGGAAAGTATTTGCCCTGAGAGGACTGGGGATTCTGGCCAGCAAGAAGTACCATGCCAGCCAGAGCGACTGGAAGCTGTGGGTAACGCGCCGGATGACAGCGGGAAGCCGGTACATTCCGAAATCCAAACGGACCTGGCAGTCCGGCCAACCGGTGATGTAAACGTGGAAAACCTGATGGGGCTTTTGAAATACCAGAAATACCGCTGCGCATTATCCGGGCGCAAGCTGGTGCCCCAGATCGCAGCCCTGGACCACATTGTTCCGATCCGACTTGACGGGGAGCATACCATCGACAATGTCCAGGTCCTCCACCGGGACGTCAACCGGGCCAAGGGGTCTATGACGAATGCGGAATTCATTCGCCTGTGCCGGGAGGTTATCCATTTCCAGGCTTGCCGCCCGTTGGGCCCAGTTTCGCCCCAGGGCGTCGAATCGGCCAGGGACAAGGCCCAGGGCGCCGAGGAAAACTTATCGCAACCGGCGCAAAACAGTGCGTTTTCTAACAACTAACGAGTAAGTAACACCTTTTGGAGACTTTGTATGAACCAGAAATTTTCGATTGAGCTTCGCAGTATTGACACGATCCGGCCGTATGAGAAGAACCCCCGGCAAAACGACGACGCCGTCGATGCCGTGGCCGCTTCCCTGCAGCAGTTTGGCTGGCGGCAGCCCATTGTGGTCGATGGGGAAGGTGTGATCATCTGCGGCCACACCCGCCTGAAGGCCGCAAAGAAGCTGGGCCTTTCCAAAGTGCCGGTCCATGTGGCCAATGACCTCTCGCCCGAGCAGGTCAAGGCGCTGCGGATTGCGGACAACAAAACGTCGGATCTGTCGGACTGGGATTATGACATCCTGCCCATTGAGCTCTCGGAGCTTCGAGACGGCGGGTTTGATCTTTCGCTTTTGGCCTTCGATGAGGACGAGCTCGACAAGCTCCTCAATACCGAACCGGCCCAGGGCCTGACCGATGACGATGCGATCCCCGAACCGCCGAAGGAAGCGATCACCCAGCCCGGCGACCTGTGGCTGCTGGGCGCGTATACGGTGTGCCCGCATTGCAAGGAGCGAAACGATGTTGAAGAGTAAATGCACCTGCGGCAAATGCGGAAAGGTCTATGAGGCCCCGGTAGAGTCCGACCACCGGATCCTGTGCGGCGACAGCGCCAGCGCCAAGGACGTATCCCGGCTGATGGACGGCAAAACGGCGGACGCGGTTTTCACCAGCCCTCCGTATGCGCAGCAGCGAGACTATGGCATCGGTAACATCCCTGATTGGGATAAGCTGATGAATGGGGTCACCGACTGCATCCTGGCTGTCAGCGGAGATAGAACCCAAGTGTTTGTCAACCTCGGTAAGGTTCACCGGGAGGGCCAGGTGTGGGAATACTACGCCGACTGGATCAGGTACGCCCGGTCAAAGGGCCTGCGGTACTTTGGCCAGTACGTGTGGGATAAGCTCTCTGCGCTGCCGGGTGACTGGGGCGGCCGGCTCGCGCCGGCGTTTGAGCTCATCTTCCACTTCAACCGCCAGAGCATCCATCCCAATAAAATCATCGAGAAGAAGCCCGGTTCTATCCAGGATAAAACCGGCAGCCAGGGACTGCGGGGCAAGGACGGCAAGATCGCCCTGCGCACCAACGGGCCGGCGAGCCTGCAAACTCATAAGATCCCCGACGATGTGATCCGCATGCCCAACGCCGCCTGTCAGGGTGAGGCCAAGTTCGGACACGTGGCGCCGTTTCCGGTGTCGCTGCTGCTGTTTTTCCTGCAGGCGTACCTGGCAGCGGACGGAGTCGTCTACGAGCCGTTCTGCGGATCGGGAACGACCGTCATCGCTGCGGAAAAACTCGGCCACCGGTGTTTTGGGATGGAGATCGACCCGGCATACGTGGACACCATCATCACCCGTTACGAACAATTTACCGGCAAAAAAGCCGTGAGGAGTTAGTTATGAAAACCTGCACCTGTAAGCATTGCAATAAAGAGTACACCGCCCCCCTGCTGTCCGATCACCGTCTGCTGTGCGGTGACTCAACCAAACCGGAAGATGTCGAACGCCTGATGAATAGCGACAAAGCGGATATGGTATTTAGTGATCCGCCATACAACGTCGCCTATGTCGGCGGCACCGACGAGGAAATGACCATCCAGAATGATGCGATGGGCGAAAAAGAGTACATCGCCTTCATGGATGCATTCTTTGCCCGCTTCCGCGAGAGTATCAAGCCCACCGCCTCGCTGTACATTTGCCATGCGTCCGCCTGGCAGATGGAAACGGAGGCGGCACTGCGCCGCGCGGGCTTTGAGGTTCGCAATCCCATCATCTGGGCGAAAAACTGCGGGGCCTTCGGATTTGTCAGGTATAAATTCCAGCACGAGCCGATCTTCTACGTGCATGTGAAGGGTGAGTCGGATCTGTGGTATGGGGATAAATGCCAAACCACCGTCTGGCAGGAAAAGAAGCCCGCCGCCAACCGGCTCCACCCGACCATGAAACCCGTCGAGATTGTCCAGCGGGCACTGGTCAACAGCTCGAAAAAAGGCGATCTGATACTGGATCTGTTTATGGGGTCGGGGACCACGCTGATCGCCGCCCACACACTCCAGCGCCGCTGCTATGGAATGGAGCTCGATCCGGTCTACGCCGATGTCGTGGTCCTACGCTGGCAGGAGTTTACGGGCAAAAAAGCGGTGCGGATCACTTCAGAGGTAGCGCATGCTGATTAAGGAACGCGGCAATTTCAGCTTTGGTTTTTTGGCTCTGCGCAACGGCCAGAACAAAATCGACCAGGACGTTGTTATCAATCCTGACCTGAATGGCGTTCAACTTCAAAAAGGCAAGGGCGCAGACCGTGCCGGTGCGTTTGTTCCCGTCAACAAACGGATGGTTCAGGACAATATGAAACAAATAGGCCGCTGCCATTTCAAAGAGGCCCTCGTGGGCGTACTGTCCGCCAAACGACGCCCTCGGCATGGCGACAGCAGACTCCAGGAGGCCCTTGTCTCGAATCTGGCCGCTGCCGCCGTAACGGAGAATCTGATCCGCATGGACATCCAAAACGTCTTCGATTTCCAAGAAGCAAATGTCCATTGGCTACTCGGCGAGCTTTTTGAGTGCAGGACCATATTCTGCATTAATTTCATCGAGAGCCTTGTTGAGTCTGGCCTGCTTGCCCTCGGGGCGAACCGGCGAAACCACCAGTTTGTCTCCGTTGGTTGTCAGCTCCAGATCCGTATCCGGGGTCATCTGAAGCAGTTCCATAATAGGCTTATCAATGACCAAGGCATAGCTGTTTCCGTGTTTGATCAGGTTTTTTACCATATCGTTCGTACTCCTAATTCTTCGTATACACATAGTATACACGATATTTCAAGGCAAGTCAAGAGTATGCAGGGGAAAATACCAGTGAAAAAACCCCGGCAATGTTGCCGAGGTTTGATGGGTCCGGTGTATTTGGCGACTTGTTTACTCTGTATTTCGGACTGCAAATTGGCCCCGGCCCACCTTCTCAAAGCGAGCCTCGGAACCTTTCTTCTTGATCTCTGCACCGATGGCGGCGTGAAGAGTGTTGGCCGGGGTCTTGCCCTGGGCAGGTTTCCAGTAGCCCTTTTCGGTCATGGTCTCGATCATCTGCTTGCAGTTCATCGGGGCGCCGGCCTCGGCGAGCACCTCGAGAGCCGCATCCAGGGCCGAGAGGGGCTTATCCGTTTTGGCGGGAGCCGGAGCGGCTGCTTTGGCCTCGGATTTAGCTGGCTTGCCGGTCTTTGGCTCTTTGGAGGCCTTGGGTGTTTTATCTGCCTTCGGATTGTGCGGTCCGACAATGCGGTCGGCAGTTCGGATGACCACGGGATTGTTGGTAGCCAGGTTCACGGCCTCCCATCCGCCCTTGGGCGCTGCTTTCATGATCCGAACCGCGGCGGTGTTCTTGCCGACCTTGATGTCGTAGCATTTTCCGATTTGAATGTCCTTGGTTTCCATTGTGATTTTCCTTTCAAAAATAGGGTTTATTGTTTAACGTCCGGTCTTCCGGTAGCGGGCCAGGTTGAGTTTAATGCATCCGACGATCTCGCCCTCGGCACTGCCGGGGAAACTGGGCTTAAGATCGTAGCCGATGAAGATGTTGACCCAGTCCTGCTTGAGATGGAACCGGGCGTTGGTCAGGGCATCATCAACGGTCGGTCCGCGGCCCCAGTCAAAATCCGAGGTCGCGGCAAAATACTCCAGGGGTCTTTCGTTTTCAGTAGCCATGGTCCTTCCCTTTCAAAAAGTGGTGAAGTGCTGCAAAATCCGGTAATAATCATGAATCATGGAATTGGTGCCTTTGCATCCATCCAGATGGTATTGGAGGCACTCGGCCATCGAATAAACATCCTCGGGGCTGTCGGCCTCGACAATGTGCTCCCGGTCGCCGTCAGGCCCGAAGATGGTCACGGTGAAATGATCGTTTCCGGGCACCTTGTGAATCGTTGCAAAATAAGTGGGCGCGTTCTGTTTGGTCATCTGTCCTGCAAGTTTAATTTCGACGATGTTCATGATTGGTTCTCCTGGTTAGTTGCAAGCGTTTTCTTTGGCGAGAAAGTTGTAAAGCCGAACCGGGATCTCATCGCGGACGGCGATATCGAGCCAGTCGATTACATCCCAGGCCAGGTCGTATTTGCCGAGGGTGATCATTTTCAGGATGGCCGTCAGGTCCTTGACATCCTTTTCAAACATCTTGGCGGCCCCCTTGTCGCCGCGGGCGGTCTCCTCGTCGCACCATTTCTGGCGCTGGGCGATGCGGCCTTCGAGCTTTTTGAGGTCCGTTTTCATCGCGGTGTAGGTGTTGGCTTTCTTCACGGTCCTGCTCCTTTCTTACATTCGGGTTTCTTCGAGGGTGTTTTCAATGTCCTTGACTTCGATGCCAGAAAAGAACGAAAGGCTCTCAAGCAGTTCCCGCCGGACCTTCTGGAGCTCGGCCACCGTGACCCAGTCGACGGTTTTAAGCTTTTTGGAAAGCTCGCATTCAAAGAATCCCAGCAGGTTGGCCACGTCGCCGGCGGCGGTTTCGTGTGCGGTTTTTGCGTCTTCTTTTGTCATGTTTTTCCCTTTCGTTTTCGCGTTTTCAATCAATGCCACTGCTTATGTATTCGCATATCTGGCGGACGCTATCAAGTCAATAAGTGCTTATTATTAAAGGTTTTGCAGATATTTTTCGAGTTGTGGACAAGGGGTGCTTTTAATGGATAAACCGGTTAAAATCACATCGCTGACGGCCGAGGAACTGGCGCTGCTGCTGAGCCGGGCAAGCCGAAAGAACATATCCGGACAAGACGTACTGGCTATTGCCACAACTGCCGGTATTGTTTCGGAAAACGGAACCATCAGCCTCATCGAGTACGCCGCATACCTGGCCAGGGAGGTGACCGTCAGTGAAAATTAATCCCACCCAAATGAAACCCGCAGCGCTGATCCGCCTGCTCAACTCCGCCGGATTTGGCGTGGTGCTGACGGACAGTACCCTGCGTCGCCACCGCAACAAGGCAGGATACGCCATCGGAGATCCCAGGACGGTCGACCTGCTGCGGTATACGGCCTGGCTGATGGGCGAGTACCTTTTGCCTCCGAAGGAAACACGCAGCTATGAGCAGATCCGCGAGGCAGCTCGTCAGCGAAACGCCGAGCTGGCCCGCGCCGGCCAGGACATCGGGCCAATTCCGGCTGTCGTGAACCTGGATCGCAAAGCGGCGGCGATGAGCAGCTTCAAATACTTCTGCGAGACGTATTTTCCGGAGGTGTTCTACCTGCCCTGGTCGGACGATCACCTGAAGGTGATTGAGAAGATCGAACTGGCGGTCCTCAAAGGCGGCCTGTTTGCCCTGGCTATGCCTCGAGGCAGTGGAAAGACGGTTTTGATGCAGATGGCCTGCCTGTGGGCGGCGCTGATTGGCGCTTCACCGTTTGTCTGCCTGATCGCCGCCTCCGCTGACCGGGCGCAGAACCTTTTGGAAAACATCAAGGTCTGGCTGGAAACCAACGAGCTCTTAAATGAGGATTTCCCGGAAGTAACCTTTCCGATCCGGGCCCTGGAGCGGATCACCAACCGTCAGCGCGGCCAAAGGTGTAGCGGCGAGCCAACCCGGATCGAATGGCTCAATGATAAAATCGTGTTGCCGACGATTACCGGCAGCCTGGCCTCCGGCGTAGTGATCTCCTGCTCGGGTATGAAGGGTTCGGACATCCGCGGCCAGAACCACGCCCGCGCCGATGGCAAGGTGGTCCGGCCGCAGCTGGTGATGGTGGACGATCCGCAGACCACTGAATCGGCCTACAGCCCCTCCCAGTCCCAGCGCCGCGAGGCGATTTTGGCCGGGGACGTGCTGGGTATGGCTGGTCCCGGCAAAAAGATTTCCGGCCTGATGGCTTGTACCGTCATCCGGCCCGGCGACATGGCCGACAACATCCTCGACCGGGAAAAACACCCCGAGTGGCAAGGCGAGCGGACGAAGATGGTCTACGCCTTTCCCGCCAATGAAAAGCTCTGGATGCAGTATGCCGAGATCCGGGCTGATTCCCTGCGCAATGACGGCGACGGCTCGGAGGCGACGGAGTTTTACCGCCAGCACCAGGAGGCGATGGATGCCGGTGCCGTCGTTGCCTGGCCCCAGCGGCACAACACCGACGAGATCTCGGCCATCCAGCATGCCATGAACTTGAAATTGCGGGATGAGGAGGCCTTCTTTGCCGAGTACCAGAACGAGCCCATCCAGGAAAAAGAAGGCGAGGGGCTTTTGACGGCAGACGAGATCATCGAAAAACTCTCCGGCCATCCGCGATGTGTTATTCCCGTCGGCTGCACGGAAGTGACGATGTTTGTCGACGTCCAGCAGAAGGCCTTGTTTTGGATGGTCTGCGGCTGGGAAAGTGATTTTACCGGGTATGTGCTGGACTATGGCGCCTGGCCGGATCAGAAACGCTCGTTCTTCACGCTGCGGGATCTCCGCCGCACGCTGGCCCACCAGAAACCTGAAGCCGGACTGGAAGGCCAGATCTACCACGGCCTTGAGCAGCTCTGCGAGGAAAAGCTCTCGATCCGTTTCCGACGGGAGGACGGGCTGGACATGAAGATCGGCCGCTGCCTGGTGGATGCCAACTGGGGGCAGTCGACCGATGTGGTGTATCAGTTCTGCCGGCAGTCACGGTTTTCCGGGATTGTCCTGCCCAGCCACGGCAAGTATGTCGGCGCTTCGAGCATCCCGTTTTCCGAATACAAACGCAAAAAAGGCGATAGGATCGGACTGCACTGGCGGCTTCCCAACATCATCGGCAAACGTGCTGTGCGGCATATCCTCATCGACACCAACTACTGGAAAAGCTTTGTCCAGGCCCGCCTGTCGGTTGCCATGGGCGATCCGGGATGTTTGTCTTTGTTTGGCCGCGACGCCTCCGTTCACCGGCTCTTGGCCGAGCATCTGACGGCGGAATACTGCATCCGCACGGCCGCCCGCGACCGGGTGGTCGACGAATGGAAGCTAAAAGCCATCCGGCCCGACAACCACTGGCTCGACTGTCTGGTGGGATGTGCGGTGGCGGCCTCGATGGAGGGCGCTAAGCTCTTTGGAACGCAGGGGGAAGTATCAACGACACGGAAAAAACTCAAATTATCCGAGATCGCACGGAGGAAAAATGGCTGAAGGGAAAAAGCTGGTTCTCTCGGAAATGCAGGATCAGACAAAAAAAGGTCTCGAATGCCTGAGATGCGGATGCCATCAGTTCTACACTGCCTGGACGCGGCATTATAAGAATAAAACCATGCGGTCCAAGGTTTGCCGGCACTGTGGAAGGCGGCATACCACGGTTGAAAAAGTGGTCAAATAAGCAAATATTTCCTGCCGCTGGCTTCAGGAGGGAAAACCTGAGTCGAATTCTCACTTTTCGTTAAACAAACAAGGGCCTCCGGGTTGGCTCCGGAGGCCCTTGTGCTCGTTTAACTGCGTTTACGCCGCACCAGCAGGCCGCCCAGTCCCAGCAGGGCCAGGGTGGTCGGTTCGGGTATGACTTCGACGACATTAATGAAATTGGCCGTCGGCGGGAATATGCCACCCACATTGACAAAGTTAATGTCGAACGATGAGCCATCCTGCCACAGACCGGTAATGCCTTTTTTTTGCCCGGAAACATATTTCCACTGATAGCCCTCCTGACAATAAACAGTAACACCGCCTTTGTCCCCAGGGAAGCTTAGTACGGTAATACCATCAATCCGACCGCCCTTAAGAAAGGCCTTGGTATCATCGCGGACTGTGATTTCTTCCGTAACTCCGCCGAGGTAGAGTAGTTCGCTTTGATCAAAGAGCACGATGTCATATATACCACTGTGGTATCCTAACGTTGGAGCGGTAGATCGAACTTCAAGGTAGCTGGCCTGTTTCGCCTCAATCAGGTCTGCTGCTCCGCCGTTAACGATCAGTTGTTCTTCGTATTCAAGTAAAACACTGTCGGCGTATTCGCCGCTGGTCAAATAGCCATCAATGGTTTCTTCATATTCAGCAAGATTACCAAAGCAGGTGAAAACACAAAGCGGCAGCATTAGAAGACACGGTATTAGTCTTTTCATCATCAATTCTCCCTCGGTTATATAAATCATTTTAATAAAATATCTTTTTCATGTCAAGAATTTACTGTCTTGCTTCCTGAATGTCCGATAATACCTGTATCAGAAAATCTTTGGCCTCGATCAGGTTTTCCGCATTCTCGTGATTTTCCTCAATGGACAGGTCAATCGAGTCGATGATCTCATGGACAGCCGTTATCAATGAGACCAATTCAGGCAGCGGCATGTCGGCATAGTTGGGCTCAACTTCTGCCGGGACTTCCATCGACATGGATTCCATCATGCTTTCGCCGCCGCCGAAGAAACCGTAAAAGGCAAGGTAGTTGTCCCGCCAGCAGGCCTCCCAAAGCCAGTCATCCAGGAAGACATCCAAATCCGCCAGATCAATCCTGTGCGCACTGTCATAGGTATTATCCAGATTGCAGACGGGATTCCAGTTGTTGGGATCGCCCGGAAAATTGGGTTCACAACTTAGCCATGCCCGTGAAAATGCAGCAAATTCCATGTAATTGACGGCCCCGTCCGCATTCCAGTCCAGCGCATTGAATACATCGTCTTCCGTTAAATACTCATCGTCGCAGTTGTAGATTTCATCGGCCCCGATATCCACATAGGCCCCGTACTTGCGGTCAATGCCCTCGCCGTCTATATCCACCTGCCCTGAATAATCCAGAAGATCGCTACCCCTGTCTTTGCAAACGGAATCATAGGCCAGATGATAGTTATTGGGGTCCGGCGTTCCATTCGGATCGACCACATAGGCAAAATCCGGTTCAAAGCTGATATTGTAGCGTCCCGGCACATCATTGCAGTCCTGAATACAGCTATACATCGCCGCTCTGTCAGGATCAACACCCTCAAGCTGCCTGCCGCCTCTGTTATTGTAGTAAACGATGCAATTCTGAATATCCGGGTAATCCGGATAGTTCGGATCGCCTGCGGCATTCCCATCATCCTCGAAATAGATCCCCTCGGCTTTGTTATTGGCTATCGTGTTGTTATAAAGTACCGGCGAATGACTCGGTTTGTAAAGTCGAATGCCCGCACGGCCATACTCCCCAAGATCGCTCTCGGAAACAATGCAGTTCTTTACAATGGGCGTTGAATTTTCACAGCGAATCCCATACTCATTATTCCTCATAATCCATGAATTATCAACTGATAGAATGTTCCCTGCCCCTTCGTGGCGAACACCGTCAGAAAAATTATTGCGGATTGTACACCATTTAAGGGCCACATCGCCGTTTTTGGCATAAATCCCATAGCCGTAACTATCTTTGATGATGCAATTCTCAATAGAAAAATCCACACCTTCACCGTAAACAGCATTTTCGCGGCAGTTGTCAATCGTAAATCCATCCAGCAGCGTATCCTGCCCCATCGTCACAACCGTATCAATATCCGGGAAAGCATCCTCATCAACCAATCCTGTTAGAATGGTCTTATAGCGCCTCGGATCTCTTTCATAGAAACCGCAGCCGCCGCTCTTGAAGCCGCCGTAAACGCTGACCCCCTCCGGCAGGACAAAACTCTTGTCCCATGACTCGTCCGGGTCATAGGCGCCCTAGGCCACATAGATGGTAAATGGCTGGGCGCAAATCGACCGGGCGGCGCGCTCGATCGCATCCGTCAGGTCGGTATAGGCATTGGCCCAGTCCAGACCGGTATCGGCCTCTTGCGCGGACTGATCGACATATAGAATCCCGCTTGTGTCCCAGCAGCAGACCAGCGTATCCTTGACCGCTCTTGCAATCACAACATCGTTGGAGACCATTTCCGCGACGTTGTGCAGATACCGTCCCGGTTCGGCGTTCTGATTGACCGTCACCCTCAGTTGCACGCATCCGCTTGTATTCGGATCAATGGTGTCCAGGTCCCATTTATAATAATGTTCATCCGGGTTGTAGTTGGCGTCAATGACCAACGGATCAATGCTGACCAGCCAGTCGTAATCCACCCCGTCCGGTAGCCAGTCAATAATGGAGACGTTGGTTTGCGTTTCACCATTGGTATTATCCCAGCAGATCGTATATACGATATCCTGGCCGGGGCTGCGGCAATCCAGACTATTGGCATCGTCCAGATCATCGTCTTTATCGAACCACATATAATTGCGATTGAGACTAATGCCGTTTCCAGTAATAGAGTTTCGTGATTTTTCATAAGGGTTATGCTGCTTTCTTATGACGACGATAGGTTTTCCAATCTTGAACACTGATGTTGCGTTTGCGGTTTCGCCACAACAGGTAC
>JBNRMP010000095.1:0-5978 GCA_050309685.1 Anaerohalosphaeraceae bacterium
TAACGGCAGTCTCCTGTGTAAAAGAGCATGTTCCAACCCTTTTATCGAAGAGAGTGCCGTTTTTTATTGAAAAAATCACCATCATCGTCCAAAATCCCACGCTAAAAAGTCAGTCAACTTGAGTAAAATAGTCAGCGATGGAAGAAGAGAATCGGACCGCGGCCGGAGAATGGCGGCACGCAGGGCTCGTTAGAAGATGTAATAAAATGGAGGCAAAATGGAGAAGGCCGGTCTATTGCTCCTCATCATACCGGTTCTGCTGATCGTCCGGATCATCGAGCGGAACCTGGCGCTGGGCCGGATCAAACTAGCGCCTGCCAGACAGAAGACCGGCACGCGCAGGCTGTGGCAGTGGGCCGGAAGCAGCGGCTTTGAACGCGCCGGCAGCTACACCTGCTCGTTTTTGACCAGGCGCATCTTCGTCTCAGCATGGCGGCACGAGTCAAGGCCGATCTTCCTCTATGCCGTTCTTGAAAAAGGCATCATCCTGAAATGCCGATCCGTTGAGATCGTCAGCATTTACGAAAACGAGTACACCCTGGTCACCGGCAGCCGGAACACACGCACCCAGGCGGGGCCGCCGCACTGCTACGAGCAATTCTTTCCCCGGCTGCCCCTTGAGCAGCGATGGCAAAAGCACCTCGACGCGGACCGGTACCTGCAAAAGCTGGGCCTGCTGGAACGGCGAGGGGCCGTCGATGTTCAAACCTGCTTCGAGCAATACGTTTCCAAAGAGGCCCGCCACCGGCGAAAAAATCCTCTCTTTCCGCTGGCTGCGATCTGCGGATATCTCATCGGCCGGCACTCATGGACCAACGTACCCGTCCGGACGCAGATTGAAAGAAAGCGGGTCAAACGCCCCTGCGAAGTAATGATGCCCGTCTATCAGTGAAGCTCAGCGGCGCCATGCGCCAATCCCGGGCTCCAGGCCGCGGGAAAAATTTAAATCACCGGCCTATCCGCGACCACCACCGCCAGATCGTCCAGCCCTACATTCCCGTTGCCGTCCATATCCGCCCGCCCGCAATCATTCGCCCCGCCGCAGCCGGTCAGGCCCCAGTAATCGGCCATATACGCAAAATCTGCCATATCAACGCCGTACAATCCGCTGATGTCGCCCGCATAGACTTCCTGCCATGCCAGTCGCGGATAGTCCTCTCCTTCCCGCAGTATCATCCAGACGGGTGTTGTAAAATCCCAGTCGATGAAACTTGCCTGTAACATCATAGCAGGGTCATCCAAGGGAGTACCTCCTGAGCTTTCTGTTAATCCGGATAAATCGATGTTCCAATAACTGTCATGGGTACTACTGAATCCCCCGCTATACCCAATCAAACCGCCAACATCTTTACCATACCGCCGCCGATTTGACCGGGCAGGCCAATCACCTCGGCGTAACGATCCAGGCGGACCTGATCAAGCAGAAGCTGCCGACCGGCAACGGCGGCTTCAACGCGCTGCACTTCGGCAAAACCAGCCCGCTGGTTTATGACAAGCTGACGAGCGATCACCCAATCGACCTGGCCCGCTGGCAGGTGGTCAACTGCTACATGGGTCGCGCGGGGCTGATCAACTCGGGCGGAGCGGCGGGCAGGAACGACCTGCAGCAGGCCGTCCGTTCGGCGGTGATCAACAAGCGGGCCGGCGGCATGGGGCTCATCAGCGGACGAAAGACCTTCCAGCGGCCCATGAAGGAGGGCATCGAGATCTTCCACGCCATCCAGGGTGTGTACCTGGAAAAGGCGGTTACGGTGGCGTGATGACAGCAGCCGCGAATAACGCGAGCGATAAGTTACAATCAATTCAGCCGCGGGGGTTTGCGCTGCAAACCCATAGCGAGCGTCGCGGCGCAAAACACGAACTTGAATCGGAATCCGCATCCCTTGACGAAAACGGGTGGCTGTCCCCGGTTTTTTAAAATAACAGGTGTTCGCGAAGCCAGAGGAAGGCATAGCGGGCGACCTCATCGAGCTTGCCGGGCTCCTCGAACAGGTGCGAGGCGCCGGGGATGACGATGAGCTTCTTTTCGCACTGCATCCGGCGAGTCACGGTGAGGCTGCCTCGCAGGACGGGCTCGTCCCGCTCGCCAACGAGCATGAGCGTCGGGGCCCGAAGGTCGGCCGCGACCTGCGGCACCAGATCCAGCCGGCCGCCGCGGCAGATCAGCGCCCGGACCGACAGGGGCCGCTGGACGGCGGAGACGGCCGCCGCTGCCGCGCCGATGCCGCTGCCGAAGTAGGCCAGGGACAGCGAGGCAAGCCGCGGCTGCTCCTCGATCCACTCCGTCGCCAGGTCGATCCGCCCGGCGATCAGCGGGATGTTGTTGCGCAGCTTGCCGGTGACGGCGTCCCGGCGCTGTTCCTGCTGGGTAAGCAGGTTGACCAGCAGCGTCGCAAAGCCGCTGTCGAGCAGGGACTCGGCAACATGAAGGTTCCGGGGACTAAAGCGGTGGCTGCCCGCGCCGTGGGCAAAGAGCACGATGCCCTTGGGGTACTCGGGAACGCTCAGAATGCCCTCCATGCGAACGTTATCCCGGCAGATGACGACTTCCTGGTCGATAACCTCGGTGACACGAATGGTCATGGTCTTCTCCTGATGCATACTGCAATCCATTGAATTTCCCTCCGCCGCAGCGGAACACGAAAGAAACTCCTCTAACCGGCGGTTAGTTATTTGAGATTCCGGCTGGCTACTCTAAGGCCTGAAATCCCATTTGTATATGGGCAGAATCCTTAAATCCGGATCGGCCATCCCCAAAGAAATCAGATCGTCTCAATCAGGGCCCGGATGCGGTCCCTTGACCGGGCGGCGTCCGCCAGGACCTGTTCGACGCTGCGATCCTCGAAACAGGCCAGTTCAAGGATCATCGTCCCGGCAAAGCCCCGCCGCTTGAGGTGGGTGAAGAAGTCGTACCAGGGGATGCGCCCCTCGCCGGGCGGCAGGTGATCGTCGGTCGTACCCCCGTTGTCGTTAGCGTGGACCAGCAGGGTGCGCTCGCCCACCAGATCAAGCACCTTGTGCATGTGCCCGGTCAGAAAGGCGTGGCCGGTGTCGAAACAGAAGCCCATCGGCGGCGGCTCGATCCGGTTGTAGATGCCGAACATGCTGTTCATGTAGCCGAGAAACAGGTGCGGCAGCATGTTCTCCACCAGCAGCTTGATGTGGTTTTGGCGGCAGCACTCCGAGACGGCGTTGAGCACGGTGAGGCCGTTTTCGATCCGGTGGTGGCGTTCGGGCACGTCGCCCATGTTGGCGATCTCCGGGCCGGGATGGAGCACGAAATAGACGGCCCCGATTTCAGCCGCCGCCCGGCAGGCCTTGAGGATCTCGTCCTCGGCGCTGCGCCGGCGGTCCGCGTCCGGGTGGGTGATATCGATGTGCGGGCCGTAGGGGGCGTGAAAGGAAACCGGCGTCAGTTCCAGCTCCTGGAGCCGGCGGCTGATAGCGCGGACCTGTTCGGGGTCCGCATAGTCCATGTGCGGCCGGCTGGAGCTGATCTCAAGGATTGAAAAACCGCTGCGGCGGATCGCCTCAAGGCAGTCGAAGATCGGCCGCTTATAGAAGCAGCCCGTCGAAAATCCAATCTGTACGTTTTTCATGTTTTCACCTGGTTAAGCAGCAGGTCGCGGTAATGGTACACCTCCTCGCAGTCGCGGCAGTTCTCCTTCTTCAGGACGCAGGTCAGATCGTC
This sequence comes from Anaerohalosphaeraceae bacterium, assembly GCA_050309685.1. Classification (GTDB taxonomy): domain Bacteria; phylum Planctomycetota; class Phycisphaerae; order Sedimentisphaerales; family Anaerohalosphaeraceae; genus JBNRMP01. Next base: position 3,692 of record JBNRMP010000095.1, read on the forward strand.
AAGCCGGTCCGTCCCGGTCTCCATCGCCCCGGCGAACACCCGCACGTAAAAGTCCGCCCGCAGGGCCGCGTTGTAGATGTACCACTGCGAGCCCCAGCCCCAGTTGCGCTCGTACTTCGAGCGGATCAGGCCGGCGATGTGGCGGGGATGCCAGCCCCGGACAAGCAAAACGAGGACGATCTGGCGGATCACGGCGGGCTTGAGCAGCAGGTCGTTGGGGTGCTCCAGGCAGCGGCGGATGCAGGCGGGCAGCTCGCCCAGCGGCGTGCGGTCGTAGGTGCGGGGCCAGTCCTCGGGCCGGTCATGCTCGCTGCTGTAGAACCACTCATGGAAACGGCGCAGGTCGGAGCGGCCATAGGCCTCCAGCAGTCGGGCGCTCCCCTCGGCCTGCTCGGGGATCGCCATCCGCGTGCGGCGGGCCAGGGCGATGATCGAGTCGGGATCGCGCATGGCCTCCATGGCTTCGCGGTAATCCATCCCGTCCGTCGGGATCAGGAAGATCAGCGGGTAGCGGCTTTGAAACACCTCCTCGTGGAGATGCGGGCTGCGCCAGGGCTTGAGATAAACGGAAAACGGGATGCGGATGGTCCGCGTGTTGAGCGGGTCGCCGTACTCGGTGATATCCAGCGAGATCATCTCCCGGCCGCGCTGCTGGGGCGGGACAAGGACCGCGCTGATGAGGACGGGCAGGCGGCTGCGGCGGCTGCGCTTTATCACCTGCAGCACGAGGTACTCCATAACCTTGCCCAGCCCGGCAAACGCGCGGGCCATTGCCGGATCGACCGTCGTCCCATCCGCCAGCCGCTTACAGCGGTAGTACTGGAGCAGCTCGCCGGGCAGGTGATTGACAGACGCCAGGTCCTCGAAGACCGGCGACGAGCGCGGGATCTTCCAAGCCCAGTGGTAGCCCCGTCCGCTCAGGCAGACCAGCGGCCGGATGCCGAATCCGCCGAGCAGGGCCTCGATCTCGCGGCGGACCGGCTCCTGGAGTCCGTATGTTCGCTGCGGGTCCAGATAGGGCTCGGACTCGAAGTCGAAGTTGACGTACTCGATGTCGAGATGGGCGATAAGCCCCGTGCGGTCCCAGAGCGAGCGGGCCAAGTCCAGCCCGGCGGAGAGGAAAAAGTCCAGCTCGCGGGGCGTTTTGCGGATGAAACCGCTGTTCATGGGATCAACCGAGGTGCTCAGGAAGAGGGCGTCGGGCTCGCGGTCGGGCGTCAGGCCGATGAACTCCTCGATGCGCCGTCGGACCGCCGGCTCGGCATAGATCGACCGGATGGTCTGCATCGTATCATCGTTCATCCCGTTCTTGATTCTCCCTCCTCTGGCCGCGGTCTTCGCGGCGCAGAAAAAGCCCTCCGTCGCCGGAGGGCCCCCCTGAAATGCTCTCTACCGGTTGGGCCTGGAGGGTTCGGAAATGAACTCCAGGACCTCGCCGCTGAACTGCTCCTGATGGGTCTTGACGGCCAGGTCGCCCAGGGAGAGGATTCCCACGGGCACGTCGTTCTGGTCGCATACCAGCAGCCGGCGGACCTTGCGTTCCTCCATCAGCTTGCCGGCCTTTTCCACGTCGTCATCCTGATAGCACCAGATCAGGTTGGAGCTCATGACCTCGCTGACGCTCGTCAGCGTCGGGTCCTTTTCCTCCGCCAGTCCGCGGACGACGATATCCCGATCGGTTACGATGCCGACGATCTCGTTGCCTTCCTCCACGGGGAGGATGCCGACGGCCAGCCGGGCCATCTTCTTGGCTGCATCCTCGAGACTCTGAGTGGACTCGATGGTCTCGAACCCCGTGGTCATTATCTCTTTCACTTTCATCCTTGGTCTCCTTTGCCTATGTCGCCCTTACTCAGGTTTCCTTTCCCGTGCGCTTTGTTTGCCGCACCATTACCTACTAAAAAAAGGGAAACCGGGCGGGTGAGAGACCTGCTTAATTTCGCCGGGAAATTACCTGCCGCCGCCCGACGGCAGAGCGGACCATTGGGGCGGAAGCGGCGAGATTTTTTGGGGGCAGGGGAGAAAAGAGTAAAAATCAAAGATAAAATAGCAAAATTCAGGACGGCTTCGCCGGGCTGATTTAGTTGTGATGCATACCATTTAGCCCTGTCGGGGACAAAAAAAGCAAAAATTAAAGGCAAAACGGCGAAATTGGGCTGGAAATGCGGTTTTCTGAGGTTTTTATCCGTAAAAATACCTACCTGAAACGACCAAAAACGACCAAAAACGACACGAAAAAGACGCGAAACGACATGGTTTCGACACGAAAAGACAAGGGGTAAGACGA
>JBNRMP010000096.1:0-87792 GCA_050309685.1 Anaerohalosphaeraceae bacterium
CATAACGGCAGTCTCCTGTGTAAAAGAGCATGTTCCAACCCTTTTATCGAAGAGAGTGCCGTTTTTTATTGAAAAAATCACCATCATCGTCCAAAATCCCACGCTAAAAAGTCAGTCAACTTGAGAAATTATAACCCGGGAACGGGGGCGGACAATGTAAAAGTTTTGTAAAAGAAGGAGCTTCGGATTTTACATCTCTTTTACTTGGGATTCGCCGGTTCCGGGCGTATGGTTTATACAGACCAATATTTTTTGAAAGGAGATACGTATGGGAAGTTCACTGGTTGTTTGGCGTCGGATCGGGATTCTCTTTCTGGCTCCGGCGGTCCTGGTGTGGGCCGGAGAGGAGGAAAAGGTGTATTCGAAGATACCGATCCGTGAGGTGACGATCTTCAAGGACGGTCACGCCTTCGTCCTGCACGAGGGGCTGACGACGACCGATGCCGACGGCAACGTGGTGATGGACGAACTGCCGCAGCCGATCATGGGGACGTTCTGGGCGTACTCGGCGGACCCGGCGGCAACGCTCTCGTGCGTGGTGTCCGGGCGGGAAACGGTGGAGAAGCAAAAGAAAAGCACGGCCCTGTGGGAACTGATTAAGGGAAACGTCGGCAGGCGGGTGATCGTGCGGGAGACGACCGGCCAGACCTACGAGGCGACGATTCTGCGGCTGATGGAGTCCCGGACGCCGCCGGCCGACCCGCCTCAGAATTATCAGCCCCCCATGCCGGCGAACCTGCCGGTGCTTTTGAAAGTGACCGGGGGAGTCAAGGCGATGCCCGTCCAGCAGATCCAGGATGTTACGTTTCTGGATCAGCCCAGCATGACGGCGGCGGTGAAGGAGAATCGAGATTCGATGACGCTCAAGCTGGACTGGCCGCAGGGGACGGCGGCCTCGGCGAGGGTCGGGATGAGCTACGTGCAGCTTGGGCTGCGGTGGATCCCCTCGTACCACGTGGAGATCGACGGCAAGGGCAAGGCCGTGATCAAACTCAAGGGAACGCTGATCAACGAGCTGGCGGACCTGAAGGACGTGAAAGCGCACCTGGTGATCGGTGTGCCGAAGTTTGCTTTTGCCCAAACGCCGGACCCGGTATCGCTGCAGGAGACGGTGGCGCAGCTCTCGCGGCATTTCCGTCCGGACAGCCAAACGGCCTACAGCTTTTATAATTCGATCATGACCCGGCAGGCCCGTTTTACGGAGGCGCCCCGATATGACTATCAGCCCGGTTCGCCGGCGGAAATTGATTTGGGGCCGGAGATGGAGGGCACGGAGAAAAACGAGGACCTGTTCGTCTTTTCGCTGGACCATATCACGCTGAAGAAGGGTCAGCGGATGGTCCTGCCGATCACCGAGGTCACGCTGGCGTATGAGGACGTTTTCGCGCTGGACCTGCCGTTTGCGCCGCCGCTGGAGATGCGGCGAAACTTCAACAGCGACCAGCACCTCCAGCTTGCGCGGCTGTTTCATGCCCCCAGAGCGATACACAAGCTCCGGCTGGACAACCGGTCCGAGACCCCGCTGACGACGGCCCCGGCGACGATCTTCAAAGACGGGCGGATTTTGGCGCAGGGGATGATGGCCTATACGACCATCGGCGGCAAGGGAGACCTTGAGGTGACGACGGCGCTGGAGATCACGGTGGACCACTCCGACCGGCAGACCAATGTGACGCCCAACGCCGTCCAGTGGAACGGCAGTTCGTTTTCGAGGGTGGACATGGAGGGCACGATCCGCCTCAAGCACTACGGCGGGAAGCCGGCGAAGGTGATCGTGAAGCGTTCCGTGATGGGTACGCTCGACGCGGCCGGCCGGGAGGGGCAGATCCGGCAGCTCGGCCACGGCTATGATGCGTATGCGTTTGAGAGCGGCGTGCCGTTCTGGTGGAACTGGTGCAGTTGGCCGTGGTGGTGGTACCGCTTCAACAGCATCGGACAGGCGAGCTGGACGGCGGACCTGGAGCCCGGCGAGTCCGTCGAGCTGACCTATACGTGGCACTACTTCTGGAACTGAGCAAAGCCCCGGCGGGCGAAAAGGAAAGGATATGAAAACACAACGATGAACTGGATACGCAGGTCGTCAAAAAGTACATCATCGGCATCAAAAATAAAGATCAGGAGTTTATTCGCTGTCCTCACCCCATGAGGATAAATCCGCGTCGTATCCCTTGCCGCCGGGCTTGCCGTCGGCGCCGTAGCTGAGGATTTCGAAAGGTTTGCCGGAGTTCGGGTCGCGGATGTAGATATATGGATTGTGCCAACTATCCAGCGGGACGTAGTTGCTATACAGGTATCCTCCCGCCGGCCAGTTTTCTATGTTGTTGGGTTCCCAGACCCAGGCCTGAAGGCCTTCCTCCTGTGTGGGATATCGGCCGGTGTCAAATTTGAACATTTTTACGGCTTCATGCAATATTTGTAATGTCATCCTCATCTTGTCGCTCTTATAAGTGATACATTCCCCCATACATGAGTCCAAAACGTAATAGATTAACAAAGGAATCGAAACAAATGCAGCCAGACAGAAGATTGCGATTTTCTGTTTTCTTCTCATTTGACGGCCTCCTGATTGTTTACAGGTTTAGACGGCTTGGGAGTGAAATAGTTCCATTGGGATCTTTGCAGTTGCATCATACTTATCAAAAACAGGTGACTGTCCCTGTTTTTGAACGGCATGGGCACAGCCCATCCTGCCTTTCGCATCACGCCTTGCTCATTCGAACTGGATATCGGTGAGGACGAACTGGAGGGTGGTCGAGCCGTTGTAGGTGTTGAACTGCGGCTCGTAGGCGATGTGGAAGGAGTCGGTTTCGAGGAGTTTTTTCTCCATGGGCCCCATGCCGAAGCCGATGCAGCGGACCGCGCCGGTGTCGTCCTGGATCGAAAGCTGGAGGTGGTCGCCTTTGACGCCGCACTTGCGGGGCGGGGCGATGAGCCGCACGGCCCGCGTCGACAGCAGCGGTCGCGGATTGCCCGGTCCGAAGGGCTCCAGACTCCGCAGCTCCTTCATGAAGCGCTCACTGACGTCGCGGATGCGGGCCTCGGCCTCGATCTGCAGCCGCGACTCCAGCGGCGCAGCCCCGATCATCCGCTGGGCCGCCGCCTCGAAACTCTCGGCAAAGGCGGCCAGATTCGACGCCTTGATCCGCAGTCCCGCCGCCATCTCATGGCCGCCGAAGCGGATCAGGTGCTCGGCGCACTCCTGCAGGGCGGCGTACATATTGAAGCCCTCGATAGAGCGGCCCGATCCCTGGCCGGTGCCGTCGGAGGAGAGGTTGAAGAGAATCGTCGGCCGGTAGAGCTCGTCGATCACCCGCGAGGCGACGATGCCGATGACGCCGGGGTGCCAGTTTTCATCGGCGAGGACGACCGTCTTGCGGTCGGGGTGGTTGAGTCCCGATTCGATGATCCGCTTGCGAACCTCCTTATAGATGTCGCGCTGGCACTTTTGCCGTTGCTTGTTCTGCTCGCGAAGGTACCGGGCGATCTCGATGGCACGGTGTTCGCTGTCGGTCGTGAGCAGCTCGACGGCCAGTCGCGCGTGTCCCATGCGTCCGGCGGCGTTGAGCATCGGCGCCAGTGTAAAGGCGATGTCGTAGCTGTTGAGGCCGCGCCCGCCCAGCTCAGCGATGTGGATCAGGGCGCGGATGCCGGTCAGCGACGACTCCTCCAGCGCCCGCAGGCCGTAGCCGGCGAGGATGCGGTTCTCGCCGCGGAGGTCCACCACGTCGGCGATTGTACCGATGCCCGCCAGCGTCGTGGCGTTGATCAGGTAGCTCCGCAGCTCCGGCGGCATCCGCCCCGTCTTTTTGTAACGGTCGGCCAGGGCCCAGGCCAGCTTGAAGGCGACCATCGCCCCGGCGGAGTGCGGGTTGGCATAGGTCGGATCGATCAGCGGGTGGACAATGGCGGCGGCCTCGGGCAGTTGGGGCCCAAGCTGGTGATGGTCCGTCACGATGACGTCCATCCCGAGCGCTCGGGCCAGGGCGACCTCCTCGCAGGCGGTAATGCCGCAATCGACAGTCACCAGGAGCTTGCAGCCGCCGGCGGCAAGCTGGCGGACGGCCTCCGGGTTGAGCCCGTAACCCTCCTCGACACGGTGGGGAATGTAGTATTCCACCGGGGCTTCGAGCATTTGCAAGAGATGCCACAGGATGGCAACGCTGGTGATGCCGTCCACATCGTAATCGCCGTAAATGACGATTCGCTCCCCGTCGGCGACGGCTCGGGCAATGCGGTCGGCAGCGCTGCTTGTGCCGGGCAAGGCCGTCGGTTCAATCAGGTCCGCCAGCCGCGGCGACAGGAACGACTGGATATCCCGGCTCTGACCCAGCTTGCGATTAAGGAGTAACTGGGCAAAGAGAGGACTGATCTTCAGCGATTGGGCGAGGGACAGGGCCTGCGGAGATTTTGGATAGATCTCCCAGAGTTTTCGCTGCATCCGTGCCGGTTTTTTCATGCGTTCTTTCCCGTCCGCGCCAAACAATCTTTCTATCTATTCAATGCCGCTAATATATCAAAAGGCCAATCGTCGGTCAAACAGGGTGATACGATTTTTGTAAAACAAGGCAAAACGGGCGAAAGGGGAGGGCGGATAGGGATATTTTTTATAGAGCACATCTCAAAAATGGCGTCGTGCTCGGCTGACAGTCAGGAAATTGCTGTGATCGTTTGGGGCAAATGCCCATGGATTTAGGTTCGATCTTTTGGATAATCGGGTTTTTTAGTTTGCAGAGGAGATCAGTCAGGGCCGGAAGGAAAAATAATGGAGGGACACCATGGAAATTACGGGAATCACGCACCAGCTAATACTGCTGATCGTGTCGGCGTCACTTCAACTGGCCGACCCGACCGCGGCCGCCTGTCCGGAGACCGAGGCGCACGCGGCTGTTTTGATCGAGATGGGCAACGGGCCGCCCGCCGCCGCGGCTCCGCCGGTTCGACCGGAGAAGGCGATGCAGGCGACGGTTGACCTGCGGTGGACGGCCAGCCTGCTCATGACGGGACAGTTTCTGACCCACCTGCTTTTGAAATACAAAAAAAGCAGGCATCAGCACCGGAGCTTTCGGGAGGAAACGCTGCTGGTGAAACCGGAACGGCTTCAGGAGGCCCAGCGGTCCTGACGCTTTATTGACTCTTCACTAAATCGCAGGGGAGGGTTCGTTTGTGGAAAAGCTGTATGATTTATTCTCCGCCGGCTCGGGGGGAATTTTATGGAGTCCTTTATCAGTACTGATACGTGCGATTTCGGCGCAACCGGCTTCCACAGGTTTTCCACAACAGGCATTTAGACTGTGGAAAAGCCGTTCACAACATTTTTTTTTTGTGCGCAAGTCCCTGTGTTCCATAGACCTTTTCCCTGTGGAAAAGAAAACCCGGAAATTGCGATTGCATGACCCTGCTGCTTGTCCTAATATTTTCATAAATAAAAAACGCCAAGTAAATAAAGAAAGAAGATACCCGGTAATTGAGATTGATGGAAGGGAGAACCATGCAGGCCTTGGTCACGGATGAAATTGGGGCAATTCGGGAGCAGATTGCGCAACGGATTGGACCGGCACAGTTTCAGATCTGGTTTCGGCACTCGACCCGGTTAGTTCTCCAGGAGGATCATCTGCGGGTTTCATCGGCCAATTCCTTTATCGGTCAGTGGATTCAGGGACACTATGAGCAGGCGATTGCCGAATCGGCGAAGGCCGTGCTCAGCCGCTCGGTTCCGATCCGTTATGAAGTCGATCCGACCCTGTCCGCCGCCGCGCGTCCCGCCGGGAAGACGGCGGCCGGGCCTGCGCCCGCCCCCGCGGAGGCACGCCCCGAAGCGCAGCCTACGCCGATGCGTCCCGCCCCGGCCCCGCTCAAGCTCTCGCTCGATACCTTCGTGGTCGGCGCCAAGAACGAGCTGGCCTTCAACGCGGCCCGCACGGTTGTCGGGCACGAGGAAAGCCCGTTCAATCCCCTGTTTTATCACGGCGGCTATGGGGTGGGCAAGACGCACCTGCTCCAGGGCATCTGCAACGAGATCGCCCGCACGCGGCCCAGCGCCCGCTGGCTTTACGTTTCGGCCGAGGACTTTGCTAACCAATACGTCCTGGCCCTTAAGACGCGCCGGCTTGACGCCTTCCGCAGCCGCTTCCGCAGCCTCGATCTGCTGGCGATTGACGACATTCACTTCCTGGCCAACAAGAACGCGATGCAGGAGGAGTTTCTGCATACGTTCAACAGCATCGACCTGGCGGGCAAGCAGATCGTGCTGGCCTCGGATGCGCACCCCAAGGAGATCGGCGCCCTGTGCGAGAAGCTGGTCAACCGCTTCGTCTCGGGCATGGTGGTGCGGATCGATCCGCCGGACTTTGAGACGCGGCGGCGGATCATCATGCAGCGGGCTCAGGAACTTAAAAAGCCGCTCAGCGCCGATGTCGCGGAGTTTGTCGCCCAGACGGTCTGCTCCAACGTTCGCGAGCTGGAGGGGGCGCTGACCCGGCTGCTGGCCTACGCCTCCGTCAGCGGCGGTCGGCTCACGCTTGCCATGGCCCGCGAGGTCCTCGCCGATCACATCGTCCGCTCGGACCCGGTCGTGCATACCTCCGACATCACCGCGGCGACGGCCGAGTTCTTCGGCGTGCGGGCGGCGGATATCCACTCCGCCAAAAAGGAGCGCACGGTCAGTCTGGCACGCTCGATGGCGATGTATCTCACGCGGCGGTTCACCAGGATGTCGTTCCCCGAGATCGGCCGCTCGATGGGCAACAAGAACCACGCGACGGTCATCCTCGCCTGCCGCAAGATCGACCAGGCCGTCGAAAAGAATGACGAGCTCAAGTGGCGTACCGCCGCCGGCTTCCGCGTCATGCGCGCCAAAGACGTTCTCGCCGAACTGACCGAAAAAATTTCATAAAAAAACAGGGACAGTCACCCTGTTTCCGAAGGGGAAATGCAAAAACAGGCGACTGTTTCCGATTTTTGAAGACATGATGCAGGTCACCCGCGGGGGGCGGGTGACCGTTTTTAAGACACGGGCATGAAGGAAGGAGCCATGAACGACAAACCGCAACGACACATTCCGCTGCTGCTGTGGCCGTTTTGGGCCGTCTGGAAGATCTTTACCTTCATCCTCCGCCTTCTCGGCCGCGTTCTGACCTTCATCCTGGGCATCCTGTCAATCCTGCTCGGGCTTTTTCTGGCCGTCACGATCATCAATCTCGCCGTCGGCATCGTACTGATCATCATCGGCCTCATCCTCATCGTCCGCAGCCTGACATAAACCGGGGGACAGTCACCTGTTTTCGTCTGCGGGAAAAGGAAACAGGGTGACTGTCCCCCGGTTTTCCTCGGCATATTACCGGGCAGCGAGATCCTTCCACCATGCCTGCCATGCGGCAACTGCCTCCGCTTTTGTCTGTGCACCGGCGGCGACGTCTTCCCCCGCCGCCTCCCGCAGCCGCGTCAGCATCCGCTCAAAGCGTTCCTGATCGGAGAGCTCGTCGCTCCGGTGAAGCGGATCGTCGGCGTAGTCGAACATCTCGGCGGATTTGACGTTTTCGAGCGCCTCGATCATCATCGGCAGCGCGACCCGCAAATCCTCCCATGCCGCCGCCTCATCGCCCAGCAGACGCCGGCAGGTCCCCCTCGCCAGAAAGGCGTAGTGCGGCGTCAGATGATACGGCGAGAATATGTCGATAACCCGCGTGTAACACTCGACGGCCGCATGGTGCCGACCCTGCGCCCGATAGGCCTCGCCCATCCAGAACCACGCCCAGTTTCTGCCGGTCCCTTCCAGTTGAAAGACCTCCTGGAACTTCTCGACGGCCTTTGCATATTCGCCGTTCGCCAGCGCCTCCCTCGCCTCGTCAAACACCTGCTGTGCCTGCTCTTCGTCCTGCAGCCACGCCGGCGCCTTGACCGGCTCGGCGCCGGGCCGAAAGTCATAGACCGAAGCGGCCGCCGGCGCCTCCGGAATCTCGAAGATCCCTTCCGGCAGCGGATCATAACGGATCTCATCGCGCCCCAGGCCGATCGGCAGCTTCGTTTCCGGGTCGATATGGCAGGTTACGTTCAACTTGCGCCAGATCGCCGCGTGGGCTCGGCGCCCGCGCCAATCTGTGTTCTCTTCCACGACAACCGAATCATCATCGGCCATGTCCCGGAAGAATCCGTACAGGTTGGCAATCCACGTATATTGCGGCCCGTCCTTCCCGTAAAGCAGCACCGCGTTTTTGTCCCGCCGGTAAATAAACCGCGTCTCTCCGTCGTCCACCACCAGCAGTTCCCCCGACGTGTCCTGCCGATACCGGCCCTGGGAGCCGTCGGGGTTAATTTCGATCCACCGCTCTTCTTCAATCGCCCCGGCATCATCATGGCGGACGAGGTGCAGATGTCTGATGGTTTCGAATTGCCGCACCGTCTGCTCCAGCGCATAGGCCGGGGTTACGGTCGTGTCAAGCTGAGTAAGGGCGAGAAAAGCGGCAACGGCGATGCAGGCCGCGGCGGCAAGCTGAAATGACTTTTTCATAAGAATTCTCCTGAATACAAAGTGTCGGTTTGTTTTCATGCCCATGGGTACAGGAGAATTTTCAATCCGGCTCATGACGTCGGCGACGAAGGAGTCCCGGCGGCCGACGGCCTCGGCCAGCATTTCAAGCCGCTGCTCTAACTCATTTTCCGGTTTCATGGCTCTGACTCCTCTAATTTTTGTTTCAGCCGCCGGTGGGCGCGGGAAAGCTGCTTGGTGACCGTGCCGACGCTGCGGCCGGTAATCGCCGCCACCTCCCGCACGGCGTGCGGACCGAAGTAACGGAGCATTACGACCTGCCGCTCGGCCTTCGGCAGCTTGTGGATGACCTCCAGCAGGTGATGGTTTTTCTCGTCGAGCCGGCCGTTGGACGCATGGGGGGCCGCCGGATCGAGGCCGTTTATCGTTTGCAAAGACCGCTGTTTCCTGAGACAATCCAAAGCGCATCGCCGGGTGATCGTCATCAGCCACGGTCCGAAGACCTGCGGATTGCGCAGACCGGGCAACTGCTCCCAGGCCCGTACGAACGCCTCCTGGGCCACATCGTCCGCCGCATCCGCCCGACGGATCAGTCGCATCGCCGCCGCGCGAACCGCCTGCTCATACCGGCTGACCAGCAAAGCATATGCCGCCTTGCCGCCGGCCAATACATCCCGTACCAACTGAGCATCCGATCGAACCACCAAAGGCCTCCGGTGAATACCGTCAATTTGTCATGCCATGAATATAGACAGGAGTAAGCCACCCAATGCGACAGAAAAATCAAAAATTCTATTGGTCTTTGAATAAATAAAGAAACTTTTCGATACTGTCACCCCCGCTAAGGCGGGGGGCGGCAGCAAACGACTAAAGTATTAGTTTTTTTGAATTCGTTTAGAATTTAGTGCTTAGAATTCACGATTTCCAGCGTGTCGCCCATGTCACGCAGCTCGTGGAGGCGGGCGCGGGAGTCGGGGCTCATCGTCGGTCGGTGCACGACGAGCATGAGTCGGCCGTCGAAGGTTCGGAAGACCATGCCGTGGCCGCTGTCATCGGTCAGCAACGCCCCCGCCTGCTCCCACGGCCCTGCCAGCGTGTCCGATTTCGACCGGGCGATGAGTTCGCAGTATCGGCCGTTGCCCTGCCAGGTGGACCAGAGCATCAGCAGCCGCCCCGTCTTCGTGCGCCAGAAAAAACAGCCGTCGCTGACGTAATGCTGATCGCTCTTGCGGGCGGCCTTGTCGATCCACGGCGCCTCCGACGCCCGAAACAGCAGCCGCGGCTCGCCTTCGGCCGCAGAAAAGTCGGGCCTGAGCCGCATCGCCTCGAATGTCCCGTCGGTTACCTGGATCCACTCATGGCAATAGACGATCCACGGCACACCGTCCTCGACCCACAGCGTGCCGTCGAGCGTCATCATCTCCCTCGGCGTGGCGGGCCGGTCGGCGATGGGCATAAACGGTCCGTCCGGCGAGTCGCTGACGAAAATCTGCGTGCCCCGCGCATGCGTCACCCGAGGCGTCGCCGGCGGCTCGGTGAAGACCGTATCGCGGTTGTGAAGCGTGACAAACAGGTAATATTTGCCCTGATGCGGGTGCACCTCCGGGGCCCATGCGCCGTGGGCGGGGTTGGCCCAACCGCCCTCGGGCACGCGGAAGACGACCTTCGGCCCCTGCCAGAGTTCCAGGTCTTTGCTCGTGTAGGCGACGACGCCCGCCTGCGAGCGCGGCAGGGCGCCGGATGTAACGCTCGTATAGAGGTAATAGGTCCGGCTGGGCTCGTCGGCGAGGATAAACGGATCATGGGCCCGAAAGGCCTCCAGCGGTCTGCCCGCCGTGTTCGGATCGGCCGCCAAAGCGAAAAATGAAACACCTAAAACGAGGAATGCACAGACGATACGCATGATTTTTTCCTTCCAATAAAACGCCGGAAAACGGAACGTTCGAATGGCTCCCTTTTACACCCCCGCCCCGTCTCTGTCAACAGAATACAAAACCAGGGACAGTCACCTGTTTTCGCATGTGACTTGCCGAAATAGGGTGGCTGTCCCTGGTTTTTGAGATTAGCGGGGGCGTTTGCTTAGGAGGACGATGTCGCGAAGCTGCTCGGGGTTGACGGCGTTGAGCCAGTGTTTCTCAAAGTCCTTCTCCTGAACCACATAGGCAATCGACATCAGCGCCTGGAGGTGAAAGTTGCGCTCGTCCGGCGAACCGATCAGCACGAAGACCGTCCGCACGGGCTCTTTGCCTTCCTGAAAAATCGCCCCCCGGCGGCAGCGGACCAGCACCAGCTTGAAGAGGTGTTCGCCCTCGACGACGATATGCGGAATCGCCAGCCCCGGCTGAATCATCGTGCTCGACTCGCGCTCCCGCTCCATCAGCAGCGTCCTCACCCGCTCCGGCGTCAGCCCGATCCGCGGCCCGGCGACCTGCGCGATTCGGTCGAACAGTTCCTCCATCGTCAGCGGTTCCTTGATATCGAGAATATCCGCCTCCCGCGTCAGTTCATCAAAGCGATCCGCCTGCACCTCGTCGCGTTCCAGCCCGATCCGTACCAGCTCATCCTCCAGTCCCAGCCGCTGCAAATGGCGGGCGAGGATCAGCTTGACCATGTTGCCGACGGCCGCCGCGCGGTGCACGTTGCGTCGCACGTACACGACATACCATCCCGCCGCCGCCGCGATGAAGCCCGCCGTGATCCCCAGCGGCAGCAGCCCCATCTCCGCGATCAAAAAGGCATACAGAAAAATCGTCGCCAGCGGCAGCCACGGCACCCACGGCATGCGGAAGGTCGGCCGATACGCCTCGATGCCGCTCTTGCGCATCACGATTACCGAAAGATTGATCAGCGACAGCGAAATCAGCAGCATCGCCGAAGCCGTCTTGGCCAGCTCCGCAATCGACAGAAAGAGGATTACCACGATCATCAGCCCCGTCGTCAGCAGGATCGCCGCCGCCGGCGTGCCGTGGCGGGTATGCAGGTGTGACAGAAACGCCGGCGCCAGCCCGTCCCGGCTCATCGCCATCGGCGAGCGCGAGGCCGAGAGGATGCCCGCGTTGCCCGTTGTTGCGTATGCCAGGAAGGCCGCAAAGGCGATGATGAAGAAGCCCGCCTGCCCGAGCGACACCGCCGCGCCCTCAGCGATGGGCTGCAGCGACCCTCGAAGTGTCTCCGGCTGCAGCACGCCCACCGTCACAAACGCCGCCGCGATGTAGAGCAGGTTGACAACCGCGAACGACCAGAACATTCCCAGCGGCAGATTCCGCACGGGGTTGGCGATCTCCTCGGCCACATCGACGACCTTCGTCAGCCCGCCGTAGGAGATGAAGACCATCCCCGTCACCGCTATAAACTGTCCCCACGTGCCGACAAAGAACGGCTCATAGTGAAGCGCCTCCAGCCGCGGCAAAGAGATGCCGATATACAGCACGAGGATCCCGATGAGCATCGCCACCAGCCACGTTTGCAGCCGCCCGGTTCCCTCGACACTGACGAGGTTGATCGCCATGAACGCCAGGCACGCCGCCACCGCCGTGCCCTTGATGAGCCACACGCCCCCCGCCGGCCACGCCGCCGCCGCCAGCGTGCCGATGCCGATCAGCGCAAAGGCCGCCTTGAGCCCGATGGAGCACCAGTTGATCAGCCCCGCTACCGTTCCCGCCAGCGGCCCCAGGCTCCGCTCCACCACGAAGTAGCTGCCGGCACTGCGCGGCATGGCCGTTGACAGCTCCGCCTGCGCCAGCATTGTCGGGATATTCAGCAGCCCCGCCAGCGCATAGGCCCCGATCATCGACGGCCCGATCATCTCAAAGGCGATGCCCGGCAGGACAAACAGCCCCGAACTGATCATCGCCCCGGCGGCAATCGCAAAAACGCCCGTCAGGCGGATCTCTTTTTTCAGCGTTCCCGCTACCGGCTCCATACGGCTCCTTTTGGCACAATTTATCTATCCTAATTGTACGCAGGAACCCCCGCCGCCGCCCTCTTTTTTTTCTGCCCCCGCGCAAAAATCGGGACAGCAGGCCCCGGCATTCTTTCAGCCCTGAATCTTTCCGGTCGAAACGATTATCGCCCCGTCGGTTCGATGCGGAGGGGGAGGTTGGCGGTGGCGGTTTTGCGGGAAGGATCGCTGACGTAAACGAAAAGACGGTAGTTGCCGGGGTCGGCGGGCATTTTGATCCGGACCGTGTCGGCCTCGGCGGAGACGACGGCCTCGGGGATCGGGGGGATTCGCGGCTCCCAGTCGCCGCCGGTGGCGGGGTTGTCCGAGCCGTCTTTGCGGAGGTCCCATTCGATGGTCAGCGGGTCGCCCTCGGGGTCCTCGGCCTCCACGCGGAAGATGACTTCGGCGGCGGGGGGATAGATGTGGGGTTTGCCGGTTTCGTCTTTTGCATAGATTTCCCTGGGGCCGATGCGGGGGGCGCGGTTGGCGGGCCAGCGTCCCGTCCAGACGTATGTCATCGTATCGACGATCTCGGTCGGCCGGCCGTCGGGCAGGAAGAGGCCGAACCAGGTATGGGTCTTCTCCTGCTTGTTGCCCCAGAGGAAGACATAGGAACCCAGGCAGTTGGGTTTGCCGCCGATGCCGGCCTCGTAGGCGCTGCGGTAAAAGGCGGCCTTCTCGGTGCTGGTATCCTCGATGGGCAGGCCCCAGGCGGTGCGGTCCACCTCCCACCAGCCGCGGGGGCCGAACTCGGTGATGAGATAGGGCTTGTCCCAGCCGAAGCGCTCGATTTGCGCGGGCACCCTGCCCAGCGTGCCGTAGCTGTTGATGCCGACGGCGTCGAGACTCGGGCAGCGCTGCCGAATGTCCCGGAGTTTCGGCCCCGCCCCGGCGATGACGGTGATGACGGGATGATTCGGATCGACGGTCTTGATCGCACGGGCGATCCGCTCGATTTCGTCCCAGACGGGCAGGGCCTCCTCGCGGCCGATCTCGTGCTCGACCTCGTTGCCGATGCCCCACAGGAGCAGGGCGGGATGATCCTTGAGGGCTTTAACCTCTTCGAGGATGCGGCATCGCTGCTGGGCCATCGCCTCGACGTCGCCGTAGTCGGCCCCGTGACGCGCGGGCTTCATGCGAAGGCCCATGCAGACGGTCAGGCCGGCGGCGTGGGCCTTATCGAGCACCTGGCGGGAGCTGCTCCATGTGCGGATGGAATTGCCGCCCGCTTCGACGAGGGCTTCCACATAGGCGCTGCCGCCGGCGCCGTTGATGAAATACGGCTGACCGTTGCGGAACAGCGTAAAGCCGTCGCCCGTTTTCTCGATGGTGACGCCGCCAAAGGCGGCCTGAACAAAGAGACTCAGGACCAGGAGCCAAAGCGCCTGCGGATAAAATCGGCTGTGCTTCACGATCTTTTCCTTCCTGCGGCCGCCTTAGTAGAGGACGGTCATGATCGAGTGGGGCAAAACGGTTTGCTGCGCAGCGCCGGCCGGCAGGACAATCCGCAGCGGGACCGTTTCATCCGTCCGGTTGAAGATCACGGCGGCAATGACGCCGTCGGCGTTTTTGAAGGCCGTCGCCTCCAGCGGGCTGTTTTGGACGGCGCAGCCGATCCGCACGGCGCCGGGGCGAATGAATTTGCTGAAGTGACCGAGGTAGTAATACGAACTCTGATAGATCAGCTTTTTGTTCTTCGAGTCGGCGATGATCGGGGCGGAGCAATAGTTACCCACGTGGTTGGGCCCGCCGTTCTCATCGAGGACCATGTTCCAGTCCACCCAGCCGACGGTCCAGTTGTTCAGGTCGCCGATGATGTCGTGGGCATAGCGTTCGCCGACGGCCCAGGAGCCGATGTGCGGGCCGCCCTCCTGGCAGCCCTCCGTAAAGAGCAGGTGCTTGTCGGGGAAGGCCCTGTGCACCTTGTCGAGGTTTTCGAAGTTGTCGCCGGAGTACCAGTGAAAGCCGACGCCCCAGACATACCGGGTGGTCTGCGGATCGGAGAGGATCGGCTCGACGCGCTCGAAGATGATGTCCTTGTTGTGATCCCAGACCATGATCTTGATGTCGGAGAGTCCGTGCTTTTCGAGCGTCGGGCCCAGGTGGTCGCGGACGAACTGCCCCTCGGCCTCGGCCGACCAGATGCACGAGTCCCAGACCTGCACGGCGGCCGGCTCGTTCTGCACCGTCAGGCCCCAGATGTCAATGCCCTCGGCCCTGTACGCCTGGATGTATTTGACGTAATAGAGGGCCCACGTATCGCGGTATTCGGGCTTGAGGGCGCCGCCGTGATTCATCTGACCGTTGGTCTTCATCCAGCCCGGCGGCGACCAGGGAGAGGCGAAGAGTTTGAAGCTCGCGTTGGGCACGGCCATGGCGTCCTTAATCATCGGGATCAGGAACCGCTTGTCGGGGGCGATGTCGAAGTGCCTGAGCTCTGTGTCGCCGTCCGTCTCGCAGTAGGAGTAGTTGCTCAGGGAAAAATCGCAACTGTTGATGTGGGTGCGGCAGAGGTTATAGCCGAGGCCCTCAACGGGGTCAAAGTAAGCCCGGAGGGCCTCCTGCCTGCGTTCCTGGCCGACTTTGGTCAGGGCGAAGGCGGCGGCCTCCGTAAAGGAGCCGCCGAAGCCGACGATGGTCTGATAGGTCCGGCTGTCGTCCAGGATGACGGCCGGGGCGGCGGGGCCGGGCTGGTCCGGCGACAGGGGCACGGGTTTCCGGACCGTCAGCCGCTCGCCGGTGTCTTTGGCGGTGACGACGATCCGCAGCGGGCGGTTTTCGGACCCGGCGGCCGTTTGAGCCCATGCCGGGCAGGCGGGCAGGAGAGCCCCAATCACGACAACGGCAAGATATCTGGGCATCATATTCGCACCTTTCCAATATAATAACATTTTATTTAGAAACCGTTTGCTATTATAGAAAAAAACGTTTTAAAGTCAATTGTCTCTTGCCTTGAAAATGCTCCCGTGCTATAATAGGGTTTTATGGCAGGAAAAAGACCCTGTCGGAGACGTTTTTTATAGGGTGGGTGTATGAGCAAAACACGAGCAGACAGTCAAACCGGGGGGCGGCCATGCGCTGGATATGCAAACCGATGATTCTTTTAATCGCTTCGGGGGTTTGTCTGGGACGGTTTGAGGCGGACCTGAACGATGACCGATATGTCGGGCTGGATGATCTGGCGGTCATGGCCTCTTACTGGATTGATGACGACAATTCCGACTGCCGGGGGGATACGGGGGGCGATTGTTGGGTCGATATGGAGGATATGGCCATGCTGGCCCGGCAGTGGCAGTGGATGGAGTGCCTCTCCACGGCAAGCGCCTCCAGCCGGGAGAACGGCTCGCTGGGACCCGCCAACGCGATCGACGGCAGCATGAACACGCGATGGTCCAGCGATTTTTATGACAACCAATGGCTTCAAATCGACCTGGGCCAGAGGAGGAATATCTACGGGTTGACGATCCATTGGGAGACGGCCTACGCACGGGTTTATAATGTTCAGGTTTCGGATGACGGGATCGCCTGGACGACCGTTTTCTCGGAAACGAACGGCAATGGCGGCATCGACGACATCACCTTCGCCGAAGTCTCGGCGGTCTATCTTCGCATCAACTGCATCACCCGGGCCACCCTCTACGGCAGCAGCATCTGGGAGGTCGAGCTCAGGAGCGACGACGCCTGCCATACGCCGCCGACCGAGTGGGCGCTGGTCTGGTCGGATGAGTTTGACGGAACCTCGCTGAATCCGGCCAACTGGGAATGCATGATCGGCGACGGCTGCAGCTACGGGATCTGCGGCTGGGGC
This sequence comes from Anaerohalosphaeraceae bacterium, assembly GCA_050309685.1. Taxonomy (GTDB): domain Bacteria; phylum Planctomycetota; class Phycisphaerae; order Sedimentisphaerales; family Anaerohalosphaeraceae; genus JBNRMP01. The sequence continues at coordinate 16,237 of JBNRMP010000096.1, forward strand.
AATGACGAACTGCAGTATTACCGGTCCCGGAATGTTTGGGTGCAGGGCGGCGTCCTCATCATCGAATCGCGGCGGGAAAATTACGGCGGCAAACAGTTCACCTCCGGTCGCATCCGAAGCGCCAACAAGCAGGATTTTCTCTATGGGCGCATGGAGGCCCGCATCAAGGTCCCCACCGGCGGCGGCATGTGGCCGGCGTTCTGGATGATGCCGACGGACAGTGTGTACGGCGGCTGGGCGGCCAGTGGAGAAATCGACATCATGGAGACCTGCAACGAGACCGACTATATCGGCGGCACGATCCACTACGGCGGTCCCTGGCCGGACAACCGCTGGTCCAGCAGCTCTTACGAACCGGCAGGGATGGATTTTTCAGACGATTTTCATGTCTATTCGCTGGAATGGGAGCCGGATGTTATGCGGTGGTATGTTGACGGCGTTCTCTACTCAACGAAGACCAGCGGCCAGTGGTACAGCACCGCTGCACCGGGGAACGACCGGGCGCCGTTCGATCAGGAGTTCCACTTTCTGCTCAACGTCGCCGTCGGCGGCAACTACACCGGCTGTACAAGTCCCTCCTGCATTACCGCTGATTTTCCACAGCAGATGCTCGTCGATTGGGTCCGGGTGTATCAGAAGGCCGAGCCCTGATCGGCCCCGCCGGTCCGATTCGATAAGCAGAGAAAGGCATCGATTCTGACAGCGGCTGTCTTTGCGGGCACGGCTGCATCGATACAAAAGAAAGACCTCCCGTTACGGGAGGTCTTTCTTTTCGCTGACACAGCCAGGGTGCTGTTTTATTTCCTGCGGCGAAGGAGCAATCCGCCCAGGGCCAGCAGGGCCATCGTGGCCGGTTCGGGGATCGTCTCGATGACGACGCCGGTGGCCGCTTCCGGAGAGGCGGGATTCACGACCAGCCCCTTGACCATGAAGCCCACCTGGACGACGCCGTTGGGAAGTCCAGCCAATTCTCCCAGCGTCACACTGCCGCTGCCGACGGTCAGATCTTCAAAGACACTCTGGACGGTCGCCCAGCCGGCATCCGGATCGAGCACCTTGATGAACGCCTGATGTTCATAGCCGTCCGGCAGATCGTTGGACAGAACGTTGTAGTTAAAGACTACGCTCTGCCCGGCCAGGCCGGACGTCTCGAAATAGACGTTCATTTCCATGATCTTGTTGCCGGTGCCGTCGGGGTTTACCCAGTACTCGTCGTTGGGGTTGTAGGTGTTCGTGTTCGGCCTGATGGTCAGTCCCGCGGCATCAAAAGTTGCCGGGACGTCCGACAGTGCCCATGGACTGCCCCAGCCGGCCCACGAGCCGTCCGTCTCGAAACAGTTGCCATAGGCAATCCACTCATTGGCGGGATTGACCCCATCGAACACGATGGCCTGGGCGGCTCCGATCAATCCAAGGGCCAGGATTAACAGCGATGTTTTTCTCATCTTCTTTCCTCCGAAACAATAATGTTTAAGTTCCGTTTCCGACACGACTTTACTGCACACAGACTTCACACATGGATTTGGTTGTGAAGTTTCCGGCCGGCTTCCGAATAGATGCTGTTCGCGGTGTCATAAAAAGGCGACCGTAACGTGATTTGCCTCCTTGTGATGATATAAACGGGCCTTTGCATCTTTCCTGTCTCTCCTGTAAAACCCGGCGACTCTGTTTTGTAGCAACCGGTTTCTAAGGGTCATATTAACGATTCCCGCCAGCCAAGTCAAGAGGGGAGATAAAAAATTTTCTGAAAAAAAATCGGGCCATTGTGACCCCACAAGATCTGCAATTTGAGGCAATTGAGGAAGATAGTTTTCAGGGGCAAGAAAGCCGATCAGGGGGACGAGCGGCCGGCTTTGGCGAGAAATGCTGCCCGTAAACCTTTAAAAATAAAAGACTTACGGTGAGTCGATTCGCGCCCGACCCGGCGGTTTCCGCGTGCAAAAAACGCCACAATTCAATAGCAAACGGTTGCTATTAAAGAATTTATTATTTTTTTCCAAAATTATCCTTGCTTTGCGTCCCCCGAATCCTTATACTGAAAGATGGATTTGGTGAAAAGTTTTTGGTTGGCATGTTGGTCTGAAACGCAAGAAGGTTTTTTGGAAACGGGAAGAGACATGGGTAACCAAACAAAACGGACGGCATTTACCCTCATCGAGCTGCTGGTAGTGATCGCGATTATTGCCTTGCTGCTGTCGATCATCATGCCGGCGCTGCGAAAAGCCAAGGAGGCGGCGTGGAACATCATCTGCCGCAACAATCTCAAGCATTACGGGCTGGCCGGTACGATGTACGTCCAGGAGAATGCGGCCATGTTCCCCAACGCCTGGGGATCGATCTTCAAATCGACCGGTGCTTTCAGGGAGTGTCAATGGCATGACCAGTCGAGGAATCCCCTGTTTCAGCCGGCGCTGGCGGGGAGTTTGTGGCCCTACCTGGGCGCCCAGGACAAGAGCCACCTGTGCCCGGTGTTTGACCGGTTTGCCCGGCAGTATCACCAGTGTCTGCCGGGGGCCACTATTCCCGTAGAGCCGATCTTCGGCTACAGCATGAACGCCATGCTGGGCGGCTTCGAGGCGAATGGAGCCAGTGTAAATCAATACCCGCATATCCTGCGTGTCCGGGTCGGCGATATCCGGTCGCCCTCGACCATTTTCTTCTTTGGCGAGGAAAACCCGTGGGATAACATCAATCGCTACGTGGCTACCCTGAATGACAACGCCCTGTGCGGGTCGCCGTATCATCCGACATCTTCAAGCGCCTGGGATTTCCCCATTGCCAACATGGTCTCTACTACGAATCCTCAGGGAACCGTGTACCAGGACTGTCTGGCCTCGTTTCACAAGACCACTGTGGAGAAGAAGGATGATGGAATGAGCAATGTCGTCTTTATCGACGGGCATGTGGATATGGTGAAGTGGGATCGGACCTACCGGCTGGCTCTCTGGACCCGAACGATGCCGCCGTTATACCGATGAGTGATGGCGGTTGGAAATCGAGGAGAAGTTAAACAATTCTTTTTGGGAGGTAACGATGAGCAAGAAGAAAGCAGTGGTGATCCTGGCGGTATTATGCATAGCCGCAGGGCTTAAGGCAGACGTCTTTTTTACGGCCGATGAGGGGATGACAAACGGCTATATGACCTGGTATGAAACAGATTGTTCCACTTGGGTAAACGGAGGTGTATGGGGCATCCCGGATCTGCGGGCTACCCCTTCGGGGGCGACGTCTGCAGGCAATTACCAGGTTTCGCTTCAGGCGAACACCAACACCTGCGACGGCAATCCGAAAGACCCGTTCTGGGTGAATCAAACTACCGGCGAAGGCAACAAATGCATGGAGGCCAGCTTCTACAGGGATGTTGACGGCCTGGACGGTCAGGCGATTACATTTGGGTATAAAACCCTGTTAAATGAGCTGGCCGCCGAAGGGTATGAATGCCGGGCGTTCATCAAGGTGCTGGATGCGAACGCCGGCTGGGTGACGACGACCTATGTATGGGCGGACCTTACGGCAGGAACTCACAATGTACTCAGTATTCCGGGCTCCGTAGTTGTGGGCAGCGACCCCAGGGTCCAGTGCGGATTCTCGATTAAAGGTCGAAATGTCTTCTCAACGAACCCGATAGCCGATCTTGAGGTCATCGTGGCGCCGTATCGTAATAAGGCCACCAATCCGAATCCGGCCGACGGCTCCAACGTTGGGCTTGACACGAGCGCCTTGAGCTGGATGAATGCCGACCCTAATGATCCCAGCGATACAATCAGTTGTAATGTCTATTTCAAAATCGACGATGGGGACCCGAATTTTTACGACGGCCCCATCGCAACCGGCATTACGGATGAAACGATTGTTTTGGCGAATTACGGCATAACGTTATCGGATGATACAACGTATGTCTGGCGTGTGGATTGTATCGATCCTCACGGCGATGACGGCGGTCCGCTGACGATGCAGGGCGACTTGTGGACCTTTATGGTAACGGATGTTCCGCCGGTCGTGAACGCCGGTCTGAATCAGTATGTTTATCTGAGCGGCGGGACTGCCACGTTTACGCTGTCCGGCTCCTATACGGACGACGCCAAGAGCGAGATCGTCAGGGCTGAGTTTGTGGAAGGTGTGCATGAGAGTGATCCGGCGATAATTGTGGCGTACGGGGCGAAAACCTGGAATCCGGGAGCGGGAATCCATTCGGCAGGCACTGTGACGCAGGAGATTACCGTCAATGGGACCGGTTGGTTCGCTTTCAATCTGGAGGTTGAAGACGGCGCCGGCGTCGGCATGGATGAGGGGGTTACGCCTGTCGCAACTCCCCATGATGAACCGGGTGTGCGTGCGGGTGTCTATGAAACCTGTGCCGAGGCGGCCGTTGAAGACCCTTATGATCTCTGGGATGCAACCGGCGACCTTAACGGCGACTGCAGGAAAGACCTGGCGGATCTGGCTCTGTTAGCCGCGGGTTGGCTGGATTGCGACCCGGTTAAGACGACCTGCCCGTAAAGGGCGGCAATGAAGCCGTAAAGGTGTCAATGAAAAGGCCGGGTTCTCCTGCGAGGGCCCGGCCTTTTTTTGGAATCGAGGCATGAACGAGAGACTGAAAAACCGAATCCGGCGATTGAAAGACGAGGCCTTTACGCTAATCGAGCTGCTGGTGGTGATCGCGATCATCGCGCTGCTGCTCTCTGTGTTGCTGCCTGCCCTGCGCAGGGCCAAAGCTTCCGCCCGCTCCGTCGTCTGCCGCACCCGTCTCAAGAGTCTGGCCCTGGCCAACACGACCTACGCGGCCAAGTGGGATAACTGGTATGTCCCCGTGATCGACACGACGATGACTTCGCAGCAGCAGCCGACGTGGAACTCCAACATGGAGTTTCGCCGGATCGTCGGCCTGGAGGACGCCTCCGATGACGACGGTTTTGTCATGCCCGAAGAATATCTCTGCCCCTTCGATGAACAGTCCAAAAAGGATTACTGGCAATACACGACCGCCGCCTATCGGAACTATGTCAGCTACGGTTACAACATGACGGACTGGGGCCCCGATTCGATCAGCCCGGTAAGCTGGTCGGGCAACATCCCCGCCTCGAATTGGGCCTGCCGCTTTCGGGTCAATGATATTCAGGCCGCGTCGAACAAGATCATGTTCGTGGACGCAGGCGACTGGGCGGTCTATATGTCCGGCGCCGACTATAAAAAGTACTGGGACAAGTACGGGCAGGATATCGTCAGGTACCGAAGCGTCAACATGTGGTACCCGGTTTACTACCGGCACGGGGAGCGGGCCAACGCAGCGTACTTCGACGGTCGCGTGGAGTCCCGCGACAAGACCACACTGTTTTACTACAATCCGCCCGGGTCTCTCCACGGCGACCGGCAGCGCAATGAATCCCTCTGGTTCTGCAACCCGCTGCGCCGCCGGCCGTAAAACCCCGCCCGCGCCGGCGCTACTTTACTTCCGATGAATCCGCCTGCAAAGCGGCTTCCTGCCCGAGTGTGCCGCGCCGCCGTTCCAGTTCGCCGCGAATCTCGCGGGCCCGCTTCTCCGTGATCTCATAGGTCATCATCACGAAGATCGCCGCCAGCGACGTCAGGGCGGGGACCCCCACATCGAAGAGCCGCAGGAAGAACAGGGTGTTTGCCGGCTGGGCGTTCTGCACGGCGACATCGAAGCCGGAAACTTTCAGCATGATTCCGCCGAGGAGGGCGGCGACGGCCATTCCGATTTTGACCATCCACCAGTAAATGGCTCCGAACATGCCTTCGCGGCGCTGATGACTGGTCAGTTCGTCATAATCGCAGACATCAGCCACCATCGAGCTGATCAGGGTGAAAAGGGAGCCGATCCCGAACGACACGAACGGGGCGGCAAAGAGCAGCCAGTAGGGATGATCCGGATTGTAGCCGATCCATTTGAGCCCGTAACCGACGATGGACAGCGAAATCGTGACCGTGAAGGCCCGGCGCTTGCCGATTCGGGTAGAGAGCCACGTAATCAGCGGGATAATGCACAGGGTGCAGATGGACGACAGCGTACCGAAGCTGCCCTGCAGGTTGCCCGCCAGTTTGTCGGGATCGTCCGCCCCGGCATAGACGTAATATTTCATCACATAGAGCGAAAAGGAGGAGCCGAGCTGAAAGCCGTTGAAGACCAGAAAGGTCGCGGCGCAGAGCTTGAGGAAGGGGCGGCACTGAAAGGTCAGCTTAAACCAGCGGAAGAACTCCAGCAGGTTCTTCCAGAATCCCGCCGCCGCCTGCTGCGCCAGCGAGGCATATCGTTCCCGGCAGAGAAGAGCTGGGAATATCCCCAGCAGCGCCACCAGGATCCCTACAAAAATCGCCAGCGTGCGGGCCCCGTGGACCGTATCGCGGAACAGGGTCTTGTTGGCCATAATGGCGTAAAACCACGGCACGATGATCCACGGAATCTGGCCGATCCAGTTAGCAAAGGCCTGCAGGCGGGTCCGTTCATGGTAGTCGGGCGTCATCTCATACCCGAACGCCACAAACGGGGTGGCATAGACGGTATAAGCTCCAAAGAAAGCGATCGACGCTCCCAGAAAGGTCCAGAAATAAAACACCTGGCTGTGTCCCGCGGGGAGCTGCCACATCAGGGCAAAGATAAGCCCCGCTGACAGTGCCCCGACCAGGATGAACGGCCGCCGCCGGCCCCAGCGGGTCCGGGCGTTGTCCGAAATATACCCCATCATGGGATCGGTAATGGCGTCAAAAATGCGGGGGATAGAGCCGATCAGGCCGACCAGTACCGGGTCCATGCCCAGGCCGAGATTGAGGATGACAACCATCGCCGGCAGGGCGGCCGCCTGCAGATTATTCACGAACATGCCGACGGCGTAGGCCAACTTCTGCAAAAGGGGGATGCGGTCTTCGGGGGCGGTGGTGCGGTGTGCCGTCTCGATCATTGCCTTCGCCTTAAACAGGGTTTTGAATGTCCTCAACTGACGGCTAAAGTATAATGATCTCGCCCGGGTCTGTCAATAGCGGCTTGACAGCAAGACGGAAAATTATTAATATAGCAATCGGTTTCTAATGAATAGATGAGTTCGGATGGTTCCCTGGAGCGGTAAAAATGCCGACATCTCAAATGCGGACGTTGCTGCGATTGAAAAAAAACTGTTTTGCCGCTTGTCTGGCCGTTGTTTTTTGCGCGGTCGGGCAAAACATCGCTGCCTCAACGGCTTCCGGGATGCCGGCCTTCCGGGTGGAGGCGGATGCGAACGGCAAAGACTGGTTTTGCGACCCCGAGGGCCGAAAGTTTCTCTCCATCGGGATCAACAATGTCATTGCCAGGCCTTTTCGACCCCGGCCCAACACCTGCTTTTATGACCCTGTTCCCAACCAGTTTCCCACGTTTGAGGATTGGAAGGAGGAGGTCGTCAAACTTTTTCGGGAGCATGGCTTTAATACGCTGGGGGCCTGGTCGGATGGGGGGCTCTACGACAACTCCCTCTACGGGACCATCTGCCTGTATGTCGCCGCCCATGCAGCGGATCGGTGCCTGGAGGGACTGCGACCCGGTTTTGAGGATCGCGCCGAAGCCAATATCAAGCTGATCCTGGATCGGTATCAATACCCCGCCATGGACAAAATCTTCGGGGTCTTTCTCGATAACGAGATGCCCTGGTACGGCCATGGCGCCTGGGGGGATATCCCGAACTACACGCTGCTGGAGCAGGCGCTTTCGCTGCCCGCCGATGACGGCGCCCGGCAGGCGGCGATCCGTTTTCTGAAACAGCGTTATGAATCGCCGGAGGCCCTCGCAGCGGCCTGGGGCCGACCGCTGACGTCGTGGGAGGACCTGACCTTTGACTACGCCCGAAGCTGCGTTCTGCCGGGGGCCAACGCGGACCGCCGGGCGTTTATCGAGCTCGCCGCCGAGGCGTTCTATTCCAAGGCAACCGAAACGGTCCGCCGGATGATGCCGGGCAAACTGATCCTCGGCACTCGTTTTGCCGCCTATGCTCCCGAGCCGGTGGTCCGGGCCTGCGGCCGGTACTGCGATGTGATCTCGTTCAATGACTACCGGGCCGTTCCGACGGCCGATCCGGACATGCTGGCCCAGTACTGGATCTGGGGCGGCCGCAAGCCGCTGCTTGTGACGGAATACTCCTGGCGGGCCCGGGAAAACACCAGCGGCAATCCGAACAGCGGCGGGGCGGGGGCCGTCGTCGAGACACAGGCCCAGCGCGGGGAAAATTATCAGAAGTATATAGAGGATTTGCTTTCGTATCCCATGGTGGTAGGGGCGCACTGGTTCGAGTTCGCCGACCAGTCGCCGGAGGGCCGGTTCGACGGCGAAAACTCCAACTACGGCGTCGTGGACATTCGCCACCGACCCTATATCGAGTTGCTCGATTCGATGAAACGGACCAATGAGCGACTCGAATCGCTTCATGCCCGATCCGACCGGCAGGCCCCCGAGTCCCTGCCCAAGCCCAGGGCCGTAGTCTTTGAGCCGGGTCAGCGTCCGGATCGGCCGCCGATGATCGACCTGATGGAGGCGCCGCCGGTCCGGGGTCCCGAGGTCTTTCATGCCCTCGATGCCAATATCGAGATTCAAAAGGCCGCCGACCACCTGACGCTGAAGGTCGTGACGGGCCATGAGTGGGGCGGCGGCATCCAGTTTTTCGGCCCCGCCGCATTCAAAAATACCTCCGGACCGGAGCTTTCGACCAACCTGGACGGGTATTCGGTCGTGGAATTGGATGCACAGATCGGGGACAGTACGGTCTTTGACCTGTTCCTCGACGAGGCGGGAGTGGCGGCCCCCAATGCCCCCTCCTATGACACCTCCGGCGGCGACGACGCCGAGGGCTTTCTGATCCCCTCCAACCGAGGCAGCGGCAAACGGACCCGATATTGCTTCGAGCTCAAAAACCTTCAGGCCCGCAAAGACTGGGGAAACCAGAAAGGGATGCGAAAGGTCGATATTCATGCGATCAAGGGAATCTCGCTTTACTTCCATGGCGGGCAGGGGGAGGATACGATCCGGCTTTATTCGCTGAAACTGGTCCGATAACTGTGGGACAGCGGCGAAATAATGTGTTTTGGGGCCGTTTTTTTAGCGGATTCAGCAACAATTTGCTTGAATTTCCGGAACCTTGGACGTATAATTATTATATTAAAGCAACCGGTTGCTATAGTTATTTTTATGGTTAGAAAGAGGATAATCGATACGGCCATGAAAAGCGGAGTTCCAAGTTTGAACGATGTCGCCGAGCAGGCGGGGGTAAGCAAGTCCACCGTCAGCCGGATCCTGAACAACCGGCTGGGCAACGGCTTCTCCGTCAAGGAGGAGGTCCGCCGGAAGGTTATCGAAGTGGCCCGAAACCTGAACTATCGGCCCAACCTGATCGCCAAGAGTCTGACGATGCGTTCCACGCGGATGATCCACATCTTCGGCGGCAACCACGCCCTCAGCGACTTGGGCAACATCTATCAGACCGTGGTAAACAACATCACCCAGGTGATGGATTCGATCTCCAACGATTACGACGTTACCGTCGATATGTCCCGCCGCTCCTCCGAGGTCAGCGAGATGCCGGCGTGGAAGATCGACGGGGCCATCATTCTCGCCCGGTGCACGCCGCCCACGATGGATGAGATCACCCAGCTCGGTATCCCCTACGTGGTGGTGAACGGCGTCTGCCCCGAGGACGGCTTTTCGGTCGTCCCCGACGACGTCGAGGGGACCCGGACGGCGATGGAATATCTCCGCCGGCTGGGCCACACCCGCATCGCCTACAGCGGGCCGCTGGTCCCTTACCTGTCGGGACACAGCAGTCTGCGCGACCGCCACGATACGTATGTGGCGGAGATGAAAAAAATGGGGCTCGAACCGATTCTCGGCTCTCGCGAGACGATGGACTCCGCCGAAAGCGACCTGCGGGAATTCGTCTTCAAGCGGAACGTAACGGCCATTTTGGCCTATGGGCACATGGGGGCGCTGAACCTGCTCCAGGCGGCCCATTCGCTGGAGATCGCCGTGCCGGAGCAGCTAAGCATTATCGGCTTCTGCGACGAGTACGCCAACCGGGTCATGAGCCCGGGCCTGACTTTTATCGATCTGTGCTCGGAAAAAATGGGACGGATGGCCGCGGAACTGCTGCTGGATCAGATCCGCAATCCCGGCAAAATCAAGGCCCGGCAAATCAAGCTGCAGGAAAAACTGGTTGTGCGCAACACGACGGCGCCGCCCGGCCGGTAAATGGGGGCGCCTGACCGAAACGACAGCGATGCATACGGGCAAGACAATGAAAGCGGCCGACAACTATGCCGAAGGCGGATACCAAGATCGAAAACAAGACGACTAAAGAAACGGTTGAGAGACTGTCTGATATTTATCTTCTGGACTCCGGCGGGCGGTTTCAAATCCGCCGCTACGACCGGCAGCCTGCGTTTGCCGGCTTCCTGCCGGGCATCGGCGGGCCTGACGGCGTCCCGCTGTGGTGTCTCTACGTCAACCGCGGACAGGCCGTTTCCTCGTTCGGCGTCGGCAACAAGGATCACGCCCTGGTCGAATTTCTCCCGGCCAACTGGGCCTACCAGCTCGCCGGTATTCAGGGGTTTCGCACCTTCTGCAAGGTTGACGGTCGATTCTATGAACCGTTTCAAAATAACGGCCATGCGGCGGGGCAAACGGCGCTGCGCACGATGTGGATCGAGATGGACCGGCTCACCCTCCGGGAGGAGAACCCGGCCGTGGGGCTGTGCTTCGAGGTGATCTACTTCTCCCCCGTCAACAAACCCGTCGGGTCCCTGGTTCGCATGGTCAACATCACTAACATCGCCTCGTGCCCGCTGGACCTGGAGGGTCTTGACGGCCTGCCGCTCATTCTGCCGGCCGGTTTTACGGACGTGGGCATCAAGACCATGCGCCGCATCTACGAGGCGTATGCCGCCGTTCGTCTCGTCTCGTCCTTTGTTCCCTTCTACGCCGCCAAGGTGGCCGCGCATGACGAGGCGGAGGTGGAGGAGATCCGCAGGGGCAATTTTTATGCCGCCTGGCTCAGCGACGGCGAGTGCCTGCTGCCCATCCGACCCTACTATGACCCCGATGTCATCTTCGGGGCCGGCCAGGACCTGGTGACGCCGCGAAACTTCATCGAACAGGCGTCGCTGGATCCGGAGGCCCAGGTAGCCGAAAACCGGCTGCCCTGCGCTATGGCGCCGTTCCGCGTCCGGTTGGCGCCCGCCGATACGATTACCCTGGCGGCGCTGGCGGGTCTGGCCCCCAGCGAATCCATACTGGTGCGGTTTCTCTCCGAGTTCAAGACCCTGCCCGATTTCGAGCAGACCTCCCGGCAGAGCCGTCGCCTCATCCGCTCGATCACCGAGCCGGCCTTTACTGTTTCCTCCAAGCCGGCCCTGGATGCTTATGCCCGCCAGAACTACCTCGACAACGTGCTTCGCGGCGGCATTCCGCTGGCCCTGCCCTCTCGGTCGGGTCCCTCCCTGCTGCATCTCTACGCGCGGCGTCACGGCGACGCCGAGCGCGATTACAACTTTTTCGACCTGCCGGCCTGCCCCCTGTCCGGCGGCGAGGGCAACTATCGCGATATCTGCCAAAACCGACGCAGCGATGTCTGGTTTTACCCGGATGTGCTGGACCGGGAGATCCGGGTGTTCGTCAGTCTGCTGCAGGCGGACGGCTACAACCCGCTTTCGATCCAGGGCTATCTTTGGGAGCTGCGAACGGACGGGGACCCGATGCGGTGGTGTCCGACGGCGGACGCTGAGGCCCGGGCCGCCTTTGAAAAGCTGGTAAGCCGGCCTTTCCTGCCCGGCCAACTGCTCTCGTGGGTCAACGTGTATTCGGTTGAGATTCCTCATCGGGCGCAGTGGCTCGAGGATGTCCTGTCGCACTGCACCGTAAAGCTTTCCGCCCGCGGTCATGAGGGCGGCTACTGGATCGACCACTGGACGTACATCCTGGACCTGCTGGAGGCGTTCCATGCCGTGTACCCGGATCGCACGCGGGAGATGCTGACGGCGTCGGCCGGCGTGGAGTGGTTTGTCGAGCCCGCCCGCGTCGTCGAACGAAAGCGCAAGTATGTCCGCCGCGCAAACGGTCCCATGCAGCTCAATGCGGTGGTGGATACCGACGGCCGGCCCGCCGCGCTGCCTCCCGCCTCCATCCTGGGCAAACTCTGCGGGCTGCTGGCAATCAAGGCCGTCTCTCTCGACTATGAGGGCCGCGGCATCGAGATGGAGGCCGGGCGGCCGGGATGGAACGATGCGATGAACGGCCTGCCGGGGCTCTTTGGGTCCTCGACCTGCGAGGCCCTGGAGACGCTGCGTCTGGCGAGATGGCTGCTAAACGTTCTGCCCGATATGCCGGATGTGGAACTGCCGGAGGATATCGCGCTGCTGATCGATGAGGTGAGCGCGGACCTGCGTGCGGAGTACAACTGGGATCGCGCCTGCCGAATCCGCGAGACGTTCCGCCAAAAGATTTATGAAACCCCCTCCCTCCATCGGACGTCGGTGGCGGGCAGCCGGCTGCGGGAACTGCTGGAGGGGATTGTCGCCCGCTTCGAGGACGGCCTGCGGCGGTCGATTGATCCCGGCTCCGGCCTGCTGCATACCTACTTTGTCCATCGTCCGCTGGATGTCCGGGACCGCGCCGAAGATTCCGGAGACGGATCGCTGACCGGCGTGGACATTCGCCGTTTCTCCGCCGAGCCGCTGCCGCTGTTCCTTGAGGGACAGGTCCACTGGCTGCGGGTATGCTCGAAGGAACAGGCCGCCCGCATCTACCGTGCCGTTCGCCAAAGTCCGTTGCTCGATCCCGAGCTGCAGATGTACAAGCTCAATGAGTGCCTGGCGGCCTGCCCTCCGGAGATCGGCCGCGCCCGCACCTTCAGCCGCGGCTGGTTTGAGAATGAGTCCGTCTGGCTCCACATGTCTATGAAATACCTGCTGGAACTGGTTCGCCACGGTCTCTATGAAGAGTTCTTCACGGATGCCCGGACCATGCTGGTGCCGTTCATGAACACCGCGGTTTACGGCCGCAGCATTCTTGAGAACAGTTCCTTTATCGCCTCCTCGGCCTGTCCCGATCCGGGGGCTCGCGGGCGAGGATTCGTCGCGCGGCTCAGCGGGACGACGGCGGAGTTCATCCATCTCTGGCTGCTGCTGACCGTCGGCAGGCAGCCGTTTACCGTTCAGGAGGGGACGCTCGTCTTTGCCCTGCGGCCGGCGCTGCCCGCCGAGTGGTTTACGCAGGAGGAGGTCGATGTTTCGTGGCGGGAACAATCCGTCCGGATTCCCAAAGACGCCTTTGCCTGTGCACTGCTGGGGAGCACTCTGCTGGTCTATCGCAATCCCGACCGCCGCGACACCTTTGGTTCGAAGGCGGCCCGCCCCGTTCGTTATCTTCTCGATGACGGCCATGAGATTGGGGCCCCTGAGATCTCCGGCTCTCTGGCCGAGCGAATCCGCAATCGCGAGATCCGGCGCATCGACGTGTGGCTGGGATAATCGCAACGTCTAAAAAAGCGGCGCGTCCCGAGGTACGCCGCTGCGGGCAAGTCGATTTTATTCCCGGGCTTTTTTCAGTGCCTGCGTGATCGTGTAGTATTTGGCGATCATGTTCGGCGTCTCCCAGTCGGGCAGTTTGCCTTCGCTCAGGTAACGCAGATACTTCTCCGTTACCTCTCCGAAGTGCGCCTCATGCCCGACCCGGTACTTGTCCGGGATGACGACCTTCCACCGTCCCTCGCCGAGGCGTTCGAGGTCCAGGCCCGGGTAGGTCGCTTGGAGCGTCCGGCGGACGGCCGTGCGCAGGGCCCGACCGATGCGGCGGCCCTCCGCGGCCTCGACGTACAGCGTCGGCATGTAGTTCTCTTCAGCGCCCTGGCGGATAATCAGATTGCACCGCGTTCCCCGCATGATGGAGTAGTGCGTGTCGCCGGCGCCCTCGGGGGCCTCGTAGTTCCAGATGACGGACACCCTGGCGTGCACCCCGTTGATCGTGTAGTTCATCTCGCCGTTGGAATAGACGTCGAGCCGGCCGTCTTTGACGGCGCCCTTCAGGTAGTCCGGAAAGCCGTCCAGCCCGGTCACTTCGCTGAACTGCTCGCGGCTTAGCGGCGTCGTCCATCGCCGGGCCGAAATGATCTCGATGTCGCTCTTGTCGATAATCCGCCCGGGGAAGCACTCCCACTGGATCAGGTCCACCAGGTGGGTGGAGACGTCCGCCAGCCCCTCGCCCTGCTGGGCCGAGTCAAAAAACCAGGCCGGCCGCCGGAGCGGTTTACCCGAGACGTACTTGAAGAAGTGATGCACGCTCTCCTTGGTAACCGCCGGCTCATCGACCGTGCCCTTTTGCAGCTCGCCGAAGACGGCCGGGATCTGCGAGAGCTCCTTCTGCAGGATCGTTGTGATCTCGTATCGCTCGGTCATGATGTCGTAGAGCAGCACGCCGTTGGCCCGGGCCCGCTCGAAGGCCCTCTCCAGCAAGGGAAAATCCTCCGGTGTAATCACCATCGGCTTGTCCGCCAGCACGTGGAAACCCGCGTCCACACAGCGGTAGATATAGTCGGTCTTGCGGGCGTTATTGCCGGCGAGGACGACCACGTTGCCTTTCTTCTCCCGGAGCATCCGTTCCAGGAAATCCGGCCCCGTATAAACATGCTCCGTCCATGCGGTCGGGTTCTCGGCCCGTTGATTGTAACGCTCGATCAGCTCCAGATGTCCCCGCACGTCCGGCCCCTCGGGCGCATAGACATACACCTCGGGACTGACCTGCTCGTACATCGACTTCTGGACGAGGGCCGCGTGGAAGTGGCCGGGGTCCAGCGTCAGTAGCTTCACCTTGCCCGGTGCGCCGGTGAACCGCGCCGGCGTCTGCCGGCATCCGCCTGCGACCATTATCATGACTCCAACCAAACAGCAGATCCATCCGTGCTTCATCTTTGCTCCCGTTATCTAAGCCAAACCATCGTTCGTGCCCTGAATATTGACGGCATTCGGGTCCGAAGGCGGCGGGCCGGCCGCTGAGCGGTTTATGCCTTCTTTCCCTTTCGGACGGCGTTGCAGAATGCGATGATCTTATCATCCGCGACCCCGTCGGGCATTCCTCCGCCGCAGGAGAAGAGGATGCGGTCGGTGTTGTCCAGACGGGCAAGTTCTTTTCCGATCCACTGCTCGATCTCTTCGCAGGTGCCCTGCGCCAGCACATCTCGCGGCGGAACATTGCCGACCAGAGTGACCCGCCCCCCGGTCCATTCTTTCATGTCCCGCAGCGAATGCAGAAAACTGAAGTTGAAAAGGTTGACTCCCAGTTCGGCCAGGTGCGGCGCACAGGACCGTCCGTCGGCGTCATTATGGAAGAACTTCACCGAGACGTCAAGGCAGTTAAAGAGCGTTTTCAGATAGGGGGCGGCAAACTCCTGGAAGTCCGGCTCGCCGCAGAAGCCGACGATGTCGTCAAGGATCAGGATGCCGTCAATCGAATCGATCCGGCGATTCTGGAGCCGGAGCCACTCGACCGTGTACTCTGTAACGATGTGCAGCAGCTTGTGAACCTTGTCCGGGTCGGTCCGCAGGGCCATGAGAAACTCCGTCGTGCCCATCAGAAAGGAGGCGACATTGAGCGGCCCCCGCGCCGCCGCGAAGCGGATTCGGTGTCCGAGACGCTCGATCCGTTTGCGGTTGAGCTGAAGGCGGTTGAGAACGAAAGGAGCCAGCCCGTCGGTTTGCGGATTCGGCACGCGCAGCCGGTCGATCTCGCTGACATCACGGATGATCTTCGCCGCGTGCGGCAGATCGTTCTCCGGGAAGCTGCATTTGGCCCCGAAGGCCGACGGCTCGGTACACATGCCGAACTCCGCCCAGAAGCCCGGCAGAAACCACACGTCGGGAAACGTTTCGACCGCCTTGCGATTCGCCTCGAACCACAACTCATCGCTGGTGAAGTAGTCCAGCGTCGAGATCCCCGCCCACCCCGGCAGCCAGGGGCTGTCAATAATAAAGCCGACCGGCGGGGCGGGATTGGAATTTCCGGAGATCGTGTTGAGCAGTGCCTGCCATTGATGTTCGTTCATAACGATATATCCTGTCGAATTAATGAATAATTGCTCTTTCTCGAATTATATGCAAGGGCCGTATCGATTCCTATTTCAGGATTGCGTTAATTATAATGTCTTAAATCCATAATTAAATAAAACTTATCCCGAATATATCCCTATATGGCCCTCCGGAATATTCACTAATTTATGCAATTCCTTGCAAAACTTTTGCGAAATTATTTTTTATTCACGATTTTATTTGTTAAAAGGTCGCTTAAAAGAGAGACCTCATTCAGAGAGAAACGAATGACGGAACAGGAGCTTGAAAAGCTGTTTCCCCAGGCCCTTGCATGGGTCCAAACACAGGAAATCCTGATTTCTCAGCGGGGGGCCGCGCTTTCCGGTCAGCAGATGGAAGATGCACGCCGGGTAGGGCTTCGACGTCCCGAAAAGGTGAGGGTTTTAATATCGGATACCGTACCGTTCCCATTCGATCCGGTAATGCAGCAGGCCGCTGTGGAAATGGGTATTCTGGGCAATACGGTAAAGGGGGCAACATTTGGATATGGGATTTGGCTGCACTCTGATTATGCCGACAACCGCTACCTGCTGGTCTGTCAATTAGCCCTCCTGGCTCGACAAGAGAAACTGGGCAATCTGGAACGGTTCCTGAAAATTTATCTGAAGGAGTGCATCGAGGAGGGTGACGGGCATTGTCGAATGGAACGGGAGGCATATGAACATGCCGAACGCATTTGTTTTGAGTAGCTCCCTTCCGCGGCCGTATTTCCCTTCTCTTCAGCCCCGGTTCCGCATTGCCATGCCCTCGCTTTGGAGATAAAATAGCTTCGTTAATGAAAGCCCAAAAACCGGGGATGAGGAGTTGTTTATGCTTGAATTCAGAACATTCGAGGAGATACTGGACTTTGCCATCCTCCAGGAGAAGGCGGCCCAGGCGTTTTATACAAAGATGGCCGCCGAGGTTCGCCGGCCGGAAGTGCGTCTCCTTTATCTCTCCCTGGTTGATGAGGAGAGCGAGCACGAGCGGCGGCTTGCCGGGCTCAAACAGACCTCCTACCAGTTGACCGAGCCGGATATCCAGGCCCTGAACGACAGCGGCTATCTGAAGGCCCTCCCCGTCCCGCCTGACATTACGTTCCGTCAGGCCGTCAAACTTGCGTGGGACAAGGAACGGTCTGCGCGGCTTCTCTATTTGCTTTTGGCCGATACCATTGACGACCGGGATTTTTCCAATCTCTTCCGTCAGCTTGCGGACCAGGAAGCGACTCATGCCGAGTACTTCCAAAGAGAATATGCCGACCTGTCGGCCGGGGAGCCGCAGCAGCCCCAATAAGTCTTACGGCGTCCGGTTTCCATTTTGGCCGGCGTGCAACGGTTTTGCTTCGTAAGCCGGCGACGCCAAGCCCCTCGGCGGTCCATATTTATGTCTCCGATTCAGGACATAAACGGTTGTGTATCTGTTTTGCCGAACCCGATACCGTCTGCCCCGGGGAGTTCCGCCTCTCAAAAATAGCATTCCGGTGAATTTCCTGTTGTCATCTCCCTTTTTTATTCATATAATCCCTCAGACGGTAAAGTTTAATCTGAGTAGGATAGGGATTGTCTTTTCCATTTTGAAGGGAGTTACTTATGTCGCGAATCATTTTGTCCGGGCTGACTGTTGTACTGCTTTCCATTTCCGCACTTTGGCTCACCGGTTGCGGCCCTTCGGCTAAGGTGGAGTCCTCGACTCAGGCAGAACCTGCGGTCCCGGCGGGCCCCACGGTCGAACTGGCCCTGAACTTTCAGCCGGGCAATGTTGCCACTCACGAAGTAACGACGAATTTTACCAGGGATTTCCGGTTTGAGCAGCCCGCCGTCAACAAACTCCGGGCGGAAGAGACCAGCACGACGATCACGACAATCTTTGACCGGCGGATTGAAAGCGTTGATGAGAACGGCTGGGCCACAGCCGGGATCACCCTCAAGGGGCTCAGGGTGAAGGTCATCAAGAGCAACAATGTCGAGGTCGATTACGACAGCGCCTCCGCGGAGGCGGCCGCCAATCCGCTCAACAAGCTCATCGGACAGTCCTATACGATCCGGATCAACAAGAACGGCCGCGTTGAGCCGCTGAACCTGGCCACCGTCAACACCGCCGGCATCTCCGGCACCGAGGGGCGAATCGCCAAGCGGATGTTTGAGGCCGAAGAAGTGATTCGACGCCACCAGGTCCTCCCGCTTGAATCCAGCCCCGCCGAAGTAACCGTCGGCGAGAACTGGAGCACTATTGTTCCCTCGCCGCCCGGCCTGCTCAGCTCCAAATCCTATAAGAAGACCTACACGCTGACGGATGTTGAAGGGCAGGAGGGCAACCGGGTGGCCGTGGTGAAAATGACGGCCGGGGAAAGCGCCGTTCCCGCCGAAGGCGTAAACGCCGCCGGCCAGGGACTGGGCATCTTTGCCAAAATGCTTGATAACGAAGACGAGTACACCGGCTCGCTGCGGCTCGACCTCACGACCGGCGACGTGCTTTCCTATAACGAAACGCTGATCAGCACCTATATCGCGCAGGAACCCAACCCGGCCGCCACGCCGGATCAGGGTCCCGATACGCTGCGGATTCGCTTCATCCAGAAGGTGGATCAGAAGCTGATCGACTAAGGCGGAAGACTGAGAATGAACATTGCACACCATCGATGGACCCGCCGGCTCTGCCGGATCGGGCTGAGCGCGGTTGCCCTGCTGGCCGGCTGTCAGGGCCTCGCCCCCTCCGGCGAGCTGATGGCCCTTCAGTTCAGCGAGAACCAGCCCCTGCGCTACGAGTTCCGTTCCGAAAGGGCAATTGATCTCGAACTGACCGGCGACAAACCGGATAAAGCCAAAACCCAGCGGGAGTCTCTGGGCCTGGTCATGCGCATCGATCCGGTAGAGGCCAATCCCTTCGGCCTCTCCACGCTCCGCGTTACCTGCGAATCGGCCCGGGTCAGCCGCACCAGCTTTACCGGCAAGCCCGGCAACCGCGATGCCGTCGAGTCGCTCGCGGGCAAAAGCTACACGATCCAGGTCTCCCCGACGGGCAAGCTGGAAAACATCGAGGGCTTTGAGGCCGCTCTCAAGGAAATCGGCGAAAAAAGCATCGTTCAGGCGACCCCTGCCGGTCAGCGCATCAAGGACCTCGACATGATCTTTGACTGGATGTACTTCCAGCTTTACCTCTGGGACGCCGTGGCCTCGGTTGAAAAACCGCTGGCGGGTGTCGCGGCCGGCGAGCAGTGGCGCAGCCGCCAGCTTCTGCCGTGGCCCATCCCGATCCCCAACATGCCCTCCGGCGAGGTCACTTACACGCTTGAGGAGATCCGCCCGGCCGAATCGGGCCGCCAGGCCGTCATTGCCGGCAATTTCGCCCTGAGCGAACAGCCCGTTCGCGACTTTCCCCTGCCCTATGTCGGCGGCTTCCAGGTCAGGGGTTCGCTCTTCTCGGTGCTGCACAGCTACGTGTACGAGTACCTGGAGGGCTCCGGCACGCAGGTCTTCAACCTCGATACCGGCGTCCTCGAAGAGGCGCAGCAGCAGTACACCATCAAGGCCCGGGCCAGTTTTATCCTGCCGCTGGGCAACTCGGTCCCGATCCTCACCGTCCAGCAGAAATTTTCCGTCCGGCGGCTCGATGCGTCTTCGGGAGAACCTGTCCGTGCAGCGCAATAATCTTTGGGCTCCCTGGCGCATCAAATACATTCAGGGCCTCTCCCAAAAGGGCGGCTGTTTTCTCTGCGACTATCTTGATCGTCCGCAGCAGGACCGCGACAACCTCGTCCTGTGGCGCAGTCCGCGCTGTCTGGTCGTCTTCAACCGTTTTCCCTATAACAACGGTCACCTGTTGATTGCCCCCAAGCGGCACATCCCCTCGCTGGAGGCCGCCGATGCGGGCGAGCTGCTGGAGATGGTCCGGCTCATGCGCGAGACCCAGAAGGCCCTGACGCTGGCCCTTCGGCCCCACGGCTTCAATGTCGGCATGAACTTCGGCCGCTGCGCCGGCGCCGGGCTGCCCGATCATATGCACATTCATGTCGTGCCCCGCTGGGACGGCGACACCAACTTCATGCACGTTTGCAGCGATACCGACGTCATCAGCCAGGGCCTGACCGAACTGTACGACCGGATGGCCGACATCTCCGGACAGCACGGCCTGCCCGATTTGGAGACCTGAGCCCGACGCCATGAAACCGCTGGCCCCCTATGCCGTTTCCAGTCAGCAGAGCCGGGGACGCAAATACCCCGAGCCCGCCGATCCGTGGCGCGGCCTCTTCGAGCGTGACCGCGACCGCATCGTCTCCAGCGCCGCCTTTCGCCGTCTCGAAGGCAAGACCCAGGTCTTCACCCCCGGCCTCAACGATCAGTACCGCACCCGCCTGACGCACACAATCGAAGTTGCCCAGACCGGCCGCACCATCGCGGGCGTGCTGAATCTCAACGAGTACCTGACGGAGGCGATTTGCCTGGGCCACGACATCGGCCACAGTCCCTTCGGCCACACCGGCGAGGTCGTGCTCAATGACCTGATGCGGGACTACGGCGGCTTCGAGCATAACCGCCAGGCCCTGCGCATCGTCGAGTTCATCGAGCACCCGTACCCCGGCTTTCCCGGCCTTAATCTGACGTGGGAGACCCGCCGCGGACTGGCCAAGCACCGCGACGACAGCGGCCTGCCCCCGTCCGCCGCAGAGGCCGGCCGCCAGGTCTCCCTCGAAGCGCAGATCGCCGATCTCGCCGACCGCATCACCTACAACACCCACGATCTCGAAGACGGCATCCGCGCCCGCATCATCGAAGAGCCGCAGCTTGACGGTCTCGACCTGCTGGTCGAGGCCCGCGCCCGGATCCGCGCCGATAAAATCGCCGACTTCGTCATCCGCCGCACCCAGCTTGCCCGGGCGATCCTCGACATCCTCATCTCGGACGCTATTGAGACCAGTCGGGCCAATATCGCCGCCGCAGGCGTCCAATCGGCGGAGGATGTGTACGATTGCCCCGCGCCCCTGATCGCCCTGAGCCGCGAGGCCGACGAGAAGCTCGAACAGCTCGAAATCTTCCTCCGCCAGAACATGTATAACCACCCCAGTCTTGCGGATGTTCGCCGTGATGTGGAGACCTGGCTTGCCCGCCTGTTCGCCGCCCTGTGCGAGGACCCCTCCCGCATGCCCACATACTACAACCGGATGATCGAGGCGCAGGGCCTTGAGCGCACCGTCTGCGACTACATCGCGGGCATGACGGACCGCTTTGCCATGCGGCTGGTGAAAACGATCTCGCGGGAGGAGCCGTGAAGAATCTGCTAACGTCCTGTTTCGGCCTCGGTCATATCCCTATCGCCCCCGGCACATGGGGTTCGCTGCCGCCGGTGATCCTCTATCTTGCCTTCTCTTACCTGACGGCGGACGAAGCAATCGCCTTCTGGATTCTTCCCGCGATCTATCTGGCCCTGATCCTCTTTGAAAGCTGGGTCTGCGTGAGACTGGCCCCCTTCGTCATCCGCGCCGTCGGCCACATCGATCCCGGCCAGGTTGTCGCCGATGAGGTCGCCGGCCAGAGTGTGGCCATGCTCTTCATCGCGCTTGCCCGCCCGGACCACGTCCTCATAACCGCGCTGCTGGGCTTTGCGCTCTTTCGTCTCTTCGACATCGCCAAGCCCTGGCCCTGCAAGCATCTCGAAACACTCCCCGGCGGCTGGGGCATCCTCGCCGACGATCTCATGGCGGGTCTCTATGCCGGCACCCTTGCCCTCCTGCTGATCTTCCTCAATCCCCGCTTCTTTGGATAATATCGCTTCTGGCATTTTTGCGGAATTTATGGTATCATTTCGTCTTACCTTAAATTTATCTGTGGAGACATCGTATCATGATTTATAAAACCTACGGCAGCACAGGACTTAAGGTCAGCGCGGTCGGCTTCGGCGGCATGCGGTTTGATACCGAACGCTCCAACGAGGAAAACGCCGAACTGCTCCATTATGCCTTCGGCAAGGGCATTACCTGCTTCGACACGGCCCCCGACTACTGCAAGGACTGCAGCGAGGATATCTTCGGCATCGCCCTCCGCCAGCTTGCCCGCCGACGCAGCGAATTCTATGTCTCCACCAAGGGCTTGCCCGGCGACTATGATACGGCTGACAAGGCGCGAACCCAGGTTCAAAAGTCCCTCCAGCGGCTTGGGACCGACTACCTCGACTTTTACTATGTCTGGTGCATCCGCGCGTGGCCGGAGTACGAACTGGCGATGCGGCCCGGCGGTCAGTACGAGGGGCTTCTGCGCTGCAAGGAGGAGGGCCTCATCCGCCATATCGCCGTCTCCACGCATCTCCGAGGGGACGATGTTGAAAGACTGCTCTCGAAGCGGGAATTTGAGGGGGTGTTGCTGGGGGTCAATATTCTCAATTATCTGTATCGCCGGCAGGGGGTTGAGGCCGCCGACCGGCTTGGCCTGGGTGTCGTCGCAATGAATCCGCTGGCCGGCGGCGTCATTCCGCAGAACGAAAAGACGCTGGGATTCCTCGCCTCGGAGGGCCGGACGCCCACAGAGGCGGCCCTGAGTTTCTGCCTCAGTTGCCCGCAGATCACCGTGACGCTTAACGGCTTTACCACCCGCGAGCATATCGACATGGCCTGTCGGGTCGCCGACGAGGCCCGACCGTTTTCCGCTGAGGACGTCGAGCGGATTCACCGCCGCATTACCAGGAGCATGGACGCCCTGTGCACCGGCTGCCAGTACTGCATGGATAAGTGCCCGCGCGAGATCCCCATCGCCTCGTTTATGCAGTTTTACAACCAGAAGCTGCTTGCCGGGAAAACCGACGCGGAGATGGCCAAACGACTCGATGAAGAAAAAAATTGGGGCATCCTTGTGGACCGCAAGGCCGAGGCCGAGGACTGTGTCCGGTGCGGCCGGTGCGAGCTGGCCTGCACGCAGCACCTGGATATCATCCACCGGCTTGAGGCCATCGCCGGCTATTCCAAACTTTCATAAAGCCGAGCCAACTGATTAGGTATACTTATAGATTTATCCTGTTAACTTATAGGTAAATCAAAATAAAACTTGCAGTTCGGCGGGTATCCTGCTAAGATACTAAGTAGTTTCCTTAGAAGTGCCTAAGTGATAACCTTAGTGGGGGCATACCCTTATGGAACGTCTCGTCAATGGATTGACACGAAGAACCGCTGTTCTGACCTGTATCCTTGCCATGGCCGGCATTATGGGTACAAAACTGTATGGAGTAACTCCCGAACCAAATGAAACCTGCCGATATTTCGCCCTTCGCGGGGGCTTTGGCGACTGGCCCATGGGCGAGCGGGAGATGCTCAGGGACGATCCCGCGATTCTGACGCAGTTGGTCGAATTCTACGAGGCCAGCGAGAATCAGCCCTACTGGATTCTGATCGCCGAGAACTGGATGACCTGCGGCCTGTACTCTCTGACGGACGGCCGGAGCTATACCGGCTGGCAGATCGGCGACCTGAACCTCGATGGGATCGTCAACTTCAACGACTTTGCGACCTACGCCCAGGTCAGCAGCGGACTTTAGAGCGCCCGGTTTTTCCCTTTTCTTTCCTTTTTAGTTTCCTTTTTGCGCCGGTCGGGTGCGAGGATTAACCCCTCGCACCCGGCCCTTTTCATGCTGGCAATCCCCCGTCTTTCCGACTACAATCAGAGCGAACGAAATTCCAATTTATTATCGCGGGGTGTTATGCGGGCGGTGATTCAGCGTGTGAGCGAGGCGGCGTGTACGGTGGAGGGCCGGGTAACCGGCCGGATCGGGCGGGGCCTGCTGGTGTTTCTCGGGGTCGGGCCGGAGGATGGGGAGGCGGACGTGAGCTTCATGGCCGACAAGATCGTCAACCTGCGAATCTTCGAGGACGAGGACGGCCGGATGAATCGCAGCATAAAGGACATCGGCGGCGGGGTTCTGCTCATCAGTCAGTTTACCCTCTACGGCGACTGCCGCAAGGGCCGACGGCCGGACTTCTCGGCCGCGGGTCCGCCGGACATGGCCCGCCGGCTCTATGACCGGACCGTCGAGGCCGTTCGCGCGGCGGGCGTGGAAACCGCGACCGGCATCTTCGCGGCCCGCATGGAGATTCAAAGCGTCAATGACGGCCCCGTGACTCTGATCCTCGACAGCAGGCGAAATTTTTAATCTAAAGGAGACGAAGGATGGCAAAGAAAAAAGCAGCGAAGACCGGCAGGAAGACCGCCAAAAAGGCGGCAAAAAAGTCAGCAAAGAAAACCGCAAAGCGAACGTCGAAAAAGGCAGCGAAGAAGAAAGGCCGCGATATAGAGAAGGCGTACACCACGGCGCAGACGGTCGAAAAGCTGCGGCGGCTGGCGGACAGTCTGGAAGCGGGCAGGGCCTTTCGCATCCAGGTGGCCGGCGAGCGAATTTACATCCCGGCGGATACCATGTTCAACATCGAGCATGAGCGCGAGGGAAAGCACGAGGAAGTGGAGTTCCAGTTCAAGTGGGTTAACGCATAGCTTTTGCGAGGTTTGCCCTGATTTCAGCGGATAGGATCGGTGTGGCGGATTCGATCCCAGGTTGCTATGCCGATGAGGTCTTTGGCGAAGTCACAGGCGGCATCCTCTTTGGGAGTACCGAGGGCCCGGTAGAGATGCCAGGCGGGCTTGGGTTCGAGGCCGTCTTCAGGGAGTTTGCGCAGGCCGATCCGCAGGCCGCCCTCGCCGTTGTCGATCCAGTTGTGGTAGCAGAAGGCCTCGATGGTATCAAGGGGCGCGATCTTTTTCCATGCATAGGCCAG
This sequence comes from Anaerohalosphaeraceae bacterium, assembly GCA_050309685.1. Lineage (GTDB taxonomy): Bacteria > Planctomycetota > Phycisphaerae > Sedimentisphaerales > Anaerohalosphaeraceae > JBNRMP01. The sequence continues at coordinate 41,075 of JBNRMP010000096.1, forward strand.
GCCCGCGGCCTGCTCGCGGAGGGCCGCCTCGGAGTAGTCGCGGCTGTTGAACCCCTGCTCGCTAAGCCAGATCGTGCGGGGACGGCCGCGATATGCCGTCTCGGGCAGGCGTGCCCACGCATCGAGAACTTCGATGTTTCTGAAGGTGATCAGCGGTGTGTGCAGCGTGAAGTTCGCCCGCTTGTCCCGCCACGTTTTGGGCTCGAAGGGATCTTCCGGACAGGGATGATACGCGAGGGCCCACTCGAAGTCGCCCTCGCGCCGACCGTAGGCCGACAGGATATCGAGCAGTTGTCTGGGCCGATAGCCCCGCTCGTGCGGCGCACGGTCCCAGCAGTGCGTCAGCGAGATGAAGACCTTCGCGTGCGGATCGTACCGGCGGGCCGTGAAATACGCCAGGCGCATGGAGCGATGGTAGAGGTCCATATAGGACTGCGGCCCGCGTCGGCCGGCGCTGGTCCGCTCAAAGCCCATGTCGATTTCATTGTGCATGATCCAGTGGTGGATGCGGCCGTACCGGCCGTCGGGGCGGCTGTAGCGGGCGGCGAGAAAATCCATCACCGCATGGTAAACCTCCGCGCCTTCGGGGGAGGCGACATCGGGCATGGAAAAGGTCGCCCCCTGCACGCAGTCCGGGTGGGCCAGCAGGGTGGAGGGCGTGCGCGGGTCGCGAGGTTTGTTTTCCCGGCCGATCAGGACAACGGCTGCGACGACGACGCGGCGTCGGGCGGCTGCCAGCAGAGTTTGATCGAGGTGCTCCACGGCGGCGCGATGGAAACGCCAGCGTTTGCCGTTGAGTTCGTAAGGGATCGTATCGTAGTCCGCGTCCGAGGCGAGCAGCCGATTGAGGACCACGTTAACCGTGGCGCAGCCGATGCCGAGGGCGTCGAGGTCCTCCATCGGCCGGTTGATGTCGATGGCGGCAAGGCCCTTGACGGACCGGGGCTTCTCCTCGGAAAGATCGTGCAAAGAGAAAAACTCATCGGCCCAGCGGGCGTGGGAGAGAATCCGGAAGCGGCCCTCCCGCTGCGGGTCGGAGCGGGCGATGAGCCAGCGGGAGAACAACCGGTCCCGAAGCCCCGTTTCGGATTGGCTCAGCCGCGAAAGACCGACGGTAAAGGCGCCGGGCCGGGCCGAAAGCCGGTGCACCAGGGACAGGGCCGAGAGCGGCACCCGGTCGGCGGCGCCGGGGCCGATAAGGTTCTGGTGCAGGGGCGCCTCGCAGAGAAAGACGTCGGCCGTCCCCTCCGCCAGCACCCCTTCGATGCGGACGCTCTTCTCCTCGACCGCCACCCGGGTAATGCGGCACGGATAGTCGCTGTTAAGATAGTGTTCGATCCTCTCCTCCTGAAAGAGAAGCCGGCGGTCCTCTTGCGGATCGTCGGCCATCGATTCGGCGGCGGGCGCAGCCGGCGGGAGAGCATTCGATGTATTGTTTGACGCAGGCAAAGGGCAAAGCTGCAGGTTGCGAAGGCGGATCATCCGGCCCGGCTCGCTGCCGAAATCCAGCCGGAGCGTTTTAACCTTCCTGTTCCATCGGGTGGACCGGCCCAGGTCGATTGTGAAGGCCCTCCAGTCCGCGGCGGCGGGCAGAAAGGCATGGATGCTGCCGACCTCATGGATGCCGGAGGCGAAGTACACGTGGAGCGGACAGGGTTGATCGGTGGTGTATTCGAAGGAGAAAACGCGAATCTCGTCGGCCTTGAATCGCTTGTCGATCACCTGCGTATGCAGGTAGGGGTCGTTGCCGACGGTTCGGATCTGCCAGCCTCCCTCCGCCAGCGGCGTAAACTCCAACTGATGAATCCACTCGGGCTGGAGATCCAGCGGGATGGGCTCAATCGACGCGGCGACACCGGCGGCGGCAAAAAGTACGAGAACGGCAAAACCATGAACGGATAGTTTCATCGGGCCTCTTCAGTAGGTGATTCGGAAATCGGTGAATCGCGGATTGAGCGGTTCCGGGGTCGTCTCCATTTCGCGGATATATCCGCCAAAGTGCTCCCGCAGTTCATCGAGGCAGGCGTCGATCATCGCCGGCGGGCCCTGGAGCAAGGCCTCAACCCTGCCGTCGGGGCGGTTTTTGACCCAGCCGGTCAGATCATATCGCCATGCGGTCTGCCGGGCGATGTAGCGAAAGCCGACACCCTGGACCCGGCCCGAGAACACGATCTTTTTCGCCTCCTTTTCCATGCCCCTATTCTACCCCCTGCCCGCGGGATTGTCGATCCTTAATCGGCGGGGACGCAGCGGCCCTGGGCCCACTGGCACAGGGCGTTCATCCGTTCGCGCATGGTGACCGACAGCGGCGGCGACGATCGAATCACGGCGGCCAGCGTCCGGGTATCGAGCGGACGGCCGGCGTTGAAGGCCTCATGCAGGGCGGCCAGGACTGCCTGCTCGATCTCCGAGCCGCTGAAGCCCTCGGCCAACTCGGCCAGCGCCTTCAGATCAAACTGCCCGGGGTCCTGCCTGCGTTTTTTCAGGTGAATGCGGAAGATGTCTTTGCGGACCTCGGGGTCGGGCAGGCTGACGAAGAAGATCTCATCGAAGCGGCCCTTGCGGAGCAGCTCGGGCGGCAGGGCCTCGATGTCGTTGGCGGTGGCGACGAGGAAGACCGCCTCGCGATGCTCCTGCATCCAGGTCAGCAGCGTGGCGAACATCCGCTTGCTCAGGCCGCCGTCGGTGCTCTGGCTGGCGGCGGAGGCGAAGGCCTTCTCGATCTCGTCGATCCAGAGGATCGCGGGGCTCATGGCCTCGATCTGGCGGAGGGCCCGGCGGAGGTTGCGTTCGGACTCGCCGACGTAGCTGTTGTAGAGGGCGCCGCAGTCAAGCCGGAAGAGCGGCTGCTTCCACGCCGTCGCGATCGCCTTGGCGCAGAGGCTCTTGCCGCCGCCCTGGATGCCGAGGATCAGCACGCCCCGCGGGGCCCTGAGGCCGAAGTCCTGCGCCTCGGGCGTGAAGGCCTTCTGGCGGATGTCCAGCCAGTGCTTGAGCCGGGCCATGCCGCCGATCTCGTCCATCGTCATGGGGACCTGGACGAACTCGAGCAGGCCGTCGCTCTCGATCATCTGGCGTTTGCCGGTGATGATCTTGTTGACGTCCTCGTCGCGGAACCGCTGGTCCTCCAAGACGATCTCGTGGAGCAGGCGATAGGCCTGGCGGATGGAGAGGCCGCGAAGGTTGCGGATGATCGCATCGAGGCCGGCCCGCGTCAGGCCGATCTCGACGGGGCTCTTGTCGTGAATCTCGCGCAGGGTGTTGCGGATCAGGTTCTCCAGTTCCTTTTCGGTCGGCAGCGAAAGCTCGAACGGCCGGCAATAGGCCTTGATGACCTCCGGCAGGCCGTCGGCGCTCTCGATGAGGATCAGGACGTTGCGGTTGATCTCCATGCGGTGGATCGTGTCGCGCAGGCCGCGAAAGATGCTGCGGGAGGAGAGGACCGGCCCCATGTCCAGGGCCACGCAGATGTGTTTGGCCGGCAGGGCGCAGAACTCCTTCATGGCCGATTCGGGGTGGGCGTTTTTGGGGCTGCCGTTGAAGAGGGGCAGCAGGCCGTCCCGCGTCCCTTTACCGAGGGACCAGATCCGCATTTTCCAGTCGAGTCGTTCGGCCGCCCGCCGGATCACCTCGAGGGCCTGGTGTTCCTCCTGGGTGACGATGGAGATGCAGGCGTTGCCGCCCCGGATGAGCCGTTCAAGCCGTTCGATGTCGTTCATATGGGTCTGTCTCCTCAATCACTTAACAGGCCACGGATTCACACGGCCTGCCCGCCACAGCGCAGCGAAGGCAGGATTTTCACTGATTATAAATAATTATCGGCAAATAAACACGGGTAAGTCATGGAAAATTTGTGCTTTCCTTAGCGGGTCGCGGCGGGTAAGATCGGGTTTATGTGGGAATTTGAGGCTCCAAAACCGGTGAAGCTGATCTGCGGGATCCTCGCGGCCGACGAGTCGTGTCTGGAGGCGGCCCGGCGGGCGCTGACGGACTGCTACGGCCCGGCCGACCGGACCAGCGAGGTCTGGCCGTTCGATCAAACCGACTACTACTGCAAGGAGATGGGGAGCCGGATCCTGCGGCAGTTTCTGGCGTTTGAGACGCTGATCGATCCGGGCCGGCTGGCCGAGATCAAGCACGAGACCAACGCGCTGGAGCGGCGGCTGGCCGACGAGCTCAAAACGCCGTGGCCCAGGCCGGTCAACCTGGACCCCGGCTACCTCGAGCCGGCCAAGCTGGTGCTGGCCTCGACCAAGAATTTTTCCCATCGCATCTACATCGGGCGGAATATGTATGCCGAGGTAACGCTGATGTTTCATAAGGGTGCGTGGCAAAGTTTCGAGTTCACGTTTCCGGATTACCGGTCAGGACGATATAACGATTTCCTGTCCGCCGTCCGGGAATCGCTGGTAGCCCATCGGCGGCGGGAGGGAAAGCCATGACGATTGATTTCGATCTGCCGCGGGTGGGCCTGGCGTTCGGGCTGACGCTGCTGGCGGGCCTGGCGACAGGGGTCGGCAGCGCATTGGCGTTCTTTGCAAAGCGGACCAACATCAAGTTTTTGTCGGTGGCCCTGGGCTTCTCGGCGGGGGTGATGCTCTACGTGTCCATGGTCGAGATCTTCTTCAAGGCCAGGGAGGCCCTGAGCGAGGAATGGGGCCTGCGGTGGGGCTACTGGGTGACGACGCTGGCCTTCTTCGGCGGCATCGCGCTGATCGCCCTGATCGACAAGTTCGTGCCGTCGTATGAGAACCCGCACGAGATCCATGACGTCAAGGAGATGGACCCGACCCGCAAGCCGCACGATTTCGACAAGCTCCACCGTATGGGGCTCTTTACGGCCCTGGCCATCGGGATTCACAACTTTCCGGAGGGGCTGGCGACGTTCGCGGCGGCCCTCAAGGACCCGCACCTGGGCATCGCAATCGCCGCGGCCATCGCCATTCACAACATCCCCGAGGGTATCGCCGTTTCCATCCCGATCTACTACGCCACGGGCAGCCGCCGCAAGGCGTTTTACTATTCGTTTCTCTCCGGCATCTCCGAACCCGTCGGGGCGCTGATCGGCTTCTTCGTGCTGTGGCAGTTTATGAACGGCATTACGTTCGGGCTGATCTTCGCGGGCGTGGCGGGAATTATGGTTTATATCTCGCTCGATGAGCTGCTGCCCAGCGCCGAGAAATACGGCCAGCACCATTTGTGCATCTACGGGCTCATCGCGGGTATGGCGGTGATGGCGCTGGGTCTGCTGATGTTCGTTTGAAGGCAAAGCCGCCGCGAGTGACGCGGATTTCAAGGATTATAAAGAGAGTTCAATTGCTTCTGCAGTTCCTGCTCGGTTTTTGATTCGACTATGTTTTGCAGGCTCTCTGTTTGCCGGGGGGTGAAGGCGATGGGTTCACCGGGGACCAGGGTTTCCGTTTCCATGACTTTCAGGACGGCTTTTGCCAATTCTTCGATCCCCTGTCCCGTTTGGGCGCTGATGCACAGATGCTCGGATGGCCGTTGGGGCGTCAGATCGCATTTATTCCAAGCGATTAAAACAGGAACATCACCGGCAAAACCAGGGACAGTCACCTGTTTTTGTATGTCGGCCCCGCGAAAAGGGGTGACAGTCCCTGGTTTTGAGGCGTCGAGAAGGTAGAGGATCAGGTCAGCGGTCTTGAGAAGGTCCAGCGTGGCGGCCTGGGCGGCCTGTTCGAGGGCATCGAGCTTGCGGAGCCGCTCATCGAGACCCGCCGTGTCGATCCATTCGATGACAAGCGGACCGATGCGGCCGAAGGCGCTGACCCAGTCGCGGGTTGTGCCGGGAATATCGGCGACAAGGGCCTCTTCGCGGCCGGCGAGCCGGTTGAGCAGCGTGCTCTTGCCGCTGTTGGGCGGTCCGGTCAGCAGGACCTTCACCGGCCGGATGAGCCGCTCGGCGATGCGCGAGCGGTCGAGGATGGCCGCCGCCTGTTTGCGGATGACATCCGGATTCGGCTTGTCCATCCATTGCCGCACAACGGCCGCCAGACCCTGTGAGACTTGCGCCCGGATGAGCTTCATGCCTTCCAGCGAAACGGCCTTGAGACTCTCCGCCTCCGCCTCCGCCTCAATGAGGTTGCTGCTCTCGGCCCGATACCGCCGCAGGAGCATCTCTTCCAGCGGGATGATCTGCGCCCCATGCGCTTCGAGCAACCGCAGCAGACGCTGGAGGATCAGCGGGTTGCCGTGAGAGTGCAAAGCAAAACGCCCCGGTCCCTCGCAGCCGACGATGCCGTCATCGACGATCTCGTCCCGTTCGACAAAGTGCCCGTAGTGCAGTTGCCCCGGCTCCCATGAGACCTCGCCCGTATTCGGGCGAAAGACCCGCCCGATCAGTTCCGCCGCGGCCTCGCCCCATACCTCGATACTGCCGATGGCCGCCGCGCTTCGCGCGGTTCGCAGGCAGGCAAAACCGTTACCGTTTGTGATCTTCCTCATCGAGCTCCTCGATGTGGGCCTTCTCGTAGAGGTATTTCTTATAGGCGATAATGATGCCGCGAACGGTGAGGTTGGGCACGTAGGAATCGACGAACTCGCAATCCTCGGCGATGAGGCCGGCGGCTCCGCCGGTGAGGATGACCTGGGGCCAGCGGCCGAGCTGATCGGCGTACTTGCGGCAGATCGTCTCCAGCAGGCCGATGGCGGCATAGTAAAGCCCCGCGCGGATGGCCTCCTCGGTGTTGGCCCCGAAGGGCTGCACGGGTTTTTGCATCGTTACCTGCGGCAGCTTGGCGGTGTTCTCGTGGAGCGTTTTGGCGGACATGGCAAAGCCGGGGCTGATCGTGCCGCCCAGAAAGACACCGGATTCATCGACAAGGTCCACCGTGACGGCGGTGCCGAAATCGGCGACGACCACAGGTCCCTCGACCACGGCGAAGGCCGCGGCGGCCGCCGTCAGCCGGTCGGTCCCCGCCTCCAGCGGATTGTCCAGGGCCGTCTCGATCGGCAGCGGGATCTCCCGGCCGATGAGCAGCACCTTTTCGCCCAGTGTCTCGGCGACGAGGCGGTCGAGCATCTCGGTCCAGGCGGGCCGCACGGAACTGGCGACAATAACGCTGTCCTTGACGGGGATCTGAGCGTCCTTTACCGTCGGCACGCGGTCCCATGCCTCGATAAGCGTTTCGGCCAGGTCCTTTTCAAGGGTCTCGCCCTCCGCAAAGGTCCGCAGAAATTTTTCCTCGTCATCGAGGTAAAAGGCCGTCTTGATTTTCGAATTTCCGATATCAATCGCGATCAGGTTCATCGCCTTGCTTCCTTACTATTTTCCATAATATTTCATTCAGTGCCGGGATGCCCGCCCCGGTAACCGCCGAGATCGAGAGGATCTTTTTCTTCTTCGGCAGGCGGCTTTTGATGTCGGCCGCGAAGATGCCGTCCGGGTCCAGATCGATCTTGTTAAGGACGATCACCTCCGGCTTTTCAATCAGGACCTGACTGTGGAGCTTGAGCTCGTTGCGGATCTTCCTGTAGTTATCCACCGGGTCGGAATTATCCGAGGGCATGATGTCGAGGATATGCACGAGGATACGGGTGCGTTCGATGTGCCGGAGGAAGTCGTGGCCCAGGCCCGCGCCGGTATGGGCGCCCTCGATCAGGCCGGGGATGTCGGCCATGACGAACCGGCGAAAGTCGGAGAGCTCGACAATGCCGAGGACGGGATTGAGCGTCGTAAAGGGGTAGTTGGCGATCTTGGGGCGAGCCGAGGAGCAGCGCGAAACAAGGGTGCTCTTGCCGGCGTTGGGCATACCGACGAGGCCGACATCGGCGATCAGCTTGAGCTCCAGGCGGAGGTTGCGCGTCTGGCCGGGCCGGCCCTTCTGGGCATAGCGCGGGGTCTGGCGGGTCGGAGTGGCAAACTGCTTGTTGCCCTTGCCGCCTTTGCCGCCGCGGGCGATGCAGACCTGCATGTCCGGCTTGTCCATATCCACCAGAAGCAGGTCCAGTTCATCGTCATAGACCAGGGTTCCGGCGGGGACGGGGATGATGAGGTCCTCGCCGTCGGCCCCATGTTTGTTGGCCCCTTCGCCGGGCATGCCGTTTTTGGCCTCCCAGTTGCGGCGGCCGGAGAAGTCGAGCAGGGTATCGACGGCGGGATCGACGCGGAGATAGACGCTGCCGCCGTCGCCACCGTCACCGCCGTCGGGCCCGCCCTTGGGGATGTATTTTTCCCGCCGAAAGCTGACGCAGCCGGGGCCGCCGTTGCCGCCTTTTACCGTAATTTTGGCACGATCTATAAACATTGGAATCCTAAATGCATTTATAAACGCCCGATTATACCCGATGTACGAAAAACTGCAATTTCTGTTTGGATGGATAAGAAGCGGAGAAAAGGGGGCGATACGGTCAAAATGGACATAGTTGGCTGTGTTTAAGGGTTAAAAATGAAAAAACCTTGTTTTCAATGATGAAAATAAGGTTTTGAATGGGCGATGAGGGACTTGAACCCACGGCCTCTTGCTTGTAAGGCAAGCGCTCTAGCCGACTGAGCTAATCGCCCGAAGGTTTGTCCATGATAGCGGCCGGGCCGAAACAAGTCAACCTCCGATGTTGACGACTTTCTCTACCGCAATTTAACAATGTCCGCCGCTATTTTCCGGGACGAAAAAACGTATCATTGGAGATGATGCACCGGCGTCTTGCGGCGGTCCTTGCCGATCTCCACCAAGTTGCCCGCGTATCGCCGGATCGGGCTGGTGAAGTGGATGTAAATTTAAAATTTATTAGGAAATCTGCTCGAATTGGCGGTGTTTGCGATTCTATTATGAAATAAAAATTACTGATAACTTTGCAGAGGCACCTCTTTGATTGGGCAATGATTCAAAAAAACATCTTCCAGATTTGTTTTATTGTTGTCGTGATAACAGTCAACGGACAACCTGAAGGAAACCACTTGATTTTTAGCTTGACGCAGGCAATGCAGGAAAGCAAAAGACATGAAGAAAAATCAGAAAAACACGCAACTGCAGAGTTTATTTTGTCTTATTCTGGTCATAATAGCAATTGTTGCAGTATGGAGGTTTAGCGTTTCTGAGGGTAACCGTCTGAAAATCAGCTCTTCCGTTAAATAAACCGTAAAAGAGAATTATTTGCAATATTCCAGACTACATTGATTTTCAAAACGAAAAGAAAGTCAGAGATGGATTTCGTCAATCCATAAGGCGGCAAAATCCCGATCTGCTTACGGACACCCTCAAGACCGATTTGGCTGATTTTCTGGCAGAGGTGTTACTTTCAAAGGGGGCTGGTGATTTTGATCGATATATAAAATGCTGTAAACTCCAAGCTCACTTTATACCTTCCAATGAGATTGTTTATTTTTACAGAACATGGTTCAACCAGGACCCGCCTGATATTGAGGATGCGTATGAGATAGCAAAAGAAATGTTTATCCTTGAAACCCGATATAAGGGAGGGAAGCACCTATTCGCGGGTTGCAGTTTTGATGAAAAAGCGATAAGGATGCAATGTGTTCGAGTTGAGGATGTCAGCGTAAAGATTGACACCACAAAAGAATTGTCGGACGATGAAGCGAGATACTGGCTTGGACCGATTGCAAACGGTTCTTATCGTTTCTTTGTCCCCGAGGTGTCGATCGAGGATGTTGTCAGGAAATACGGCTCGGTTCTGTGGGTCGATTTCCAAATCATTGTTAAAACCAGAGATGAAGATATGTATCCGCTTCGAATAAGACTCTGGCATCATCCCGATATGAATCAATGGATTATCGATGCCGTAACCCGGCAATCAACAATCAGAGGGGCTGCTTCCAGCCCATCACTTGTTTTCTGAGCTGTGTTTACTCTGAGAAGGCGAAATCAGTAATGAAAGTGAAACGGTACGAATCTCTACTGATGGTGGCAATTGGCTGCGGTCTTATCCTCATGGCCTGTTACTCTTTATTTACGATGTCCTTTCAGGTTCAATCTTTCAGGACAATTGACTATCTTCCGCCTCTGGGAAGGAAATATTCGCCTCTTTTCATTCCATTGACAGAGCTTGTATTCGCATACGGGATTCTCTGGGGGATAAAAAAGAGGGCGTGGTCTATATATCTCTTTGTTGTTTTCTCCTGGTTGTATCCTGTTTTCGGGGGATGGCTTTACTCAATCCCTGGGATCCAAATTGTGACTGTAAAGGATTGTTGTGTTTTGCAGAGGATATTCAAAAAAGCAATCTGATAGCACTTATAGCAAATGTTATTATGATCTCTTTTCTGCTGATTTATCTGCACTGCTTAAAGCGAATGGAGAAAGTTCAATTTAAGGAATGAATTTTGTGCAAGGGGGAAAATTAAAAGGTACGGCAGTACATCTTTAGCAAGTTCCTGTATTGCAAGGACGTGGAGTATTGTATTGTGCAGAAGGAAAACAAGGGAGGAAAATACCCCGCCGCCGCTTACTGAATATGATGCACCGGCGTCTTGCGGCGGCCTTTGGGCTTGCCCTTGTGCAGGTGTACCTTCGGTCGTCCGGCCACCAGCGGCTCGGCGGGAGCCAAAAAGAGCTGATGCGCCGCCACGTTCACCGAGGCGATTCGCGCCTTGATCGGCTGGCCCAGATGAACGCTCACGCCTGACCACTTGCCCACGACGGCCTGCGCCCGCTGGTCGAACTTCCACTCATCAAGCCCCAGATCGCCCGGTTCGATGAGCCCTTCGATGCCGAACTTGCGGACCTGCACGAAGATCCCGAAATTCGTCAGCCCCGACACGATGCAGTCGAGCTCCTGCCCGATGCGCTGACTGAGCATCTGCAAAATCAGCACGGTCTTGACGTCCTCCTCCGCGTTTGCCGCCTGGTTCTCCGTCCAGGTGATATGCTTGCCGATCTCCACCAGGTCGCCCGCCGGCAGCACCTCCTCCAGCCCGATCTTGTTGAGCGTCCCCTTGATGTAGCAGTCGATCAGCCGATGCACCAGCAGGTCCGCGTATCGCCGGATCGGGCTGGTAAAGTGGCTGTAGTGCGTGCTGGCTAGGGCGAAGTGCCCGATATTCAGCGGTGAATATTCCGCCTTCTGCAGCGAGCGAAGCACATACATATTGATCGCATACGACAGCGGCGTGTCCTTGACCGAGTCCAGCAGATCCTGCAGGGCATGGCGGTCGAGCTGACGGGGCACCTTCATCCCGAAGAGCTTGGCGAACCGCCCCAGATTCTTGGTGCTCATCGCGTCCGGCGGCGGGTGGATTCGCCGCATGAACGGCACGTTGAACCGGTCGAGTACGCTTGCGACGGCCTCGTTGGCCTCGACCATGAACATCTCAATCATCGTGTGCGGATAGCTGTTATCGGCGGGCCTGGCATCGACGACCTGGCCCGATTTGTCGAAGATCAGCTCCGTCTCCGGCAGGTCCAGATGCAGCATCCCCGCCTTCTCGCGGCGGGCCTCGATGGCCTTCGCCAGTGTCTCCATGTCCTTGAGCAGGGCGACGACCTCGCCGGGATACCCCTGGGCCTTGCCCCGCAGAATCTTGTCGGTCTCCTCGTAGGTCAGCCGGGCCGTCGAGCAGATGAGACTGTTGTCAAACTCGCGATGGATGACATTGCCCTTCTCGTCATAGACGATATAGACGCTCTTGGCGTAGCGTTTCTGGCCGGGCTGGAGCGAGCAGATGCCGTTGCTGAGCACCTCCGGCAGCATCGGGATCACCTTGCCGGGCAGGTAAACGCTGTTGCCTCGGCGGCGGGCCTCCTTGTCCAGCGGCGAGTCCATGGGGATAAACTCGCTGACGTCGGCGATATGCACGCCCAGCCGCCAGTGTCCCGCGCGGTCGCGGATCAGACTGATGGCGTCATCAAAGTCCTTGGCGTCCGGCGGGTCGATGGTGATGATCGTCTGGTCGCACAGGTTGGCGCGGTTGACCGGCTTGTCCGGGTCAAAGCCCGTGGCCGCCTCGCGGGCCTGCCGCCGGCAGGCCTCGGGGAACTCCCGCGGCAGGTTAAAGCGCTCGATCACCGATTCCAGCTCCGCGTCATATTTACCGCTGCGGCCGAGGACCTTGACAATCGCCCCCCGTGCCGGCAGGTCGCCTTTGGGGTACTGCACAATTTCCAGCACAACCTTGTCGTTTTCTCGCGCCCCGCTGGAGGCGACATCATCGACCAGAATGGCCCGGTAGAAGCCCCTGCCCTCGGGCTGGACGAACCAGAGCGACTTGCGCCGCTGGAGGACGCCGACAAATTTCTCGCTGCCGCGTTCGATAATCTGGGTAATAATGCCGCTGTAGCGGGTCTCGCCGCCTCGCCGGCCGCGCTGGACGACCTTCGCCTCAACGACGTCGTTGTTCATTGCGTCGTTCCTGTCCTCCTGGGCCACATAGAGATCGCCGTGGGCGTTGGGTGTCAGCGGGACGATGAAGCCGAAGCCCCGGGGGTTGGCGCGGAACGTGCCGACGACGCGGCCGGGTATCGCCGGCAGGCGAACCAGCTTATTGGTATCCACAACCACCTTTTTGGCATCGCGAAGCTCCTGGAGGGCCTTGTTGAACTGCGGCCGATCCTCCTTGAGGACCCCCATGAAGCGGGCCAGCTCGGACATCGTCATCGGCTCATAATCCCGGCGGCCTAAGGTGTTGATAATCTGTAACTTATAACTTTCCATGTTCCTGTTGTTTAAAGGATTTTCGCCATTTTGTTCATTATCTTATCGGGTATCGGGCGTTTGTACATTGGAATCTAAAAATGTTTTTTGCTGAGAAAGCTTGTCCCATGAACGATCAGGACATAGGCCTTGATGCGGGCGGTTTTTGAATCGTCTTTAAAAAGGTTCATCACGGAATAATGGGGAAGAGATAGACACAACAGCCACCCTTTGTATCTGGGTTTTGTCCGAAACCAAGAGAGATATTGTACACAAAGATCTTATCAAACATCTTGGGGGCTGGGAAGGATATTCTGTCAGCACGGTGGAGCGGTTTGAGACCGGGGTCAAGCCGGCTCATCCGAAAGTCCGGATCGAATGGTTTGCTCAGCGGCAGCCAGAGATATGCAGCGGCTGTGGGCAAACGGTCCATCAGATCCACGACACCCGGAAACGCTGGGTTTGCGACCTGCCGGTCTTCGATGCCGCCTGCCGGCTGTTGGTACATCGGCGGCGGGTGCAGGATTATAATTCAATTATTCATTGATCGTTCCGTTTGAATTTGGTAAAAGGACCGGCATTGGAAGGGCAGCATATACTTTGCGAACGCTTCAAGAGAAAACGCCTGTTAAGGTTATTTGAAAAATGGAAACAAAGCGACTTGGGAAAACGGATCTGTACTTGACCCGGCTGGGGTATGGGGCCATGGAGCTGCGCAACAGCCACTTCCGCGACGGCCGCGTTTTTACCGATCGGGACGCCGAACTCATCCTGAACCGGGTCCTTGACGCCGGGATCAATTTTATCGACACCTCGTACGATTATCCCCACAGCGAGGCCGCTATCGGCCGGTTCCTGGCACACCGGCGAAACGAATTTTACCTGGCCAGCAAGTGCGGCTGTACGGATCAGCCCGGAACGAACGGCTACCATATCCATCTCTGGACCCGCGCCAACCTGCTTGCCAATATCGAGACCAGTCTTCGCCGGTTAAAGACGGATCACCTTGATCTCTGGCAGCTGCATAATCCCTCGCTCCGGGATGTTCTGAACGGGCGTCTGATCGAGGTTATGCAGGAGGTTAAGGCGGCGGGCAAGGTGCGTTATATCGGCGCCTCGATCAAACATCCCCATGCCCACGGTTTTATCGAGACCGGGGCCTTCGATGCCCTGCAAATGCCCTGTTCCGCCCTCGAGACCGACCATGAACCGCTTATCGCGCAGGCCGCCGCGGCCGGGATCGGGACCATCATCCGGGGCGGCGTTGCACAGGGGTCGGCGCTCAATACCCGGCCGCAGGTGATTGACAAGTGGCGACAGTGGGAAAGGGCCGACCTCGATCGATTTCTCCTGCCGGGGCAGACCCGCTGTCAGTTTCTCATTTCCTACCTCCTGGCCAACCCGGCCGTCGATACCCTGATTGTCGGAACGATAACGCCCGCGCATCTGGATTCAAACACGGCCGCCCTGGCGTATGGTCCACTGCCTCCGAAAACGGTTGAGGAAGTGAGAAAGGCGCTTTTAAACGTCACGGAGACCGGCGAGTCCTAAGGAGAGGCGCCGGTTAGATTGACTGTCTGTGCGGGCGTTTATCATGCCCTGGCCATGGACGGTTCGGTCATCTGCATTGAATCGGCCGCCAGTCGCGGCGTTTCGATGGGGCCGAAGAGGCGGCCGTAGCGGCCGTGGCCGGGCTGGAGGTCAAGGAGTTTGCGCAGGGCGGCGGGGGACATGATGGGGCGTTCGGCGGCCTCGGCGAGGTTGTGGACGCGCCGGAGCAGGTCGGCATTGGTCGCCAGACGCGTTCGCCGGACATCGAACCAGATGTTGTCCTCAAGGCCCACGCGGACGCCGCCGCCGGCGGCGATGGCGATGGCGTTCATCATGAACTGCTTGTCGCCGATGCCGGCCAGAGCCCAGAGGCTTTGGGGCGGCAGGTCCTGGACCATCATGGCGGTGTGGAGGAGGTTGGCTTGGGCGCAGGCGATATTGCCCAGCAGCAGGTTGAAGTAGTGCGGCGGGCGCAGGAGGTCCTTGCTTTCGAGATAGCGAGCGTAGTTGATCATGCCGACGTCGAAGGCCTCCAGTTCCGCCAGGACGCCGCGGCGTTTCATCTCGGCGGCGAGGTCCTGGATCATCTGGGGGGAGTTGATACTGGCCTGTTTATTGAAGTTGACCGAGCTGAGGGTGAGCGAACCCATGTCGGGCTTGAGGTCGCCCTCGAGGCGCAAGGGGGCGGATCGCCGCTCGAACTCGCCGATGTTCCGCCCGCTCAGGGTGGCGCAGATCACCAACTCGCGGTCAAAGGCGCGGATGCCTTCGATTATGCGTCCGAAGAGGTCGATGTCGCAGGCCGGTTCCCCGGTGCGGGGGTCGCGGGCGTGCAGATGAACCATCGTAATGCCGATCTCGACGGCGCGGTGGACGTCCTCAATGATTTCTTCGGGGGTAATCGGAACGTGCGGGGTCATCTCCTTCGTCGGGATCATCCCGGTCGGGGTAAAGTTGATGATCAGATCCATGGATTTTCTCCTTCTATGTCAATACGTTAGTTTGATTGGGGATTTGCGGATTGTCAAATGTCCTGATCACTTTGGCGGGCAC
Source organism: Anaerohalosphaeraceae bacterium (assembly GCA_050309685.1). Lineage (GTDB taxonomy): Bacteria > Planctomycetota > Phycisphaerae > Sedimentisphaerales > Anaerohalosphaeraceae > JBNRMP01. Next base: position 56,285 of record JBNRMP010000096.1, read on the forward strand.
GCCGGTGACGAAGCAGTTGGCGGGGACATCGCGGTTGACCACGGCGCCGCCGGCGACGACGGCATTCTCGCCGATGGTGATGCCGTGAACGATCAGCGCGTGGGCCTTGATGCAGGCGCCTTTTTTGATGAGGACGGGCTTGCGGCCCCAGGTGTGATGAAGGGTTTCGATCAGGAAGGTGTTGGTGTTGTAGCTGTTGTGGGTCATGATGGTCACGCCGGGGCCGAGACTGACGCCGTCCTCGAGGGTCAGCGGCGCGCGGAGGTCCAGAAAGTTGTTGCCGTTCAGCAGGCAGTTGTCAGAGATCGTGAGATGGCGATAATCGCCGGCCCCCCAGACATTGTGCAGGACGACCGGGCTGTTGACGCGGACATTGTGCTCGCCGACAGTGGCGCCAAAGGCCCTGAGCAGGATTTTGTTGAGGGTGCGGCCATAATGCAGGATTCGCGGCGGACCGGTGATTTTGAAGATCAGAATCAGGGGCAGGGCGGCCAGGTAAGCAGCGTATTTGCGGATGTATGGCTTCATAATCATATCCCTTCGGAGTCGGCGTTCCTCCTTAATTTCTGCCTTTTCAAGTCTGTTTTCTGTTCTTTGCATTTATCCATGTTGTACGGGGAAGGGTGTCGGCGGTACTGATCAATTGGTTGAAAGGACATGCTCCAAATGCTTAAAAGATCGCTGTGCGGGGGTTCTTAAAAAAGTGCTTGCTTTTTGAGGGAGGATCGGGTATGAATGGCGTTTTGCTCTGCCGCACGGGGACGTACGGCATTTACGGCAGACGCCGCCAGTCGGCAGCGTTGCGAAGCAAACCAGGGGCTGACAGGTGTCGCAGCATGGTCAGTTCAAGCCTCCGGCAGAGCCAGGTCGAGCCCGCCTCGATGGCAGGGCCTCTGTGACCTTCTTATAAGTCCTTCCGGGATAGGGAATTAGCGTTTTTTGCGCAGGTGACAGCTTACCCGGTGGTGTAATTGGCAACACAGGAGGTTTTGGTCCTCCTATTCCAGGTTCGAGTCCTGGCCGGGTAGTTTTTTCAAATAAAAGATCAAATATAAAAGAAAAAATGTGGTGTCGGCCGGGGCCGACGGATTTTTAATTTTGGAGATAATTGGTTGAGTAATTCAGGGAAAACGGTTGCGGTAATCTTGGCGGCGGGGCAGAGCACGCGGATGAATACGCAGCTGCCGAAGGTGCTGCACGAGGTCTGCGGCCGGCCGATGCTGGATTACGTGATCGACGCCTGCCGGGCGGTGGGGACTCAGACTATCTATATCGTCGTCGGGTACGGCAAGGAGCAGATCATCGCGAAGTACGCCGGCCAGGAGGACCTGGTCTTCGTGGAACAGACCGAGCGCCGGGGGACCGGACACGCCGTGATGATGTGCCGCCAGTACCTTCAGGGCCAGGACGGCCAGACGCTGATCCTGTGCGGCGACGCTCCGCTGATCCGCAAGGAAACGCTGCAAATCCTTCTGGAGAAGCATCTTAGCGAAATGTCATCGGTTACGGTGGCGACGGCCGAGATGAGCGACCCCCACGGCTACGGCCGGATCATCCGCGATGCCTACGGCAATATTCAGGGAATCGTCGAGCACAATGACTGCACCGAGGAGCAGCGGAAAATCCGGGAAATCAATACCGGCTATTTCTGTTATAAAACGCCGTTGCTGCTGGAGGCGCTGGATAAAATCAAGCCTAACAATGTCAAGAATGAGTATTACCTGACGGACGCCCTGCATGTCCTGCTGGCCGAGGGCCACAAGGCAACGGCAGTGACGGCCGTTGCGGAAGAGGACGCCATGGGCGTCAACAACCGCCGCCAGCTCAGCCAGGTCGGCAAGATCATGCAGCAGCGGATCCAGTTGCGGCTGATGGAGGCGGGGGTAACGATTGTCGATCCGCCCAACACGTGGATCGACGACCGGGCGCAAATCGGGCAGGATACGGTGATCGAGCCGTTTACCTGCATCCACGGCCGGGTCAGGATCGGCCGAAACTGCCGGATCGGGCCGTTCGCCTACCTGCAGGATGGTGCCGTGCTGGAGGACGGGGTTGAGATGGGGGTCTTTACCGAGGTGCGCAGCGCGACATTTCCGGCGCACAGCCGGGTCAAATCCGGAACGATTGTTAATCGTGAAAAACCGTCCGATACCGGACAGGGAGGTCAAGACGATGGTCAATAATCCTTTGCTGATATTCAGCGGCACCGCGAACCCGGCCTTGACGGAATCGGTCTGCCGCTATCTGAAAAGTGTGCAGGGCGAGGCGAAAATCTGGCGTTTTCCGGATGGCGAGAAGATCATCCGGCTCGAATCGGACGTGCGGGGGCGGGACTGCTTCGTCATCCAGCCGACGAACACGCCGGTGGACCAGAACCTGATGGAACTGCTGATCTTTCTCGACTGCCTCAAGCGGGCCAGCGCAAGACGGGTGACGGCCGTGGTGCCGTACTTCGGCTACGCCCGCCAGGACCGCAAGGACGCCGGGCGCGTGCCGATCACGGCCAAGCTGGTGGCCAACCTGATCGACACGGCGGGGGCCGACCGCCTGCTGTCGGTGGACCTGCACGCCAAGCAGCTCCAGGGCTTCTTCGATATCCCCGTCGATCATCTGACGGCCGAGCCGGTGCTGGCGAGCTACCTCCGTCAGAAGCGGCTCGAGAACCTCACGGTCGTGGCGCCGGACGTGGGCAACATGAAGCTGGCCAGCCGATACGCGGCGGAGCTGGGCGCGGACCTGGCGATCATCCACAAGCGCCGCCTCAGCGGCGAAGAGGTGGCCGCCGGCAGGGTTATCGGCGAGGTCAAGGGCCGCAACATCGTCATGTGCGACGACATGATCTCGACGGGCGGGACGATTGCGATGGCGGCCGGTCTGCTCAAGGACATGGGCGCCGGCAAGATCATCGCCGGGGCCACGCACGGCGTGTTTGCCGAGCCGGCGATTGAGCGGCTCGCGTCGGCTCCGCTCGACGAGCTGATCGTTACCGATACGATTGCGATCAGCGAGCAGGCCCGTCAGCTCAAACACCTGAAGATCCTCAGTATTGCCGAACTGATCGGCGAGGCGATTCGCCGGATTCACAATAACGAGTCGGTCAGCAGCATGTTTACGCCGGCCTACTAACATTGGAACAGGAACTGAACTTTAGTCAGATTGGACACAGAGAAGAGAGGAACACAATGTCGGACACACTATCATTGAAAGCGGAAGTCAGAGAACGCGTCGGGTCCCGGCAGACGGCGGCCCTGCGGAAGGCGGGCAAGCTGCCGGCGGTCATTTACGGCCACGGTCAGCCTCCGCTGTCGATCGCGCTGGATCGGCACGAGTTCGTCGAAGGGCTTCACCACGGTCACCGGATCTTCAGCGTGACCCTGCCGGAAGGCCCGGTCACCCTGCTGATCAAGGAATTGCAGTACGATTACCTGGGCAAGACGGTGACCCATACGGACCTGATCCGGGTGAACCTCAACGAGCGGGTTACCGTGGAGGTGCCTATTGAGATTCGCGGCACGGCCAAGGGAACGACCGAGGGCGGCATCCTCGATGAGAACCTCACCAGTCTCAAGGTCGAGTGCATCGTCAGCCGCATCCCAGAGTCGATCCCGGTGGTCGTCAAGGACCTGGGCATCGGCCAGGCGATTCACGCCCGCGAGGTTCCGCTGCCCGAGGGCGTGACGCTGGTTACCGAGCCGGAGGCAATCGTGTGCATCTGCCACCCGCCGAAGGTGGAAGCGGAAGAGGCCCCTGCGGCCGAGGCCCCGGAAGGCCCGGAAGTCATCACGGAACGCGCCCCCAAGGAAGAGGCCGCCGAGTAGCGCTTGGCGGAAAGGAGTCTGGCGATGGCGGCCGGTCGGAGACAAGAGAGCGGTTTCAATCCGCCGGACGAGGATCGTCAGGTCGCTCATTGGAAACTTATTGTGGGGCTGGGAAATCCGGGCCCGGCCTACCGCGGCACGCGGCATAACATCGGCTTCGAGGTACTCGACCTGCTGGCCGAGCACATGGGCGAGGCGATCCGGACCAAACAGTTCGGCGGCCTGACGGCCCAGGGACGACTGGACGATCAGCGCATCGTGCTGCTCAAGCCCCAGCAGTTCATGAACCGCAGCGGGCAGGTCGTGGCGACGGCGGCGGGCTTCTACAAGCTCTCGCCGACATCGATCCTCGTGATCACCGACGATGTGGCGCTGGAGCCCGGCCGGATTCGGCTGCGGGCGAGCGGCTCGGCGGGAGGCCACAACGGCCTGGCCGATATCATCGAGAAGCTCGGCACGCAGCAGTTCGCCCGCCTGCGGGTGGGCGTGGGCCCCAGCGACGGGCGCGACCTGGCCGACCACGTGCTCTCGCGGCCCGACCCCGAGCAGCGCCGCCGGATCGAAGAGGCCCTCGTGCGGGCTCGCGACGCCGCCCTGTGCTGGGTGCGTGAGGGCGCCTCGAAGGCCATGACGCGCTTTAATACCCGGGCTTCGGAACCGGAGCCATAAAAAACGTAACGATAAAATGAACTGACAAGTAACGACCATGTAACTCTATAGGAGGTACAAATTTGGAAACCACGACGAAACGATTATATGAAGGATTGTTTTTGGTTGATTCCAGCCTGGCCGCCTCGCAATGGGACCAGGTGCTGGGGATCATCCGCCGTTTTCTGGATCGCGCCGAGGCGACGGTCGTCTCGATGAAGAAGTGGGACGAACGCAAGCTGGCGTACAACATTCAGGGCAGAAGCCGCGGCACCTACATCCTGTGCTACTTCGAGTGCGACCCGGCCCGCATCAGCGGCATCGAGCGGGACGTAAACCTCTCGGAGCAGATCCTGCGGGCGATGATCCTGCGGACCGACCGGATGAGCCGGGAAGAGATCGAGAAACCCACGCCGCTGGAGCAGGCCGAACTGGCCCAGGCGGAATCGGAACGAGCGGCCCAAGAAGCGGCTCTTGAGCCGAAAGAGAACGCCCCGGAAGCGCAGGAATCTCAGGAATCGCCCGAATCGTAACGCCGCCCAAGCGGGTCCGCGCGGGCGGACCCATCGAACGAACCTTTAGTCACCGGTCCCAGACCCTCAGGTCCACGGACCGGCAGGAAGCAAAACCATGGCGAATTACAATAAAGTGATCTTGATCGGAAACCTGACCCGGGAGCCGCAACTGTCCTACCTGCCCAGCCAGACGCCGGTAGTGGAGTTCGGAATGGCCATCAACCGCGTCTTCAAAAAGCAGGACGGCAGCGAAGGCAAGGAAACCTGTTACGTCGATTGCCAGATGTTCGGCAAACGGGCGGAAGTCGTCAACAAATACTTCAAGAAGGGCGACCCCATTTTTGTCGAGGGACGGCTCAAGTTCGACCAGTGGAACGCCCAGGACGGCTCAAAGCGGAGCAAGCTGCGGGTGTTTGTCGAGAATTTCGAGTTCCTCGGCGGCGGCGCCCGCGGTGGTGGTGGCGGCGGCGGCGGCGGTTACCCCTCGCAGCCCTTCGAGGCCCCGGAGGCCCCCGAGCCCTTCGCCCCGCCCATGGACGACGATATCCCGTTTTAATCCGTCCCGGACGGTTTGGAAAAGTGCTGGATAAATCAGAAAAGATAGTTTAGAATTCAGGATCGATGCAATGGCAAAAACAGTTAACAAGACCAGGAAGAAAAAGTTCACGACGACGCTCCGGGAACAGACCCAGTGCCGTTTCTGTCGTGAAGGAAAGTCGTACATTGATTACAAGGATACGGAGTCGCTCCAGAAGCTGCTGACCAACCGCGGCAAGATCTTCTCCCGCAAACGCAGCGGCAACTGTGCCGGCTGCCAGCGGAAGGCGAAACTGGCGATCAAGCGGGCCCGGTTCATGGGGCTGCTGCCGTTTACCGCGTAGTGTAATCCCGGCTAAGCCGGGGACAAGCCCGACGCCGGGTCGGCGCGGGCTGAAGAAGAGCCAACCAACCGTTTGGAGAGAGAATATGAAGGTGTTACTGACCGATGATGTAGAAAAACTCGGCTGGCTGGGCGATATTGTCGAGGTCAAGGACGGATATGCCCGGAACTACCTGCTGCCGCAGGGCCTGGCGACCGTGCCGACAGAGAACAATATCAAGGCGCTAGCCGAAGAGAAGGCCCACCGGGCTGAGGAGCGTCGCAAGGTCCGCGAGCTCAAGGAGCGGCTGGCCCAGGAAGTGGAGGGAGCCGAGGTCGTCCTGACCGCCAAGGCCAACGAGCAGGGCAACCTGTTCGGATCGATTACGGAACACGCCATCGCCGAAGCGCTGCGAGCGCAGGGGCTGGCGGTCGTGGATGAGATGATTCAACTGGACTCGCACATCAAGGAAGTGGGCACGCGCGAAGTCGTCGTGAAGGTCGCCGGGGATCTCAAGTCGCTGATCCGGGTGACGGTCGTGTCTGAGGACCAGTCTGTTGAGGCAAGCGAAGAAACCAGCCAGGAATAGCCCGGCCGCCGCGCCGGCGGATTCGCCGGAACTGAGGCAGGCCCTGCAGGGACGCACCATTCCCGCCTCTCCCGAGGCGGAAGCGGCCGTTCTCGGTTCGATGATTCTCGACCCGGAGTGCATCGGGCGGATCGTCGAGACGATGAAGGCGGAGGCCTTTTCCAAGCCGGAGCACCAGCTCATCTTCGAAGGGCTTGTTACGCTCTATGAGGACCGCAACGCCATCGACCTGGTGCTGCTGCGCGACACGCTCAAGAAGCAGGGACGCCTGACGGCCGCCGGCGGGGTGGATTACCTCGTCCGCGTGGCTGAGTCCGTCCCCAACGCCGCCAGCGTGGACTACTACGCCCGCATCGTGCAGGAGAAGCACATGCTGCGCGAGCTGGCCTATACCTGTCAGGAGATCCTTCAGGACGCCTGCGACGAGGTGGGCGCGGCCGATGAGAAGCTCGACCTGGCCGAGCAGAAGATCTTCCGGATCACCGAGCAGAAGATCGCCGGCTCAGCGGTCCCCATCAAGAACCTGCTGCACGAGGCCTTCGAGGCCATCGAAAGCCGCAAGGGCTCCGACGTGACGGGGATCTCGACGGGCTACCGGATGCTCAACCAGCAGCTCAGCGGCCTGCAGCGCGGCGAGATGATTATCATCGCCGGCCGGCCGAGCATGGGCAAGACCAGCTTTGCGATGAACATGGCCGAGTACATCGGCGCCGATGCGGGCCTGCCGGTGGTCATCTTCTCTCTGGAAATGAGCAAACAGCAGCTCGTGGAACGCATCCTGTGCAGCCGCAGCCGGATTGATTCGCAGATCGTCCGCCGCGGCCTGATCAACACCGAACAGCACAACCTGCTCGTGCAGACGGCCTCCGAGCTCAACGACAAACCCATCTTTATTGACGATACCCCCGGGCTTACGCCGCTGGTTATCCGGGCCAAGTGCCGGCGGCTCAAAAGCCAGTACGATATCCAGGCGGTCTTCATCGATTACCTGCAGCTTATGAGCCTGGGCGCCAACGTCGAGTCCCGCCAGCAGGAGATCAGCACGATCTCCCGCTACCTCAAATCGCTGGCACGAGAGCTCAATGTGCCGGTGGTCGTACTCAGCCAGCTCAACCGCTCCGCCGAGATCCGCGAGGGCCACCGGCCGCGGATGAGCGATCTGCGCGAGAGCGGCAGTATCGAGCAGGACGCCGACGTGATCCTGCTGCTCCATCGCGAGGATTACTATCACCGGGGCGAACCCGATTACGAGGAGACGAACAAGGCGGAGATCATCATCGCCAAGCAGCGAAACGGCCCGACCGGGACCGTCGAACTGCTGTTTAACGGCCGGTGCACACGGTTCGAGGAGCTGGCGCCGGAGTATGTCCAGGAGCCCTTTTAGGGACGAATAGGGACGAAATGAGTTCAGACAATACAGGAGGTTAGGCATGGCCGTCAAGCGGATCGTCACGGTATGGATGTGCTCAATCGCTTTATGCGCCGCCCTCGGCATGGCGGCCGTGGACCCGACGGGTCGGCCGATCGGCTCGATCGAGACGGCCGGCAACGTGACCCTGAGCCGCACGGATATCCTGGCGCAGGTCCGCTCCCGCGTCGGACAGCCCTTCGAGCCGTCGCAGATCCAGGAGGATGTCCGGCGCATCGCCCGGCTGGAAGGAGTGGATACCGCCTACTACAACGCCGAACTGACGGACGACGGCCAAGTGAAGCTGACCTATGTCGTGGTCGAGCAGAACCTCATCCGCCGGATCGTTATCGAGGGCAACACGAAATTTTCCGATACCCGCCTGATCAAGGAACTCGGCCTGCGTCCGGGCGACTACCTGGACCTCTTCGCCGCCCGCGCCGGCGTCGATAAGCTGATCGAATTCTACCGGGGCAAGGGCTACCCCGCCGTCTCCGTTACGCTGGAGGAGGGGCGGCTGATGGCCGGCGAACTCAAATACGCCATCGATGAAGGGGCACGGACGAAGATCGATGAGATTCGCTTCGAGGGCAACGAGGCCTTCCGCGACAAGGAGCTGATCAAGGCGATCAAGGCCCGCGAGAAAAAACTGCTCTTCTGGCCGGTTTACTACAGCCCGAAAATGATCGAGGAGGATGTGCAGAAGCTGCTGACTGTTTACCGGGATCATGCCTACCTTGATGCGAAGGTCGAGAGCGTGGTCGAATTCAGCGAGGACCGCCCTAAAGTCAGGGTGACCTTCAATATCAATGAAGGCCCCCTCTACATCGTCAATTCAATCGCGATCCAGGGCAACCGATTCTTCGAGACGCCGGAGCTGCGCAAGGACCTGCGGCTGCTGGAGGATGCTCCCTACAGCGCCGACCGGCTCGAATACGATGTGAGGAAGATCCGCAGCCGCTACCTGGAGATGGGATTTTTGGACGTGCGGGTCGATGCCCGGCGGACGTTTCTGCCCGACGCCCGCGTCGATGTGACATTTGATATTCAGGAGAACGGCCGCTTCCGCATCGGAGAGGTAACGATCACCGGCAACACGGTAACCGAAGACCGCGTGTTCCGGCGCGTGCTCGACGAGGAGGGCTTTATGCCGGGCGCCTGGTACGACGCCTCCGTCACCGCCGGCACGGGCGAGGGAGAACTGGAGCGAACCGTCAAATCGGTCGCCGTCGCCGAGTCGGTCGTGATTACCCCGACGGGAGAGGCCCCCGATCACCGCGACGCCGTCGTGCAGGTGACCGAAGGCCAGACGGGCATGATTATGCTCGGGGCCGGCGTGGCCAGCGACAGCGGCGTCATCGGCCAGATCTCCTACGACCAGCGCAACTTCGACATCACCGACCTGCCGGAGAGCTGGAGCGAACTGATTACCGGCAAGGCCTTTCGAGGGGCCGGCCAGCGCTTCCGCGTCATGCTCAGCCCGGGTACCCGGTGGAGTTCGTACACGGTCGGCTTTACCGAGCCGTACCTCTTCGACCGGCCGGTCTCGCTGGATACCTCGTTCAACAGCTATACCCGGCTCCGCGAATCATACGACGAGCAGCGGATGGGCGTGAACCTCGGCTTTACCAAACGCTATGCGGATGAGTGGCGCCGGGGAATCGCGATGCGGGCGGAGACCGTCAGCGCCGACGATCTGGAGCCGGATGCCCCCATCGAAATCGAGGAGGTCAAGGGCGACAACTTCCTGTTCGGCGCCCGGTTCTGGTTCGGCCGGGATACGACCGACAGCCGCTTCCGTCCCAGCCGCGGGTCCAACTTTGACGCCGGCTACGAGCAGGTGACGGGGGACTTCACCTTCGGCGTCCTGTCGGGCACTTACCGCTGGTACAAGACGCTCCATGAAGACCTGGCGATGAAGCGAACCGTCCTGGAGACGAAGGTTACCGCCGGCGCCGTCGTCGGCGACGCCCCGCCCTACGAGCGGTTCTACGCGGGCGGCATCAACTCGATCCGCGGTTTCGAATATCGCGGCGTCAGCCCGCGCGGCACGAACAGCGACGATCCCATCGGCAGCGACTGGCTGGTGGTGACCAACGCCGAGGTGGCGATTCCGCTGGACAGCGACGTGTTCTCGCTGCTGCTGTTCGGCGACGCGGCGGCCGTCGAGACCGGCGGCATCCGCACGTCGGTCGGCTCCGGTCTGCAGATCATGATCCCGCAGGTCTTCGGACCGGTGCCCATGCGGTTCGAGTTCGGCGTGCCGATCACGAAGGATGAGGAAGACGATACCCAGATCTTCAGCTTCTCCGTGGGCGCGCTCTTCTAACCGAAATGAAACGAATCAACCGATTTTGTTCTACGACCGGTAACTCCTGAAAACGAAAGGAAAGGATATGAAGAAACAGGCATGGATGTTGGCGGCAACCCTGGCGGTTGCGGTGGCCTTGGTCGGATATCAGCGAGGGCTGGCGGCGGCCCGCGAGGCGATCCAGCCGGCGCGGATCGGCGTGGTCGATGTAACGGCCATCCTCGAAAACAGTCAAAAGCACAAGGACTGGCAGCAGAAGATGAAGGCCCAGGAAGAGCAGATACGCAGCGAGTTCCAGACCCGCAAGAGCGAACTTGACAAGCTCAAGGCCAACATCGACACTCGCAAGCCCGGCAGCCCCGACTACGCGAAGTTTATGGAAGAGTACGCCCAGAAGAAGGCCCTGCTCGAAGCCAAAAACGGTCTCTATGAGGATCAGATCACGGCCCAGATGCAGCAGTGGACCGAGTCGCTCTACCAGGACTTCCTCAAGGTGGTCGCCAAGGTCGCCGAGCAGAAGGGACTGGACATGGTGCTGGCCCGGGAAGGGCTCGACCTGCCCGCCCCCAGCCTGCGGGATTTCATGCTGACCGTCAAGACCAACAAGGTCCTCTACACCCGTTCCGAACTGGACATTACCGAAGACGTCCTCAAGACGCTGGATAACGAGTAACGGGGAATCTCCATGAATCCTTCCAGGCAAATATCGCTGCTGGAACTGGCCGAAACGCTCGGCGGCCGGGTGGTTCATCCCCGCGAGGTTTTGCTCAGCGGCGTAGCGACCATCCATGAGGCCGGGCCCGGCGAGATCTGCTTCCTGACGGACCTGAAGCATCGCCCGGCGCTGGCATCGACCCGTGCAGCGGCCGTCCTTACATCGCAGGAGATCGAGGACTGTCCGCTGCCGCAGATCTGTGTCGGCAATATCCAAAAGGCTCTGATCGCTGCCCAAAAGGTCTTCGCTCCCCAGCCGGATACGTTTGAGGGCATCCACCCGTCCGCCATTGTGGAGCCGGATGCCCGGGTAGCCCCTTCGGCCGCTATCGGTCCCGGCGCCTATATCGGCCGCGAGGTCGTCATCGGCGAAAATACCCAAATCGGCCCGAATTGTTCCATCGGCCGGCGGACGACCATCGGCGCCAACTGTCGCCTCGACAGCAACGTGGTGGTCTATCACGACTGCAAAATCGGCAATTTCTGCATCATTCAGGCCAATTCCACCATCGGCGCGATCGGCTTCGGCTACACCTATCTGGATGGACAACACCAGTTAATTCCTCATAACGGCGGCGTCATTCTTGAAGACGGCGTTGAAATCGGCGCCAACACATGTGTTGACAGGGCCAAATTCGGCAATACACTAATAGGGGCCGGAACGAAGATCGACAATCTCGTGCAGATTGCCCATAATGTTCAGATCGGCAGGCTGAGTCTGATCGCCGGGCTGGTTGGGATCGGCGGCAGCGTCAAAATCGGAAAAGGCGTCGTTCTTGGCGGCCAGGTCGGCGTTGTGGACAATGTAACCGTTGCCGACGGCGTGATGGCCGGTGCGCGGGCATTGATTGTGTCGGATACGCAGCCGGGGCAAAAGCTCTGGGGTGCGCCGGTCCAGGATTCGCAGGCCGAACTGCGGTGTGTCAGTCTCTACCGCAAACTGCCCGAGCTGGCCAAACAAGTAAAACAACTGGAAAAGCGACTGAGTCAGCTTGAAAACACAAAGAACCATTAAATCGGAAGCCCGCCTCGGCGGACGAGGCCTGTTCGGAGGCAAAGAGGTGCGGGTAACGTTTCGTCCCGCCGATCCGAACACGGGCGTGGTCTTTGTGCGCACCGACTGCGAGCCGCCGGTGCGAATCGAGGTGACCCCGCAGAACATCATATCAAAGGAGCGGCGAACGGCCCTCGGCAAAGGGGACGTCTGCATCGAGACGTCCGAGCACTGTCTGGCCGCCGCCCATGCCCTCGGGATCGACAACCTGGTCATCGAGATAGACGGGCCGGAACTGCCGGGCTTTGACGGCAGCAGCGACGAATACTACAGAACGCTGCAGAAATGCGGCCTCGTCGAACAGGCCGAGCCCCGCCGCGAGCTGGTCATCACCGAGCCGATCCACATCCAGGACGGCGACAAGGCCATCTACGCGCTGCCCGATTCCTATGACGGTCTGTCGATTACCTACGACATGGACTACACGGCGCACACCGGCGTCGGGCGACAGGTCTTCTCCTGCACGCTCAGCGACGGCTACTTCGCCCAGAATCTCGCCCGCGCCCGCACGTTCGTTCTCGAAGCCGAGGCTCGGCAGATGCAGGCGGCGGGGATCGGGACCCACCTGGGCCCCAAGGACATCCTCGTCATCAGCTCCGACGGCCCCATCAAGAACAGCTACCGCTTCCCCGATGAGTGTGTCCGCCACAAGGTCGTGGACCTGATCGGCGACCTGAAGCTGGCGGGCCGCCCGATCATCGGCCGCGTGGTCGCCTACAAGACCGGCCACGCCCTCAATCAGGCCCTCGTCAAAAAGCTCATCGAAACGGCCGAGAAGAAGGAAAAGGAAAAAAACGCCGCGACCCGCGCCGTGCTGGACATCCGGCGGATCCAGAAGATTCTGCCGCACCGCTACCCGTTCCTGCTGGTCGATAAGGTGATCGAGGTTGAGAAGGACCGCCGCATCGTCGGCATCAAGAACGTAACGTTCAACGAGCACTTCTTCCAGGGCCACTTCCCCGGCAGCCCCGTCATGCCGGGTGTGCTTATCGTTGAGGCCCTCGCTCAGGTCTGCGGCTTGCTGTTTGCCCAGAAGCTCGAGCACACCGGCAAGCTGGCTGTGCTGCTGACTATGGACCAGGTCAAGATTCGCAAATCCGTCTTGCCCGGCGATCAGCTCATCCTCATCGCCGAGGCCGACAAGGTTCGCAGCCGGGCCGCCAAGTGCTGCTGCACCGCCCGGGTCGGCGATGAGACGGTCGCCGAGGCCCAGCTCAAGTTCATGCTGGTCGATGAGGAAATATAAAGTGAATGAAAATCGAAATTCCTACGGAGGTTTTGGTCAATTATGAGTAGGATTCACCCCAGTGCGGTTGTGCATCCGAGCGCCCAGATCGGTGAAAATGTGGAAATCGGGCCGTTTACGCTGGTGGATGAAGGTGCGGTCATCGGCGACGACACCGTGCTGGATGCCCATGTGGTTATCGGGAAGAACGTACGTCTCGGCCGCGGCAATCGGCTGTTTCCCAACTGCGTCATCGGCCGCCCTCCGCAGATCCTGGGCTTCAGCGCCGAGACTCCCATCGGCGGCCTGGAGATCGGCGACAACAACGTCATCCGCGAATTCGTAACGATCCATCCGAGCATGTACGCCGATCACAAAACCCGCATCGGCAGCGGCAACCTGCTGATGATCGGCGTGCACCTGGGACACGATTGTCAACTGGACGACAAGATCGTCATCAGCAACTATACCCAGATCAGCGGTCACTGCCATATCCACACCGGCGCATGGCTCAGCGGCATGGTGGCGGTGCACCAGTTCTGCACCATCGGCAAGTGGTGCTACGCGGCCGGCTACACGGGCATCAACCACGATGTGCCGCCGTTCGTGATCGTCAGCGGCCACTACCCGCTGGAGATTCGGGCCGTCAACAAACGCGGACTGGGCCGTGCCGGCCTCACCGACGAGCAGAAGGACAAGGTCCACGACGCCTTCAAGTTCATCTGGCGCAGCGAAGGCCCGGTGCTGCGCCGCGTCCATGAGCTGGCCGAAAAAGACGGCCTCGATGAGAACGTCCGGGCCATCGTGGACTCGCTGCTCAACAGCAGCAAGCAGCGTTTCGGACGCTACCTCGAACTGTTTCGCGATTAACGCCGCCCGGAGGGCGGTCTTCAAAGTCAGGATGGGATTATGAGCAAGCTGCGAACCGCCGTGATCGGCGCCGGCAAGATGGGGGCCATTCACGCCCGCGTGTACAGCAAACTGGACGAGGCCGTTTTGACGGCCGTGGTGGACCCCGACTTGTCCCGCGCGCAAAAGCTCGCCGACGAGCACGGCTGCCGGGCCCTGGCCTCGCCGGAGGCCCTGATCGGGCAGGTGGATGCGGTAACGATTGCCGCCCCGACCACAGTACACGCCGACCTGGCCGGCCTGTTCCTGCGCCGCCGCATCCCCGTGCTCATCGAAAAGCCGCTGGCCGCCACGGTGCAGGAGGGCCGCCGGATCGTGGACCTGGCGCGGGAGTTTGACACGGTGGTCGCGGTCGGCCACTCCGAGCGCTGCAACCCGGTGGTGCAGGCGATGAAGCGGCTGGACATCGAGCCGCGCTTCATCGAGGCCAACCGCGTCAGCCCCTACCCCTTCCGCTCGATGGACGTCGGCGTCGTGCTGGATGTCATGATTCACGATCTGGATATCATCCTTTCGCTGGCCCGCAGTCCCCTCAAACAGGTCGAGGCCCTCGGCGTCAACGTCATTGCCGACACGGAGGACATCTGCAACGCCCGGCTGGTCTTCGAAAACGGCTGCATCGCCAACGTAACCGCTTCCCGCCTGGCCCTCAAGACCGAACGCAAGTTCCGCGTCTTCAGCCGCCAGGCCTACTTGAGTTTGGACTACTTCCGCAAGGAGGGCATTGTCATTAAAACCGATCCAAATGTGGATGTGGTCAAGTGGATCCGCGAGCACCAGAAGGCCGGCGACATCGATTTCACCAAGGTCAACTGGACGGACCTGCTCCACATCGAGCAGCTCGACATCACGGAGGCCGAGCCGCTCAAGGTCGAGCAGGAGGCGTTTCTGCGGGCGGTGGCGGACCGCACCTGCCGCCCTGAGGTTACCGGCGAGGAAGGGCTGGCTGCCCTCGAATGCGCTGACCGCATCCTCCAAAGCGTCCGCAGCCACCCGTGGAATCCATAGTAACCTTAAAGGGTCCACATTTTCGGAAGCCGTCTCTGGGGGACATTTTCATGGAAAAAGTCGGCATTTGTTTATTTCGGGATTGACAGTCATTTCCGCTTGGACTATATTTTGCGCTCTTTATAAAGTGTAGCGGGGCAGGTCTGTACTGACCGCGCAGAAACGGCTGACGAATACCAGACAATAACGCGTTTTTAAACTGAGAACAGGAGAATGAACCATGGCTAAAGCGAAGGCGAAAGCCAAAAAGGCAACGAAAAAGGCGGCAGGCAAACCGGCCGCGAAAACCGGCAAGGTAACACCGAAAAAGTCTGTTTACTTCTTCGGCGGCGGCAAGGCCGAGGGCAATGCCAAGATGAGGAACCTGCTGGGCGGCAAGGGCGCCAACCTGGCCGAGATGGCCACGCTGGGCATTCCGGTGCCCCCCGGTTTTACCATTACCACCGAAGTATGCACGTACTACTACCAGAACAAGAGGACCTATCCGGCCGGCCTGAAGGAAGAAGTGGCCAAGGCGATGACGAAGGTCGAAAAGATCATGGGCCGCAAGTTCGGCGATCCGAAGAACCCGCTGCTCGTGTCCGTCCGTTCCGGCGCCCGTTCCTCCATGCCCGGCATGATGGAGACCGTGCTGAACGTGGGCCTGACCAGCAAGACCATTCCCGGCATCGTGGCCCAGAGCGGCAATGAGCGATTCGTGTATGACGCTTACCGCCGCCTGATTATGATGTACTCGGACGTCGTGATGGAAAAGGCCGCCGGCATCGAGCCCAAGGAAGACGAGGGCATCCGCCGTCAGCTTGAAAAGCTCATGGATCAGATGAAGAAGAATCGCGGCTATAAGGTCGATACGGACCTGACCGCCGAGGATCTCAAGGAGCTTTGCAGTCAGTTCAAGGCGAAGGTCAAGGAAGTGATCGGCAAGGAATTCCCCGATGACGCCGAGACGCAGCTCTGGGGCGGCATTCACGCCGTGTTTGCCTCGTGGAACGGCAAGCGGGCCATCAGCTATCGCCGCATCGAGGGCATCCCGGATGAGTGGGGCACCGCCGTCAACGTACAGTGCATGGTCTTCGGCAACATGGGCGATGACTGTGCCACCGGTGTGGCCTTCTCCCGCAACCCGGGCAACGGCGAAAACATATTCTACGGCGAGTACCTGGTCAATGCCCAGGGCGAGGACGTGGTGGCGGGCATCCGCACTCCGGCTCCGATCAACAAGGAATCCCAGTCCGAGCACAACAAGGATCTGGTGACCCTCGAAAAGAGCATGCCCAAGCTGTACAAGGAACTGGTTACCATCAAGAACAAGCTGGAAAAGCACTACCGCGACATGCAGGACATCGAATTCACGATCGAGCGGAACAAGCTGTTCATGCTCCAGTGCCGTGTCGGCAAACGCAACGGCCCGGCCGCCGTCCGCATGGCTGTGGATATGGTCAAGGAAAAACTGATTACCCCCAGGGACGCCGTGCTTCGCGTCACGCCGTCCCAGCTTGATGAGCTGCTGCACCCGATCATCGACCCGAAGGTCGAGAAGGAACAGAAAATCCTGGCCAAGGGCCTGCCCGCCGGTCCCGGCGGCGCGACCGGTCAGGTCGTCTTCACCGCGGCCGACGCCGTGGAGTGGGCCAAGGCGGGCAAGAAGGTTATTCTCGTCCGTGAAGAGACCAACCCGGAAGACGTGGAAGGCATGCGGGCGGCCCAGGCGATCCTGACGGCCCGCGGCGGCATGACCAGTCACGCGGCCCTCGTGGCACGCGGCTGGGGCAAGTGCTGCATCGTCGGATGCAGTGCCCTGCACGTCGAACTGACGAAAAAGGAAATCCACGTCGATGGGATCGTCCTCAAGGAAGGCGATTGGATCACCCTCAACGGCACCAAGGGCAACGTTTATGTCGGCCGGCTTCCGATGATGGACGCGGGCGAGGAGAACAAGGTCCTGATGGACTTCCTCAAGCTTTGCGACAAGATCCGCACGCTGGGTATCCGCACCAATGCCGATACGCCGGAAGACGCCGCCAAGGCCCTCCAGTTCGGCGCCGAAGGCATCGGCCTGTTCCGCACGGAGCACATGTTCTACGGCAAGGACAGCGATGAGCCGCTGTTCCACCTGCGCAAGATGATTATGTCCAAGACGACCGAGGAGCGCACCAAAGCCCTCAACGATCTGGCCCCCTTTGTCAAAAAGGCTATCAAGGGCACGCTGGCGGCCATGAACGACAAGCCCGTCGTGATCCGCCTGCTCGATCCGCCGCTGCATGAGTTCGTCC
The DNA here is from genome assembly GCA_050309685.1 of Anaerohalosphaeraceae bacterium. Lineage (GTDB taxonomy): Bacteria > Planctomycetota > Phycisphaerae > Sedimentisphaerales > Anaerohalosphaeraceae > JBNRMP01. The sequence goes on from JBNRMP010000096.1 coordinate 73,617, forward strand.
CGCAGGATGAAGCCAAGCAGAGGGAACTGGCCAAGGCCCTCAACCTCAACATGAGCGACCTGGTCAAGCGGTTTGAGAGTCTGCATGAGGTCAACCCGATGATGGGCCATCGCGGCGTTCGGCTGGGCGTGACCTATCCGGAAATATCCGAGATGCAGATCCGGGCCGTCTACGAGGCGGCCGCCGAGCTGACCAAGGAAGGCAAGAAGCCCTTCCCGGAGATCATGATCCCTGTAACCTGCGATGTCAATGAGCTTAAGGATCAGTTCGCCATCGTTCAGCGCGTTTACAAGGAAGTACTGGCCAAGTACAACCTCAAGAAGCTCCGAACCGCCACCGGCACGATGATCGAGATCCCGCGGGCGGCGCTGATGGCCGATCAGTTCGCCGAGTATGCCGAGTTCTTCAGCTTCGGCACCAACGACCTGACGCAGATGACCTTCGGTTTCAGCCGCGATGACGCGGGCGCGTTCCTGCCCAAGTACATCGCGAAGGGCATTCTGCCCGAAGATCCGTTCCAGAGCATCGATCAGAGCGGCGTGGGCGAGCTGATTCAGGTCGGCATCGAACGCGGCCGCCGAACTAACGGCAAGCTGGAGGTAGGCATCTGCGGCGAGCACGGCGGCGAACCCGCCAGCGTCGAGTTCTGCCACAGGGTCGGCATGAACTACGTGAGCTGCTCGCCGTTCCGTGTACCCATCGCCCGACTGGCCGCGGCCCAGGCCGCCGTCAAAAACGGCAAATAAGCGGATTTGTTCTGCTGCAAGTACCTTCAGGGGTGTGCTGCTCGTCAGCACACCCCTTTTTTGTTGGCATCTTTGGCTCAAAAAATAAAATTCCGTATTTTTATGGATAACCCCCTCCGAGTCTTCGTTTGATCGTATTGGCCGTGTTTTATCGGATCATGGCGGCGATTCATCGTTTCCCGGCTTCTCGTGCGTTGCAGGGGTGTTTAAGTCCCGGCGGCTTTCATCGATAAAGTACGGCATGGATGGAATGTTTGGAAGAGGAACACCGTGGGTCTGTATTCCTGTACTTCCGGGCGGTCGCCGTCCCTACGCCAAAAAACGCCGAATCCCCGTCTTGAAACCGAGAACACTATCAGGAGCGGTTGGATTCTATGCTGACGATCAAAAACAATCTCATGGCGGCCGGCGCCGCACGCGAGCTGGCCTTCAGTTAAGGCAGACTGGCCGATTCGGTAGAGCACCTCGCCTCCGGCGGACTGGAGATGCATTTTAAAACCGGCTCCTCCGTCCGCGTCAATACGGTGGACGTCACCCTCAAGGCCCTGGGCGTGGACAGCGCCTCAGTCTCGCTGGCCGGCACGGACGGCCATCGTGATGCCGAACATGTGCTTTCATCTGCTCCGATCGATGGATTGATCTTTTAACCGAAACACCCCCTCTCAGTCCTGAACGGGATGCAAATTGTTTGATCCCAACGCCCCGATTTCGTATAGTCTTAGAGTGTATGGAACGAATAACGATCCCCCTGATATAGAATTATGGCACTGCTGAGTTTATTTGATGTGCGGATGGCGTTTGGGGCGGCCCCGGTTCTCGACGGGGTTTGTCTCCAGATCGAGCCCGGTGAGCGAATCTGCCTCATCGGCCGCAACGGTGAAGGCAAGACGACGCTGATGAAGATTCTTCACGGTATCCTCGAGCCGCTGGAAGGGCAGATCGTGCGCCGTCCCGGCCTCCAGACGGCCATGCTTCAGCAGACCGTCCCCACCGGCATCCGCGGCAGCGTCTTCGAGGTCGTCTCCGAGGGTCTGGGCCGTCGCTCACAGCTTTTGCAGGACTATCACCGCCTCAGCCGCCGGCTTGCGGTCGAGGGCGCCCCGGACCTGATGAAGCAGCTTGACCGCCTCCAGCAGCAGATCGAGGCCGCCGGCGCCTGGCACGCCCGCCAGCAGGTTGAGACCGTCATCTCCCATCTGAAGCTTGACCCCGAGGCCGAGACCTCGACTCTTTCGGCGGGCCTCAAACGCCGCACGCTGCTGGCGCTGGCGCTGGTGCTCGAACCGGACATCCTCCTGCTCGATGAGCCGACCAACCATCTCGACATCGACTCCATCGTCTGGCTGGAGGAGTTTCTAAAAAACCTGCCCTCCGCCGTCGTCTTCGTCACGCACGACCGCTCCTTCGTGCAGTCGCTCTCCACCCGCATCGTCGATATCGACCGGGGTCGCGTGACAAGCTGGCAGTGCTCCTACGCCGACTTCACCGTCCGCAAGCAGGCTCAGCTCGACGCGGAGGCCGGCGAGAACCGCCGCTTCGACAAGAAGCTGGCGCAGGAGGAGGCATGGATTCGCACCGGCATCCAGGCCCGCCGCACCCGCAACGAAGGTCGTGTGCGCGAGCTGATGAAGATGCGAGAGCAGCGCCGTCAGCGTCGTCAGCTCGCCGGCAAAGTGAAGATCCAAACCCAGTCGGTGCAGACCTCGGGCCGGCTCGTCCTCGATGTGCTGGGGGTCAGCTTCAGCTATGACCGTCGTGATGAAAGCAAACGGATCATCGATAACTTCACCGCCACGATCATGAAGGGCGACAAGATCGGCCTCATCGGTCCCAACGGCTGCGGCAAGACCACGCTGCTCAAGGTCCTCCTCGGCGAGCTGCGCCCCACCGACGGCACAATCCGCCGCGGCACGCATCTCGAGGTCGCCTACTTCGACCAGCTCCACGCCCAGCTCGACGAAAACCGCACGGTATGGGAAAACGTCGCCGACGGCTACAGCACCATCACCTGGAACGGCGCCGGCCGCAGCGTTGTCGGCTATCTGCAGGACTTCCTCTTTCCGCCCCGCCAGGCCGCCGCCCTCGTCTCGACCCTCTCCGGCGGCGAGCGCAACCGCCTGCTGCTGGCCCGGCTCTTTGCCAAACCCGCCAACGTCCTCGTGCTCGACGAGCCCACCAACGACCTCGACATCGAAACGCTCGAACTCCTGGAGGAACTGCTGGTCCAATACGAGGGGACGGTGCTGCTGGTCAGTCATGACCGCACCTTCCTCAACAACGTCGTCACCGGTACTTATGTCTTCGAGGGCGCCGGCCGCATACGCGAATACGTCGGCGGCTACGATGACTGGCTCCGCCAGCGTCCCGCCCCGGCCCGGCCCGCCGAACCGAAGGAAAAAAAGGAACGCTCCCGTCCGACCCCCAACCCGAACAAGATGAGCTACCGGGAGAAGCGGGAGCTGGAGGCCCTGCCCGCACAGATCGAGGAGCGGGAGCGGCAGCTTGCCGATCTGACCGAGCGAATGGCCCGGCCGGACTTCTACAAACAGGACAGCGCCCTCATCGCCGAGACCGCCCAATCGATTGGCCGCCTCCAGGAGGAGCTCGCTCGCCTTTACGAACGCTGGCAGCAGCTCGAAGAGCTCACCCCTTAATCCCGCAGCCGCTTTCACTCTTTTTCATGTTTTTACTGGCCTCGAAGTGGGCAAAATCCCGGTATGGCATCGTTTTGACCGGCGGATATCGTTATTAAATATGGACCGGTTGCCGCTCAGCGGAAAAGGGCGGTGTTTTTGCGGAGAAAACGGTGAGCATTAACTGGGACATCATAACGGCCATCAAGCCGGAACCCGACAACATCCGGGAGTTCCTCATCCGCTACAGTCAACTGACCCCCGTGGGCGAACTGGGCCAGCCGGATATGTTCATCCGTAATATCATCAATGCCGAGGCCTTCGCGATCTACGGTCCCTACTATGCCGAGAACGACGATATTCCCAAAGAAACGCTGCGCTATGTGCCCCAGATCCGTTACCTGACGCAAATTGCCGTCCCCAGGGCCTGTGATCCGGCGATGAACGAGCAGGCCCGCGACCTGGCGGTTTACCTTGCCGAGATGTGTCGCGGGATCGTCTATGATCCGCAGAAGGATGAGATCGTCCACTGCGGCCGGCAGGTGGCCTGCCGAACCGGCGAAGAGACGCTCTTTGAGTTTTCCGAGTGGTTCGCCCGGATGATCGATCTGCTGATGCGCGACAGCAACCGCCGCAACCGCTCGGATGTGCTCTCGATGGAACTGTTCTTCCGGCGGTCCACGGACGGCCGGCAGTTCTTTAAGGATCTCATCGAGTTCCTCCGAAAAAGCCGCCCCGAGGTGCTGCCCCGCCGTTTCGGGATGCAGAAACCGCTCAGCGGCCGCATCATCCGCAACGACTACGACGAGTTCGTCATCGCGGCCGCCGCCGCCCTCCAGCGAGGCGAAATGCTCTTCTTCCGGGCCAGCCCCCCGTGCATCAGCGGCGTCATCTCCGGTTCGCGTCAGGGCGGCTCCGAACGCGGGCACATTCAGCTTGAGCTTTCCTTCGACTGCCGTCAGCTCTATCGAAACCGTGAGGAATGCGACAGCGTCTGCGATCTGATGGTCTCCGTGGCCCGGATGTTTCGCGCCATCTACGGCGGGGCCTTTCTCCTGCGGCGATGCATCGTCTCCGGCGGCAGTTTCGGCTTCGACAGCCGCAGCGAATACTGGAACCCGATGCCCATGGGCGACGAGTGGATCGGCATTCCCGAACCCCCGATGTGGCTCAGTTGGTTCGGCGGTCCCTACAAGGACCTGGTCGCCCCGGCCCTCGTCGGCTTCGACCATCAGGAATTTGAAGAGGGGATCTTCCTGCGGATGAGCCGCCGCCCCCTCAACCGTCGCCAGCTCGAACGGATGGCCGCCAACGGCCGCTGGCCTATTATCCCCTCCCGGCTGGTCGTTCAGGACAAGTGCACCCCCGCCCCCTTCATCCCCGAACTCAAATAAAATAGGGACAGCCACCTGTTTCCGTCCTTCCCTTCATCAAAACAGGTGACTGTCCCTAATTTTCAAAGCCAATAATTTTCTTCTCCCTTATCCTTTTCTACGCCCCTGACGTAGGCGAAAACCCAACCCCCAAATCGGCACACGAGAAGCACTGTTTTACGGGAACCTGCGCCTCGGTCCGCAGTAAAAAGAACATCGACGCCGACCGTTCGGCAGGCAAGAAGGAACAGAAGATGTTTTGGGACCTGGGCAAACGAAGACGAAAACTGCCGCATGATGCGCACGACATGAACCTGTGTTACCTGGCCAACGACGGCTATCAGTGCCAGGATACAAACGAGTACCGACGGCTCGTCAAAAATCCCCGCTACATCTGCCGCCTCTGCGGCCGGGCCGCCCGCGACCGCAAAAATCTCTGCCGCCCCGTCCCCCTGTATGGAGACGCCGAGCTGGTCGAGGAATTCGAGATGAAGGCCTACCGCCGCCGGATGAAACGCATCGAAAGTCTCATCCTGTGACCCGGTATCTCGGTCGCTTCGGGGACACTTTCCCTCCCTGCCGGTATCGGCAAAAGCAGCTTCGACAGGTCTTGCGGGACGTTCTCCCTGAGCTTCGAGAGCGAATCCTCCCGCAGCGATTCTTCCCCGGCAAGGATCACCGTTTCCACCAACTGCCGGGCCTGATCCTCTTGCAGGTGAAACTGCGTGCCGATCTCCCTGATGAAATGTTCGGAATCGATCGACATCCGCCGCGCCTGGTGGCTGCGCAGCTTGGCCTTGGTCAGCGGATCGGGAAGTTCCGAGGCGATCTCTTCCGCCGTTTCCTCATCCACGCTGCTGGCGAGGATGCCCCAAACCGCCTTGCACGCCGCGTCCGCCGTCTCCCTGTCCCGGATAAATCCCAGATCCTCAACCCGATGGATCATCTCTTTATAATTCATCGAATCTCTCCTGATCTCCTTCTGTTTTGTCGATGGCTTCCAAAGCGATTGCACGGAAAACCGGTTCCTCCGGTCTCCTTTTCAATCGCTTTGCCTGTTTACACTACGGATCCGCGCCGGCGGGAAAACTCGGCAATCCCATGAATTGAAAACGTCCGTTTCCTCATCCTCTGCCCGCCGGCGTCCGGAAAGCGCCGCCAAAACGTTCTTTACCCGGAGGCGAAAGAGGGGTATATTCCCCGTATGCTTACAAAGGGCGTAATAACCATTGACGGGCCGGCAGGCGTGGGCAAAAGCACCGTCGCCCGGATGCTGGCCGACCGGCTCGGAGCGGTCTTTCTCGATACCGGCGCTATGTACCGCGCCGTGACGGTGACCGCTCTGCGCGCGGGTGCGAACCTGGAAGACGCCGGCGCCCTGGCGGCCGTAATGGACCGCAGCCGCTTTCGTTTCGTTCACGATGGCCCTCTTCTGAGGGTCTTTCTCGATGAGGAGGATATAACAGAGGAGATTCGCGATCCGGATGTCACCGAAAAGGTCCGCCATATCGCCTCCCAGCCGGCCCTCCGCTCGCGTCTCGTCGAGATGCAGCGGACGTTTGCCGCCCAGTATCCGCTGGTCGTCGCCGAGGGCCGCGATCAGGGCACGGTCGCCTTTCCCGGCGCCGCCTGCAAGTTCTACCTTGAGGCCGATCCCCGCGAACGCACCCGACGACGCGCCAAAGATCTGGCCGCGGCCGGCAAAAAAGTGGACCTGCAAACGCTCGAAAATCAGATCATCAGCCGCGACGAATCGGACTACCGCCGGGAGGTCGGACCTCTCAAGCCCGCTCCCGACGCCGTCCATATCGATACCACGACGATATCCGCCGAGGCGGTCGTCAGCCGGATGATGGAGATCATCGAGAGAATTTCGGCATAGCTGCACAGGTCGGAGGTGTTATGAAAAGAATAACGGTTTGGGCTTTGTTTTTTGCGGCCGCCGCGGCGGGTGCGTCCCGAACGCTTTTCGTGGACTCTGCGGGGACCTCCGGCGATTTCACCTCAATCCAGGAGGCCATCGACGCCGCCGCCGACGGAGATACGATTGTGGTTCGCCCCGGCGTCTATCGGGGGGATATCTATTTCAACCGCCGAGCCGTCACGCTTACCGGCATGAACCCCGACGACCCCGATATCGTGCGAAGCACGGTCATCCACGGAACCGTCTGGTTTGATTTTCGCGAAGGGCCGGACACGGTTATGACCGGTCTGTCCGTGGTCGGCGGCCGGCTGATCCCCGTCTGTGAGAAAAACGCCGAACAGGGAAACGCCGCCGCGGACGGCTCCCGCGTCGTCTGGCAGGACAAGCGAAACGGAATTTTCGATATCTACGGATACGACCTGAGGGACATGACGGAGTTTGCCGTCTGTACCCGGAGCGCGATTCAGGACAGTCCCGCCATTCACGGCCCGATTGTGGTCTGGCGGGATTACCGCAACGGCAATAGCGACATCTATGCCTATAATCTGGAGACCGAAACGGAGTTTGCCGTCTGCACCGCCGCCGGCGCCCAGTCCGATCCCGACATCTGCGGCAATATTGTGGTGTGGATGGATGAGCGCAACGGCAACAAGGACATCTACGGTTATGACCTGGAGACCAAAACCGAATTTGCCGTTTGCACGAACCCCGCCGCCCAGCAGTTTCCCGCGGTTTACGGCCGCCTCGTGGCCTGGCAGGATATCCGCAGCGGCAGCAACGATATTTACGCTTACGATCTGGATACGGAAACGGAGTTTGCGATCTGCACGAACCCCGCCGCCCAGGAAAAGCCCGCCCTCTATGAAAATCTCATCGTCTGGCAGGACTACCGCAACGGCAATTATGACATCTACGGCTACGACCGGCAGACGCAGACGGAATTTCCCGTCTGTGTCCGCGACGCCGCACAGGACAGTCCCGCGATTCACGACCGGTTTGTCGTCTGGCGCGATAACCGCAACGGCAATTATGATATTTACATCCGCTGCCTTGACCGGCCTGATGAATTTCCGGTCTGCACGCAAACCGACGTACAGGCGGGGCCGGCGCTGACGGGCGATATCGCTATCTGGCAGGACCTGCGAAACGGCGATTACGACCTCTATGCGATTGTGATTGATCCCGTCCCCGCCCAGGAGGACATCGGGGAGGGCGTCCGCTGCCTCAATACGGCCCCGACCCTTTCCAAATGCCTGTTCTCCGGTTTCAGCAATAAGGGCATCGTAAGTCTGTACGGGGCCGCGCCCCTGATTACCGAATGCTGCATTCAGCATTGCGAGATAGGTCTCTTTGGGGAAGGCGGCCGCCTTCAGCATTCGACCCTTCAATACAATAACGCGGGCCTGTACGATTTTGGCGGCGAGATCGAAGACAACGACATACGGGAAAACCGCACGGCGGGCGCGATGAGATGTTCCGGCGCCATCCGCGGCAACCGGATCGCTTACAACTGGGGATGGGGGGTGTACGACTGCGGCTCCGACATCGAGGGCAATGAAATCGCTCACAACTTCTGCGAGGGCATCAAAAACTGCTTCGGGGAGATTCGGGACAACATGGTAACGGGCAACTGGATCGGGATCGACGATTGCAACAGCGTGATCGTCTCCAATGTGGTCTCCGGCAACATCAACGCGGGCCTCTACGGATGCATCGGCCTGATCCGGGGCAATATCATTACCGCCAACGGCGGCGACGGCATCCGCGACAGCGGGGCGGCGGTGATAAACAACACCATCGTCGGCAACCGGGGCTCGGGCCTGCATCTCTGCGGGGGAACCATTCGGAACAATATTATTGCCTGGAACGGCAGCAAGGGAATTTACGGCCTCTCCGACAGCAACTACAACGCCTTCTTCCGAAACGCCGCCGGCCATTTCTATGATAATTACGCGCGGGACGGCGACCTGCTCGCCGATCCCCTCTTTGCCGTCAACGGGTTCTGGGACGACCGCGGCACGCCGCAGGACCCGGACGATGACCTCTGGGTGGAGGGCGACTACCACCTCCGCTCCGAAGCGGGGCGCTGGGACCCGCGGTTGCAGGCGTGGGTCCTGGATGATCAGACCAGTCCCTGCGTGGATGCCGGCGACCCGGCCGACCCGCCCCAAAGGGAACTCAATCCCAATGGCGGACGAATCAACATGGGGGCCTACGGCGATACGGTCGAGGCGTCAAAGTCGCCCGACGGCGAGGGCCCGCCCCCTGTGGCCGTCTGCGTCAGCCCTCCCGCCGCCGATCTGGACGGCGATTGCCGGGTGACGCTGGCGGACCTGGCCCTCTTCTCCGCCGAGTGGATGGCCTGCGGGCTCGATCTGCCGGAGGATTGCCGGTCGTAGCACTATCGGCTATGAAAAATGTTACTAAATAATAGACATAGAGGTATCGAGAGGAAACATGGCTGAAATCACTATTAAGGATACGCCGCTGCGTTCCGCCTGGCGAAGTTTTGCCCAGTTTGTCATGATAGGCCTGATCCACATTTTCTATCGGGTCAAGGCGTATGGTAAGGAAAACATCCCCAGAGAAGGACCGCTGCTGATCGTCAGCAACCACCAGAGCTATCTTGACCCGATGTTCTGCCAGAACCGCGCCCCGCGGCGGTTTATCTTCGTTGCCCGCGAAAACCTCTTCCACGGCTTCTTCGGCTGGCTGCTGCGCTCGCTCTATACGATCCCCATCAAACAGGGGCAGGGCGATCTGGCCGCCATGAAGGCTATTATCGGCGTGATCCAGAAGGGCCATACGGTGTGTCTTTACCCGGAGGGTTCGCGTACCTATGATGGCCGGATCGACGTTGTCAAGCCCGGCATCAGCCTCATCGTTCGCCGCACGGGAGCCCCGATCCTGCCGATGGCCATCGAAGGCGCCCACGAAGCCTGGCCCCGCGATAAAAAGCCCGCTTTCTTTAAGCCTGTCTTCGTCATGTACGGCAAGCCCATCTCCGCCGAGCGCGTCAGGGAACTCGGTGATGAGGCCTTTACCCGGGAACTGACGCAGCTTTTCCAGAACATGCAGAACGAACTGAGAGTAAAAATGGGACGCGAACCCTTTGATTATTCGAGGATAGAAGTCGATAATGGAAGTAAAAGTTGCTGAAAAGTGCGGTTTCTGTCCCGGCGTGCGAAACGCCATCAAGCTGGCGGAAAAAACGCTGGAAAAAAAAGAGGCCGTCTATTGCCTGGGACACATCATTCACAATGAAGACGTAGTATGCCGTCTTTGTGGTATGGGCCTCAAGACCGTCAAGTCGGTCGATGAGATCGACGGCGGCACGGTCCTGATCCGCTCCCACGGTGCTACTGGCCGGGAACTCGAAGAAATCCGGCAAAAAGGGCTCAAAATTGTCGATGCAACATGCGTCCTCGTCAAACGCCTTCAGGAGATCGCCCGTCAACTTGGCGACGAAGGATATCGGGTTATCATTGTAGGCGACAAGGATCATCCGGAAGTCAAGGCCGTCGTCGGTTCGGCCTCCCGCGTCCAGGTCATCTCCGGCCCCGAAGAGGTCAATCAGGTGGATAACAGGGGCAAACTGGGGGTAATCTGCCAGACTACCCAGAGTCACGACCACTTCGCCGCGACCCTTTCGGCCATGGTCCGGCAGGGATTCAGCGAAATCCGGGCCGTCAATACCCTTTGTCGCGAGACCCTCTCCCGCCAGCAGGCCGCCGTCAAGCTCTGCCGCGAGGTCGATATCATGTTCGTCCTCGGCGGCCTCCACAGCGCCAACACAAAAAAGCTTGCAGAATTGTGCAAAAAATATAATAATAGCACGTTCCATTTGCAAAACTGGGCCGAGCTCGATCAGTCAGTCCTGAGCGGCAAGCGGACGGCCGGGGTCACCGCCGGGGCCTCCACCCCGGATTGGGTGATCGAGGAATTTGTCAGTCATCTGAGAAATTTCAACCCGCCCGCCTGATCACGGATGATCTGATGGAATTATTTTAGAGTTTGGTATTTAGAAGTAGAAGTCGCCGGCTGCGTGGGCCGGCGCAGAATCCGTTCACAACTTCAAAGGTTATGCAACCGAGCGACGCAGCGTACATGTGGGGCGCTGCCGAGTTGAAGAACAGACTCCACAGGAGAACAGGTAAATGGTAGATAGAAACATTATCAGCAAGCTCGGCCTCACCGAAGATCAGGTCGAGGAACAGGTCCGGCAGCTCTTCACCGAGGAGCACAACGAATTGCTCCACAGCGCACTGGACCAGAAGGTCGAATCCCTCGTCCCCGGTACGATCGTCAAGGGCCGCATCGTCACGCAGCTCGGCAACGACGTGATCGTGGAGCTGGGCCTCAAGAGCGAGGGCATCGTGGACGCCTCGGAGTTTGACGATCCCTCCGAGATCGTCGCCGGCAAAGAGATCGAAGTGCTTCTCGAAGAGGTCGATGCCGAAGGCTCGATCCTTCTCTCCAAGCGCAAGGCCGACCGCCAGCGCGGCTGGGAGCACGTCATCGCCAATCACGCCGAAGGCGACGTCGTCAAGGGCATCGTCAGCCGCCGCATCAAGGGCGGTCTGCTCGTCGATATCGGCGTGCCCGTCTTCCTCCCCGCCTCCCAGGTCGATATCCGCAAGCCCGGCGACATCAGCCGCTTCATCGGCGAGGAGATCGAGTGCAAGATCCTCAAGATCGACACCGAAAATCACAACATCGTCGTCTCCCGGCGCAAGCTCATCGAAGAGGACCGCCAGGCCAACAAGGAAAAGCTCCTCCGGGAGATCGAGGTCGGCCAGCTCCGCAAGGGCGTCGTCAAGAACATCGCCGACTTCGGCGTCTTCATCGACCTCGGCGGCCTCGACGGCCTCCTCCACATCTCCGACATGTCCTGGGGCCGCATCTCCCATCCCTCCGAGATGGTCGAGATGGACCAGGAGATCGAGTGCATGGTCATCGGCGTGGACAAGACCAGCGAAAAGATCTCCCTGGGCCTCAAGCAGAAGCAGCCCAGCCCGTGGGCGTCCGTCAGCCAGCGCTACCCCGTCGGCTCCCGCGTCCGCGGCCAGGTCGTCAACATCATGAACTACGGCGCCTTCGTCCGCCTCGAAGAAGGCATCGAGGGCCTCATCCATATCTCCGAGATGAGCTGGACCAAGCGCATCGCCCATCCCGGCGACGTCCTCACCGTCGGCCAGGATGTCGATGTCATGGTCCTCGACGTCAACCAGGACAAGCAGGAGATCTCGCTGGGCCTCAAGCAGCTTGAGATCAACCCCTGGTCCATCGCCGGCCAGAAGTACCCCGTCGGCACCATCGTCAACGCCCGCGTCACCAGTCTCACCAACTACGGCGCCTTCGTCGAGATCGAGCCGGGCATCGACGGTCTCATCCACATCTCCGATCTGAGCTGGACCAAGAAGTACAACCACCCCGGCGAGTTCCTCCAGAAGGGCCAGGAGGTCCGCTGCGTCGTCCTCGAAGTCGATGAGGACAAGCACCGCATCTCCCTGGGCATCAAGCAGCTCACCGAGGATCCCTGGATCCGCGCGATTCCCGAGAAGTACATCCCCGGCCAGATCGTCAAGGGCACCGTCACCAAGCTCACCAACTTCGGCGTCTTCGTCGAGCTCGAACCCGAGCTCGAGGGTCTGCTCCACATCTCCGAGCTCTCCGACCAGAAGGTCGAAAGCCCCCAGGAAGTGGTCAAGCCCGGCGACGAGCTCGAGGTCAAAATCCTCCGCGTCGATACCGACGCCCGCAAGATCGGCCTCTCTCTCCGCCGCGTCCAGTGGACCGCCGAGAGCCACGCCGACGAGCATCGCGAGGAAAAGGAAGCCAAGAAGGAGCCGCGCGAAGAACGTCGCGGCGGCCTCGACGGCAGCCTCATGCCCGGCGACATCAAGCTCTGATTTGCGGCGACGGTTTTAACCTGATGCAACCCAAGGCCCTTCCCCCGCGGAAGGGCCTTTTTTCTGCGCTCACGATCCCCAAAACCCGGGACAGTCACCCTATTTCCATCGGGCTTTGCCCGGCGGCGGGAGCCGTTTAAATCGCTCTTGCTTTTTCCGGGCCGATTTGCTATATTTGGTGTTTCTATTTAAAAGAACGAGGCGGCCGCGGGGCAGGTCCTGCGGTTGGGCTGGAAACTTTGTAAAGTGCTGTGGATATGGAACTTACCGACAATCTAAACATACGCGCATTTAAGCCGCTGCCCTCGCCCGAGCAGGTCAAGGGCGAGCTGCCCGAGACGGAAGCGGCGGCCCGCGTCGTCGCCTCGACCCGCAAGGCCATCGAGGCCATCCTCACCAATGCCGACCCCCGCCGGCTGGTCATCACCGGCCCCTGCTCGCTCCACGACCACGACGCCAGCCTCGAGTACGCCCGCCGGCTCATCGCCCTTCAGGCCCGCGTTGCCGATAAGCTCCTGCTGATCATGCGGACCTACTTCGAAAAGCCCCGCACGACGCTGGGCTGGAAGGGCATGCTCTACGATCCCCGCATGGACGGCTCCTACGATATCGACGCCGGCATCCGCCGCTCCCGCGCCATCCTTGCCGAGGTTGCCGCGATGGGCGTCGCCGCCGCTACCGAGTTTCTCGATCCCATCGTCCCCCAGTACCTCTCCGACCTGGTGAGCTGGGCCGCCATCGGCGCCCGCACCGCCGAGAGCCAGATCCACCGCCAGATGGCCAGCGGCCTGTCCATGCCCATCGGCTTCAAGAACGCCACCGACGGCAACCTCACCGTCGCCCTCGACGCCGTCAAGGCCGCCATGAGCCCCCATTCGTTCCTCGGCATCGACCGCAACGCCCGCGCCATCATCGCCGAGACCCGCGGCAACCGCTTCGGCCACCTTGTCCTTCGCGGCGGCACGGCCGGCCCCAACTACTCCAGCGAGTACGTCGCCTTCGCCGAGGTCCTCCTCCGCAAGGCCCACATCCCAAACGGCCTGGTCATCGACTGCTCCCACGCCAACAGCCACAAGAACTTCCGCAACCAGCGGCTTGTCGTCGCCGACATCGCCGAGCAGCTTCGCCGCGGCACGCGCATCATCGCCGGCGTCATGCTCGAAAGCTTCCTCGAAGAGGGCGCCCAGCCCGTCACCAGCCCCCAACTCAAATTCGGCCAGTCCGTTACCGACTCCTGCATCGGCTGGGACGAAACCGAACAGCTCATCTGCACCCTGGCCGAGGCGGTTTGAAATGCGGCAAGGATACAGGGATGCAGAGATAAAAGCAAAAATCAAAAATAAAATATAAAAATTCAGGACAGCTTCGCCGGGCTGATTTAATCGTAATACATGCCATTTAACCCGGTCCGGGATAAAAGAAAAGTTAAAAGGTAAAGGTAAAAGGGCAAAATTGGGCTGAAAATGCGGTTTTCTGAGGTTTTTATCCGTAAAAATACCTACCTGAAACGACCAAAAACGACCAAAAACGACACGAAAACGACGCGAAACGACATGGTTTCGACACGAAAAGACAAGGGGTAAGACGA
>JBNRMP010000097.1:0-17479 GCA_050309685.1 Anaerohalosphaeraceae bacterium
TCGTCTGGGAAGATCTGACCGACCATCTCAAGACGTTGTCCAGTGGAACGCAAATTGTCAAAGAGCTCGGCCGGCTGCTCATCGCCGCATAAAAACTATGAAAAAAGTCAGTCAAGTTGAGTAATTAAAGGAAATAAGAGGCAAACAAAAATCAAAGGGGAGAAAACTATGAAATACCATTCAGCACCACTGCGCCGGCTCGGTTGTCTGCTCATTGCCGCGCTGCCGATCGGGATAGCGGCGGCCGGTCCGGTCTTCGGATTTCAAAACATTACGAATAACAAGCTTACGGATGCGGCCATCGGCGAGGATCAGCTCACGGTGGAACTCATCGATTTCGGAGGCGGACAGGTGGAGTTCTTGTTCCGCAACTCGGGACCGGAGGCCTCCTCCATTGCCCGAATCTACTTCGATGACAATGCGTCCGTGCTGTCCACGCCGATGGGATTTACCGACATCGTCGGAAACGTCCACTTCTCGCAGTTTGCCAGCCCGCCGGACCTGCCGGGCGGTAACGAGGTGGGGTTTAACGTGACGTCCGGGCTGCTGGCCGATTCGGATCCGCCGCCGGTCCACAACGGAATCAATCCGGGCGAACAACTGGGCGTAACGTTGTTTGGAAACTACACCGACACCCTGAACGCGCTGAACAGCGGGGATTTGCGCATCGGCATCCACGTGATCGGCTTTGCCGGCGGCGGAAGCGAATCCTTCATCACCAACGGGGGGAAAACTCCGCCGGGGATCGTTCCCGCGCCGGGTGCGGCGGGATTGGTCCTGACGGGCATGGGGTCCCTGCTGGCGGCGCGGCGCAAACTGCGCTAAAAAGAGGATGGTTTAACACAGGCCGCATGTCGAAGGGCATGCGGCCTGCGTCTGTTTAACAATTCAGGTCGTCTGCGAGGCCTACTGCCAGTTCCCCTCGGCATCCATCGTTTTGCTGCCGCGCGGGGCGTTGGGCAGACTGCCCGTCACGCGGATGACGGCGTCTCCGTCGGAGGTCACGCTGACGATCTCGTAATCGTCCGGCACGAAGTAGCTGCCCGTCAGGTCCGCCGCCTCTATTTCGAAGGTGTGGATCAGAGTCGGATCGTCGAGCCGTCCCGTCGGACTACTGCCCGCTTTGGAATGATACACTCTGACCGCCCGGCGAATGGTCCCTGCCGCCGTGTTGGCCTCGGCCCACTTGGCCTCATTGACCCGCCCCCGAAGCAGCGGTATCGAGACGCCGGCCAGGATTGCGATAAGTGAAATAACGATCAGAAGTTCAACCAATGTAAGGCCCGTGCATTTCCGATCCATGCCGTTCCTCGCTCTAAATCCCTTTTGTTCGATCCGGATAGAGCTATTATCGAGCATTTCTACCGTTTCGTTACACTTTTTTGCGTTCAGCTCGTTTTGCCTATTTTTACATTCTTGCCGGCATTATAATGTTCCATCTCCCAAAAGCGTTGAAGTGTCAATATAGGTAATTGTTTTGCCCAAAAATTGTTCGGGCCTGATCGCGGAGTGCTTCCCTTCCATTAATCATCTTCACGCCTTTTCCCCGTGATGCCGATAAGAGAATCATGGCGAAAAAGAAAAAGCGGAGAAAGGGGCTACGATTGTTCGGCTGGATGTTTCTCATTTTGACGGCGGCCGTTGCCGCGGCGGCGGTCGGCTCCCGCGCCCTCATTTTGGGGGCCTCGGCGGGCCGAACCTACAGCGACCCGGCGGCCATCCCGGAAAATCGTGTGGGACTGGTCCTCGGGTGCGTTCCCCAGATACCCGGTCGGGGAGATAACCTCTTTTTTGTGCGGCGGATGGACGCGGCGGCCGAGCTTTTCCGTGCCGGCAAGGTGCAGTATCTGCTCGTCAGCGGCGACAATCACGTTAAGACCTACGATGAGCCCGCCGCCATGCGGGCCGCCCTCATTGAGCGGGGCGTACCCGAAGACCGGATCGTCTGCGACTATGCGGGCCTGCGGACGCTGGATTCGGTGGTACGGGCCAGGGCCGTTTTCGGACAGAACAAGCTCACCATTATCTCTCAGCCCTTCCACAACCAGCGGGCGATCTTCATCGCCTCGCGACGCGGCATCGACGCTGTCGGCTTCAACGCCGCTGATGTCCATGGAGCCGCAAGCTGGAAAACCGCCCTCCGCGAGCACTTGGCCCGCATCAAGGCCGTCCTCGATGTGACCCTCCTGAACCGACAGCCCCGGCACCTTGGCGAACCGATTGAAATCAGCAAAATCGATCCATAAGCGCATAAAAAATCCCGCTCCCTAGGAGAGGAGCGGGACTGTAAATCCATGGAGCTGGCGGGAATCGAACCCGCATCACCGCATTGCGAACGCGGTGTACTCCCATTATACGACAGCCCCGTCAAACATTAGTTACCATAGTATAACGCCCCGGCGGCAAAAATCAACCCTTTTTTCTCCGCTTAAAAGGTCCATTTCTCGCGGCAGGCGATTTGTTCGGCGGCGAGACGCTTGGGCTCGCGGGGCTGGTCGGCGGGGTAGCCGAGGGTCATCAGCTCGACGACCGTGATTTCTGTCGGGATATCGAGGATTTGGCGGACCTCTTCCGGGCGGAAGGAACCGATCCAACAGGTCGCCAATTCGAGAGAAGCCGCCGCGAGGGCCAGGTGTTCGAGGGCGATTGAGACATCGATCGGACCGACCGGCTGGCCGCACCGCATCCAATAGTGCATGTTGGAGCAGGCAGCGATGACCACAGGGGCCTGGGATATGAACGGCTGGTCATATGCCGCGACCTGGAGCCGGCGGCGGGTCGACTCGTCGGTAACGAGAACGAAACGCCAGTCCTGAAGATTCTTGGCCGAGGGCGCCAGGCGGACGGCCTCGAGAATCCGATTGAGCTTGTCCTCTTCCACCGGCCGGAACTGGTAGGCCCGGCAGGAATACCGCTTTTTGACCGCTTCGAAAAAGTCCATAAGTTTCTCCTTTCGCAAATTGTCCGCCTCCCTGTATAACGCAAGTAAGGGCGGAAGGGAAGAGGGAAGAGAGTTTTGAATTGTGAATTTTGAATCGAGGAGACAGCGGCTTTTGTTGAACCTTTTTGGGATTCGGGGGTTGGGCGAATTTTTTTCTACTCAAAAGGGGGCTTTGGGGGTAATTTATTCCTGTATTTTGAACTCTTTTTGAGGATGTTCCTGTGAATCAGATGACGATAGCGGCGATTTTGCTGCCGGCGGGGGCGTTTTTGATGTCGGGCGTGCTGACCGGGCTGGTGCGGCGGTGGGCGATTCGGACGGAGTTTGTCGCCCGGCCGCGTGAGGACCGCTACCACCGCAACGTGGTGGCGCTGGGCGGCGGGATCGCCATTTTCTGGACAATCACGGGGCTTCTGCTGGGGGCTGTCGGGGTCGCGGCATGGTTGGCCTCGGGGCGGGGGCTGACGCTGCTCGGAGAGGATATACTCCAGCACATCGAGGGTTTTGAGCAGAAGCGGGCGGACCTGCTGATCGTCCTGGCCTGCGCACTGGTCCTGCACCTGATGGGGCTCTGGGACGACAAAAAGCACCTGGGGCCCAGGTTCAAACTGGCGGTCCAGTTCGCCGTCGCATTCGCCGCCGCATGGCTGGCCGACATCCGCGTGGAGTTCTTCATCGAGAACAAAATCGTTACCACCGTCCTGTCCGTCTTCTGGATGGTGCTCATCATCAACGCCTTCAACTTTCTCGACAACATGGACGGAGCGTCGGCGGGCATCGCCGCAATTGCGACGGCGGTGCTGATGACGGCGGCCTTCCGCAGCGGGCAGGTCTTCGTCGGGGCGCTGGCGCTGATTTTGCTGGGGGCGCTGCTGGGATTTCTGGTGCTGAACTTTCCGCCGGCGAAGATCTTCATGGGTGACAGCGGCTCGCTGGTGATCGGCTTTTTCGTCGCGCTGCTGACGCTGCGGACGACCTACTACGACCCGGCCGCGGGCACGCCGCTGACGAGCGTCTTCATGCCCGCGGTTGTCATGGCCGTGCCGCTGTATGACTTCGTGAGCGTAATGTTTCTGCGGATCAAACAGGGCAAGAGCCCCTTCGTCGGCGACACGCAGCACTTTTCGCACCGGCTCAAGCGGCGCGGGCTCTCGGACCGCCAGGTAGCGATAACGCTCTACCTGGCGACGCTGGGCACGGGCATCGGGGCAATCGTCCTGCAGCAGACCGACACCGTCGGGGCCCTGCTGATCGGCTTGCAGACCGTGCTGATCCTGCTGATCATCGCGATCCTTGAAATCGCCAAACCCCTGCCGCCGACATCGACACATGAGTAAGCCGAAACAAAATCCGACTCCCTCGCCGGGGCCCGCGGCCGCGCCGGGCTTTGACTGGTGCTTCGCCGCCGCAGCGATGGCGATTTTGGCGCTGCGGTCGAGCTTCATCGAGACGCCGCTGCACGGCCGCGCGGAGCCGACGCTGTACAACACGCCGGAGGCGATCAGTCTGGCGCTGACGACGGTGCTTTTTCTGCTTCTGCTGGTGCGGTGGACATGGAGACTTCTTTCGCCGGGCACTGAGCGCATCCGTTCGGGGCTGACCCTCGCGGCGGGGTTGTTTGCCGCGGCGGCGCTGTGCACCGTGTTCGTCGCGTCGGACAAGCGGGCGGCCCTCTCCGAGGCGGCGGCGATAAGCGTGCCGATCCTCCTGGCGGCGAGCTTCGTCGAGGTCTTTCGCGACTTTGCCAAACTGCGGCTGCTGATATGGGTGCTGGCGGCGCTGGGCGCGATGACGGTTTATCAGGAATATTCGCAATATGCCGAAGACAACGAGATGCTGATCCGCAGCTATGAGGAGAACCCGGAGCAGACGCTCGAACACATGGGCATCGAGCCGGGAACGCTGGAGCACTGGCAGTTCGAACACCGGCTCCGCTCAAAAGACATTCGCGGTTTTCTGCGGACGAGCAACTCCACAGGTTCGTTTCTATTGCTGGGGTTCTTCGGCACGCTGGGACTGGCGGCGCAGTCGTGGCGGGCGCGCGCCCGCCGCGGGACGGCGACGATGGGGGCGCTGCAAGCGATTTTCAGCGTCATCCTGCTGGGGGGCGTCGTCATGAGCCGCAGCCGGGGGGCCATCGTCGCGGGGGCGCTGGGGCTGGCGGGTTTTGGCGTCTGCATGTGCTTTGGCGGTTGGCTTTGGCCGCGCCGACGGTCGGTCGCCATCGCCGCCCTGGCTGTCGTCGTGCTGGGTGCGGGGCTGGTCATCGGCTACGGCGTAACGCACGGGCGGCTGCCGGGACCCAACGCCCTGCTGGTCCGCTGGCAGTACTGGCAGAGCACGGCGGCGATGATCGCCGATCACCCGCTGCTGGGTGTCGGGGCGGGAAACTTCTCGAACTTCTATCCGCACTACAAAATCCCCGCAGCGCCGGAGACCGTCCAGGACCCGCACAACTTTGTCCTGGCAATCCTTGCGCAGTACGGGCTGATCGGTTTTGCGGCCTTTGCAGCGTTGTTCATTCTGCCGCTGATTAAGCTGCTTGGCCGCGACGAGCCGCCCGCCGAAATACCGACGGCGGGGGCTGTAACGGGGCCGGGGCTTTGGATACTGGGACTCACTCTCCTGATGCTGCTGTGGGTGCGGCTGATCGTCAGCGAGGGGCGTTTGCCCGGCGACGATCCGACGTCACGCATCGCCTATTATATCGTGGCCTATCTCGCCCCGGCGGCGATTTTCGCGATGGCGCTGGGGCTGCTGCTGTTCGTCCATCACTGCGAGCCCGGATCACCGCTGCCCGGAGGACCGGCAGCGCTGGGGCTCGGCTGGGGGCTTGCCGCCGTGCTCATCCACAACCTCATCGACTTTGCGATCTTCGAGACGGTCGTATGGCTGACCTTCTGGCTCGTCATGGCCGGGTTGATCGCGCTGACATCCGAGCCGGCACCGGCGAGGCCGCTGTCGTCGGCAAAGCGGACGCTTGGACTTGCCGCGGTCGCGGCCATCGGCGCTGCCTGGATGATTTTCATCTTCCTGCCGCCGTGGAGGGCGGGGAGACTGATCCAGCGGTCGATGCAGGCGGGGGCCCGGCCCGAGGTGCTGCTGCGGGAGGCCGCCGCGACCGATCCGCTGGCGTCCGGGCCGCTCTACTATCGCGGGCAGGCGGCCGTGGACCGTTTCCGCCGCCTTCCCGACACTCCGACGGCGCTTCTGAAGGAGGCCCTGGAGAACTACAAACAGGCCCTCCTTCGCAACCCGGCGGCGTTCTATATTTCCCGCGCAATCATGGAGACGTACCGGCTGCTCGCCGAGACGGCGGACGATCCGGCGGCCGCAAAGGCGGCTCTCGGGGAAGCATACATGTACGGGCAGGCGGCACAGCGGCGCTATCCCGGTTCAGACGTTCTGGCCTTTGGCCTGGGAGAGATCGCTGAGCGGCTCGGCCGCCCGCGTGAGGCGCTGGAGTGGTATCGCCGGGCCGTGGAGATCGAGGAGGCGTACTGCGCGCAGTTCGCGGTGATGTATCCCGGCTACGAGCTCTTCAGCCGGCTGGGGCAGGAACGCTACGAATACGCCAGAGACTATATCCGGCGGCAGGATCCGTAAACCGCCTTCGGCAAAACTGTTTTTATGATAGAAAAAGGCTGAAAACTTTATCGTTTCCAGCCTTCCGGTTTTGCAGCGTTTCCGAATGGTTTAGAATTTAGCGATTGGAATCTTCCCGCCCGGTTACTCCAGCTTGTTCACAATCTCATCGGGGATGTCGAAGTTCGCATAGACGTTCTGCACGTCGTCGTGATCTTCAAGGTCCTCCATGAGGTTGAGGATCTTGCGGGCCGTCTCCTCGTCCGTGACGGGAACCGTGTTCTGCGGGACCATCGACAGCTCCGAGGAGTGAATCGGCACCTGCTTTTCCTGGAGGGCCTTCTTGAGAGCGTCGTAGGCGTTTGGGTCGCAGGTGATCTCGTAGATGTCGCCGGTGTTCTGGAAATCGTCGGCCCCTCCCGAGAGGGCCAGTTCCATCAGCTCATCCTCGTTGGCGGCGTCGGTTTTGACGGTGATGAGGCCCTTCTTGCTGAACATCCAGCCCACGCAGCCGCTGGCGCCCATCGAGCCGCCGCGCCGCTCGAAGATCTTCTTGATCTCCGGGGCGGTACGGTTACGGTTATCGGTGAGGCCCTCGACCATGATCGCCACGCCGCCGGGGCCGTAGCCCTCGTAGAGCACCTCCTCGTAGTTGACGCCGCCCAGCTCGCCGGTGCCCTTCTTGATGGCCTTTTCAATGGTGTCCTTGGGCATGTTGGCGTCCTTGGCCTTGTCGATTGCGTAGCGCAGCGACAGGTTGGCCGCCGGATCGCCGCCGCCGCTGCGGGCCGCCACGATGATGATCCGCGCGATCTTGCTCCACAGCTTGCCGCGCTTGGTGTCCATGATTGCCTTCTTATGTTTAATCCCGGCCCAGTGTGAATGTCCAGCCATATAATCTCGATCCTTAAAAAAGCTCCGATCCCACGCGGATCAGTGAATTACTTTATTCAGCGGATACGTAAAGATGCCCGAGGCGCCGGCCCGCTTGAGCTGCGGGATCAGTTCCCGCTCGACGCTCTCCTCGACGATGATCTCCAGCGCGACGAACGCCGGCTCGGCGAGCTGCGAGATCGTCGGGCTCTTCTCCGCCGGCAGGAGGACCAGCACCTTCTCCAGGTCCTTTTTCTCCACGTTCATCTTGAGTCCCACCCGCGTCCTGGCGTCAATCGCCGCGTTGAGCAAAATCGAGAGCGACTCGATCTTCTGCCGCTTGAAGTCGTCCCGCCAGGCATCCTTGTTGGCGATGAAGCGGGTCGTAGAGACCAGCAGCGTATCGACGATCCGCAGATTATTGGCCTTCAGCGACGAGCCGGTCTCCGTCAGCTCGACAATGCCGTTGACCAGACGGGCCTTGACCTCGGTGGCGCCCCAACTGAACTCAACCTTGACGTCGACGCCCTTCTGCTCGAAGTACCGCCGCGTTACGTTGACCAGCTCGGTAGCGATGATGCCGCCGTTGAGGTCCTCGGGCCGCTGCATGTTCGATTCGCTCGGAACCGCCAGCACCCAGCGTGCCGGGTTGCTCGTCGCCTTGCTGTAGCACAGCTCGCAGACCTCATGCACATCTGAGCCGTTCTCGAGGATCCAGTCGTATCCCGTAAAGCCCGCATCGAGCACCCCGCTCTCCACGTAGCGGCTCATCTCCTGCGCCCGCAGGAGGATGAGTCGGATCTCGGGGTCGTCGATCCGCGGGAAATAGCTCCGCTCATAGCCGGTGATGTTGAACCCCGCCCTCTCGAAAAGATCGAAGGAGGCCTTCTCTAAACTGCCTTTGGGGATTCCCAGTTTAATCACCTGTGCCGTCATTCAATTTCTCCTTTGCCGCCGGCGGCGGCTTCTCTCTCATGTTTCGTTACTTTTTGCCGGCTCGTTTGGTCGTTGTTTTTGGGGCGGCCGCCGATTTACGCGCGCCGCGGGCCTTCGGTTCGCCCCTGGCCGGGCCGAGGGGCCCCTCGCACTGACCGCACAGGACGGCATAAAAGGTCCAGCCGTCAGCGGCGTTGATCTGCCGTTCGAGGAACCCGTGAATCTCATCGTCGGTCGATTCGGGATGGAGAAGCTGCATTTCGATCAGCCGCCGCCGCATCGGTTCCTTGAGCGGGATCGCATGACCGTCGAAGGCCGTCAGGAAGCAGTAGTCCACTGCGAAGCGGCTGATGCCATCAAGCTCTTCCAGCTCCTTACGGCCCTGCCGCTTGCCACCCTCCTTGAGAGTACTGAGACTCATCCGGTCGTAGCGGTCGTACACCTGATGGAGCACCCGGGTCATCCGCACGGCCGCCTGCTGCGCCGCCGGGCTGCTGTCGTCCATCACGTCGAGGATCTCCTCCGGCCGGGACACCCGCAGGTCGTTGAAGTCCACGAAGTGGCTGCAGATCCGCTTGTAGATCCGCTGGGCGTTGGCCTCCGTGGTGAACTCGCCGATGAGGCCGAAGATCAGCGCCTCCAGCGGATCGGCAAACTGGGGCCGCTTAGCCGCGACCGGCGTTTTCTTTACGACGGACAGATACTGATTGAACTTCTCACTGTACTCTTTGCTGTTTTTCATTGGGTTTCATCCTGATCGGTCCGCTCGTCGGGGAGCGGTTCTTCGACGGCATCTTCCTTTTGTCGGCGCTGGCGGCTCAGCTCCTCGATCATCCGCAGCGTCTCCAGCGTCTTCGAGGTCCGCGTATCCGCCTCGATGCGCAGGTGCGGCACGTAGCGGCTGGTCATCGCCTTGCCGAGGGCCGCCTGGATCACTCCGGAGGCGTGATGGATCGCCGTCATCGTCAGCTTGCGGGCCTTCTCGTCCACGCCGATCACGCTCAGGTACACCGTCGCGTTCTTCAGGTCCGGCGCGACCTCCACGTCGGTCACCGTTACCAGCCCCCGAATCCGGGGGTCGTGCAGGCGGGTTGTAATCGTATCGCTGACCGACTCGCGGATCACGCGGGCCGCTTTTTCCGTTCTGTGTGAAGCCATGGCGCGCCTCCCGTCCTTATCCCTTAGAGCTTGCGAGCCATTTCCACCACCTCGAAGACCTCGAAGCGGTCGTCCACTTTCACATCGTCAAAGCCGGCGATCTTCACGCCGCACTCCAGGCCCGCCTTCACCTCGCGGACGTCGTCCTTGAAGTGCTTGAGCGATTCGATCTGGCAGTTGTCCTTGAGCACGATGTTGTCCCGGATCAGCCGCAGCCGGGCGTTGCGCTGGATCAGGCCGCTCTCGACGTAGCAGCCGGCAATCGTCCCGACCCCCGACACCTTAAACGTGTTGCGGACCACCAGCCGACCCATCGTCTTCTCCTCGTACTCCGGCTCGAGCATGCCCAGCATAGCCGCCCGGAGGTCCTCGGTGATGCGGTAGATGATGTTGTAGAGCCGGATGTCCACACCCTTGGATTCGGCGATTTGGCGGACCCGCTCGTCGGGAACCACGTTGAAGCCGATGATGATCGCGGAGGAGGCCTCGGCCAGCACGACATCGCCCTCGGTGATGCCGCCGACGGCGGCGTGGAGGATCTTGACCTTGACCTCGTCGGTGCTCAGTTCCGTCAGGTACTTGGTCAGCACGTCCACCGATCCCTGCACGTCGGCCCGGATGATCAGGTTGAGTTCCTTGATGTTGCCGGCCTCGATCTGGCTGAAGAGATTATCCAGGGTAACCTGGGAGCGTTTAAACAGCGCCTCCTCACGGGCGACGCTACGGACCTCTTCGGCCACCTCCTTGGCGGTGTTGAAGTCTTTGAGGCAATAGAACTTGTCGCCGGCCTGCGGCACGCCGTCCAGGCCAAAGATCTCCACGGGCATCGACGGCCCGGCCGTCTTGACGGCGCGGCCCCGGCTGTCGGTCATGCTGCGGATGCGCCCGTAGGCCCCGCCGGCAAGTACCGTGTCGCCCTTGTTGAGCTGCCCCTCCTTGAGCAACAGCGTCGCCACCGCGCCCCGGCTGGTCGTCATCTTCGCCTCGACCACATAGCCCATCGCCGGGATGGTCGGGTCCGCCCGGTAGTCCTTGAGCTCGGCGATGTAATCGAGCATCTCGATGAGGTTCTCGATACCCTCGCCCGTCACGGCGCTGGTCTTGATGATTTCCGTCTGGCCGCCCCACTCCGTCGGGGTCAGTCCATGCTCGGCAAGCTGGCCGTAGATGCGGTTGACATCCATGCCCGGCAGGTCGATCTTGTTGAGCGCCACGAGAATCTCCACCCCCGCCGCCTTGGCGTGATGGATCGCCTCGATCGTCTGGGGCATCAGGCCGTCATCGGCCGCCACCACCAGCACGACGATATCCGTCATGTTCGCCCCCCGCGCCCGCATGGAGGTAAACGCCTCATGCCCGGGCGTGTCGAGGAAGGTCACCCTGCGGTCGCCCAGCTCGACCTGGTAGGCGCCGATGTGCTGGGTGATGCCGCCGGCCTCGCCGGCCGCCACGCTCGTCTTGCGGATGCGGTCCAGCAGACTGGTCTTGCCGTGGTCCACATGCCCGAGCATCGCCACCACCGGCGGCCGCTTCTTGAGTTGGTCGCGCGACCGCTCGGCGAATTCCTTTTCGATCAATTCAAGCCGTGTGTGCTTGCGCGTAACAATCAGCTCAGTGCCGAACTCCAGTGCGATCAGCTCTGCCGACTCCGTTGAGATCGCCTGGTTGGCCGTCGCCATCACGCCCTGGCTCATCAGCTTGCTGATAATGTCACCAACCTTGACCGCCAGCGCCGCCGAGAGGTCCTTGACCGTGATCGGCTCGGTCACCTCGGCCCGCTCCGGGCGCTCGACGGACATGAATTCGTCGCCCTTGCCGTGCATCTCGATCCGACGGACCGGTCGAGCCCGCAGCGATTCGCCGCGGGCGGCGGCCAACCGGGCCTGGCGTTCCTCCAGGTCCTTGGCCCGCATGCGTTTGAGGCCGCCGCGGCCGACGTGGTCCTCTTCGTCCGCCTTGCCGTGGTCTTTGCGCCGGCCGTGGGTCTTATCCTTCTTTTTCTTTTCGGTTTTCTCGCCTGCCGCGACGACCGCCGGCATCAGCGGCTCGGAGATCGGTTTGTCAAATCGGCTGCGCGAGGGCTTGGAGCGTCGTCCCGGCCGCCGGTCATCCGGTTCGGCCTTCTCCACACGGATGACGGTGGGACCTGACAGCTTGGCGGGTTTGGGCTTTTCGAGCATCGGGCCGGCGGGCTTGATCGGTTCGGTGGGCTTCGGCGGCTCGGGCACGAAGATCGGACCCGACGGGCGCACCTCCTCGGGCACAACCGCCGGCGCCTCTTCGACGACCGGAGCCGGAGCCGGGGCCGCCTCTGCCGGCTGGACCTCCGGGGCTGTTTCGGGCGCCGTGAGGGGGGCCTCCTCGACGACGGGGGGCTCCATTGTTTCAACCGCCGCTGGCGCCTCGACCGGCTCTGCGGCCGCCTCCGGGGCGATGGTTTCGGCCTCCTCGGCCTCGCCCTGGGCCGTCAGCACCTCGGTCTGGGCTTCCGTCTCGACCTCGGCGGCCTTGCTGACTTTCTTCTTGCGGGGCACGCGCACCTTCTCCAAGTCCACCCGTTCCGCCTGTTCGACAGTCGTGGCGTGTTCGCCTTCGCTGAACCATTCCCGGATCGTCGCCGCCAAACCGGCCCCGATCGTCGCCATATGGTTCTTGACATCCAGGCCTTCCGCCTGGCACTTTTCAACAATGGCCTGGCTTTTAACGCCCAATTCCTTCGCCAGCAGATATACTCGTGTAATCGATTTTGCCAAACTGATTCTCCTGTAGAACTATCCACTCCGCCCGGGGGTGCCGGCGCGGCTGTAAACTCACTTCTTTCGCTTGGCCCGGTCCTCCTCCTGTTGGAGAAAGCCCTCGGCCTGGGTGTGGTTCTCCTCGGCCGCGGCCGTCTTGGCCGCCGCCTCGGCCGCCCGGACGATTTGCTCGGCCAGCGCCGGGTCCATCTTGAGTTCTTCGACCAGCGGCTCGGTCCCCACCTCTTCGAGGTCCAGCACCGAGATAATCCCCAACGCCAGCAGCTTATCGACAAACGAATCGTCCACGCCCTCGATGCCGGAGATGCAGGCCGCCAGGCGATCCACTTCGCGGTTGTATTCGGAGGGGGTCAGGATATCGATGTCCCAGCCGGTCAGCCGGGCCGCCAGACGCACGTTCTGGCCGTGTTTACCGATGGCAAGACTCAATTGATCCTCTGCTACTACGACCGTCGCCCGGCCCAGTTCGAAGCAGATGGCAATCTCGCTGACCTTGGCGGGCATCAGGGCATTGGCGATGAGCACCTGGGAGGAGTCGCTCCACCGGACAATGTCGATCTTCTCGCCGCCCAGCTCGTCAACGATGTTCCGGATGCGGCTGCCCCGCACCCCCACACACGCCCCCACCGGGTCCACCTTGTCGTCCGTCGAGTCCACGGCAATCTTCGTGCGGTACCCGGCCTCGCGGGCCAGGGACCGGATCTCGATGATATGCTCGGCCACCTCCGGCACCTCAAGTTCGAAGAGCCGGCGGATGAAGTCCGGGTGGGTCCGCGACAGGACGATTTTGACCTGGTTGGAGGCCTCGCGGACGTCGAGAATCAGGCAGCGGATTCGCTCGCCGGGGTGATGGGTCTCGCCGCTGATCTGTTCGCTCTTGGGCAGGATCGCCTCGATGCGGTTATTGAGATTGACGACCAGCACACCGCCCTCGTAGCGGCCGGCCACGCCGTTGACGATCTCGCCCTTGCGCTGGACGTACTCAGCATAGACGCTGCCCCGCTCGTCGGCACGGATCTTCTGAATCATCACCTGCTTGGCCGTCTGAGCCGGGATCCGCCCGAGCTGACGCACATCGATCTTCACCTCGTCCTTATAGGCGCTGATCTCCCCGGTCGCCCGGTCGATGTGCACCACGATGTCGCTGTCAGGTCCGGCCGCGAAGTGCTTGCGGGCCGCCGAAATCATTGCCGCTTCCAGGTCCTGGAAGATGGACTCCTTGTCGATGTTCTTGTCCCGGGCAATGTTTTCTACGATTCTCAATAATTCCTGATTCATGAGCTCCTGTTCCTTTTTGCTTAAACAAAAAAAGTGGAAACCTTCAGGTTGCCACTTTCCATACTGCACGAACAAAAGCCCGCTCCGGCTCACAGGACGGACCCAACTGATTGTATCTGGCTCAGCAGGTCATCCTGCTCCCCCGAAACAAGACTTTCTTACAGTACCCCTGAAGAAAACTCTATTAGCCATCAAGCCGTTTCCAAGGACGGAATCTCCCCGTCCACAGGTTGTAAACCTATAGGAAAACACAGCTTGTATTCCCTTTATCCGGCATTTCAGCAACCTTTCTATCCAGAGACCGACGTTGCAAAAAGCAGATTATACCATCACCGATACTTATGTCAAGGGTTATACCGCTCTGAACCGGGGAAAAAATCCGCTCCGGATTTTACCTTTATATTAGGTCTTTTTAGGGCACTTTAATCGCACGGATGATTGTCCTGACAATATGCGCCAAATCCAAAAAAGTTGGATGCCTTTTAACGGCTCGGTCCGATAATTTAAGCATAATAATGTCCACAAGTCCGGATTGTTCCATTTTCAACGGTCTGTCATCCTTCGCGATTGTTTACAATGCTGCTTTTCCGGTATAATCGTAAATGGATCCGTGGGAGAACGGATCATTGACAGACTTTTTTGAGGGGGAAAACTCTTGTGGCTTGAACTGATTGGCGTAGCAATGCTGATGGCCGGCCTGATGGTGCTGGGGGGCCGGGTGGGGGCTTCCGGCCGCCGAAAGACCGAAGTCGCCTGCTGTATATCCATTTTGTCGGTTTTATTTGTCGCCCTGTTCCACTGGCTCCACACTCACACGCTCTTTGGGGCTCTGGACTGGATCACGGTCTCGCGGTTCAAGTTTCTTATCCTTGCGGCCGCTGTCACATTCGGCCTGAGCGGCAGTCTAAGCCACCTTGCCCGCTCGTGGCAGCGCTGCGGGGTACTGGCGGCAATGCTCTTTTTCCTCTATATCTTCATCGGACTGCCGTTCCTTCTGCCGGCCCTTTTGCAGGATCAGATGCGCACCCTGCCCCTGCTGCTGGATGAGCGCGGTCTGTGCATGCAGTCGCGGTCGTACACCTGCGGTCCCGCCGCCGCTGTCAGTGCCCTGAGCCGACTGGGTATCTCGTCCCGCGAGGGTCTTTTGGCCGTCGAGAGCCGCACCGCCCCGCTGATCGGCACGGGCATGTGGGACCTTTACCGGGCCTTGGAGAGGATCTGCGAAAGGGAAAATGTGAGCTGCCGATATGAGCGGCCGGCCGATCTGGAGCAGTTGCCGCCGGGCGCCGTCTGTCTCGTTTCGCTGCGTCAGAGTCCCATCACAAGCCACTGTGTAGCCGTATTTAAGGTAGATGACATCGCCGTCACCTGCGCCGACCCGGCTGTGGGCCTGCTTCGCATTGCCCGCCCAAGCTTCGAGGCCCAGTGGTCCCGCACGGCCATCATCCTGACCCAAAACAGCGGCCCCGTCGCCGCCCGATAGTCTCATTCCCGCCCCCGCTTTCGCGAGGGTGACAAGACCGGAAGTTTCGCCGTTATTCATCCGTCCGAAACGGCGAGGCCGGCAGGCCCTCCCGGTTGTACAGGTTTGCCCCCGCCGGGTTATCCGCCCAGGCATAGCGGACGGCGACGGGCTCGGTTACCTTATCGCTCCAGACGACCACCTGGTCGCCCTCGATCTTCGCCTCCGCCCAGACGAACCGCTTGTCCGGTCCGGCGATTGCAAATTCCTTCAGCATATCGCCTTTGCAGATGAGCCCGCTTCCTGTGTGGCTGAAAGAGAGCACCGCTTTGCCGCCCTCGACCTGCATCGACTCATAGATCGGGCCTGACCAGACCGCCGCGTCATCCCCGTATGCGACCTTGCGGGCCGCCAGGGCCAGCCGTTTGCCCACGTCCTCCTTGTTGAGCGGGTGGATATCGTTCCATTCGCCCAGGTCAATCGTCACCGCCATCGCCGTGTTGGGGACCTCCAGCGTTTTAAGCTGCGCCTCCCGCACCTCGGCCCAGCCGCTTTCAGAGGGCTGCTCCTTCGCCTCCATGAAGTTGGCCAACTGTACGAAGAGGAACGGAAAGTCGCCCTGACCCCACTTGGCCCGCCAGTCGGCGATCAGGGCCTTCATCAGCGGCCGATACTCGGACGGCCTGGCCGTGTTCGACTCGCCCTGGTACCAGATCACCCCTTTGATCGGCGTTTGGATCAGCGGGGCGATCATCCCGTTGTAGAGCCCCAGCGGCTGCCACTGCACGAAGGTCTGCCCCGGCAGCGGGTCCATCACCGCGCCGAGCTTGTATTTCCACGGCCCGCGCAGGTCAATCGTCCGACCGCCGGCGATCAGCTCGTAGGGCTTGTCCTCCACGAAGCCGCCCCGTCCGCTGTTGTTGACCACGCGGACGACAATCGTGTTGGTCCCCTCCCTGAGCACGCCGGGACCAAAGACGTATCGTCGCGGCGGGTATTGGTAGGTAACGTTGCCGACCGGCGTGCCGTTGACCCAGGTGCGGTCGGCGTCCACGATGCGGCCCAGCAGCAGCTTGGCCTCCTTGCCGACCATGGCGGCGGGCACTTCGATCTCTTTGCGAAACCATACCACACCGTTGACCGGCCCGAGCCGCCCGTCGGCCCAATAGCCCGGCACGTCCATCGTGTCCCAGTCCGAGACATCGCAGGCGGGGTCGAACCACGACGTCCGGCCCGGCTGCTGCCCTTTATCCAGCTTGTCGAGCTGCTGATACCACGCGCTGCTGATCGCCCGGTCATGCTCGATGATCGACTTGACGAAGGCGTCGTCGCGGAACTTTTTCGCCGTCGCCAGGTGCTCAGGGAAGGCCGTCAGCCCCTCCTCGCTGATCCACGCCTCCGCCGGTGAGCCGCCGAGGGCACAGTTAATCAGGCCGATGGGCACGCCGTACTTTGCATACAACTCCCGCGCGAAGAAGTACGCGACGGCGGAAAAGTCCATGATGTTTTCGGGGTCGGCCGATTTCCATTGCCCCCATTCGAGATCCTCGCGGGGCGCGTGGAAATCGTATCGGTCCGGCACCTCGAAATGGCGGATCTGCGGGTTGGTGCAGTTGGCGATGACGTCGGGGTAGCGATCCTGCACCCGGCGCATCGGCAGTTCCATGTTGGACTGGCCCGAGCAGAGCCAGACATCGCCGATCAGGACATCGTTGATCGTGATCTCGTTTTCGCCCTGGATGACCATAACGTGCGGCCCGCCGGCCTTTTGCGGCTCAAGCGTGACGACCCAGCGGCCGTCTTGGCCCGCTTGGGCAGTGCTCGTCTGGCCGGCCAGGGTGACGGTAACCTGTTCCCCCGACTCGGCCCAGCCGTGGATTTTGATAGGCATCTCCCGCTGCACGACCATCCCGTCACCCATCAGCCGGTCCAGCCGCACCTCCCCCCTCGCCCCCGCCGGGCAAAGAACCAGTAAAACCCACCCCCAAACCGCCATCCGCCTCGCCGCCGTCCTCATAAGCCGATCCTCCTGAAAATGAAAAATTGGGCCACTACCTCCCTTTTGTACCTCCAACCGCCCCGCCAAGCAACCAATAAATCGCTCGGGCCTCAGCGCCAGGAAAAAGTCTGTTAAATGCTCCTGACCTCTGCTATGAGGCCATCTGTCAATGGCTGATTTATTTTTTTTCTTGAACCGCCTATTTTTATTTCATATTCTGGCTCTTTGGCTGGCAGGATGTCGGCGAAACTGATTTGTGGTTGGCTCTTTCTGCTATGCGTGCTCTTGAGGCACAGGCTAACGTTTCGACCCGACGGCCGGGACCACCATCTAATTACGTGCTCTTAAAGGCACAAGGGGTCACCGTGGGTTCCCGGCTGTCTTTCTGAGTTCCACAAATCTATTTCGCTTTCGCATCCTGCGGATTTCGTTACGGGTTCTTTGTCATTTTCATATTATGCGGCTTTTCGATAGGCCTGTTCGTCGCACAG
>JBNRMP010000098.1:0-4483 GCA_050309685.1 Anaerohalosphaeraceae bacterium
TTTACGATCAAGCAACGGGGATTAAACCCCGTGGAGACGGTCAAAGAGGCGTTGAAAATCTATCTCCAAACCGCCACCCTGCCGCCATTGAAAGAATTCACCGCTTCAAATGGCTAAAATCTTACTAAATTATTTATTTTAATATCCGTAAAAATACTGAGAACTATTTACTAAGGGGCTCGTATGTTTAAGCACAGCTGGCTATTTGAAAAATCATGTTTCTCCTTATGTTAAATCAGGTGATTGTTGGCATTTTTGCCAATTTACCCTCGCCGAGAGGAACGGCCCCGGGTGGCCGGGGCCGATTTCTTTCGGAAAAAATGTTAAGAAGGATAAAAATTTGCTTGAACCGCATAGGGAAAATTACGTATAATACAATAAGAAATTACCCTCCTCCTCCTAATGCCAGGTTCTTCAACCTGGAACTAAGCAGCGGTTGCCTCCTTGCCGCTGCTTTTTTTATGCGCAGACCGAATAAGGGATTTAATATATCCTAAATATGCATGTAAAAAAAGCGGCAGGCCCGAAAGCCCGCCGAGATAAAGTATTTCAAGACCTTCTTAGTCCGCCGTCTTGTCTGCAATACAGTAGAAATTCTTTTTTCCCTTGAGGTAAAGCTCATCCCCGTAAAAGGCCGGCGAGCAGTCGATGCCGTCGTCGAGTTTATTGATAGCAAGGATTTCGAAAGTGTCCGCATTTTTCAGGACATAGGTGACCCCGTTTCTGCCGATAATATAGACCCGGCCGGCCGCCCCGCCCAGCGAGGCGTAGATATCCTTAATCTCGTCGAGGACCTGACTTTTATAGAAAAACTCCCCGGTTTTGGCGTTTACGCAGGAGAGGATATTTTTGAATCCGGTGACGATATACAGGTTGCCTTCATACAGCAGGGGCGAGGGCACATAGGGACAGGCCTCGTTGACTTCCCAGGCGACGGCGTCCGTGCCGGTCAGATCGCCGGTGCGGCCCAGTTTAATCGCCTGGAGCTTCGAGCCGCGAAAGCCGCTGATGAGAAAGACCCTGTCGAGGCCGGTCACAGGCGTGGGGATGACGTTTTTGGTGTGGCCGCCGCGACACTCCCAGATGACGTCGCCAGTTTTAGCATCATAGGCGATGGAACTGTTTGTGCCGGTAACGATGATCTGAGTCGTGTCGCCGACCTTGACCGGCAGGGGGGTCGTCCAGGAACTTTTTTCGTCCCGGTCCTTCTTCCAGACGACCTCGCCGGTATCTTTATTCAGGGCGACAATAAAGGACGAGCCCTCGAAGTCCTTGAGAACGATAATATGGCTGCCGACAAGAACGGGCGAGCCGCCCTCGCCGAAATTGCCCGCGATCTTGAACTGCCCCAGGTCGCGGCTCCACTTCACCCGACCCTCCATATCCAGACAGTAAATGCCCCGGGACCCGAAATCCGCCCAGATCTGCGCGCCGTCGGTGACGGGGGTAAAGGAGGCAAAGCCGTGGGTATTATGGTGCCCCTGGTGCGGAATTGCCTCGGTGACGGTTGTCTTCCAGAGCGTCTTGCCCGTGTTTCGGTCCATGCAGACGACATTGAAGGCGTACACGTCTTTGGAGTCCTGCTGTTTGCCCGTTTTGGCGGCGGACTGGAAGTAAATCCTGTCTTCCCAGATAATCGGCGAGGAATCGGATTCATCCCCTTCGAGGGCGACCTTCCATTTGATGTTTTCATCCTCGCTCCATTTCACGGGCGGGTTGCCGTCTGTGCAGAGCCCGGACATGTCGGGACCCCTCCAGCCGGGCCAGTTTTCGGCCGAGGCGGCATAGGAAGCTCCGAGAACCGGGACGAGAAGAACAGTGATCAATCGGACGGAATCTATCTTTTTCATGCCTTTTACTCCTGTCAAAACGGTTAACGTTGAGTTGGCGGTATTCTAATGAAGAACGATTCCCATGTGAAATGTATTCCCCAAAAACCTGAGGAAACCGCTTGCCGGGCGTCTGTTTTTTGGGTAGGATGACAGTGATTTTAAGGAGAAAGGCATGTCTTGTCACAAAAGAGTCAGGGCGCTTTTTTTGATCCCGGCTGTTGTCCTGTTGCTCGCGGGCGGATGCCGGCAGACGCCGGAGGCGCAGGAGTCCCCGCAAGTTCCCGTGGTGGTGCTGGAGGGCGAACCCCGAATGACCGCATCCGTCAAAAAATGGCTGGAGCAGAACCCCCAGGCCGTCAAGCCGCTGCTCGGCCCCAACTATTCTATTAAGGTGATCCCGCCGCAGGAGGCCGTCGAGTACAAGATGAATCTCATCCAGCCCGACCCGTCCATCGATTTCAAGATCGTCGTCATCGATCCCTCCGGCCCCGCCTATCAACCGGCCCGGGACCTCGCCCGGCTTCTGCAAAAGGAGATCCCGCAGCTCTCTCCGTCCCCCCAAACGCCGCAGGAGGAATAAACCTGGGGACGACGGCGCGTTTGCGAGCGGTCGCGGCGCAGCAACAGCGAAGGCGGAAGTAAATCGAGGGACATTATGGAACCGGGAAAATTCGAGTTGGAAATTTACTTCTCCGGATTGAATGGAAGGTCCGCCGCCGAATCAAAATGCTCCTGACCCCTTTTCTTCTCCCACTTCTATATTGTACCGGACACCTTTAATTTTCTCCAAGACAACCCGAATCAGATCAGAAATAGACTTCAATATATGACTTTTTCATAGAGCAACTATCGACAACCTGTCATTTTCAACTGTCCGATGGAAGTTTGAAAAACACACTATCACACTATAAATCTTCAGCATACGAAAAAATTTTAAGCACCTGACATGATTCACCATTAGTCATACTTTCAATGTCTTCCAACTCATAATCTCCGTGTCCTAAGCTTTTCAATTGATTTCTTGTTCCCAGTAATTTTGCAGCGTGTCCCATTTCGTTAAACAAAAAATTATTGTTAAGAAATCTTGAAAATTCTTTCATTCCAATCAAACTACCATTGATAACTTCATTGGCGATACATGACCAATAATTATACATCGTTCTATAAATACCTACCTCGTAACCACAAAAGCTAAAAGATTGTTGAACTGCAAGAGGAATATCATGGCTATCAACATCACATATGTAGAGGAGATCGCAAAATCGACCTTTTCGCTTTTCTTTATAGTAATTCACTACCTTATTGTATTCCTCTACAGTAGCCAATATACCGTCTTCTGTAGGTATATCTTCTTCATAAGAATTCAACCAAACATCGCCTTCAAGACCTTTAAATTTCTTAAAAAACTGTTCATTGCTAATATCAATAGAACTATTTTTCACATTTATATTTGGTTGAAGCTGGAACTTTTGTGGAATATATCTTCCAAATACAACGAATCCTGAATGTTTATCCATGATATTTCCTTATCAATCAAGTCCTAAGGTACAGGAATATGATTTATTGGACCAATATGAATGTGTGGACCGCCAATCCAATGCTCCATATCAATGTGATTAAGTAATTTTAAACCATATTCATCAGCCCATTCCAACATTATTTTTGCTTCTGTCTTTGAAATACCCGATCTCTGGGCTTCTTTAGCTAAAGCAACGAGTGCTCGCTGGTTGGTATCAAACATTTTACCGCCACTTAAAAATCTGGCAGAAATGTTGGGCTTTAATGCCATCATCTGCATGGCTATAGCCGGAGCTGCCATCTGCTCCATTATTATACCGAGTTGAATGAAACGCCAATCTCCTTGGCTGACACCATAGGCAGCAGTACCTATTACCGCGGCATGGACCTCTGCTCCCGTTGTAAGAACATCCATGATTTGAAGGGCCATTTTACCATCCAAATCAAGATTGTTAGTTGGATCATTGAGACAGTACAAATACTTGTTTATCGTCAATGGAGTTTTAGGAGAATTTTTAAGGGGGTCTCTCGCCGTAAAGCGCATTATGGCGGGGTCGTACATGCGGGCGCGCAGGTAGTACTGCTCGATCTCTTCGTCGTACCACTGGCCGGTGAATTGGAAGGGGTTGGCGATTGTCTCGGCTGTGACCGCCGCCAGGTCCTCGCCGAAGGGGGTGTAGGCGTAGCGGTTTTCGACCTGGGTCCGGCTAAATTCGTTCAACTTGACTACCTGCCGGACGCTGCCGAGGCGGTCGTGGACGTACCAGTGCGGCTCATAGAGGTTGGGATCGGTTGGGGCGGCCTGCGAATGCACTCGCATGCAGACCGGCTGGGCATCGGCATACACGTATGAACTTTTTAAAAGATTCGGATCGCTGCCATCTACAATGCACAAGATTACCAGTGGGCAGTTGAACGTCAACAATATTCACTTCTATATTGTACCGGACACCTTTAATTTTCTCCAAGACAACCCGAATCAGATCAGAAATAGACTTCAATATATGGTAAGATTTTAGCCATTTGAAGCGGTGAATTCTTTCAATGGCGGCAGGGTGGCGGTTTGGAGATAGATTTTCAACGCCTCTTTGACCGTCTCCACGGGGTTTAATCCCCGTTGCTTGATCGTAAAG
>JBNRMP010000099.1:0-11874 GCA_050309685.1 Anaerohalosphaeraceae bacterium
CCGTCCGGCAGGCCGAGGCCCTGCCGATCTTCAGTGAGATCCGGGCGGCGCTGAGCGAATACCAGGACCAGGTGCTGCCGAAAAGCCCGATGGGCAAGGCCATCGGGTATGCGATGAACCAGTGGGAGGCGCTCCAGCGGTATACGGAGGATCCGGAACTGAGCATCGACAACAACGCCGCCGAACGGATGCTCCGGATGGTGGTCATCGGCCGCAAGAACTACCTGTTTGCCGGCAGCGAGGCCGGGGCCCGGCGGGCGGCAATTATTTACAGCCTCGTGGCCGCCTGCAAAGCCAACGGCCACGACCCCTTTGTCTACTTCAGCGACGTGCTCCGGAAGGTCACCACCTGGCCGGCCAGCCAAATCGATAACCTGCTGCCGGCCAATTGGACACCGCCGGCCCAACCAGCCGTCTCCAAACCGGCCCCCCTGACCGACCAGGTCGCCTGAGCAGTCTCCCCCCTCACCAACCCGTCACCGTCCTGCCAATTTGCCTAGGGTGTACTTCACCGGGATGATACCATCTAAAAAACGCTCCAATAGCATAACCGCTATTGGAGCGTATCTTTGGTTGCCGAAGCCGGCGGTACTATCTGCTGAATAAAGAGGTTTCCCCGAGCCGGTCACAACTGTGAAGCGGCGGGCCGGTCCATATAGAGCACGCAATCCGGATGCTGCCGCAGGATAGAGGCCGGGCGCATTGGACTAATCTCTTCCAGGAGGGTCTGGCGTACCGCATGGGCTTTACGCTCATCCGGTACCGTCACGACGATGCTTTTGCTCTTCATGATCTGCCTGATGCTCATGGAGATGGCCTCCTGCGGCACATCTTCCAGCGTCGCGAACCACCCCTCGCCCATCTGCTGACGGCGGCAGACGGTGTCCAGCCGAACCACGATATACGGCTCTTCCGTCTCAAAGTCCGCCGGAGGGTCATTGAACGCCAGGTGGCCGTTCTCGCCGATCCCCACCAATGCCGCATCAATCGGATGTTGTGCGATAATTTTGCCCAGACGGCGGCATTCGGCCGCAGGGTCCGGAGCGTCGCCGGCGACGAAGTGGACGGCTTTCAAGGGACCGACCTGATCGACAAAGCGTTCCTTGAGATATTTGCGAAAACTGGCCGGGTGGGTGTCGGGCAGCCCTACATATTCATCCAGATGAAACATCGTCACCCTGGACCAGTCGATGTCCGCCTGAACCAGATGTTTGAGCATCTCGAATTGGCTGGAACCGGTGGCCAAAATGATATTGGCCCGGCCCTGTTGTTCGATGGCTTTTTGAATCTTCCCGGCGGCCCGTTCTGCGGCGGCGGCGCCCATTTGATCTTTTGTTTCGAAAATATATTTTTCCATCGCTTGACTCCTGAACTTATTGGGTGATTGTAAATTGACGGTTTCGTTTGTGATATACAACAGCCGTCTTGCTTTTGATGATCGACGGCTTTACTCGAATCATTTTCAGCGGATTGACAAAACCAACCTGCAGGGCGTCCTCCGGACTGAGCAGCTTTTGCTTAAGCAGCCAGTTCATGCATTCCAGCATTGTAAAGGAGGAGCCGACCAGACACATTTTTTCAGGGTTATAGAGCAATCCGTCCGGACGCAATACCGCGCGGTTGCCCAGCACCTTATAGACGCCCGGTTCGCACCCGGCGATCGGTGAAGCATCGCTGGTCACAATGGTCTTGCCGAGCCCCTTGACGCGGAGTATCGTTTTGACGACAAAGGCCGGGAGATGATGGCCGTCGGCAATGATCATCGCGGTTAATCGATCTTCGGCCAGTCCCGCCAGCAGAATATTGCGATGGCGGTCCGCCAGGTTGGGCATGCCGTTGCCCAGGTGAGTTATGGTTGCGGCCCCGGCATCGGCCATTCGAACCAGGTCTTCATAAGAAGCCATCTGGTGCCCCAGCGAAACGACAAGTCCCTGCCTGACCAGCTCACGGGTCAGTTCCGCCGCCCCTTTAACCTCCGCGGCCAGCGTTACCAGCCGGATATGGCCTTTGGCCCACTTCTGCATTTTCTCAAAGAACTTCAGTGAAGGTTTTTTAACATACGCCGGATTGTGAGCACCGACCGCACCGGTTAGCCGGGAGATAAACGGTCCCTCGGCATGAATCCCCAGAACTTTGCCTTTGAAGGCATTGTCTTCGATGATTTCCGCTAATATCGCCAGGTTACGCCGGTAAGTCGCCGCATCCGAAGTAATCACCGTTGGTAAAAAGGCGGCTGTGCCGTGCGACAACAGCGCTCGGCACGCCTTGGCGCAGGCGTCGACGGACAAACGGCTGTCCGAAAAGTCAACGCCCTGATAGCCGTTGACCTGCAAATCAATAAATCCCGGTATTCGTGTCATCATTTCATAGGTCCTCTGTCGTTGTTGTAAGCATATCATCAAAATGCCGCCGCAGGGCCGAAACCGCCTTTGAGGCGTTGCCGGCCGAGAGCGCCGCTAAAATCCGACGGTGGTGCTTAATCGCATCCGTTTCACAGGTTTCGGAAGAACTGCTGAAAATCTGGGAATACCGGTGATAATCGGAAATCGCCTCAAAGGCGGCAATCAGGGCGGGATTTCGGCTGGATTTGACAAGCTGTTCATGAAAGGCCATGTCAAATTGAAGGCAATCGGGAAGACTGTCCACATTTGCCTCCATCTGATCGATGCACTGTTGAAGCAATTTAATGTCGGTTTTAGAGGCCCGTTGACAGGCCAGCTCGATGGCCGCCAGCTCGATGGCCTTGCGGGCCGCCAGAATCTCCGAAAGAGTCGTTTGAATAATGTCGGCAGGCAAGACCGGATGTGCAGCGCCTAACTTCGACGTCTTTTGGACATACGCCCCGCTTTGGGCCTCGATTTGCACCACTCCCATCTTCTTCAAATCGGCCAGTGCCCGACGCAGCGTCCCCCGGCTGACGCCGAAGGCCTCACAGAGTTTTCGCTCGGCCGGCAGCCGCTGGCCCTGTCTATAGACACCGGAGCCGATTTGCGATAAAATCCGGCGTATCACCTTTAAATGCAGCAGATCTTTTTCTATTTTGGGCTTATTCCACATTGGTATCATGATTATACCAAACAGGAAGACCCTGTCAAACTTTTCCGGACCCCTTATTTTATACCGTCGATGGCACGACCCCCCACCCGCAAAACAAGTATGTAACAGGAGCGTACTATTCGTATTGGGGCAGCGAAAAAGGAGGGGGTGTGTCCTGTATTTTTCAAAAAAATTTGCTTGCAAAAGGGAAAAACTCTGTTATAATGTTTAGCTTTCCTTAGTGAAATTGGAGATACTACAATGAAAGAAGGTATTCATCCTGAATATCAGGTTGTGAAGGTTCGTTGCGGGTGCGGCAACTCGTTTGAGACGCGCAGCACGGCCAAGGAAATCCATGCGGAAATCTGCTCGATGTGTCACCCGTTCTATACGGGCAAGCAGAAGTTCGTCGATACGGCCGGTCGGATCGAACGGTTCCAGAAGAAGTTTGGCGGCGAGTACTTCAAGAAAAAAGATAAGAAGTAGCTATTTTAGTTACAGTACCCAATATTGCGCTGTTGGCCCTTTCTTCACCGGAGGGATCGACAGCGTAATTTTTTTGTAGTCAGTGCATAAGGATTACAAGACTCATTTCAGCAATAAAGAAGGATTTATGTCAGTTAATGAGCAGAACATGTCGGTAATTCGGAAGCTGGAGGAACTGGACCAGCGATGTCTCGAAATTGAGCGTCAGATCAACGATCCGGCCGTCGCATCCGATCCGGCCCGGCTGATCCCGCTCTCCAAGGAGCAGGGCAAGCTGATGCCGATGGTCAAGCGGTATCGGCAGTTCAAGGCGCTGGGCCGGCAGATCGAGGAAAACCGGCAGATGGCGAAGGACCCGTCAGTCGAGGCGGAGCTGCGTGAGATGGCCGAGGCGGAGGTCGAGGAACTGGAGGAAAAGCAGACCGCGCTCATGGAGGACATCAAGGATACGCTCGTGATGGCTGACGATGCGTCGGTGGACTCGGTCATCATGGAAATTCGGGCGGGCACGGGCGGCGAGGAGGCGGCGCTGTTCACCAAGGACCTCTGCGAGATGTACACGCGGTATGCCGACAAGATGGGCTGGAAGGCCGAGGTGATGGACCTGTCGCCGACGGACATGGGGGGCTTTCGGGAGATTACACTGAACATCAAGGGCGCCGGCGTCTGGTCGCACCTGGGATATGAAGGCGGCGGGCACCGCGTGCAGCGCGTCCCGGAGACGGAGTCGCAGGGGCGGATTCATACGTCGGCGGCGACGGTGGCGGTGCTGCCGGAGCCGGAAGAGGTGGATGTGGAGATCAACCCGGACGACGTGATCGAGAACGTGAGCTGTGCGGGCGGCCCGGGCGGGCAGAACGTCAACAAGGTTGCCAGCGCGATCCGGCTCGAACACGTGCCGACGGGGATCGTGGTGAGTATGCGGGACGAACGCAGCCAGCATAAGAACCGGGCCAAGGCGTGGCGGATTCTGCGCAGCCGGATCTATGAGTACAACCGGGCCAAGGCCGAGGCGGAGCGGTCCAACGCGCGGAAGACAATGATCGGTTCGGGCGACCGGTCGCAGCGGATCCGAACCTACAACTTTCCGCAGAACCGGGTCACGGACCACCGGATCAATCTGTCGCTGTATTCGCTGGATAAGGTGCTGATGGGCGAGATGGAGGAACTGATCGCAGCGCTGCAGGACCATGACAAGCAGCAGCGGCTGGCGAATCTGTAAGCTTAAAGCAACCGTAAATCAATCAGAAGGAGAAGGGAGAACGCTGGGATGATTTTAGGCGCGGCGGCGGGGGATGTGATTGGGTCGGTGTATGAGGGATGGCGGGGGCGGATCAAGTCGGCGGAGTTTCCCCTGTTTGTGCATGAGTGCCGGTTTACGGACGATACGGTGCTGACGATGGCGACGGCCTGCGCGATCCTGCATCGCATCGATTACGGGCGGGCGTATTGGGAGTTTGGGCGGCGGTATCCCAACCGCGGCTACGGCGGGAGTTTTCGGCAGTGGCTGGCATCGGAGCGGCCGGAGCCGTACGGCAGTTGGGGCAACGGGTCGGCAATGCGGGTGAGCCCGGTGGGGTGGGCGTTTGATTCCATCGAGGCCGTGCTGGAGGAGGCGGCGAAGAGTGCGGCGGCGACGCACAATCATCCGGAAGGGATTGCAGGGGCGCAGGCCGTTGCGCTGGCGGTATTTCTGGCGCGAACGGGGGCGGATAAGGCGGCGATCCGGGCGGCCGTCGAGGAGCGGTTCGGCTATGACCTGGGGCGGACGGTGGAGGCGATCCGGCCGGGGTACGGGTTCGATTCCTCCTGCCGGGGCAGCGTGCCGGAGGCGATTATCTGCTTTCTGGAGTCGGCGGATTTCGAGTCGGCGGTGCGGCTGGCGGTGTCGCTCGGAGGGGACGCGGACACGCAGGCGTGCATCGCGGGAGCCATCGCGGAGGCGTTTTACGGCGGCGTGCCGGAGGCGATCGCGCGGGAGACGATGATGCGGCTGGGGGCGGAGTTTCAAGAGATCATCGCGGCGTTTGAGGAGCGGTACGGGACGCGATAGATTAAAGCAACGGCGGATTACGCGGATTTATGGTGACTGTCCCTGGTTTTGTCAGGCGGGCAGGTTGAAGCGGACGGGGTAGGAGGCGGGGGTGCGGAGGTGTTTGACGGGGTCGGGGAGGCGGGCCAGTTCCTGTTGAAGACGCTGTTGGACGGCGGCCATCAGTTCGGGTATGGTGAAGGGGACGAGCAGGTCCTGCGGATCGTTTTCGCGGCAGGGAACAATTACATCTTCGACATAACAATCGTTTTGCATGCGACGTCGGAGGGTCTTGCGTCCGGCACGGGTGACCTTGTCGGGCGAGGTCTTGAAGAGGGGGCGGTCCTCGTATTGGCTGATCTTGTAAATGATGTCCACGGAGGGGGCCTCGCGGCAGGCGGTGAAGCTGGCGCCGATGCCGAAGCCGTCGATCTCGGCCCCGCTGCTCGTTAGATCATCGATCACGTACTCATCGAGCGAAGAACTGACGAAGATCTTCAGGAAGTCCACACCTTCGCGGCGGAAGTGCTCACGGGCGAAACGGCCGGACGCGATGAAGTCGCCGCTGTCAATGCGGATACCGCGGATGCGGACCCCGGTTTCCTTATAGAAGTCGCGGGCGACGCGGGCGGCAATGCGGATGCCCTTCTCAATGTCATAGGTATCGACGAGCAGGATCGCTCTCTCCCGGTAGAGCTCGCAGAAGAGGCGGAAGGCCTCCTCTTCGTTTTTGTGCACTTCGATGTAAGAGTGGGCCATCGTGCCGGAGGGGGGCATGTTCAGGAGCCGGGCGGCCAGGACGTTGCTGGTGGCCGCAAAGCCCGCCATCTGCCCCGCCCGCGCAGCGCGGAGGGCGGCCAGCGGTCCCTGGGCGCGGCGGAAGCCGAAGTCGATGACGGACCGGCCGCGAGCGGCCTGCATGATACGGGCGGCCAGCGAGGCGGTTACGGTCGAAAAGCCGATGATGTTGAGGACATACGGCTCCAAAAGCTGGACGTCCATCAGGGGGCCGCCCGCCTCGAGGATCGGCTCTTCAGGGAAGAAGACGGTCCCTTCGGGCAGGGCGCGGATGTCGGCTCGGGGGTGAAAAGTGGAAAGATAATGAAGAAACTCGGAGGAGAAGAGGCCCAGCGAGTCGAGGAAGTCCAGGTCGGCGGCGGAGAAGGCGAAGGCGTCGAGGTAATCGGCGAGTTCCTCCAGCCCGGCCATGACAAAATAGCCCCAGCGGTCGGGCAGGCGGCGGATGGTGACCTCGAACCAGGCGCGACCTGTCATTCGCCGGTTGAAGTAGGCCTGGGCCATCGTCAATTCATAGAGATCGGTCAGGAGGCCCGGCGTCTCATTTAGCGGCC
Organism: Anaerohalosphaeraceae bacterium; assembly: GCA_050309685.1. GTDB lineage: Bacteria > Planctomycetota > Phycisphaerae > Sedimentisphaerales > Anaerohalosphaeraceae > JBNRMP01. The sequence goes on from JBNRMP010000099.1 coordinate 6,907, forward strand.
ACATCCAGCAGTTCCTTTTTAACCTCGGCAAAGGTTTCGATGCGGATGCCGCGGTCCTGCCATTCCTGAAGGATCTTGGCATCGGGGCGGCTGCCGAGCCCCTTGACGGCATCGGCCAGGACGGTGATGCGGGAGCGACCCCACCGCTGGATGCCTTCGACGGTGTGAAGGACGCAGACGTCGAGGGCGACGCCGAAGATGACGACGTTTTGGGGCTGAAGGATCTCCAGCAGGGGGAGTGTGTTGGGGTTGGTGAAGACATCGACCGTGCTTTGGCGGATGACGAGGTGGAACGGCCGGCTTTGGACCATGGCCCGGAGCTGATTTTCGGGAACGGGACGGTTGGGGATTTCATGGATGGGCCGATCACCGAGGATGCCGACCCGCTCAGCGCCGGGACTGCCGGCGATACAGTGCTCGGGATACGTTTCTTTGAAGTCCGGCTCGGGGGAGATCTCCCGGTCGGTCCGGGTGTGCCAGTCGGTGGAGGCGAGGAGGGAAAAATCGTGCTCAAAGACGAACCGGCGGACTGAGTTGACGACGGGGATGATCTTCATCGCGTGGGGCACATAGAGTTTACCCTCCGGCTCCATGAAATCGACCTGGGTATGAACATCCCAAAACAGAGTCTCCAGCTTGTTCATTTTCATCGCCCTTTCATTTTCAGTTTTATCCGAGTCCGCCTTTGACGCGACTGGGAGAGACGGGCCCTACGGGCTGGCCGGTAAAGAGCTCCTCGAACTCAGGGCTCAGCTCATCAAGCACATCGTTTATCTGGCCTTCGGAGACCTGCTCAGTAAGGACCCGCATGACAGCCATGGTTCGCCGGACGGTTTCGGGGTATCGCAGGTTCGCCCTGGCCGCTACCCGGGTGTAAAACTTCTCAAGGGGGAAATGCGGAAGCGACAAGGCGGCGTCGAGAGTATGGTCCCAGGCATTGGCGTATTCCTTGAGCTTGCCGGGAAGCTGGGCGGTCAGCTTGCGGCGCTCCGTAGGGGAGAGCAACTCACCGAGCGTGCCCAGTGTCGCCCGCGTAATCTCGGCGGCCTCCTGCATGGTTTCTGCTTGTATCTGCTCCTGTACTCTTTTGATGAATTCTGTGTCTTTCACGGCGGTTTTCCTTTTCTCTGAACGCCTTCATCCTTTGTTTATATGCAAATATGGGGGTCCCTACTCGCAGGAAACTTCTGAATCGGACCTTTCTTTTTGCTGAATATGGTAAAGGGAAATTCCGGGGAGAAAGGGTGGTATGCTTAGCCGGCCGACATAACTCTTTCCCCGCCCGGATACTTCTTCTGAAGGAGGATGTTGTGCGGGGCATGGAGAGTTTGCGATAAAAAAAAGCTTGCTCCTCTATTTTTGGGCCTTTACAATGCGGCTGACCCAGGAAAAAACGGGCATGTGGAGGTTCAAACTATGTTATCTCGGCTATATTCGGTGACACTGGAGGGGATCGACGGCGTTTTGTGCGAGGTGGAGGTGGATGTCTCTCGCGGGGGATTCGATAAGCCGGTGATTGTGGGGCTGCCGGATACGGCGGTCAAGGAGAGCATCGAGCGCGTGCGAAGCGCGATTGTCAATTCAGGATTCAAATACCCGGAAACGCAGGCGCTGGTCAATCTTGCGCCGGCGGATGTGAAGAAGATGGGGCCGGCGTTCGATCTGCCGATCGCGCTGGGGATGCTGGTATGCAGCGGGTGTCTGCACGCGGAGCGGCTGCGGGAGTTTGTCATCGCGGGAGAGCTGGCACTGGACGGGCGGGTGCGGCCGGTGAACGGGGTGCTGAGCATGGCGATGACGGCGGCGGCGCAGGAGTTTCGGGGGATCATTGTGCCGATGGAGAACGCGGCGGAGGCGGCGGTGGTCAAGGGGATTGACGTCTATCCGATCGGCTCGCTGGCGCAGGCGGCGGCGTTTTTGTCGGATCAACTGCCAATGGAGCCGGCGGCGGTGGACCTGGAGGCGCTGTTTGCCGAGTGCGGGGCGTACGAGGCGGACTTTTCGGATGTCAAGGGGCAGGAGTCAGTCAAGCGGGCGCTGGTGATCGCGGCGGCGGGCGGGCATAACGTGATGATGATCGGGCCGCCGGGGGCGGGCAAGACGATGCTGGCGCAGCGGCTGGCGACGATCCTGCCGCCGATGACGCTGGCCGAGTCGCTGGAGACGACGCGGGTGTATTCGTCGGTGGGCCTGCTGGAGAAGCACAAGGCGCTGATCGCGACGCGGCCGGTGCGGGCGCCGCACCACACGGCGTCGGGGCCGTCGCTGGTGGGCGGCGGAACGCATCCGCGGCCGGGCGAGCTGTCGCTGGCGCATCACGGGATTCTGTTCCTCGATGAGTTCGCCGAGTTTCCGCGGCATGTGCTGGAGATGATCCGCCAGCCGCTGGAGGAGGGGATGGTGACGGTGTCGCGGGCGAAGGGGACGCTGCGGTTCCCGGCGCGGTTTATTCTGGTCGCGGCGATGAATCCGTGCCCGTGCGGGTACTTCGGCTCGCGGGCGCGGAAGTGCCGGTGCACGCCGACGCAGATCGAGCGGTACATGTCGAAGATTTCCGGGCCGCTGCTGGATCGGATGGATATCCATATCGAGGTGCCGCCGGTGGAGTTTCGCAAGCTGCGCGGGCGACAGAACGGGAGCGGTTCGGCGGAGATTCGCGGGATCGTGCAGCAGTGCCGCGATTTGCAGATGCGGCGGTTCGGCAGCCCGTTTACGACCAACGCAACGATGAGCCACCGGCAGGTGGAGGCGTTCTGCAAGCTCGATGAAACGGCGGAAGGAATGCTGCGGCAGGCGATGCTCGAGTTTGCGCTCTCGGCCCGGGCGCATGATAAGATCTGCAAGGTCGCGCGGACCATCGCGGACCTCGAAGGCGAGCCGGTCATCCTCGGCCAGCATGTCTCGGAGGCGATTGCGTATCGGAAGCTGGACCGGAAGTTGTGAAGGTCAGGAGTATTATTTGAAATCACAATTTGTGACTTCAAGATGGTTTTGGGAGGTGACGGATGAATACAGGGCAGGCGAAGTCGATTATTCCGGCGGAGTTGGTTCGGCGGTGCATCTTTCTGCTGCGGGGCGAGAAAGTGATGCTAAGTTATGATCTGGCAGAGCTTTATGGAGTAGAAACCAAGGTGTTTAATCAAGCGGTCAAACGAAATAAAGAGCGATTTCCTCTCGATTTTATGTTTCAATTATCCCATGAGGAATGGAATCGTTTGAGGTCACAAATTGTGACCTCAAACGGGCGCGGCGGCACTCGCTACCGGCCGTATGCGTTTACAGAGCAGGGGGTCGCCATGCTTTCGAGCGTCCTGAACAGCCGGCGGGCGATTGAGGTTAATATCGCCATCATGCGGACATTTGTGGAACTTCGCCGAATCCTGACGGATAATGTACAGCTTCGCAAGAAGATTGAATCGCTCGAACGGAAATACGATGAGCAATTTCGTCAGGTCTTCGCTGTGCTGGCCGAGATGATCAAAACAGATGAAAAGTCCCCTAAACAAATCGGCTACCATACGGAAGTGCAGAAGGCCTCAAAAAAGAAAAGCCAAGCGAGAGTAAAGATTGTCTAAAGTTATTTTATGAAAATTGTCCGGATCATATTGGCGGTTTATGGCATAGTTTTTGGAATCATGGGGATCTATGTGCCCTTCTTTATTCCTCTTGCCTTGCTGTGTTTTACGTTTGCCATCTTTAAAGGAAAAAGGATTGTCCGTGCTTTCTCCATAGCTTTTTGCATTGTATCGACGTTTGCAGTTTGCACCCTGTTTTATTTCTTTTGGCAATTTAGACGAGCCGCTACTCCTGTTACTGATCCTGCCAGGTATGAAATGGTTTTAGAACGATGGAAGGAGTATGGGGAAGAGTATGTCCGGCATTTTCCCCGGCCGATTCCGAAAGACGCATCCAATGTGAAGTTTTATTTTCGCCCCGCTTTTTTACAGGCAGATGCCTGGATGGAATTGCGTTATCAAACCAGTTCCCAAAAAATCAATGAGCTCTATGAGATATATAAACAACCGGAGGCCGTGCTTTTTTCGGCAGAAAGCTTTATTTGGTTCTATACGTTTACACGGGGCAATACATACGAGGCGCATCGACTGTCTGAAGATTTTGGAATCTTTAACTTGCATAAAGATCCAAATAAAACGGGTGAGCATGACCCGCGATGGGGTGTAGCGATCAGCAAAAAGGAGAATGAAATTATATACTGGGCAGAATGGTAGGAGAAAAGCCCGGAAGTCATTGGTTTGATTCTACTTTGAGAAGAGGCGGAGGCCGACGAGGCCGGTTATGATGAGGACGATGCAGAGGAGACGGAGGACGGAGCGGGACTCGTCGAAGACGAGGATGCCGTAGAGGGCGGTGCCGACGGCGCCGATGCCGGTCCAGACGGCGTAGGCGGTGCCGACGGGGAGGTTCCTGAGGGCGACGGAGAGCAGGAAGATGCTCACGGCCATCGTCGCCAGGGTATAGACGCTGGGCCAAAAGCGAGTGAAGCCGTCGGAATACTTCAACCCGACGGCCCAGGCCGTCTCAAACAGACCCGCAATGAATAACCACAACCAGGGCATACAAAAAATCCTAAATTCTAAACTCTAAATTCTAAACAAATTATTGATTTTTGAAAAATAAGCTTAACCATTCAGGCAAAAGGCCCAAGCTGTCATTCCGGTCTTGAGCCGGAATCCAGGGCGATTTCGCTGGATTCCCGCCTGCGCGGGAATGACGTATTCACTTTACGAGTGTGTGTGAACATCACCGCCGGATTCGCGCCTGCACGGGAATGATACCTTTGTTTAGCTATTTTTTCAAACTTCAATAAAAATAACAAAAAGATGTAAGATTTTAGCCATTTGAAGCGGTGAATTCTTTCAATGGCGGCAGGGTGGCGGTTTGGAGATAGATTTTCAACGCCTCTTTGACCGTCTCCACGGGGTTTAATCCCCGTTGCTTGATCGTAAA
>JBNRMP010000100.1:0-10539 GCA_050309685.1 Anaerohalosphaeraceae bacterium
CTTCTATCTCGCCATCCCCCCCATTCTGCCACTCCCCCCTTTCCGGCCTTCCCCACCTCCCTATTTTGATTCCCGCGCAGGCGGGAATCCAAACCAATCGTCAATCGTCAATCGAAAACATCAGCCCATACGAAAAACACACAGCCGCTAAAGCAGGTCGAGCAGCTCCCGGTGGACACGGTCCACATCGAGCCCGCTGACGGTTGTAAAGCGGTCGGGGGGGATCAAAACGGTGCGGGCCTTGGGGCCGCGGGGGGCGAACTTCTGCGGATCGGTCGGCCCGAAGACGGCAACGACGGATTTGCCGACGGCCCCGGCCATGTGACTGATGCCGCTGTCGTTGCCGACATACCCGTCGCAGACGCTCAAAAGCTGGAGAATCTGCGTCAGGTCGAGCTCCGACAGGCAGCGGAAGGGCGTAATCTTATCGAGCTGATCCTCGCTGAAGCGCTCCAGCTCAGCCGGCCCCAGCAGAAAGAGGATCTGCTTCTCATCGGCCAGCAGCGACTCGGCCAGCAGCAGGAAGTTGTCGAGCGGCCAGCATTTCTTTTCGCCGCCGCTGCCGGGATGGATCACAATCAGCGGATCGTCCGGGTCAAGGTCGTTCTCTTCGAGCAGGTCAAAGCCCGCCGTATAATCGCCGCTGGTCGGCTCGATGGTGATGGGGCTTTCCTTGTCGGTCGGCGGCTCGATCTCGTTCTCAAGGGCAAGCTCGCGCAGATAAAAATCGCTCACGTGGCCCTCCAGCTCCCCCGGAACCACCGGCAGCATCAGTACCTGGGCCGCCTGGTTGCAATGAACGGTGTAGAGCAGGTTCTGCTCGAACTGGGGATATTCGCGGCCGAGAAAGCTGACCACCTGGCTGTAGCCGGAAAAACTGTAGAGCAGGGGGTCCTTGTCGGCCAGATCGAAGGTCTTTGGGTCCTCGAACAGGCGGTACATGGGGATCGCGTCCATCGACCGCACCGCATCGACGGCCGTCCGCGTGGGAAAGAACTGGACGTAGTCGGTCCGACCGATCCAGTCCACCTGCGTAACGCCGAGCCGCTCCTTCATCAGGCCCGCCAGCGGCAGGGCAAGGATGGCGTCCCCGATGGCCCCGGGGTGAATAATCAGGCCCTTCCTCTGTGGTGCGTTGTTTGCCGTCATGATCCTTTCACTCTGCGTTTTCCGTTGTCTGTCGGATCCAGCCGCCGCCGGCGACGAGCCAATTTGAGCCGTCGGCCAGGTACATCACGGCGGCCTGCCCCGGCGTGATCGCCGAGACGGGACGGTCAAACTCGATCCGCGCCCGGCCGGGCCGCTCGGTATCGGGCACGACCGTCGCCGGCGAACCCTTATGATTGTACCGTATCTTGACCTTCGAGTGAAAGGGGGTTGTCGGCGGATCGATCAGCCAATTGATGTCAGCCAGTTCGAGGGTGCCGCTGAGCAGGTCTTCCTTGGACCCCAGCGTAACCGTATTCGTCCCCGCGTCGATTTTGACGACGTAGGCGGGCCGACCCAGGGCGATGCCCAGCCCGCGCCGCTGGCCGATGGTGAATTGGTGGATGCCGTCGTGTTCGCCGAGCACCCGCCCGTCGGTATCGACGATCTTGCCCCGGCCGCCGATGTCCGGCCGCCACTGCCGCAAACGCCCGATGTAGTCATTATCGGGGATAAAGCAGATCTCCTGCGAGTCCTTTCTATGCTGCGTATGCAGGCCCGTCTCGGCGGCGATTTGCCGTGTCCGCGGCTTTTCCATTTCGGCCATGGGAAAGAGGATGTGCCCGAGCACCTCCCGGCGGATCATCGAGAGCACGTACGACTGGTCCCGCGCGTCATCCTTGGCGGCGCAGAGAGCGGGCCGCCCCTGATAGGTCCGGATGGCGGCGTAGTGGCCCGTGGCGATGAAGTCGGCCCCGTGCTCTCGGGCGTAGTTCCAAAGCACGCCGAACTTGATCGCGCGGTTGCAGTAAACGCACGGGTTGGGCGTCTCGCCGCGACTGTAGGTATCGCAGAAGTAGTCGATGACCGCCTGGAAGTCCCGGCGAAGATCGAGCACGTGCAGCTCGATGCCCAGGTGATCGCAGGCCCGCTGCGCATCGGACTGAGCCGTGTGGGCCTGGTCGTGGGTAATCATGAAAATGCCTGAGCAGCGGTATCCCTGCTTCTGGAGCAGGGCGGCGGCGACGGAGCTGTCCACCCCTCCGCTGACGGCGACAAAAACATGCCTTCCGTCCATGCTACCGGTCCTGCGGATAGAGGATGATGCGGTCGTGGAGGATCGCCGCCAGGTCGTCCAGGCCGTCGCCGGTGAGATCGGCCGCGGTCAGTTCCCTCGGCTCGGCCAGCGTGCGCGGATTCGAATCGCTGTAGCGTTTTTCCTCGAAGACGCGAAACCGCGTGGCGGGCACGGCCCGGCGGCCGCCCGGCGGGATCGTCAGCACCTCGATATGATTTTTCTTATACTCCGCGCAGATCAGGTCGGGTCGCCCGTCGCTGTTAATGTCCCCGCAGGTCAGCCGCGAGTAGCCGCCGCCCTCGACGGTGGTCTCGCGAACGAAGACCGGCGCCAGCACGGACGGCAGCACCGGCTCGTCCGTCCGGGCCGGGTCGAGCAGCGCGAACTTGGCGCCGTCAAAGAGCAATAGCTGCTCACGGCCCCCGAAGGACTCCCACAGCATCCGCAGCGGCTTGCCGGGGTTCCACGGGCCCACATCGATCTGCCGGATGACGCGGTAGGTTTGTTTCTCGTCCCGCTGGAGAACCTGGAGCCGGTTTTTGCGGCCGTCGAGCAGCAGGATCTCGGGGACGTTGTCGCCGGTGAGATCGGCCGCCTGTGCGACAAGAATCTGATCGTCGCGCCCGGCGGCGTTGAACTGATCGACGATCTGCCAGACGCCCTCCGCGAAGCGAAGGTGACGGGCGAAATTCTGCCTCGCGATCAGCACGTCCTGCCGGCCGTCGCCGTTGACCTCGGCCGCGATGAGATTCGACGCGGCGGCGGATTTGATCAGCCCCGACTGCTTGCCCCCGTCCGGGACGACCTCGAACGTATGATCGGTCTTCTGCACGATCAGCACCGGGTCTTCGTAGAGCCGGAAGATGATTACATCGGCCAGCCCGTCGGCGTTGACGTCTATCGCCCGCAGCCCGTCCGGGTTGGACCTGACGCTCTCGAGCGACAGGGCCGCCGCTGACAGGTTAATGCCGTCGGTATCCCACTCGTAAACCCGCAGCCAAATCCGATCGTCGCTGTCGCGGCTGACATAGAGGCACTCCGGCCGGCCGTCGCCGTCCGCGTCCGTCATGTCCATCGCCAGCGGCTGGCCCTCGATCTCCAGCAGGTGCGGAAACGTCAGGCGGCCGTTGTCGAACCGGCTTACGCCGATGGTCCGCTCCTCGACGCTGATCATCACCAGCGCGTCCTTCCCGTCAAGATCGATGTCCGCCGCGCGGATCGCATCCGTCTTCGCAAAGCCGGGGTACTCCTCGGCCGACGAGATCCCCCGCACCGGGTCCTGAAGATAGAGCAGCACCTTGGCCGCCTGCGGCTCGGTAACCGCGATGTCGAGGCGGCCGTCGCCGTTGAAGTCGCCCCACGCCAGATCGCGCAAGGCCCCCTCGGCCGGCGACTGCAAAGGGTACGTCGCCGCAAACGGGCTCGCCTCGCCGCTCTCCTGCGATTCATCCCGGCCGACGGCAAACTGCCGCGCTGTCAGCCGCCCGGTCCGCTTGTCGATATACAAAAGCTCCTGCCCCGGCCCGTCAAAGAGGTCGAAGGCGACCGGAGAGACCGGCGGATCGCACTCATAGCGGATCAGCGGCGAAAACTCGCCCCCGCCGTAACCGAACCGCACCGCGATGGGCCGCTCGGGATCGGCCGTAACCATCAGCAGATCGGCGTGAAGATCGTCGTTGAAGCGGCCGATGCGGATCTCCTGGATCGATCCTTCCGCCCCCAGCAGCCGGGGCTCGCCGAAGGCGCCTTCGTCATCCTGCAGGAGCACGTAAACGCCGTTCTCCCCGGCCAGCGCCAGGTCCGTGCGGCCGTCCCCGTTCAGATCGCCCGCCTTCAGGCCGTCCGGCCGGTTCAGACCGTCGTCGATTCGGATCTTATGAATCGCCTGCCACTGCGGCTCGTCTCCCTCGGAAGGAGTTTGATAGAGCACGTAGAGCCCGGCGGGATCGGCATAGCACGCCAGGTCCATCAGGCCGTCCCCGTTGAAGTCGCCCGCCGCCAGGTTGACCGGGCGAACGGTAACCAGGATCGGCGCGGCTGCAAAGTTCGGGTTGAACCCCAGCCGGTTGATCTCCCCCGCATCGAGACGCGCCGGCGCCGGCGCCTCCTGCGGCTCGCGGCGGCGCAAAAACATCTCGATGCGGCTCTGGCGATTGTTGATTACGGCGATATCGTTGAGCCCGTCCCCGTTGAAATCGCACACCGTCAGCCCGCTGATCCCGTCCTCCACCTTGAGGATGTCGATGGGACCGAAGCCGAAATACCGCGCCAGCGGCATCTCCTGGGCCCCAAACGCCGGTATCATCAGAAGCACCGCGACCGAAAAACAAAGCCGCCCGCCCGTTTTCGTTTGGAAAATGCGTCGTTTCGTCATTGGGTTCGGTTTCGGATTTACAGGGTTATTTCTCTTTCTTCTGCGGCAGCAGGCCCTTCAGACCCTCGACGGCCTTGCCGCCTTCCTCCAGCACGCCCTTGCCGCCTTCGAGAAGACCTTTGCCCGTCTCCTCCAGGACCTTCTGTCCGCCCTCAAGAATCTGCTGGCCCTGTTTCATCAGTTCGCCGCTCAGATCGCCGATCATCTCCGTGGGGATCAGCCCCTTGCCGTTCTCAACGACGCCCATCGTGATCTGCTGCAAAATCAGTCCTGTAAACTGGGCGATGCCGATCTTCTCTTTGGTGCCGATGTCCGTCAGGTGGATCGGCGCCAGTTTGAAGGTCACGTTGCCCGCCTTGCCCGGCAGCGGCAGCGGCTTGAACGTAACGGCGACCTCCTCCACGCGCAGATCCCGGATCAGCAGGTTCTTGCCGGCGGTCTCCTCCTTGGGGGCCGGTGCTTCACTCTTGGGCAGGTTGTTGATGATCTCCTGGAGGTTGCTGCTCAGGCCCTTCTGCTCGATCACCAGCGCCACGCTTTTAAACTCCATCTTGTCGATCTCCACCGTATCGCTCATCAGCGAGGACGTGTTGAGGGCGATGTGGGCGCGGCCCATGTTCAGCAGGTGCGGATTGGTATAGCCCTCCGGGTTGTCCACCACGAGATTGTCGAGTTCCAGCTCGCCGCGCAAAAGCTGCAGGCGGGCCTCCTCCAGCGCCACATTGACCTTGAGCGCCTGCGCGCCGCCCGTTTCGACGGCGAACTTGACCAGACGGTTGCCGTAGAGCTTAAAGCCCGCGATTCCAACGATCAGCAGGACCAGGATGATGACCGCCAGGGCGATGATAATGCGTTTAACGATGCTTTTCTTTGTTTCCATGGTGCATTTCCTTTCTTTCACTTAAGGAGGATTTCCGGTACGTCGTATCCCAGCTCGCGCGCCTGCCGGGCGTGCGTGCGCATTCGTTCCTTCTGTTTGAGATAGTAGCAGCAGACGGCCAGCCCGTGATGGGCCGCCGCCGAGCGGGGTTCGAGGCGGAGCACGGCCTCGTAGGCCTCAGCGGCCTTTTCATAGTTTTCCAGCTTGGCATAGGCCACCCCGAGATTGTAGCGAAGCCCCGTATTGTTCGGCTCCAGCTTCAGCCCGTGCAGGTTCCACTCGACGGCCTCCGCCGTCCGGTCCGCTTTAATCAGCGCGTTGCCGAGGTTCTGAATCGCCGCCGTACTGTCCGGCTTTAGCGACAGCACCTGCTCGTACGCGATGATTTCGTCATTCGTCTGCTCCAGTCGGCCGCAGGCGAGGGCCAGGCCGAACCAGGCCGATACGTCCCCGGGATTGATCCGGATCGATTCGCTGAACGCCTCGGCGGCCTGCTCGGTCTGATCGAGATCCAGGTACACCTGCCCCAGGTTCGTGCGGGCGTCCGAAAAGTCCGGCCGGAAAAGAAGGGCCCGCAGGTACTGCTCCCGCGCCTCGTGTAGCTCTCCCCGGTCCTGCAAAAACCGGCCCAGCAGAAAATAATTGTCCGGGTTGTCCCGCTCCAGCGCAGCCAGCGCCCTGATCTCCGAGACGGCCTTGCTCGTCTGGCCGTCCGCATGGAGGGCGCGGGCCAGCGCCCGCCTCGCGTCGTGGTACGTCGGGTCGATATCCAGCGACTGCCTCAGGAACGACTGGGCCCGATTGTAGTTCTTCTTCTCCATCCACGCGCTGCCCAGGTTGTTCAGCACGCGGGGGTCCCGGGGCAGGATGCGCCGGGCCTGTTCGTACTCCTCGATGGCCTTGTCCGTCAGCCCCTTCGCCAGGCACAGGTTGCCGAAGTTGACGCGGGCCTCGGCCAGCGACGGGTTGATCCGGACGGCCCGCGAAAGCTCCAGAAACGCCTGGTCCGTCTGTCCGACGACGCTGTAGCTGTTGCCCAAATTGTTGAAGAAGCAGCCGAGGGTCTGCATCGCGTTGAGATTCTTCATGTAGAGCGGATGATCCTTTGGAACCTTGAATTTTTCAACGTAGTGCTCGTCGGAGGCGATGCCGCCGCCCGCGGTGGTCTCGATGTTATAGACGTGCCGGCCGTCGTCGTAGCGGACAAAAAAGTGCCCCGGCGCCGCCACCCCGTAAAGCGGCATCCCCAGCCGCTCGCCGACGGCCAGGTACAGCACCGACAGACTCAGGCAGTAACCCCGCTTGCGGTCGAGCACGACGTGCAGGAACAGGTCCTCCGGGTCGTCGGCCGTCTCCACCGAATGGAAGCCCATCTCGTTGAACAGGTAGTCGTTGATCTCCGGGATGGCCCGGTAGTCGGCGACAAGTTTCTTTTCGTCCAGCCGCTGGAGAATCGCCATAGCCATATTGTCGATCTTCGCGCGGTAGGTGTGGAGGGTCTTCGTCGTGCCCCACTGACGCGAAATGATGAGGGCCGCCGTGCCGATGTCCACCTGCTCGGGCTCCAGCCGCAAAACCCCTTCGATTGTATGGACTTGCAGGCCCCGCAGGCCCTGGTTGGCCAGTTGAAGGCGGGCGCCGCCCGCGGTCCCGAGGGCCGTCAGCACCAGTCCCATGATAAGGAGGATTCGTCGCATCTTCGCGGCCTCGTTCCTATGGTTTGAGTTTATCCTGCACGGTCTGCGCATCGACGCCTTCGATCCGGATCTGCTTGACGGGGCCGGTATGGCCGGAGACGATGGTAACCTGCTGGCGGCGGATGCCCAGCCGTTGGGCGAGAAACTCCGTCAGGTTCTCGTTGGCCCGGCCTTTTTCCGGGGCGGCGGCCACCTTGATCTTGACCATCTCGCCCAGACGGCCCGCCAGGGCAGTACGCGAGCTGCCCGGCACGACCTTCACCGTCAGCAGCACGCCGCCGTCCGTGGTTTTCGCCTCCGACATAAGGTTCAGACTTCCTCCCGGATGTTTTTCCCCACCGCAAACTGGATGTAGCGCTCGATCTGCTGCGCCAGTTCCCCCAGGTTGCTGATCTGGAAATCCTGATAGTGCCCGGTAACGAACTCGCCGTTGAGGGCCTTCTTGAAGATCTTCACACGGATAATGGGCACGTTCGCCTGCGTCGAGCCGAAGTTGCGGCACTTGTGCTCCTCCAGTTCGACCTTCCAGTCCTCGCTGATGAAAACCAGGTTGCTGCCGGTAAAAACGGCCGTGGGAAAATAATCGTATAGTAACTTAAGAACATCCATTTTCCGCTAATCCGCACGCTAAAACTGATTCCGCTCTTTGCAAATATCGACTCTGTCGAGCGATTATAACCTATGCCGCTTAATATAGCTTCCCCCCCGGGGCGGCAGTGTTGAACCTTCCACAGAGCGTCTTACATTTTGTCGATTGATAATATACCCTTTTTGCGGGCTTACTGCAAGGCGCCGGTCAGCGAAGAAATTCGCTCCGTCCCGCTCTTGCGGCAATACTCCTCAAGTCCCTCGATGATGTGCAGGGCGGCATCGGGCTCGATGAAGTTGACCGTCCCGATGCACACGGCGGTGGCGCCCGCCAGCAGGAACTCGACGGCGTCAGAGGCGTTGCGAATCCCCCCCAGGCCGAGGATGGGAATCCCGGCGGGTTTGGCGACCCGGGTATAGACTTCATGGACGAGGTAGAGGGCGATGGGCTTGACGGCCGGGCCGCTCAGGCCGCCGGTGCGGTTGGCCAGCACCGGACGCCGCTGCCACGGGTCAATCGCCATTGCGGTGAACGTGTTGATCAGACTCAGGGCGTCCGCCCCGGCCTCCACGGCCGCGCGGGCGGTTGCGGCGATGTCCGTCACCTGCGGCGTCAGCTTGACCATCAGCGGCTTGGTGCCGCAGGCCCGCTTGACGGCCCGCGTAATCTTCTCGATCTGGGCGGGCTCTTTGCCGAACGTGATGCCGCCTTCCTTGACGTTGGGACAACTGATGTTGAGCTCGAAGCCCGCCACGGCCTTCTGCTCCGCCAGCCGCGCGGCAACCAGCACATAGTCATCGATCGTCTGCCCGGCCACATTGACGAAAACCGCCGTATCAAGGGCCTCCAGCAGCGGGATCTTCTCGCGGATAAAACCCTCCAGGCCGATATTCGCCAGCCCGATGGCGTTGAGCATCCCCGCGTCAGTCTCGACGATCCGAGGCGTGGGGTTGCCCTTGCGCGGCAGGGGGGTGATGCTCTTGGTAATCAGCCCGCCCAGCCGGTTGAGGTCCATAAACGGCGCCAGTTCATCGGCATACCCGCAGGTCCCCGACGCCAGCATGACCGGGTTCTTCAGCGTCAGGCCCGCAAATTCGACCTGCATATCGACCAAATTGTGGGGCTTCTTTTCCATCTCAATGGTCTAAAAAAATCACCTTGCGGCTGTCAAAGACCGGACCGTCCTTGCAGCACAGCTTATACTCCGTTTCTTTCCCGTTTTCAGTTCGCATCTCCACCGCGCAGCTCTGACACAGGCCGATCCCGCAGGCCATCATCCGCTCCATGCTGACCTGACAGAGCATGCCCGTCTTTGCGGCCAGCTTGGCGCAATGGGCCAGCATCGGCTCCGGGCCGCAGGCGAAAATCACCGTTTCAGCCGGATCGGGCCGGTGCTGCTCGATCCATTGCAGCGCACAGTCCGTCACGTATCCTTTAAATCCCGCCGAGCCGTCGTCCGTGGCGATCAGCGAGGGAACCCCCAGCCGCTCAAACTCCTCAAGGACGATGCCGGTGAGGTTGCCGATTGCCAGCGAGAAGGGCAGTGCCTCGCAGGTCTTCGCCCCGGCAAAAGCGATAATGTTAACCTGGGGAAAACGTTTCTTGAGATAACCCGCCAAATGCTGCAGCGGCGGGGCCCCCATGCCCCCGGCCAGCAGCAGGGCGTTCTTCATCCCCTCCGGAAACCAGAACCCGTTGCCCAGCGGCCCGATGATCGTAAACCGCGCGCCGGACCCCAGCGTGGTCATCCGGATGGTAGATCGGCCCAATACGCAATAGAGTATCTCTAATTTTACGGTCGGACCTTCCTCGAAATAGGAAATGCTGACATTGGAAAAACTAAACGGCCGCCTCAATAGAACGGCACGGTGGGCCGAGTCCTTCAGATGCCCCGGAATCCGCTCCGGCGGGGGCACGGCGGCCCCGGAAATGTCAAACTCGGCAAACTGGCCCGGCCGCACATCGGCAAAGGCACGACTCCCTGCCGCATCTAAGCGAAGATGCATCTTCCAGAAGCAATCCCGGATCGGACGGTTGTCTAATACCGTACAGGAAAATACGCCTTTTGAGCCGGTGGAAATGTTCATAACTCCTTGTGAAATAAGCACTAATGTAAAATAAAAGCTTCCGGAATATTCATCCACGTATACTCCGGAAGCAAAGCCACGGCAAAGAAAGCCGATATTCTTAATCAGATCACTCAGATTTATTGCCCAACGCTTCTTAGAGTATAACCATCCCCCAACACCCTGTCAACACGCCGAAAAATAAATCCCCAAATAATTCCACCACCACAATCCCGCCCGCCTCGCCTCCGTAGCCCAATGTAAAAAACTCCCCCCTTTAACCTCAAAAAGGGGGGACCCGGGCCGTTGACAAGTCGCTGCGAAAAACTCGGTCGCAGCAATCGCTGTTGAAGTCGTTCTTTAAGCATACAAAACAGAACCTGCTTTGTAAAAAACCCCATTTTGAAAGGCCCCGAAAGGGCCGATAGTTTCTTAGCCGGTTTGTGTAAGCCCCCGGAAAGCGGGACCCCAACATTTTTTCAGCCCCGAAGGGGCGATAGTTTGAAGCATTTCCACAGAGCCCTCCTGATCTCTTTATTTCCTCGCCGAGGTAATGATTACATGTGTCCCTGCATCCCTGTTATTCTTGTTACTGCCGCCATTCCCGCCCCCGTCTCTGCGAGGGTAAACTCCGGCGACAATCCAAATCAATCGTCCACCGTCCATCGAAAATGCCCTCCCCGCCCCGTCTGACCTGTCCGACGCGTCC
>JBNRMP010000101.1:0-3447 GCA_050309685.1 Anaerohalosphaeraceae bacterium
CCGGCCCAACCAGCCGTCTCCAAACCGGCCCCCCTGACCGACCAGGTCGCCTGAGCAGTCTCCCCCCTCACCAACCCGTCACCGTCCTGCCAATTTGCCTAGGGTGTACTTCACCGGGATGATACAAATAAAACGCGTTTCTTAAAATCTTTTCAGCTTGAGATAAAGCTTTTTCATGCCCGCGAGACTGAGGCTTTCCCGAAGGAGCCTCAGTAGCTGTTTGGGTCTGAGATAGAAACCCAGGACCGCACGTCTGCGCAAGCGGTTAAGATGCGTTTCATCAAGAACGCTGGAATGCTGATAGACGGAATGCTTATAGTAATCGTAATCCTCAAAGTCTTTTCCGATTAGTTCTTTCGTGCGATCATAAAGGTGCGTTCCCGGCAGGGGAGTCGTAATGCTGAACATGGCGTCATCCAAATCCAACTCCCGTGAAAACCGGAGGGTTGCCCGTATTTCCTCCAGGGTTTCTGTCGGGGTCCCTATCATGAAATATCCGTGGATTTTCATATCCAGAGACCGCAGGGTCTCCACGGCGGTTCGGACCTGCTCCAGCGTGATCTTCTTTTCATAGATTTCGTCGAGGATCCTCTGCGAGCCGGATTCAATGCCGATATTCACCTTTCGCAGGCCGACCTCCTTCAGGGCCTTCAGGGAGTCATAATCGATCAGGTCCACCCGGAAGTTACATCCCCAGAGAAGGTTGAGCCGGGCCTTCTGCAGTTCTTCGCAGAGCCGGTAAGTCCACTTCCGGTTGATGTTGAGGGTGTCATCTGCAAAGAAAAAGGAGTTGATCCCGAACCGCCGTTTCAAATGGCGCAGCAGGTCCGTGATATACTCGGGTGAGTGAACTCTCAATCTTTTTCCAAAAATTTTCTGCAATGTCGGCTGACAGTACGTGCAGGTAAACGGACAACTCCGAGAGCCGATAATGAAGAATCCCCGTAGTCGGGAAGAAACGACATCCATCTGAGAAAAGGCCTTCAGATAATTCGGGACGTCATACAGATCATAGGCCGGAAAGGGCAGAGAATCCACATCTTCGATATAGGCCCGGGCGGGATTGCACCGAATCGTATTTCCGTTTCGCAGCACCAGTCCCGGGATATTCGCCAGGTCCCCGCTCTCCACAAACTGCAGGAGTGTCTGTTCCCCTTCGCCGATGCAGACCGCGTCGATCGAGGCGCAGGAGAGGGTGTGTTCCGGCAGAATGGTGGGATGGGGCCCCCCGGCAATGACCCGGCAATTTGGATTTTGCTGTTTTGCGAGTTCAGCGACTCGAAAGGCGTCCCGAACCATGGGGGTCATGATCGAGAGGCCGACGAGGTCGAAACGATGCTCCGCCAACGTTTTCTCAATAGCGGAGAATGGATTCTTTTGGAATGTCGGATCGATGATGACGACTTCATGAGAGGTATGTTTCCTCAGAAAGGATGCCATATAACCGATTCCCAGGGGCACATCGCCGGAAGGGTACTTGAATCGAGGGAAAACGAGAGCGATTTTCATTTCATCTCTAACCTTTCCGCATGACAGCTATTAAGGATAATCCGCAGGGCAATGAAAGCGATCTGGAGAAAAAATGCCTCTCCATCCTATAAATATTGTACAAGATGCGATTTATGAGCGGGGGAGGCACGCGAAGGTCCGTCTGAATCGGGGGGGCCAGTTTTCGAAAGCCGCGTTCAACTGCTGCCAGGGGAAAAAGGAAGGCATTCATATAACTGATCACCAGGGGAGTAAGCGATTCAATCGACCGAATCATGTCTGACAGCCCCGAGCGGGTGTAGCGTCTGAAATGATGATGGTACACATCCCGTCGGGTCCAAAGCCAAGGACAGGCAGGGACGGTCAAAATAAGAAGTCCGCCCGGGGATACGATCCGGGCCGCTTCGGAGAGAGCCGCTCGATCATCCTCAATGTGCTCAAGCACATCCAGCAGCAGAACAGCGTCCGCCTTTCCGAAGTCGGCCGGTATGCCGTCCGGCAAGTACCCCTTTTGAACCGGGACCTGACGCTGCCGACAATAATGCAGAGACCGATCGTTAGAATCCATCCCAATCGCGTTATAGCCCTGTTCCCTGAGATGTTTCAGCATGGCTCCGCAACCGCACCCCAGATCATAAACCAAGGGCGGGGAGACGGTTTGCCCCCGAGGGGAGAGCCAACGATCCAGGAGAGACAGAACAATGCTGTGCTTGGCGGAAAACCACCAGTGCGTCTGCTCGAGGAGAAACATCTCATCTAAAAGTATGTCTTCCATACCGACTTCTGATCCGTCCTGTAAGCCTGGAAAAGGGCGATCCGAATCTGTCACCGAGGCGGATAGGCAGGTGCATCGGATGCCATTACGGTTTTTTCACTGATAACATAGAGGGGTCGATTCTGTGATTCCCGGTAGATTCTCCCCAGATACTCCCCCAGCAGACTCATGAGTGAAAGTTGGATTCCTCCCACGAAAAAAATACTGGTTACAATGAGTGCGTAGCCCGGAATATCGATCCCCCGGAAAAGTTTTTGAAACACGATCACTCCGATCATCAGGAGACAAAAGATCGATACACAAAACCCTGCCCATATTCCGAGTCTCAAGGGCAGGGTGGAAAAGCCGAGGATCACATCCATGGCCAGCATGAACAACTTCGTAAATGAATACTTGGTTTTGCCTCCCGCACGTTCCTGTCTTTCGTATGGTATACCCGTCTGCCGAAACCCGGTCCAGGCGACCAAGCCTCGTACAAAACGATGGTGCTCCCGACACCGGCGAAACTGATCGACTACATCCCGATCCATGATTCGATAATCCCCCGTATCAACCGGGATATCGACATCGCTCAATTTACGGACGACCCGGTAAAAAATCCAAGAAGACAGTTTTTTCAGGACCCTCTCGCCTTTTCTTTTAACCCGCTGACCGTAAACAATCTTATATCCTTCCTTCCATTTCCGGATCATCTGAGGGATCATCTCGGGCGGGTCCTGAAGGTCGGCGTCCATCAGAATGACAGCTTCCCCGGCGGCATGATCGATTCCTGCTGTCGCCGCCAACTCATGGCCAAAATTCCGGCTTAAGAAGACATATTTTACTCTTGAATCATTTGCGGACAATTCATAAATAATTTGACGGCTGTGGTCCTGACTGCCATCGTCGACGAAGAGGATCTCAAATTCTTCCTGCTGAGTTTCAATGACTTTTACAAGTTGCTGATAAAGCACATAAAGACATTCTTGTTCGTTATATACTGGAATTACGATCGATATTAAGGCCATAAATCTCCTACTTTAAAAAGCATTGGACGATATTAGGCAGAATCAGGTATATACTCAACTTGACTGACTTTTTTCATAGTTTTTATGCGGCGATGAGCAGCCGGCCGAGCTCTTTGACAATTTGCGTTCCACTGGACAACGTCTTGAGATGGTCGGTCAGATCTTCCCAGACGATAC
>JBNRMP010000102.1:0-20014 GCA_050309685.1 Anaerohalosphaeraceae bacterium
CCGTCGCGTCGGCTCTGGCCTCGGTCGCCCTCCGGGCTCCCTCGCCCAGAGCCGGGTAACCGTTACCCATGGAACAGTTCCACCTTAACTTAACGGTGTTTCTGTCCAGCGCATGGGGACAACCTCAAACAGCATTTTATTCCCGTTTCATACCTAGAAAGATTCACATCAAAAGGAGAAATATACTCTTTTGACATTGTAGAGAAAAAGGTCTTTCAAACAAAACCCATAAATATAGCACATCTGAGAGATTTCTACACCGTCGATCATAAGGATAAGTCAAAAGAAAATGTTGTTGAAGAATATTTTTCAGAAATAGAAGGAAGAGCAAAGCCAATTCTTGAACAGTGGATAAAAACAATGAAACTACCGATTCAAAAAGAATGGCATATACTATCTGAATTCATAGCGGGAATGTCTCTAAGAGTACCAGAATTTCGTAAAAAATATCTCGAAATAAACCAATATATGGCAGATTTAACGGTTCATCTTGCATTTTCAAGTGAGGAAGCCTATAAACGAACACGTGAACAATATTTTCAGAATACAGGAAATGAGTTAAATCTAGAATATGAGGAAGCAAAGAGGATTTGTGAAAATCCCAGTCTTTATCAAATCGTTTTGCATCCAAATAAGTATATCTCCACTATGATGAAATGCATTCCTGAGATTACTCAAATAATAGTACAAATGACGCCCATGTTGCTATTAGCTACAGACAAGTATCGATTTATAACTTCGGATAATCCCGTAGTTATGATTAATGGAAGCAAAAACGAACCTACATATATGAGCTGTGGCTGGCGGATAAAAAATGTTTTAGTTTACTTCCCAATCTCACCTTTTACCTGTATTATTCTTTTATGGGGTAAAGAGTATACGGTTCTTTCTGCAAACGATGATGTTGTTACAAGTGTCAACTCTCACTTGTTATGGCATTCGACACGCTATGTGTATTCAGAAAGAGAACAACTCGGTTGGTACAAAGGAGGTAAAATATATTGTGATAACGAACTTCTGTTTAACGAATTATCAGATACAAAGAAGAAAAAGTCGTCTTCGATGTACGGCCCTATTCCACAAACAGAACGATCTTTTGATTTAAATTTGATCCGTAGATCAACTTTCATGAATGAAGAGTAAAGTATTTGACAATTTTATACCCTCATAATTCACTTTCTTTGATTGGGGCAACCTGGGGTTATCGCAGCTTTTTAATGGACATTATAGACAAGATGGACAAAATGGACAGGGTGGACGCTGTAAACAGCGTGGACAGAATGGACAAAGTGGACACTGTGGACTTGGTGGACAGATGGACACTGTGGACTTGATGGACATGGGGGCGGGGAGCCGGGTTGGATGGGCGAATGGTTCCAGACTGTTCGTTTCAACTTTCCTGTGCTGATGAGCTTCTTTATTGACAAATGAATCGGGCATCGTTAAACCTGTGACTGGAACGAGGGGATGAGGCGGGGGGTGGTGAAAGACGCTTTTTAATGGACCGAATGGACACGATGGACCAGATGGACATTATGGACGCGGGAGCTACTGCGGGGGATTGAAAACGGATAGGGTAAGGGAAGCGTTTATTGAAAGGAGACGACCATGGAGGAAAAAGAGGGGCTGATCGGAAAGCACGGAGGATACCGGAATCTCAAGAGCTATCAGATCTCGCAGCTTCTGTATGATCTCACCGTCCGCTTCTGCGACCGGTATATCGACAGGCGCAGCCGGACGCATGACCAGATGGTTCAGGCAGCGCGGAGCGGATCGCATAACATCGGGGAGGGCAGCATGGCCTCGGCGACCTCCAAAAAGACGGAGATCGTACTGACCAACGTGGCCCGATCCAGCCAGGATGAGCTTCGACAGGACTATGAGGCGTTCCTGCGGCAGCGGCAACTGGCGATCTGGCCGCCGAACGATCCGAGACGAAAAAGCTTAATCGATCGGCGGCCTCAAAACGTGGATGAGATCGCCCGATGGATCGAGGCCCTTCACACACAGGGAAACAAAAACGGCTCAAAGCGACTCACCTATGCTGAAATTGCGGCAAATGCTGCGCTGACGCTGCTGGCCGTGGACCGGAAACTGCTGGGCAACCAGATAGATTCTCAGGCGAAGACCTTTGAAAAAGAAGGCGGATTTACCGAACGGCTGTATCAAACGCGAAAGAAACGCCGCGACAAGAAATTTTAGTCCACTGCGTCCATTTTGTCCATCGTGTCCATTATGTCCATTAAAGGGGAGAGTGATTGGGTTTGCTTGTTTCGCAGGGGGCCGCTTAAGTTGTCAGCGTTTGACCACCCCGGCCGCAAGGCGGCCACCCCTCCTATATTAGGAGCGGAGTTGTGCCCTGCTTGTTTTTCAGCCGACATCGACGAGCCCGAGGGCCGGGCCGAAACGCTGGATCAGGGCGTCGCGCAGGGCCTTGTGGTCCGGGTGGGTGAGGGTCGGATCGGCGGCGATTAGGTCGAAGGCGATTTTTCTCGCGAAGGTCAGGAGGTCGAAGTCTTCGACGATGTTGGCGATCTTAAGGTCCGGCAGACCGTGCTGGCGGGCGCTGAAGAGCTCGCCGGGGCCGCGGAGGCGCAGGTCCTCCTCGGCGATCTCGAAGCCGTTATTGCTGCGGGTCATGATGTCCAGCCGGCCCTGGGCGACGGGGTCGCTCGTCTCGGCGAAGAGCAGGCAGTACGATTTGCTCTGCCCCCGGCCGATGCGCCCGCGAAGCTGGTGGAGCTGGGCGAGGCCGAAGCGGTCGGCATTCTCGATGACCATGATCGTCGCGTTGGGCACATCGACGCCGACCTCGATGACGACGGTCGAGACGAGCACATCGATCCGCCCCGCCCGAAAGTCGGCCATGATCTGCTCCTTCTGCTCGGGGAGCATCTGGCCGTGGAGCAGCTCGACGCGAAACTCAGGAAAGACCTTCTCGGAGAGCCGCTTGTGCTCATCCGTCGCCGCCCGGAGCGTGCCGTTCTCGGCCTCCGTCTCGTCGGTGTCGATGCGCGGATAGACGAAGTAGGCCTGCTTGCGGGCCGCAAGACGCTGACGGATGAAGTCCATGGCGGCCTTGCGGTCCTGGGGGGCAACCTGGCGGGTGATGACCTCGCCGCGGCCGGGCGGACTGTGGCGGATGATCGAGACGTCCAGATCGCCGAAGGCCGTCATCGCCAGCGTCCGCGGGATGGGCGTGGCCGTCATCACGAGCACGTGCGGGTTGTGTCCCTTGCGCAGCCGCGCCCGCTGGTGAACGCCGAACTTGTGCTGCTCGTCGATGACCGCCAGACCCAGGTCCTTGAAGTCGATGTCCTCCTGCAGGAGCGCAACGGTGCCGACGACGATGTCGATCTCGCCCTGCTTGATCTGTTCCAATAGCTGCCGGCGCTTGGCCCCGGTGAGACCGCCGACGAGCAGCGCCGTGCGAACCCGGCTGCCTTCGAGGTAGCGCTGGATGCTCAGGAAGTGCTGGCGGGCGAGGATCTCGGTGGGGGCCATGATGGCGGCCTGGGTCTTGTTGGCGACGGCGAGCAGGGCTGCATAGAGGGCGACGACCGTCTTGCCGGAACCAACATCGCCCTGGAGCAGGCGGTTCATCGGGACGGTCCTGCTCATGTCGGCGACGATCTCGGAGATGACGGTTTCCTGGTCCTCGGTAAGCAGGAAGGGAAAGCGGCGGCGGATGCGGCGGTCGATCGCCTCGGTAAGCTTCATCGCATCGGCGTCGGCCATGCGGCGGAGATGACAGCGCTTGACGGCAAGTCCAAGCTGCATGAGGAAGAGCTCGTCGAACTTGAGGCGGCGGCGGGCCTGGGCGAGGATTTCCTCATTGTCCGGGTTGTGGATCTGACGGTAGGCCTCGGCACGCGGAAGGAACTCGTTCTTCTTGAGGAAGTCCGCCGTGTAATACTCGGGGACCTGCGGGCAGAGCTCGTCGAGATGGGCCTGGACGACGCGCTTGATCTGCCCGCTCGGCAGGGCCGAGGCGGCGGGATAGACGGGGCCGCTGAAGATGTCGGCGGAGTGCTCCTCGTCGGGGGCGAGGATGTGGAAGCGGGGGTTGGCGATCTGGAGGCGGTGCTTGTAGAGGGCCGCCTCGCCGATGACGATGAGGACCTGGCCGGGCTCGATTTTGCCCGCGAGGTAGCCGCCGTGGAACCAGACGACGCGGATGAGGCCGGTGTCGTCGGCAAGGGTGGCCTCAAAGAGCGGGATGCGGCGGTAGGACTGCCAGTCGGTCTGCTCGACGACGCCGACGAGGGTAACCTGCTCTTTGGGGCGGATGTCGGCGATCTTTTTGGGCGGCGGGGCAAATCGCCAGTCGCGGGGGAAGTAGTTGAGCAGGTCGCCGGCGTTTTGGACGCCGAGGTCGGCGAAGGCCGCGGCCTTCCTGGGACCGACCCCCTTGAGGTACTGGATCGGCGTGTCAAGCGTGACGCCGTTCGATTTATTGCTATTTTCAGACATAGAAAAACCCGTTTCGCAAGCGTTTATTACGGCGCTATCATCTTAGGAAACGGGGGTTTTTTCAATGTTTTTGTTTAAGAGGCGCAAATGACAGCGCCAACCAGGACAGTCACTGTTTCGGTCGTTGGCCATCGAAACAGGATGACCGCCCCTGGTTTTGGTGATTGCCCCCGGTTCTATTCTGGGAGGATTTTGACGGCGCAGTTGAGGTCGCCGAATCCGTGGCGGACGCCGTCGGCGTCGATAAGGGTGACGG
The DNA here is from genome assembly GCA_050309685.1 of Anaerohalosphaeraceae bacterium. Taxonomy (GTDB): domain Bacteria; phylum Planctomycetota; class Phycisphaerae; order Sedimentisphaerales; family Anaerohalosphaeraceae; genus JBNRMP01. The sequence goes on from JBNRMP010000102.1 coordinate 4,730, forward strand.
CGGCCAGGCGTTTGGAGCGGGCGAGCTTGCCTTCCTGACCGGTGCACCGGACGAGGACGGAGCCGTCGGGCTGTCGGCGGGCCGCAAAGGCGGAGAGACAGAATTGGCCGCTTTGGAAGCCGTCGCCGTCGCCGTCGTCTTCGTAGAGGGTCCCAGCGGCCCGGCCCTGCTCGTCGAGGACGACGAGGAGGGTCAGCGGCAGGTCGGGAGTGATCTGCTCGGTGGTCTGGATGACGGGGCCAAGCGGGACGATCGCGCCGCCGCGGATTTTGACGGAGCACTGGAAGCCGTCGGCCTCGGCGGCCTCATCGACGATGGAAACGGGTCGCCAGATGCCCTGCGGCAAGCGGGGGTCGGCGGCCCACTGCGGGGTAATCATCACATCCGAGCCGAGGAGGAAGGCCTGGTCCTCCATACGGAGGGAAAGGTCGGCGGGGTCGGCAAAGAAGACGGGCCGCATGACGGGCAGGCCGGTCCGGTGAGACTCGCTAAAGACGGTGTAGAGATAGGGCATGAGGCGGTAGCGGCGCTGGAGGGCGGTGCGGGCGGCCTGCTCGGTGGCGGGGCCGAAGCACCACGGCTCCTGGTCCGACGTGTCGGTGGAGGTGTGGGCGCGGCTGAAGGGATAAAAGGCGCCGACGGCGATCCAATGAGCCCAGAGGTTGGGCGTCGCGTCGCCGATGAAGCCGCCGATGTCGGGGCCGTTGAAGGGCTGGCCGGAGAGAGAGAGGTTGAGCGACATGGGGACGGACCATTTGAGATGCTGCCAGGTGGCCGCGTTATCGCCGGTCCACGTGGCGGCATAACGGTGGCCGCCGAGGAAGTTGGCGCGGGAGAGGACGAAAGGCCGCTTGTCGGGGCGGGCGGCGACGATGCCTTGGCGTGTGGCCCGGACCATGAGCATGCCGTAGACGTTGTGGTATTGGATATGGGGACCGGGAGGCAGGTCGTCTCCCCCGCGGTGGCGGTTGTCAAGCGGCATGGTCCAGCCGGATTCCTCTCTGAAGACGGCCGGCTCGTTCATGTCGTTCCAGATGCCGTCGATACCGGCGCTGAGGAACGGCTTGTAGAGGGCGGCCCACCATCGGCGGGCGGCGGGCATGGTGAAGTCGGGGAAGACGCAGTCACCCGGCCAGACGGGGCCGATATACGGCGTGCCGGCGGCGGTCTGCACCCAGACATCGGCCGCCGTGCCGCTGTCATAGACAAAATAGCCGGGGTCGTACTTGACGCCGGGGTCGATCATCCAGACGCTCTTGAAGCCGGTGGCGTGCAGGTAGTCGTTGGTGGCGGCGGGGTCGGGGTAGTGGTTGGGGTCGAAGGTGAAGATGCGGAAGCCGTCCATATAGTCGATGTCGAACCAGATCACATCGCAGGGGATCTGCCTGGCGCGGAAGGTGTCGGCGATCCAGCGGGCGCGGGCGTCGGGATAGTAGGAGTAGCGGCACTGCTGGTAGCCCAGGGCCCAGCGCGGGGGCATGGGCATCGTGCCAGTCAGGGAGGCGAGCTTTTGCAGGACGGCCTGCGGGGAGGCGGCCTCGATGATGATGACGGGAAAGTCCGGAGCATCGGCGGGAACGGAGAAGAGAATGCCGGCACGAAGATCGAGGGCGGCCTTCCAGGGGGTGTCAAAGATGACGCCGAAGGCCGTACCGTCCTCGCGGAGCCCCAGCACCCAGGGATGGGACTGGTAGAGCTGGTCGGGCTTGTTGTAGCCGTAGTTGTCCTTGTTGAAAAGGACGGTGCGGCTGCCGTTGCGGAGGAGACTGCCGGTGACTTCGCCGGTGCCGTAGAGGTCGGTCTGGACGGGAAGGTCGAGGACCACATGCCGCTCGCCGCCCAATTCGGCGAAGCAGGGCAGGAGTTTCCACGCGGCGACCAGCGGGCCGGTTTTGGGGCGCGGCTTTTCGAGAACGAAGGACGGCAATTCAGCCGACTGACTTTCGGCGGTGCGGCGGAAGCGGGCGATGCCCTCGCCGATCATCTCTGAGGCGGCGGCAGGCCTGGCATTGCGGAGGATTTCTTCGAGATAGCTTCCCGGCTCCTCGTCCGCAGGATTTACGGAGGCCCAGTCGGAACCGATGCAAATCTCGTCGAAGCCCCAGTCGCAGTCCCGGTTGCCGCAGCGGAGGCGCAGCTCGTCAAAGCTCAGCTCCTGTTCGACCTCCGTGACGATGCGGTCGGGCTGGCGGTCCTCCGTGCGCGGGGTGACGGGGTCGAGCCAGATGCGGATTTTTTCGGGGCCGGCGGGGTCGAAGTCCACCCGCATGACGATCCGGTGGACAAAGGAATCGACGGCGACGGGGACTTCGCCGATAGGTTCACCCTTGCCGTCGGAACGCCACCAACTGAAGTTTTCGGTGGTGTAGTCGTTGCCGAGGCCGAAGACCTCCTGGCCGTTCTTGTAGAGAATCAGGCCGGCGAACTTGTCCTTGTTCGTCGTGTTTCGGCTTTGCAGGCAGAAGCTGAGGTACAGCGTTTTTTGGCCGGTCACGGTTTGCGGCAGCGGATAGCAGACGCCGGCCGTCTCGTCGCGCAGCAGGATGCTTTGGCCTTGTTCCTCGTGATACGGATAGTCGAGGTTGTCCGCGACAAGCTGCACGTTATTCGAGGCCTGCGGAAGCGGGGTTTGCGCGAAACGCTGTTCAAAGAGGACTTGAGATTCCGCTGAAAGTGCAAACGATAAGAATGCGACTGTCGCCCATGCCGTTTTCAATTTTCATCCTTTCTATTGTAATGACCGTGTCATTGGTGAAAAACAGGTGACTGTCCCTGGTTTTGACTATCGATTTAACCACAGGGCGGCGAAGGCCGCAAGATCCTCGAGATCGACGCCGTTGAGGCGATTGAGGTCCGCCCCGCCGCACCAGTCGTTGACGGCATCGCAGTCCGCCTCCATCCATTGCCGGGCAAAGACCGCAAAATCCTTCATATTGATCCGGCCGTCGAAGTTCAGATCCCCAAGCAGTTTCAGTTCATAAAACTCCGAAAGGCCGATGCTGCCGTCGCCGTTGCCGGCGGGGATCTGGAACCGCAGGCGGCCGCCGTCCCAGGTCTCATAGGCCGCAAAAGCCAGCCACACCGACGACGGCATCGAGCCGAACTCGGCCGTCCAGTCGAGCACGCCTTCGAGAATGCTGCCGCGGGTCTGAAGGCCGCCGCCGTCAAACCAGCCGCTCCAGCCGTTGGTCGATTCGCTGCCGAGGTAGGCCCGCCATTGGGTTGCCTGCCCAGACTTGGCCCAGGGCGCGGGGACCATCGTCGAATCGCCGTCGGAGACGAAGATAAAGTGGTCCTCGCCGGCGGCGGGATCGCAGGCGACATACAACTGATCCCGGTTCCAGCCGGCATAGAAGGAGACGCCGTTTTCCGTGCCGATGAGCTGCACCCCCTCATCCAATTGACCGTCCATGACAAACACGTGGTTGACGTTTCCCCCCGCGACGGACAAATGCCAGTCCCGGCCGCCGTTGTTATCCCAAATGCCCTGCCCGTCATTGAACACAAAATCGACGGACGTCGCATCGTCGGGGATGGCATACTCGTAAATCCACCGGGATGTCGAGGCATCAAAGCGCATGGCCGGGTCGGGGGTAATGATCTCCCGCCAGCCGCTGTGACCGATGTGAATATAAACCGGGTCCGTATCGGCGGGCAGGACACCCTGGGTCAGATCATAATAAATCGAAAGGGTATCTCCCGCCTCCGGGTTTTCCGGTTCCCACGAGATGGCCCGGCCGCTCGATCCGCCGTCGCCGGTACCGACAAAGGTGTGCAGGATGGGTGAGCGTTTGACAAAACCCTTTGTGTCGACGGCCTCGATATAGTAGTCCACCAGCACGCCGCCGGTCTCGACGATGGCGGGCTCGGTGACGTGGATGTAATACTCGTCCGCGATCTCAAGGGGCATCTCGAAGAAGTCGATGTCGGGGTTGTTGTAAACGTTGCCCGCGGGGAAGGCGCGGGCCTGCATCGGCAGGCTGATCCACGGGCCGACCTCCGCGCCGCCCGCGAACGTTTCGTTCTGATTGGAGGCGAGCGGGTTGACGCCGTCGTTGTCGAGGCGGTACTTGAAAGTCACGCTCGAAACGCCGGAGACGTCCGCGACGAAGGTCCACACCCAGAAATCGCGGGCGTGCTCGACTCGCCGGTAGCCCCACAGCGAGCCGAAGCCGACGCCGCCGGGATTGTGCGGGAGCTGCTGCGGAATCCAGATTGTCGGCGGCGTCCGGTCCTGCGAAGCGTCGCCGATGACGAGGTTGGCCTGTTCAATGGCGTTGTTGCAGGCAATGGTCGGCTTGACCTCCATGTCGAGGGCCGTGCCGTAGTACATGTAGCAGCTTGACACGGACGGCAGGAAGAAGTGCCAGGCCAGCTCAGCCGGGGTGGCGGCCGACGTGGGGGCCTGAATTTGCTCGATGCGGACGCCGCCGGCGATCTGCTCGGCCGTTTGGACGCGGTTCTGCGCCGCCGTGATGACGGCCCAGTTGCGCTCGTCCTCCGCCCAGCCGCCGGGGATATCGAACACGCCGCTCGCGTTAAACAGCGGCCAGTTCCAGTTGATGAAATCGGGCGAGCCGAAGTCGCCGTCGGCGTTGATCCACGAGCCGTCTTCGACGTGCACCACATCCCAGTCCGCCACCGGGTGTTCTTCGAGGTACTGCTCCACGACCGTGGGCACGTAGCCCTTTGCGGCGGCGGCCGCGCAGAACCGGGGCACGCTTTCCATGTAGTACGAGTACCCGCCGCCGTAGGCGTTGTCACCGTCGTGGGCCAGCACGATCAGCATCGGATCATCAACCCAGGCGATTTGGTCATTGTCGCCCGTGCCGTACTGCTGGCAGCCGTCGGACCAGCTCATCGCCTGGGCGACCGGCACGATGGTGATCTTATACTCCTGCCCTGTCTCAGGGTCCACGTGTTTGGCCTTGTGGGGCTGGTAGGCGAACGGGTAGGCGTTCTTCGGCGTGCAGCCGCGCTCGATGGTTTTGGCGAACCAGTTGGCCTGCGGCGGGTTGATCTGGTCGGCGGGATTAGGCGGATCGCACATCTCGCCGCCCGTGCCCAGTGTGAGGGGGAAGTTTGCGCAGGCCCGGGAGAGATGGTTGTTGGGCACGAAGACCCATTCGATGCCCTCCTCGACGAGCACGGGGATCATCCGCTCGCTGAAGGAGAGCTCAGCGGGGAAATAGCCGGTGGAAAGGCCGGGACCCCAGACCTGGGGGTAGAGGGCCTTGTAGATCTGAATCTCCTTGCGGAGGGTCGCCTCATCGACCAGCGGCCCCAGCGCGTGATGGTAGGGAAAGATGACGATGTCCAGCTTGCGGTGGCCGCCGGAGGTGAGCCAGCTTCGCGCCTCGCGGTTGGCATTTTCCCAGCCGTCATCATAGCCCAGCACCCCGGCCGAGGCGAGACTTTCGATATTCTCCACGAGACAGCCCGAATAGGACATCTGCGCCCCTCCGTTGGGAGGCAGGATGGCCGCGATCGAATCGCGCACGCGGTACTGATACGCCGCGACCCGGTCGGCCCAGCCGAAAATCTGATAGAGATCATTTTCCGGGTGCGGCCGGCCGCCGATCATGCTTTCATACGCCTTCTCGTACGTGCGGCTGTTCCACCCGCTTACCTCAGGCCAGTAGATCGGCTGCTGCATGTGCCAGTGATAGGTCGTGTAAACCTGCGAAAAAGCGACAGAGGAAATTGTAAAGAAACCAATGACGAACAGACTCGTTGCTTTCATGGACGATCAGTTCCCTTCCGCTCTTGCAGAAAATCTTAAAACCGCCGCCCCTTCGGGGCTTAAAAATTTTTTTGAATACCAGCATCCGGGGGCTTTTGCCTTTGCTTCGCTGCGACGCAACAAGCACGCCCCCGGCTAAGAAACGGCCGGCCCTTTCAGGGCCTACTGAAAAACAATTTCCACAAATTTATAAACTTCAATTGCATTCATGCCTACTGCGCGCCGTCGAGCCAGCGATCGGTCAGGGCGGCCAGGTCTGCCAGATCGACCCGGCCGCTCATGTCGAAATCGGCGCCGCCGCAGGCCTCCCATGCGTCGCAGTCGCTCCGCCACTCGCCCGCGAAGGCGGCAAAATCCTCCAGATCGACTTCGCCGTCGCCGTCGAGGTCCGGGCTTGTGCCCTGCGAGAGGATGATGAGCGAATAGGGGCCGACGCCCACGTTGGCGTTATAGGGCAGGCCGTCTCTGGCGCCCGCGTCGGCGAGGGTATCGAAGGAGTTCCAGTTGCCGAACTCGGCGTCGTAGCCGATCCAGTCGCTGTTGAAGCGGACCCGCCAGCGGCCGGCCCGCGGCATGCCGATGTTGTAGCTCGTAAAGCCCTGGTAGGCGAAGTTGGCGATCACGACCACATCGTCGCCGGGTCCGCCGTCCCACCAGCGGTGAAAGGCGATCACCTTGTCGGTGTTGTTGACGTGGAAGACGTTGACGTTCTTTGCCGTCAGGCCCCGCGTCTGCTGCGAAAGGTTGCGGCGCAGGCCGATCAGGTGCTGATAGAGCAGCTTGATGCCGGCGAAGGTCGTATTCTTGGACCAGTCCAGCGGCGTGTCGTCGTGCCAGGACCCGTCCTCAAGAAACTCCTGGCCCATGAAGAGCATGGGAATGCCGGGGCTGGTGAGGACGATGCCCGCGCCGAGCGTGGAGCGCTTCTTGGAATAGTAGCTGTCGGGGTGGTCCCACCAGATCCGCGAGGGCACGCGGGCCTTGCCGCTGGAGGCACCCACCTCGTCGTGGCTCTCGGTGTAGATCACGCGCTGGGTATCCCAGCCGTTGTACTGGTGCGTGATGATGTCCCGGATGGCCCACATGTTTCGGTTTCCGTCGTCGGGCGTTTCGAGGGCCCCCACGAGCGTGTGATGGAAGCCCGCGTCCCACTGGGAATCGAAGCCGGCGCCGCCCTCGCCCGTCGTCTTGGTGATCCAGTCATTGTCTCGCATGTCCTCGGCAATGCAGATTTTCTGAGCGAAGGCGGCGTCGATCTCGTTGTTGATCCACTGCATGAGCGACCAGCCGCCGGGCACATCCCGGCCGTCGTCGCGCTGGCGGATATAGGCCGTGCCGTCCATCCGGAGGCCGTCCATATTGTATTCCGTGAGCCAGTACATTACGTTATCGCGGATAAAGGAGCGCACGGGGCCGCTGTCAAAATTCGGACGGTCGCCCCACGGGGTGGACCGGAATTCATTTTCAAAAAAGTAAATACCGCCGGTATTCGAATAGGTGCTCCAGCCGTCGAACTTCCAGAGGGAATGTTCCAGATCGGAGGGACCGAAGTGGTTATAGACCACGTCGAGCAGGACGGCAATGCCGCGCTGGTGGCAGGCGTCGATGAACTGGCGCATCTGGGCGGGAGTGCCGTAGGCGCTTTCCGGGGCGAAGAGATTCACCGGGTTGTAGCCGAGGGAGTAGTCGCCGGGGAACTCCGCCACCGGCATGATCTCCACGGCGTTGACCCCGAGCGACTGGATATGATCCAGCTTCGCCATCGCCGTCTGCCAGGTCCCCGGGCTGCCGCCGGGAAGGTCATTGAACGTGCCGATGTGCATCTCATAGATGACCAGCTCATTCCACGCCGGCATTGTAAAGGGGGTCCAGTTGTAGTCAGGATTCACAATGATTCCGTCACCCACCGAGCTGACGACATCGCCCGCCCGCGGATCGACCCTCCACAGCGAGCCGTTGAGATAGTATTTGTACTGCTGGAAGACGCCGGCCCCCGGTACGTCCGCCGACCAAAGGCCGTTGCCCTCGGAGGCGAGGGGGTTAGCCGTGGTGCTCCAGCCGTTAAAGGCGCCCGTCACGTTCACCGTCGTCGCGTGGGGCGCCCACACCCGGAAGGTCGTACCGCCGGGGTAGGGAACGGCACCCATGCCGGGTCGCGTGGACGGGACGGCGGCGTACAGGACGGTCGTCCAGAGACCAAAGATGATACAGCAAAGTTTTCGAAACATTAAATCCTCCGGCTGTTTCGGTTTCACTCACACTTCCACGGAAGTCAGGGCCCCTCCCGAAACCGAGAGGAGCCCGCTTCCTATCTTCCATCTTCAAGTTTTATTTTCTGCGTCGAATCGAGATCAGCAGCGAGCCGAGCCCGAGCAGGGCCATCGAGGCCGGTTCGGGGACGACTTCTGCCTTGACCATGCCGCCCAGGGCGTCCACGTAGAAGTTGACGGTGGCGGCTTCCTCAAGTACGAGGGTTATATTCGACGTATTGGTGGACCGGCCGTCCCAACTGATCGAATCCCACGAACCTGTCACAACGGCCTTCCACTCGTAGGTACCGGCCGCAAGGTCCTGGCTCCACAGGTACATCCCGCCGCCCAGTGAGGTCATCGCAGCGGCCGGATTGGCGTTGTCCCAATCCAGAATACCGGCGAGCGTCCAGGCGCCCGGGTCGGTGCTCAGGCCGATGCGGTACAGGGCGGGCTCCCAGCCGTCATCTACCCAATTGGAGTTAAAGGTGACGGTGACCTGGCCGGAGCCGTCGGCAAAGAGCCAACTGTTTGGTCCCGGATGAGTCCAATCCCAGGTTCCGTCAGTGACTTTGAACTCGTAGCGGGCCCCGGCAGTCAGCCCGGTAACCGTCGCCGTGTAGGTCCCGTCGCCGTTGTCGCTCATCAGGTTGCCGTTCGAGGTCCAGCCGTTGAATTCACCGGCCAGATAGTAATCCGCCCGGGTGGGGATTACCAGAACCGCCAGGATCGCCGCCATCAGTACATACTTCTTCATCTTTCCGTACCTCCCATTAAACAGTGTTTGTATGTCAGAAGGGTTCTCCCCGCGGACCGTCCGCGGGGAGAACCGGTTCTTGTCCATTTTTTGAAATTACGGAGCGGGCTGAACGCTGGTGTCGGTCAGCCACGAGGCCGCGATTTCGGCCAGGTCGTTCAGGTTCACGATACAGTCGCCGGTCAGGTCGTTGGCCAGCGGGGCCGGACAGACGGCCGCGCCGGTGATATCGGCGTAGTTTTGGGCGATCGTTGCCGCATCAAGGACGTAGTTGTAGATCTCCACTTCGTCGATGACGGCGGGAGAAACGCTGTTGCCTATGAAAACCAGGCCGCTGATCGAATCGCCCTCGACCCGGCCGCCGATCGACACCGGCGATGTGGTGGGGGCGATCCGTCCGCTCACTGCGTCCGCTTCCCGTGCAATCTCGCCGGTATTGCTGTCGTACACGCGGCTGATGACGCCGTCGATGTAGATCTTCTTCTCGCCGTCGCCGTAGGTGGCGACCACGTAGTGCCAATCGCCGTCATAGACGGCCCGGTTGCTCGGGGTCCCGTCATCGATATCATCGCTGCCCGAACCGCGGGTGGTAAAGCAGGCGTGATCCAGCGTATAGCCGCTGTGACGCAACTGCCATCCCGGCCGGCCCAATTCGCCGTTGCGGGCGACCATGGGGCCCCAGGAGGCGGCGAAGGAGGACTTGATCCAGCAGGCGACTGTCATGCTGTGGTTGCAGATGTCGAAGTAGGCCGCCTGGTCGGGATCGGTATAGAGGATATCCTCAGAGTTCGGATCGTTGTCAAACTCCATGGCGTCGCCCACGATCCCCGTCGCAAAGGTCGGGTTATGGTACAGGAAGGACGCCGGACTGCCGGCAACAACGCTGTCGGCATTGTTGTTTTCGAAGGGCCAGTAGGCGATCCTGCCCTTGATTCTCAGCAGGGCCCGGTCTGAAAGGGCCTCGACGCCGGATTCGTTGTTGACCGCACAGTAATAGGCGCCCTCATCCGCCTGTTCGACATTGGCAATCGAAAGCACGGCGGTCTCGGCGCCGGAGATGTCCCCGCCGTCGGCCAGGGCCTGATCGCTGACGCCGTCCACATAGCGGTACCACTGGTAGGTCTCCGGGGTGGCCGAACTCACGGAGACCTCAAAGGTTGCCGTGCCGCCCGCCTCGACGACCTGGTAGGCGGGATCGCCCGTGATGACCGGCAGGGTCACCTCGGTGTCGAACATCCAGATCGCGCTCTTGACCTCCGCTCCGTCATCCTGCACCATGCTGACGCGCCAGAAGTAACGGCTGTCGTGGTTCAGCGGCGCCGCGGGGGTATAGGAAGCCCGCAGGGTCACCGGGTCCCAGCCGGCCACGGGAATAAAATCATTCGGGTCGTCCACCCAGCTTCCCTCATACAGGTACAGCTTGTGCGAGACCAGGTTCGGGTCCGCCAGCCCGTCGGCGTCCAGCGCGATCGCCCAGGACAGGGAGTCGCCGACAAGCACCCCGGGCGCTTCGGGGGCCGGGTCGGGATCGTTCGGCCGGTTGGTGCGCATCAGGTCGCCTCCCACCCGGATCACGCCCTCCGCGGCATCGAGATAGAAGCTGACGAATTCCCCGCCCGGCTGGACGGTGTGACTCATATTGGACGTATTGATGGACCGCCCGTCCCAACTGATCGAATCCCAGGAGCCGGTATTGACGGCCTTGAACTCATAGGTACCGGGCTCAAGCGTCAGGTTCAGCTCATAAATTCCCCGTCCCAGGGCCGTCATCGCCAGGGCCGGATTGGCGTTGTTCCAAAACAGAGGATCGCCGTCGGGGCCGAAGCTGCCGGCGATTGTCCAGGCGCCCGTATCGGGGCTTACGCCGATGCGGTGCTCGTTCGGACTCCAGCCGTCGGACACGAGATTATCGTTGAATGTTACAGTGATGGTCCCGGACGCATCGATATGAAGCCAACTGTTCGAGCTCGGATACGCCGTGTTCCAGGTGCCGTCGGTAACCTTGAACTCGTACCGGCCGGGGGCCAGGCCGGTCAGCGTGGCCGTGTACGTCCCGTCCCCGTTGTCTGTCATCAGGTCGCCGTCCGAGGTCCAGCCGTTGAAATCGCCCGCCAGGTAGTAAGCCGCATCGACCGGGATCACCCATCCCATCACAACGAACGCCATGAACAAAACCCAATACCTTCTCATCTTCATACCCTTTCCTTAAAGTCGTTTTTTTTCATCCATTTCTATCCGCGGCCCAATCCCTCGACTCAGGGCCTGGGCAGATACCCTCGCACCAGCCAATCAAGATCCTCGTTGGCCCCCGGTTTGGGTCCTAATCCTTTCGCCCATTCGATTGTCGCTTTGTTCTTCCAGCGGTGACGCTCGGCGTGCCCGTCCGCAAAGCTGAATGTACAGGATTCGTTGTGATAGTAGGCCGGGGCGTCCCAGAATTCGTACCGGCCTCCTTCGAGCACTACAAAGCCGCCGTCATTAACCGACTGATTTTTAGCGGAAACCGCGTCCTCCTCAATAAATACGAATTTGGTCCCCGGCGAAATAATTTCCGACATCTTTACCGCAACGCGCAGATCCTTTGGCGCCGCCGCCGCGGAAACACGGGCCTTTCGATACGTCGTAATGGGGGAATAGAGGGATGAAGTCTGACGCGATACGAAATCCTCCGAATTCATCAGTCCCGATATTGAATAGCTGCGGAACGAAGCCATCGGTTCGGCATTTTTAGACAGGTTCCGATCGCCGGGACAATGATAGACTTTCGTATCGCCGAGATAAGGGAACAGCGCCCCGCCCCGAATCCCGTTGAGCCGGTACTCCAGCGTGTATTGGGCCTCGGTGGGGATTGGTTTAAACCAGGGCTCGCCGGGATCGTCGTTTTCGTTGAACAGGGGGTATTCCACCCAGCGGTATGGCGTCCCGTTCGAATTCAAGCCGTTCCGGTAGTAATTCGAGCCTCCCACCAGCGCCCCGTTGTTATCGTCGGAGTAGGCCTTCCAGGCGATGCACAGGTTCTTCTGGTTGGACAGGCAAACGGCCCCGCTGGCCAGTTCCTTGGCGGCCCTCAGCGACGGCAGCAGGATCGACAGCAGCAGCGCGATGATCGCGATGACCACCAGCAGTTCAATCAGCGTAAAGGCCTTTGTCCGTTTCATTTTTCTCCTTCGTCCGTAGCTTATGGGTTATTGGCCGCCTTCAGGATCAGTTCGGGGCGGGTCAGCAGAGCCCAGTCAAACATGCAGGTATCGTCCGCCTCCGTAACCGCCAGCGTCAGGAAGCGGACATTGCGGCCGATCGGGATCTCCATCCGGCCGGCCCCTGAGTCGCTGGAAGCCGCCTGCCGGAAGACCTTCTTGCCGTCCAGGAAGACCCAGAACTCGACCGTCGAGTGCCGTTTTTGCGAGAGCTTGACTACCTCCGGGCTTTGCCCCAGGCCGCCAAAGTCCCTCCCGGCCAGGTACGTCTCGGCCGTCCGGGAGACTCCGTACAGGGAGGTAAACGATTCGATGCTGACCTGCGGCAGCTTTTTCCGGAGGGCCTCCAGGTCGAAGGTGATGCCCAGGTTGGAGTGCATCGTAATCGCCGGATTCCTTCGGCCGTCATAGACGGTCCCGTCGAGCTCCAACGGGTGGCGCGGCACATCGAATCCATGGTGCCAGGCCCCGTTGAGGATGTATCCCCAGAACATTCCCGAGGTCCGCGGGAACTCGTCGGTCTGGAGCCCGGTGGAGGTCAGGGGGGTCATATTCCAGCCGATTCCGGGGATGAAAACGCCGTCCACGCAGGGGTTGTCCCTGACCGGCACATACCCTTCCAAACCGGAGCGCACATCCGGAACCGACAGGCGGTCCACAACGTTTCCCGTCAGGACGTCGATGCCCCGATTGAGCAAGCCGCCGCCGAAGCCGTCGCCGCCGCCGACCAGATCCGCCAGGCTCAGGTTCTGTCCCCGCCAGACCAGCTCAGCTTTGGAGTCGATCTGCCGCACAAAGAGGCTGCCGTCAAAGGCGACTTCTTCGGCCCGGGACGAGGCGCTGGACACCCGCCGCGCAGCGCCCGCCGGGACCAGGATGTTGGTCTTCTGATCGTCGATCCCCGAAACCAGGGAGGTCTTGCCCGTGATCACGTGCAGCTCCGTGGTCCCATTGATGTCCGCCCGGACCCCGAACTCCGTTCCCAGGTCGATGATCTTGGAGTTGGGCGTGCTGACGATGAAGCCCAGGGCCTCCTGGGGTACCTTGGCGTAAAGCCGGCCGTAGCTGAGCTTGATCTGGTCATAGGAGAGCACCTGGAACTCCGCGGGGGCCTCGATGATGAGCGTCGCCTGACTGTCAAAAACCAGCTCGGCATAGCCCTTCTGGAGCATGAGAGGCCGATGGTTGGTTACAAGCCGCATGTTGTCCCGGATATCCGAAGCGGGCTGAGCCCAGTGGGCATGGAGCGTATCGGTGAGGGTGGCCACCTCGAGCCGGGCCGTCGGCGGCGTCATCATCACATAAATGATAAGGGTAATCATAGCCGCCGCGGAGAGGATGGCCGTGAACAGGGCGGTCTTGTTGATCTTTTGAGCGGCGGGCGGACGGACGGCCCGCGGAACCCGCTCCTTGGAAGTTTCATGGGCCGGCGGAATCTCAATCTCAACCTCCGGAGCCGTCTCCTCCTCTTTTAGAAGCAGATTCCAGATCTGCCGGTCATAAAACGAGTCCGTGCCCGCGCCGCCGGCCTCCGGCGGCCCCTGCAGGAACGCCCCCTCGTCCGAACGAAGCAGGACCTCATGCAGGCACCGGTGAAACAGCGAGGCCCGGATAAACTCCCTGGTGTTCGCCGCATCCTGAACGATCCAGCCGGACAGCTCACGGGCCTGCTCCTCGTTCATGGCCGAGGGGTCCTGGAGATAGAGACTGATGAGTTGTTCGGATCGTTCGTTCACGGCTGCACCCCGCGGATTTCCCGTTCGACGCATCGTTTCAGCGACAGCCGGATACGGTGGAGGGAGACAAAGACGTTGTTTCGGGTCATGCTAAGCTGCTGGGCAATGCGGGCAGGACTGTGTTCATAGAGATAGTGCATATCGACAATCTTCCTCCACTTGGTCTGAAGCTGCTTCAGGCACTTCCTCAGCGCCCTTTCCATGGCCTCCTTCTGATCGTGGAGGTACTGCGACTCCTCTTCATAGACCTGGGCGACTTTTTGAATCGCTTCGGTATCCAGAACAGGCTGTTTCTTGCCTTTTTGGGAGTAATATTTAAGGATAAGGTTTTTGGCGATGCCGTTGGCCCAGGACGAAAAAGACCTTTTTTTGTCGAATTCTTCAAACTTTTCCACGGTAATGACAGCCACATTCTGAAGGATGTCATCGGCATCCTGAAAATTGGGGACGAGCGAATAGATAAAGGCGGCTATCGCTGGCTGTGACTGGGCCCAAAAAACTGCCAATTCCTTGTTTTTTGCAGTTTGATCCATGTTATCACCTGGATACGAGTGTATCATTATACCATCCATTATTTCTGATTTTTTGGAAATTCTTACAAGAAATGTAAAAAGAGGCCGGTTAAAATCCAAAAAATCACAATATACACATAAACTATCTCCAAAATCAGTATTGCCTCATAGACAATCAGGCCGGATTTTTATTTCTCAAGTCGTGCGCAAAATCGATTTTATTTAGACGCAAAATTAACTTGTCCCTATCCATCAAATTCAATACATTGAAGAGGTTAGGAGTAGTTTGCCTAAAATGAGGAAACGGTTTTCTACAAAGGCAAAAAAGGATGCAAACGCATGCAACAAAATGTCGGAGGGGTGCGGATATCTTATACCCGGTGGTACGTCCGCATACAACGTTTCGTGCATTTACCCTGATTGAGCTGCTGGTGGTCGTTGCGATCATTGCGCTGCTGCTGTCGATCATTGTCCCGGCGGTTCGGATGGCCAAGCGCAAGGCCGGCGCCGCCGTGTGCCTGACCAACGTCAAGAACTTCTCGCTGGCGTGGTATGCCTACCAGGGCGACAATGACGGGAAGCTGATGAATCCTGATCCGGGCCCCAATTCATGGGTCGATCACCCCTTTCGCGAGAACGGGACGTACTGTGACGCATGGGCCATATCACCGCCGGTGACGGACGAGGACGAAAAGCGGGGCATCGCCAGAGGCCTTATGTACACGTGGGGCAGCATCGATAATTTCGATGTTTACCACTGTCCCGTCGATATGCGCAGGAGCAAACGCGACCAGACTTCGATTCTCCGCAGCTACGCCATTGCCGCCTGCCTGGGCAAATCCATCCGGAAGTTCCACGAGATCACCCAGCCGGCGATACGGTACAACTTTGTCGAAGAGGCCGATGGCCGCAACTTTAACGAAGGCACCTGGGACTTTTACACATCGAAGGACCCGAAGGGCAGGGGTTTTGCCTTCTGGCGCGACCCGATCTCGGTCAGCCACGGCTTTGGCAGCGTGCTGGGTTTCTGCGACGGTCACGCGGAAGTGCATCAGTGGGTTGACCCGCAAACGAGGCTTCGGCTGACATAC
>JBNRMP010000103.1:0-34107 GCA_050309685.1 Anaerohalosphaeraceae bacterium
TTACGGATAAAAACCTCAGAAAACCGCATTTTCAGCCCAATTTCGCCGTTTTGCCTTTAATTTTTGCTTTTTTTGTCCCCGACAGGGCCAAATGGCATGTATTAGGATTAAATCAGCCCGGCGAAGCCGTCCTCAATTTTGCTATTTTATTTTTGATTTTTGCTTTTTATTATCCCATGCCGCCCGAGTCCGTTATAATTCTTCCAAATCTAAAACCTTATCGGAGGAATCCAAATGGAAGCGTATTCAGTCAGCCCCGCCGGAGAAAAATTTCCGATCCCCCAGCAGGAGGAGTATGCCGCCGAGATGCAGCGGCTGGAGACCCTGGCCGCCGCCGCCCGCAGGGAAGGCAAGGAGGTCGTCGTCGTCATGGGGGTCGGCTTCGTGGGGGCTGTCATGGCAGCCATCATCGCCGACACCGTTGACAAAACCACCGGCAAGCCCTCTAAGTTCGTCATCGGCTGTCAGCGCCCCAGCACCCGCAGCTACTGGAAGATCCCCCTGCTCAACCGCGGCGTCTCGCCGGTCAAGGCCGAGGACCCCGAGGTCGATCCGATGATCGCCCGCTGCGTGCTGGAGAAAAAGACGCTGACGGCCACATACAACTCCGACTGCCTGGCGCTGGCCGACTGCGTCGTGGTCGATGTCCAGTGCGACTATGCCAAGCGGGACCTGGGCAACCTCCGCACCGGCCAGACCGACATGGCGGCCCTTGAGGCCACGATAAGGACGATCGGCCAAAAGATCCGACCCGAGTGCCTGGTGCTCATCGAAACGACCGTCGCCCCGGGCACGACCGAGTTCGTCGCCTGGCCGATTCTGAAAAAGGCCTTCGCCGCCCGCGGCCTCGCCGAGACGCCCCTGCTGGCGCACAGCTTCGAGCGGGTCATGCCCGGCCGCCAGTATGTCGCCTCGATCCGCGACTTCTGGCGGGTCTGCTCCGGCTGCAACGTCGAGGCCCGCAAACGTGTCGAGAAGTTCCTCCGCGAGGTGCTTAACACCGAAGACTTCCCGCTGACCGTCATGGACCGCCCCATCGAGTCCGAAACGACCAAGATCATCGAGAACTCCTACCGCGCAACGATCCTCGCCTTCATGGATGAATGGTCCGTCTTCGCCGAGCGCAACGGCGTCGATCTCATCAAGGTCATCAAGGCGATCAAGATGCGGCCGACCCACAGCAATATCATCTTTCCCGGTCCCGGCGTCGGCGGCTACTGCCTCCCCAAGGACGGCGGGCTGGGCTACTGGGCCTATAAGCACCTGCTGGGCTTCGACGACGACATCTTCAAATTCACCACGGCCGCCATCGACATCAACGACACCCGCGGCCTGCGGGCCGCGACGCTCACGCGCGACGCCCTGCGCAACATGGGCCGCTGCATCGCCGGGGCCAACGTGCTGCTCTGCGGGGCCAGCTACCGGCAGGACGTGGCCGACACCCGTTACAGCGGCTCGGAGATCGTCGTCCGCCGGCTTACGGAGATGGGGGCCGAGATGCGGGTGCACGACCCGTACCTCACCCACTGGTACGAGCTTGAAAGTCAGGACACCTACCCCGCGCCCGGCCAGTCCTGGGCGAGGTTCTTCCGCAACCAGGGACATCTGACGGACCTGCGAGTCCAGCCGGACCTGGCAACGGCCCTCAAGGGAGCTGAGGCCGTGATCCTCGCCGTACCGCACGAGCCGTACCTGACGCTCGACCCGGACCAAATCGTAAAGTGGGCCGGAGCCCCGCTGGCCGTGATTGACTGCTTCGGCATCCTCGACGATGACCGCATCCGCCGTTACTTCGAGCTGGGTTGCGAGGTCAAGGCCCTCGGCCGCGGCCATATCCAGCGGATCAAGGAAACCGTCCGCGCCCAAAAGTTAAGGCAGTAGCGCCGCCGCGAACAAAGAGTCCGTCCTACAGCGCGGACTCGAAACGATAGGCGCCCGAGCCGATCCGGACGAGACCGGCGCCGTCCACGGCCTCAACGCCTTTGACGGGCTTGCCGCCCTCCCGGACGGATGCCGGATCCGCGGTCGGGATATAGACGTCCGCCGTGGTGTTGGCGGGAATCTCGACGTCGAGCGTCAGCCCGCCGCCGTCCTTCTTCCAGCGGACGGCGATATCGCCGCGGATGGAGCGGTAAGACGTATCGGCCCAGGTGAGCTTGCCGCCGGGCTGGGGCCGGACGATGATATGCTTGAAAGCCGGGCCGTCCGTTTGGATGCCGCCGATGGTTTCAAAGATCCACTGACAAACGGCGCCGAAGGAATAGTGGGCAAAGGAGTTCATGGCCGGGTTGCCGAAGCCCTCCTCGGGCGTCCAGCCGTTCCATCGCTCCCAGATGCTCGTGGCGCCGTGCCGGATCGAAAAACCCCATGACGGAAACGTATCGTTGTGCAGCAGCCGGTAGGCGACGTCGGTGCGGCCGATCCGGGTAAGGACCAGCATGAGGTCCTTGGTGCCGACGATGCCGGTGGAGAGATGCCAATTGGCCTCCTCGATCCGGCGGACCAGATGCGCGGCGGCCTGCTCGTACCTCTCGCCGTCCACGAGATCGCAGGCGATTGCCAGGACATAGGCCGTCTGCGAGTCGCCCTTGATCCTGCCGTCGTCGGCGACATACGCCTCGTTGAAGGACGCCTTGATCTGCTCAAAGAGCCGCCGGTACTCGGCCTCGTCTTCGGCCTTGCCGAGGACCTCGGCGATATCGGCCAGCAGCCGCGTGCTGCGGGCGAAGTAGGCCATATAGATCACGTCCTTCGGCGTGTCGTCCTTAATGTTGAGCCAATCGCCATAGCAATGGAACTTGTCCGGCGGCAGCAGGCCGGGCTTGCAGCGGTCCTTCGAGAAGGCGATAAACTTCTGCATGGCCTCAAAACGGCTTTCAAGGATATGCCGGTCGCCGTACATCTTATAGACGACCCAGGGGCATATGACGCCGGCGTCGGCCCAGGCAGGACCGCCGTCGCTGCCGGCCACCTTGAGCGGAGCCACGGCGGGAAACTGCCCGTCGCTGCGCTGGCCGTCGGCCAGGTCCACGAGCCACTTGGTGAAGAAGGCGTGAACGTCATTCTGGTAACATGCCGTGTTGATATAAATCTGAGCGTCGCCGGTCCAGCCGAGCCGCTCGTCGCGCTGCGGGCAATCAGTCGGGACATCGATGAAGTTCATCCGCATCGTCCACACAGCGTTGGAGACAAGCTTGTTGACCATGGCGTCGGAGCATGCGAAACGGCCGGTCACGGGCAAGTCGCTGCTGAGAGCCAGACCGGTAATCATGTCCGGCGACGGCCTGGCATCGAGACCGGTCAGCTCGACATACTGAAAGCCGTGGAAGGTAAAGGCGGGATGCCACACCTCTTCACCGCGGCCCTTGCAGATGTAGGTATCCGTTGCGGCGGCGGAGCGGAGGTTCGTCGTGTAGATCGTACCGTCCGGATTGAGCCGCTCGGCATGTCGGAGCGTAATCGCCTGTCCGGCCCGGCCGCGGACGCGGAGTTCAACGACGCCGGCGAAGTTCTGGCCCATGTCGAAGACGTATCGGTCGGGCGCGGGCTCGGAGACGCTGACGGGCTTGACCGTTTCGAAGACCACGACGGGATCGTGGACGGCCGCCTGGACCTTCGGGCGGACCTCATCGGAGCCGACGGCGACGGCTTTCCAGTCTGCATCGTCGAAACCGGAAGCGTTCCAGCCGGGCATCTCAAGGCGGGCATCATACATCTCACCCTGCAGGAAGTCGGCCTGCCGGATGGGGCCCAGGGAGGCCTTCCAGCCGGGACCGGTGGCAACGGTCCGCGTGCTGCCGTCAGCATATTCGATCTCAAGCTGCGCCAGCAGACGGAGCTTTTGGCCGTAAAGCTCGCGCCGGCGGGAAAAGCCGAGATAGCCCGCGAACCAGCCGTCGGCAAGGACGGCCCCAAGGGCATTCTCGCCCCCTTTAAGCAGACCGGTAACATCATAGGTGCGGTAATAGATTCGCTTTTCGTAGTCGGTCCAGCCGGGCGAGAACCAGTCGTTGCCGACGCGCTGCCCGTTGAGGTAGAGCTCGTAGATGCCCAGCGAGGTGGCGTAGAGGCAGGCGCTCTTGACGGACTTGCCGGAGAGGGTGAATTCCTTGCGGAGACAGCGGGCCGGGGGGAGGATCTTCTGGTCGAGTTTCGGTTCGCCCCAGGGCTCGGCGCCGTAGCGGGCGGCCTGGCCGGCCTTGGCCCAGGCGGCGTCATCGAACGCGGGCTGGTGCCAATTCTCCTGCTTGTTCGCGGCGGCAAGCCATTGGGAGTCGGTCGTGAGGGTGAGGACCCGGCCGGTTTCGGATTCAATGCGGAGGCTCAGAATCAGGCCGGCGGGGTTGGGAGAGCCGCCGTGGTTTTCCGCGCTGACGGCAAGGACGTTTCTGCCGGGCTTGAGCTGCTCAGCCAGTGAAACCGGAACGAGAACGGTGTGTCCGTTTGCCGATTTGACCAGCCGGCCGTTAAGATAGAGCTGGGCGGCATCGTCGGCGGTGAAGTGGCAGTCGGCCGACTTGACCTTCCAGTCGGCGGGCAGCTCGAAGCCGCGACGGAAGAAGGACTGACCGGTCGGGACGGGGCTGGTGGAGTTCGGGCTTGTCCAGATCCAGCAGGCCTGGCGGATCTCATCCGGGATGAACCGGGCCTCGGGAAGACCGGTGTCATCAAAGCCGATCCACTGCGCCTTCCAGTCATCGGATTCCAGCAGCCCCATCGTCCAGAAGGCCGGCTCACTCCAGCCGGAGGGTTCGCCCCGGGTATCCCAGACGCGGACCTTCCAGAAGCACTCCATCCGCGAGCGGAGGGGCTTGCCGCCGTAAACAACAGCAACCGTTTCATCGTCCAAGACCTTGCCCGAGTTCCACAGGTCCGCCCGGTCCTGCTCCAGCAGTTCGCGGTCGGAGGCGACGAGGACCTGCCAGGCCGTCTGCTTCTGGTTGCGCTGATCCGACATAACGATCCAACTCAGGCGAGGAGAGACGACATCGATGCCGAGGGGATTTGTACGATATTCACATCGCAGCGATTCGGGACGAATCTGGCCTGCCGACGCATTCGAGATTAAAAATCCTGAAATAGAAATAAGTGCAATGACGTTTCTGATGCGCATAAGACCCTCCAAAGGGGGGAACGAACAACTATTGATTCCCGAATCCATCAGGAACCATCGGCGGGTCGCCCCGGATGTGATCCGAGGATCCCGAAGTCCGCGTTATATCCGGATTCCCGCTGAAGTTTATACGCCGTCGCTTAGGCGGACGATAAAACGGTCGTAATCAGCACCGCCGGTTTGACCGGGGCCGCCGCCTTTTCCTGCTGACCCAGGTAGCCGCTGTAGCCCGCGACGACGGCCGAGAGGATCAGCAGGGCCAGCCCGACCACGAGGAAGGAGACCGTCCGCTTGCTGGTGCCCTTCCACTCGCCGAGCAGTATCCCCAGCAGCGTGCTGAAGAGAATGGAGCTGGCCATCAGGACCTGCCAGCCGACATAAGACTGATCACCCATGGCGGGCTCGCCGGTCTTGAAGCAGATGAACTGGGAGCACCAGATGGCGCCGGCCAGCCCCGCAAAGATGAGATTGAGCAGCAACGGCGCGGAGGGACGGACATAGTCGCCCAGAGTCTTGTTTTTCGCATTGAGAAAGAGACACCAGAGGCCGTTGATGGTGAAGCCACCCAGGAGGACGACCACCAAAACAGGGATACCCTTCCAAACCATCGAGGTGGCCGGCTCGACCGTCATGGCCAAACGCTCGATGGTCGCGCCGCTCTGGAGCCCGATGCCCATGGCGCCGCTCATGACGCCGGAAAACAGGGCTACGATGATGCCAAGCTTGAAGTTGAACTCCGCGACGGCCTTTTTCTTTTCCTCTTCGCTGAGCTCTTTTTCCTTGGAGATGCCGGCTATGCCGACCAGGATGATCCCGGCCAGGGCGACCATGATGCCGATGAACGAGACCAGCCCGGCGCCCGGCTCGAAGAGCTGGCCGAACTCACCCTGCAGGGCCTTGGGCACGAGCGAGCCGACGGATGCCGTCAGGCCGCAGCCGATAGCCAGACCCAGGCCAACGCCGAGATAGCGGATCATCAGCCCCCAGGTCAGCCCGCCCAAACCCCACAACGCCCCGCAGAGGTAGCAGTAAAACAGTTCGCTTCGCGGGGATTCGTCGAGAACGCTCAGGACGTTGGGGGATACGATGAACGCCAGCACCCAGGGCACGATAACCAGGCCGAAGAGCGCATAGACGAACCAGTAGCTTTCCCAAGCCCAGTTTTTGACCTTTTTGAACGGCAGGTAAAAGACGGCTCCCGCCAGTCCGCCCAGCGTGAAAATGAGGATGCCCATTGCGGGATTGGTCTCAGCCAGAAGACGATCCATAACGTTCTCCTTATCTTGCTCTTGCGAATGACGACAATGTACAACAATCAGTAAAGCGGCGGCCGGTCATCCCCGGACCGGCCGCCGCTGTCGCTTCCCTTGTTACCGGCGTTTCGACAGGACGTTGTTCTCGTACGCTTTGACCTCGTCGTACCAGGCCGGGCCGACGGGAACATTCTGCCTCAGGCAGTAGTAGTCCCAAACCGCCGTCCACGGCAGGCTCTTGAGCTCTTCGAACAGGGCGAGCCGCTGCGTGTAGTCCATGTTAAGCTCCGCCTCGCGCAGCTTCTGTCCCGGCTCCAGCAGACCTATCAGCAAGGCCTTGATCATGTTGCGTGTGCCGATGACCCACGCCGCGATGCGGTTAATGCTGGCGTCGAAGAAGTCCAGCCCGATATGCACCCGCTCGTGTCCGCAGCGGAGGATCTCCCTGGCGATCTCCAGCAGTTCGGTATCGAGGATCACGACGTGGTCGCTGTCCCAACGGACCGGCCGGCTGACGTGCAGCAGCAGCCCGGGGCAGAACATGAGAACCGAAGAGATCTTGTCGGAGATCGCCTCTGTCGGGTGGTAGTGGCCTGCGTCGAGACAGAGCACCTTCCGGCGGCTCGTCGTATAGCCCATATAGAACTCATGCGAGCCGACGGTGTAGCTTTCGGCTCCAATGCCGAAGAGCTTGGACTCGACGGCGTCGAGATGGATTTTCGGATCGATTGTTTCGGCAAAGACGGCGTCGAGCGCCTCGGCCATACGCCGGCGGGGACCGGTGCGATCCGCGGGCGTATCCTTGTAGCCGTCCGGCATCCAGAAATTGGTTACGGTCGTCGTGCCGAGCTGCTTGCCCATGTCGGCGCCGATCTTCCGGCAGCGTTTGCCGTGCTCGATCCAGAAATCGCGGATGGCCTTATCCGGGTGGCTGAGCGTAAAACCGTCGGCCGCCTTGTCGTGCGAGAAGTACGTCGGGTTGAAGTCGAGCCCGTGGAGCTGCCGGGCCTTCGCCCAGTCGATCCAGCTCTGGAAGTGTTTGGGTTCAATCTCGTCGCGGTCGATGAACCTGCCGCCGTGATCGAGGTAGATCGCGTGCAGGTTGAAGCGGTGGCGGCCGGGGATCAGACTAAAGGCCTTCTCGGCGTCGAAGCGGAGTTCCTCGATGGTGCGGGCTTTGCCGGGGTAGTTGCCGGTGGCCTGGATGCCGCCGCCGGACAGCTCCGCGCCGACCGTCTCGAAGCCGCCGACGTCATCGCCCTGCCAGCAGTTCATTGAGATAGGGATCTTCGCCAGCGTCTCCATCGCCTTTTCCGTATCGACGCCGAGGGCGGCGTACCGTTCCTTGGCCAGTTGATAGGCCTGTTCGATTGCCTTGCTCATTCAAAACCTCCTGTAGGGATTGGGTGTTCGGTTATTCTGCCTTATACTTCATGAAACGGTCAAACTGCGCATCCCACTGCTGAGGATTTTGCGGTTTATACGTGGCCATTTCGAACGAATTGCGGACGATGCGCCGGGCCTCGGCCAGGTCCTTGACATGCCCCAGTCCGATGGCCTGCATGAGAATGTTGCCGATCACCGTCGCCTCTATAGGGCCGGTATGGACGGGGATGCCGACTGCATCGGCTGTAAGCTGGTTGAGCAGCTTGTTCTGCGTGCCGCCGCCGACGATGTGAAGCTTCTCGATCCGGAGATTGTGGATCTCCTCAAGCTGCCGGAGCACCATGCGGTACTGGAGGGCCAGCGACTCGAGACAGCAGCGGACGAAAGCCCCCTGTCCCGACGGGACGGGCTGATTCGTCTGTTTACAGAAGTCGGCGATTGCCTTCGTCATGGACGGGGGATTGAGGAACACCTCGCGGTCGGGGTCGATGAGCGACTCGAACGGTTTGGCCGCGGCGGCCTGTTCGGTCAGCGTGCCGTAGTCGATTTCGCCGAAGTCCGCCCGACAGCGCTGCACCAGCCAGAGCCCGGCAATGTTCTTGAGGAAGCGAATCGTACCGAAGACGCCGCCCTCGTTGGTGAAGTTATACTTAAATGCCTTCGCGTCCGTCATCGGCTGCCTGGTCTCGATGCCCATGAGCGACCACGTGCCGGAGCTGAGGTAGGCCCAGCTTCCGCCCTCGGCGGGCACAGCGGCAACCGCGGAGGCGGTATCGTGCGTGCCGGGCGCGACGACCGGGACGGGGCCCAGGCCGGTGATTTCCTGGAGCTGCTGCGTAATCGGGCCGATGACGGTGCCCGGATTGATCACGTCCTGCATGATCGACGGATCGACGCCCGCCGCCCGGAGGATATCGGCGTCCCAGTTGCGGCTGCGCACGTTGAGGCACTGCGTCGTAGAGGCGTCCGTGTACTCGTTGGTGATCTTGCCTGTGAAGAGGTAGTGGAAGTAGTCCGGCACCATGAGGAAATACTTTGCGTTCTTCAGGGCCTCGCTCTTCTGCTCGGAGAGTGCCTTGAGGTGATAGAGCGTGTTGATCTTCATAAACTGGATGCCGGTCTTTTCATAGACCTGTTCCGCGGGCATCGCCTCGAAGAGCTTGTCCATCATCCCGTCCGTGCGGCTGTCGCGGTAGGCGACCGGCAGCCCCATCAGCGTCTCGTCCTCCGCCAGCAGGACAAAATCGACGCCCCAGGTATCCACGCCGATGCTCTCGATAGGAACGGACGAGCGGCTGCAGATCTTGAACGCTTTGATCATCTCCTCGTACAGGCGGATGAAGTTCCAGTAGAAGTGCCCGTGGATCGGCACCATACCGTTCGGGAAGCGGGCAATCTCTTCAAGGGCGATTTTGCCCTCCGCCAAGGTGCCTTTGATGACGCGGCCGCTTTCTGCCCCCAGATCGACCGCTACATACGCGTGCGCTCTTGCCATAATCTTCCTTTCGTTGACCTCCGATTTATTATGACGGATGCGGGTATAATAACCTCACATTCTCATAAAGAAAAGCTCTTTCTCATGAAGAAAAGCACTTTTCTACCGAATTTGTTGGCTCCGGTAAGACTCGACCTCCCAATTTTCGATAAAGCGGCGGGCTCGG
Organism: Anaerohalosphaeraceae bacterium; assembly: GCA_050309685.1. Lineage (GTDB taxonomy): Bacteria > Planctomycetota > Phycisphaerae > Sedimentisphaerales > Anaerohalosphaeraceae > JBNRMP01. The sequence goes on from JBNRMP010000103.1 coordinate 9,414, forward strand.
TCGGCCATGTAATCGACCCCGCCGAACGCCCGGCACAGTTGGACGACCAATGCGCCGTCCTGCGCCAGTTCCAGGGCCAGCGAGGCCTTCTTTTCCGAGGCGCCGACACCGAAAACGGCCTCAGGCCGGATGATAATCTGGGGGAAATAGCCGTAAGTCTGTTTATACCGGCGGATTCCGGCAAGGTCAATTTCTCCGGTATAAGGATATGATTTTGCATAAACAATGTGATCCGGCGAAACCGGCCCCTCCGCCACGGAGAAACTTCCGCAGGCCGCCAGCGCCGGCGATTCATCCTCGAAGGCCCGGCGAATCTGCCGCCGCATCGCTTCCAGGACTTCTGCGTCGGGCAAAGGGGCGATGTCGATCTGCATGGAAACATTCGCCCGCTGATATTCCCGGGTGAGTTTGCCGATGATGTCGCGGTAAAACTCGCGGACGGCCTCGGGGCTGTCGGCGGCAACAAAGACGCCGTGATTCTTCAGGAAGATGACGGCGGGTTGGCGGCCGTGCCGTCGCTCATACGCTTCGATCTGTTTTCGAACCTCCATGCAGAGCGTGTAGCCGGGATCGATGTAGTCCAGCCACAGCGCCTGCGGGAACAGCCGGGCGGCGACCCGGGCTCCCTCTTTGGCGCAGGTCATCCCGTTGACGAGGGCCGGATGGGTGTGGACGACAAAGTGGGCCGCCAGCGAATCATGCAGCGGGGCTTCGACGGAAGCCCGCCCGGAGGAGCCGGCCGCGACGGCCTTCTCCATGACGCTCTTGACGAGGGCCTCCCGCTGCGAAGCGTCGTCGGGCGGTCGGATCGCATACAGTTCGCCGAGTCGACCGCGGTCGAGGGCGACGAATGAGCCGGGCGTCAGCCCCGCCAGCGTGGTGCCCGAGGGCTTGACCCACAGCGTTCGCTCGTCCTTGACGGAGGTGTTGCCGCCGCCGCCGCGGACATAGTCGAGCGTGCCGAATTCGTGCGAGAGCGAGGTAATGGCTTCGAGCAGTTGCGTCGTCTGCATGGATCCCTCCGTGTTAACGTTATGATCACGATTCAACTATTGTAAGCTCCGGCTTCCCGCCTTCCTTCGATGCACTCAGGACAGATCACGGGAATGGCAAAAAAGAGAACATCACTTCTATCACTTCGCGTCTTTTAACAGTTCGTCTTCGGCCGCCTTGGTCCAGATGCCATCGCTGAGTTTGGCCGCCACATCCGGCAGTTTTTCATCCAGGTCCGCCAGCGGCGTCAGCGGCAGGTCTTTGATTTGCGGATAGACGATAATCTTGCCTGCCAGCGTGCGGTTCTCGACAGCGCGAATGCCTTCGGCCGCCCCCGCCATGCCGCTAACGGCATCGACGGACAGGTTCGTATCGAGTTGGCCGGAGAGGACCTTTTCGAGGACGATCTTCATGTCGATCAGCCGCGAGCCGCTGGTGCCGAACATGAAGCAGCGGCGGTCGATGTAGGCGTCCAGGTCGAGCTCCTGCTTGACCGTCGCGGGGATACCCGCGAAGATGTTGATCCGCGCACCCGGCCGGCTGTCGCGGACGGCCTGGGCGACCAGCGCCCCGACGGGGGCCATAATGGCGAAGTAGCTGAACCTGCGATCCAGCGGCGTTTTCTGCGGGTTGACGAGCTCTAGTTTGACGCCCCGCTCCTGTGCCAACCCTCGCGTCTTGCGGCCCAGCGATTCGAGGCGGTGGTCGTCGAAATCGGTACCGGTGAGGGTCACGCCCGTTTTGCCGGCGCAGATCAGGCGGATGACATGCATCTGGCCCATGGGCCCGGCGGCCCCGATGACGACGGCCTGCTCACCGTCGCGGATCTCGCCGTTGGCGGGAATGGTTCGGTAGCTTTCGTCAGCGCGGCTTCCGGTCGTGCCGATCCAGCGGGTGTTGCCGTAGTGGATGCGGCCGACGCCGATGGAAACGGGCCGGCCAATAGTCCGGCCGCCGAGGACGATATTCATGATACCCCCGGCCGCCAGCTTGTCATTGAGGATTTCGATCACGGACGCATCGGCGCCGAAATAGACGATGTCATCGAAATATTCGTCGGGCACGGCGGCGGGATCGGCGGCCTTCTTTACCCGATCCTCCAGCGAGGCCAGGTTCAGAAGCTGTTCCCCCTCGCAGACCGCCGTAACCTCGGCGGGTGCGCCGGAAACGAAACACTCTCCAAGCCCCTCAATCGAATGTCCCTCCTGCACAACGACGAGCATCCTGCCGCCGGGCCGCGGCGCCGTCCGCTCGTCGGTGATGTAGGAGCACTCCACGCAGGCCCACGGTTCGACGAGTGCAATGGCCGAGGCGCTCATGTCCTTTTCAACCGGAATCAGAAAGCTCTCGTTTCGGTCAGGATCGACGATGACTCGCTCGTCCATCAGCACATACTGCTGCAGGGCGCCTTCGAAATTGTAGCCGAAGGCGGCATTGGAGCCGGCGGTCTTAAGCCGGCGGTAGTCCGTCTGCACCAGCACCCGCTGGCCGACATGATGATGCCGCACCTTCTCGCCGACAGCGACGATCGTGCCGAAGACCTCGTGACCTGGCACCGTGGGCTTCGAGCCGGGGATATAGCTGGGGATCTCGGACAGGACGGCGGCATCGATGCCCGAAACGATCTCGCCCTTGCGGGCATGGCTGTCGAACTGCTTAAGCAGCTTGAGGTCGGAAAAACACAGCCCCACCGCCTCCACCCGGAGCAGGATCTGGTGCGGGCCGGGTTTGTGGATCTCCTTGTGCTCGTTAAGCTGGAGCCGGTCGGGACCGATAAGCTGGAGTGCGTTTTGCGTCTCGGCAATCGTCATAATCATTTCCTTCATACCATATTTTCAAGAACGTTTCATTGAGCCAAAGAACATCAGTGCAGCATGACCTGGCCGCCCGTGACGGGGAGGGCCTGGCCGGTTTCGTATTCCTGTTCGATCAGGTAGTAGATCGCCTTCATCACATCGGGTGTCGTGCAGCCGCGGCCCATCGGCACCTTCTGCTCGTAAGCCCGGCGGACGTCCTCGATCGTTTTGGCCCCCGGCACCTTGCCCGCCCGCAGGTACTGCACGAAGAGCCCGTTGTCCGGGTCGGACCAGAGCGGCCCGTCGAAGAAGTTGCCCGGGCAGATCGAGTTGACCTTGATGCCGTCCTCGACGAGTTCGAGCGCAAACGACTGCGTCAGGCCGATGCCGCCGAACTTGCTGCCCGCGTAGGCGCCGTTGCGGTTGGAGCCGACCAGGCCGGACTTGGAGTTGATCTGGATGATGTCGCTGCGGTAGTCCGGGTCGGCCTTGTGCCCGGCCGCCAGCACGGGGGCCGCCGCCTGCACGCAGAGGAAGTAGCCGGTGTAGTTGACGGCGGTGACGAAGGTGAAGTCCTTCGGCGTCTGCGTTTTGACGCTCTCGGCCCGGAGCACACCCGCGTTGGAGATGAAGCAGTCAAAGCCGCCGAAGCACTTGACGGCCTCGTGCACGGCGGCCTTGATTGAATCGAGATTCGTCACGTCCACCGCCACCGGCAGCACGGCGCAGGCGCCGCATTCTTTTTGCAGTTGCTCGGCGGCCCTGCGGACACCGGCCTCGTTGATGTCGGCGAGCACCACCGCTGCGCCCTCGGACGCCAGGTGCTGCGCAATCTCGCAGCCGAAGCCCTGCGCAGCACCGGTGACGACGGCGACCTTGCCGAAGACCCGGCCGCCCGGCTTGCCCGGGAAGGGCCTGATTTCAAAGACGCCCACACCTTCGATCTCGACCGTTCGGGGCGAGGAGTCGCCAAGGGCGGATTTAAGCTGATCGATATCAGCAACGGAAAGCTTGATATCGGCCTTCGCCTTGCCCCCGGTCCATGTCACGAGGGGACGGACGCCGCCCTTGCCCAGCAGGACGCGAAGGGCCGGAGCCAGCGTATTGATTAGATCTGTTTTCGAGTTCACTTTGATTCCTTTGCCGCAGTTTCGAAATAGGTCGCGATGACCGCCTCGCCCATCCGCTTGAAGTCGGCGATGCGGTCCTCGGTATTTGCATAATCCGGATTGGGCCGTCCGGCCGCGTCCACAAAACCGCACGCGCCGTGGGCCCGCAGGAACTGGTGGGCCGCCAGCACGCACGTGCCCTCCCAGAAGAGCTCCCTGACTTCGTGCGGTATCGGTCGGCCTTTTGTGCAGACGGGCTCCAGTCCGATCAGGTCCAGCGTGTTGTGCTCGGTCCCTGCGACCAACACGATGCCCGCCTTGCGCATCGCCGCCGCATAGTCCGCCAAAACCTCCGGACTGTTGCGGACGGGGATAAACTCGGCCATTGTGCAACCGTTGTCCTTCAGCGTTTTCACGAAGTCCTCAACCGGCGACTCGTACCGGCAGATCGGGGCTGCCCCATCGGCCAGCGTCGGGTAGCACGGAATGCCGCCCAGTTCGCAGATGAGCTCCCTGGCCTGTTTGAGATTGACGAACGTCTCCGGCACGAAGCACGGCTTGCCCGCCTTCATCAGGTGCGAACGGATCTCATTCTGAATGCCGACGGCATCGGACGGATCGGACTTGGGGGCCGCGCCGAAAAGCTCCGTCAATTTGGCCGTTCGGTCCTCCTCGGCGACCTTCTCAAAGAAGATCTCCTGGAACGCCTGACACACATGCCGCTCCTGCAGCGTCACCGTCTCAGCGGCTGCGCCGTGCCGGCGGACGACCCGCGCAATCACGGCCTGGTCATCCAGTCCCGTCTCCACGCCGGCCTGTCTGAATACCTCGTCCATCTTCGCAATCATTTGCCGCATCCGCTCGGCGTCATTGCGGCGGATCGTTCCGATCAGTTCCGCCGCCTTCGGCGAAAGCTGATCGATCTGTGAAATGCCCTTGCCGCAGATGTAGTACTTGCCGGGGTTGCCGGGGTCGTTGACCTTGATCCCCTGTCGCTGGAGGTCCGTCTCAAGGGCGATGATCTCCGTGCCGAACAGCGGGAAGATGCCCCGCCGCTGCGCCCGCTCGGAAAATTCGCGATAGACGGTAAAATCGTAATAGTTGCCCGCGCCGAGCACTCGCACCCGCTGCGAGGCGGCCATGGCGACGGCCTGCTCGACCGTCTCAAACGCCGAAAAATTCGGCGGCAGGTGGATATGCGTATTGAACGCCGGAACCGGCGAAGGTTTCAGATTCTTTTGCGCCGCCTGTCGGATCTCCTCGATGGAACCGATCGCCTTTAAAAACGCCAGCGGATCGCTGCCGGTTTTCATTATCATCTCTCCTTAAATTGTAATCGCTTCCGCTTCCGCCATAAGCTTCACCGTCTTGCGCGGCGGCAGGTGCAGCGCCTGTCGGAAACAGTCCTCCGCGGCCTCCTTGACGGCCTCGCCGATCGTCGGGTGGGCGAACACCATCTCCGCCAGGTCCGCGGCTTTGGCCTTCAGGCCGAGCATCGCGACGGCGCTCTCGATGATCTCCGTGGCGTTGTGGCCGAGGATGTGCACGCCCAGCAGCCGCCCGTCCTCGCGGCCCCGGATCACCTTGACGAACCCCGTCTCCTCGCCGACCGCCATCGCCTTGCCGAGGAAACCGATGGGGAACCGTCCCACCGTTACAGGGATGCCCTGTTGCGCAGCCTGCCTGCTCGTCAAGCCCACCGAGGCGATCTCGGGGAACGTGTAAACGGCGCTGGGGATCGGCAGATCGAAATCCCGGCCGTGACCGAGGGCATCCTCCACCGCCGCGACGCCGTGAGCGCTGGCGGCATGGGCCAGCAGGCAGCGGCCGTTGGCGTCGCCGATGCAGTACACGCCCGCCGCGCCGGTCTGCATACGGTCATTGACCCGGATAAAACCGCGGTCGGTTTCCAGACCGATACTTTTGAGGTTGAGGTCCTTCGTATGGGGCCGCCGGCCCGTGGCGACGAGCACACGGTCAATCTCCAGCGTTCGGCCGTTGGACAGTCTTGCCGCGGCCGTGCTGCCGCTGACCTTCAGATCGTCCACCTTTACGCCGGTAAAGATTTGAATGCCGCGCTTGGAGAAAATCTCCGCCGCCGCTTTGCCCAGGTCGCTTTCCATCTCCGGCAGCAGACCATCGAGCATTTCGACAACGGTTACCTCAACGCCGTACTCGCGCATCATGCAGGCGAACTCGCAGCCGATGACGCCGCCGCCGACGATCAGCAGCCGTCGCGGCAGGTCCTTCCAGTGCAGGGCCTCGTCCGACGTGCAGACGATCTGCGGATCGTCCGGCCAACCGGGAATCCGCGCGGGCACCGAACCCGAGGCGATAATGATCTTGTCGGCGGTGATCGTCTGCGTCTTCCCCTTGTCATCCGTAACGCGGAGCTTGCCGGGACCGTCGAAGACCCCCTGCCCCGCATAGAGCGTCACCCCGCGGGCGGCGAATAAACCCTTCACGCCGCCGCGAAGCTTCGTGAGCACTTTGTCCTTGCGCTTCTGGATCGCGGGCCAGTCGAACGAGACGCCCCCGCCGACCGTCACGCCCAGATCGCCGGCGCGGCGGATCCGGTGGAGCAGGTCGGCCGAAGCCAGCAGGGCCTTGGAGGGGATGCAGCCGTAGTTGAGGCATGTGCCGCCGAGCAGATGTTTTTCGATGACGGCGGTTTTGGCCCCCATGTGAGCCGCCTTGAGCGCGGCGATGTACCCGCCGGGGCCCGCGCCGATCACTGCGATTTGATAGTGTTCACTCATTGCAGTTTCCTGTCTTTCGATATCCGTTTCTGTTTCGAAGACCGTTACTCCGCCAGCGTCTGCGGATTCTCCAGCAGTTCCCGGAGCGTCTGGAGGAATCGGGCCGCCGCCACACCGTCAATCACCCGGTGATCGACGCTGAGCGTCATCGTCATCAGCTTGCCGGCCTTAATCGTGCCGTTCTCGACGACGGGCTTTTCGACAATCGCCCCTACGGCGAGAATCGCCGCCTCCGGCGGATTGATGATCGCCGAAAATTCCTCCGTGCCGAACATACCGAGGTTGCTGATGGTAAAGAGCCCCTTGCCGATGCCTTCGAGCTTGCCGTTGCGGGCGTTCTCGACCACGCTGCGCGTCTTTTGCGCCAGCTCCTGCAGGCTGAGCTTGTCCGCATCGATGACCACGGGCACCGTCAGCCCCTGGTCCGTCCCGACGGCAATACCGATGTTCACGGAGGCAAATTCGAGAATCTCGTTGTCTTTATACTGGCTGCGGAACGCCGGATATTGTCGGATCGCCTTGGCGCAGGCCCGCGTGACGAAGTCGTTGATGCTGCACTTGAATTTCATCTTGGTCTGCCGGTAGGTCTCTTCCAGCGGGCCGGCATTAATCGTCAGTTTTGCATAGAAATGCGGAATCGTCTGCTTCGAATAGCTCAGGTTCTGCGCGATGGCCTTGCGCATCTTTGACAGCGGCACGCGCTTCGCCCCGCTCGCGGCCGCGGGAGCCGCCGCCGGTTGAACGCTGCCCAGGTCGGTCGAAAGGATGCGCCCGCCCGTTCCGGACCCGGCCGCCACCGCTGACAGATTGATGCCCTTCTCGGCGGCAAGCTTGCGCGCCGCGGGAGAGGCCTTGATACGACCGGTCTCGCTGACAGCCGCGGCGGTCTGCGTCGCCTGAAAGGCCGCAGTTGAAGCCGCCGCCGCAGAAGCGGCAGACGGCGCGGCCGCCGGTCCCTGTGACGGCTGCGTCGCCAGATAAGCGTCCACCTGGGCATCGTCCTCCGCCAGGTACGCCACGGGCACCTTCACGTCCACCGTCTCGCCTTCACGCACGACGATTCGCGACAGGCGGCCCGCATCGACCGCTTCGACCTCCATCGTCGCCTTGTCTGTCTCGATCTCCATGATGACCTGGCCGACCTCGATCCTGTCACCCTCTTTGACCTTCCATGCGATGATCGTGCCTTCCTCCATGCTCTGACCCGCCTGCGGCATCAGGATCGGCGTAACACCCGCGGGCAGTTCCGCCGGAGCAGCCGATGCGGCCTGCGGGGCAGGCATTGGGGCCGTCGCCTCACCGCTCTGCTGTCCCAGGTACGCATTCACATCCGCCTCGGATTCGGCCAGATAGGCCACCGGCGTCTTGACATCGACCGTCTGTCCTTCGAAGACTACGATCTTCGCCAGCCGCCCCGCATCCACGGCCTCGACCTCCATTGTCGCCTTGTCCGTCTCGATCTCCATAATAATCTGGCCGACTTCGATCCTGTCGCCTTCTTTGACCTTCCACGCAATGATCGTCCCCTCCTCCATACTCTGACCCGCCTGCGGCATCAAAATCGGCGTCACCAGTCCGGCGGGAGCTTTGGCCTGGGTCGGGGCTTTGGGTTGGGCGGCTGTTTGTTTCGTTTCAGATATGCTCACGGGGGCCTCCGTTTGAATATCAGGACTTTTCTTATCGGCTGTTTTGGTTTTCGGCTCAAACATGCCTTCCGGAACCTGCTCGCCCGCCTGACCGATCACCGCCACGGACTGACCCGGAATCAGGATTGCCCCCTCGGCGGCGAGAATCTTCAGAACTGAACCTGATTGAGGAGATTGCAGCTCGGCTTTTGCGTCCGGTGCGATCAATTCGCATAGCACCGCCCCCTTCTTAACGGCCTCACCCGGCTTTACATGCCACTTTTCAACATAGAAATCATCGAATTTTGACTTTAACGGCAACTTAACAAGGTACATGGTTCGCGACCCTCTTTAATAGTATTTTTTTCAAAAATATTGCAAATTCAATCATAAATCAAGCAATATTTTTCAATTTTGTGTTGATTTTCATTTTATTTTTCATTAAATTCAGGGCATGATGACCACGATTCAGCAACGACGGGACGAGATCATGGCTCAGATCTACCGTAATGAGCATGTCTCCGTAAAGCAGCTTGCCGAGGCCTTGGGGGTCTCGGAGGCCACAGTGCGCCGAGACCTGCACGGCATGGCGGCGGAGGGCCTGCTGGAACTGTCCCACGGCGGCGCGACCCTGGTCAGAAACTCGGACTATTCCTTCCTGTCCAAGTCGCTTCGCAATACCGAGGCCAAAAAGACCATCGCCCGCCTCGCCGCCGATCTCGTCCAGGACGGCGACCAGATCTTCCTCGACTCAGGCACGACCTGCTTCAATATGGCCGCGCACCTCCGGGCCAAAAGGGGGCTGACCGTCATCGTCAACTCCATCCGCACCGCCCAGGAACTCCATGCCCCCGGCATCAACCTGCTGGTTCTCGGCGGCCGGTACCGCCCGGAGCGAATGGACACCGTCGGTCCGATGGCCTGCGAGGCCATTGAGCGGCTGCGGGGCTACCGCGCCTTCCTCGGCACCGACGGCCTCAGTCGGGAATTCGGGCTTACCTCCATCGACATCGACAGCGCCCACCTGTTCAGTCTCGCCGCCCGCAACGCGAGGGAGTCGATTGTGCTCGCCGACAGCAGCAAAATCGACCGCCCCGCTCTTTACAAAATCATCGATCTGCCCTCCATCTCCACGGTGGTAACCGAAAAGCCCCTGCCGGCGGAGTGGAACGCCTATATGGAACAGAATGCAATTTCCGTTGTGTACCCTGAAGAGGATTCATAGGAATCATCCGTACAGAAGATGAAAAGAATACAGGAGTTATTTCCATGCCCAAGTCTCAGGTAGTTTGCCCAAAAAAATCAAGACAGAGCGGAAAGATCGAATTCAAGCCGATCCCCGTCAACCAATACAGCAAGAGCATCAAAGACGAGCTGAAGCGTTATGCGCCCGAGGACCTCGTTGCCATCCAGCGGGATATGACGATCATCCGCACCTTTGAGAACATGCTCAACGAAATCAAGCTTCGCGGCGCCTATATGGGTATCGAATACAACCACAGGGGCCCGGCCCACCTGTCGATGGGGCAGGAGGCCGCCGCCGTCGGCCAGGCCTTTCACCTCGGCGTGGACGACCACATCTACGGCTCGCACCGCAGTCACGGCGAGATCCTCGCCAAGGGCCTCTCGGCCATCCGCAAGCTCGACGAACAGACGCTCCAGAACATCATGAAGAACTACTTCGGCGGCCAGTGCCTGCGCATCGTCGAGAAGGACGCCGCCGGCTCCGTCCGCGACCTGGCGATCGACTTCCTGATCTACGGCACCCTGGCGGAAATCTTTGGCCGCGAAGCCGGCTTTAACAAGGGTATGGGCGGCTCGATGCACGCCTTTTTCCCGCCGTTCGGCGTCTATCCCAATAACGCCATCGTCGGCGGCTCGGGCGACATCTCCGTCGGGGCGGCCCTCTACAAGAAGATCAACCAAAAGCCCGGCATCGTCATCGCCAACATCGGCGACGCCTCCAGCGCCTGCGGCCCGGTGTGGGAGGGCCTGTGCCTTGCGACGATGGACCAGTTCAAAAAACTCTGGGACGCGCCCTACCGCGGCGGCCTGCCGCTCATCGTCAACTTTATGAACAACTTCTACGGCATGGGCGGCCAGCCCGAGGGCGAAACAATGGGCTTCGGTATGCTCGCCCGCCTCGGCGCCGGCATCAATCCCGAACAGATGCACGCCGAACGCGTTGACGGCTACAACCCGCTCGCCGTGGCCGACGCGATCCTTCGCAAACGCGAGATCCTCGAAAAAGGCAACGGCCCCGTCCTGCTCGACACAATCACCTACCGCTACAGCGGCCACTCGCCCTCTGACCAGAGCAGCTACCGCGAAAAAGAGGAAGTCGCCTCCTGGCAGGCGATCGACCCCATCGTGCACTTCGGTCATTCCCTCGTGGAAGCCGGCGTCTGCGACCAGGCGACCCTCGACGGTCTGTCTAAACGCGCTGAAGAACTCATCGTCAAGGCCCTGCGCAAGGCGGCCGATCTGACGATCTCTCCGCGGACCGACCTGAAGAAAACGAACAACCTGCTCGAACAGACCGTGTTCTCCAATCAGAAGATCGAGGCCATGGAACCCGCTCGCAAACCGGAGACTCTCCTGCCGACCATCGCGGAAAACCCGCGCATCCGGGGCCTCGCCGGCAAAAGCCGCAGCGCCTGGGATGAAAACGGCCAGCGTCTCAAAGACAGCCGCTGCGTCGTCTTCCGCGATGCCCTGTTCGAGGCGATCCTCGACCGCTTCTATGCCGATGCGACCCTCGTCGCCTACGGCGAGGAGAACCGCGACTGGGGCGGCGCCTTCGCCGTCTATCGCGGCCTCACCGAGGCCCTGCCCTATCACCGGCTGTTCAACTCGCCTATCGCCGAGGGCGCCATCGTCGGTTCGGCCGTCGGCTACGCCCTCGAGGGCGGCCGCCCGCTGGTCGAGCTGATGTACTGCGACTTCATGGGCCGCGCCGGCGACGAGATCTTCAACCAGCTCTGCAAGTGGCAGTCCATGAGCGGCGGCCTCCTGAAGATGCCCGTCGTCCTTCGTGTCTCCGTCGGCTCCAAGTACGGCGCCCAGCACAGCCAGGACTGGAGCTCGATCTGCACGCACATACCCGGCCTCAAGGTCGTCTTTCCCGCCACGCCCTATGACGCCAAGGGCCTGATGTACTCGGCCCTGACCGGCACGGACCCGGTCATCTTCTTCGAGAGCCAGCGGCTCTACGGCATCGCCGAGGAGTTCCATCCCGGCGGCATCCCCGAGGGCCGCTACGAAGTGCCCTTCGGTGAACCGGCCGTCCGCAAACCGGGCAAGGACCTGACGATCCTGACAATCGGCGCCACGCTCTACCGCGCCATGGATGCGGCCAAGGAGCTCGAAAGTAAGTACGGTCTGAGCTGCGAGATCATCGACGCCCGCTCGCTCGTGCCGTTCAACTATGAGCCGGTGCTTGAATCGGTGAAAAAGACCCACAAGATCCTGCTGGCCTCCGATGCCTGCGAACGCGGCAGCTACCTGCACACGATGGCCTCGACCATCACGCAGCTTGCCTTCGATGAGCTCGACGCCCCGCCCGCCGTGCTGGGCGCCCGCAACTGGATCACCCCGCCGGACGAGATCGAGGACGCCTTCTTCCCCTACCCGGCGGACTTCCTTGACATGATCCACGAACACATCCTGCCGCTCAGGGGCTACACGACCCGGCGGCCGTGCTCCGCACAGGAACTCATCCGACGCCATAAGCTGGGAATCTGACGGTGACCATCGTAAAAAAACAAAAAGCCGGCTCTTTCAAAGGGCCGGCTTTTTTGATGCGCGTTACGGATGCTTGCCTTCGCTCATCAGAGCATCGTCAGTCCTGACATCTGCTGCTGGATGGTCTGGAGCGTGCGTTCGAGCCGGGCGTACTGGGCCTTGAGCCGCTCCTCGTAGCGTTCCAGGCGGGACTCCTCGTTGACGATCTGCAGGTCAATGGCGTCGATCTGGCTCTGGATGCTGTCCTTGATGGTCGGGATACGACCGTTGATCTCAAGCATGTTGCTCACGTCCTCGAACAGGTCGCCCGCGAAACCCTGCCGGATGCTGACCGAGGCAACGTACTCCGTTCCCGGGATGCCCTCGTACTTCAGATGCAGGCCGAACTCCGGATACAGCGGGTTACGGCTCGCATCCCGCTCCATGCTGCCGACGATATAGCCGTCCGCGTCGATGGTCGCCGGCCGGGCCGCGCTCCAGTCTTCGTTACTCTTCTTGATCCACGCCTGCCCCGACGCATCCACCTTGACGTCGTAGCTGCCCGCCTCCGTGTAGCGGCTGGCCTGGTAGAACTTGATGACCGAGGCGCCGGGGCCGCTCGTCGTCCCTGTCTTCTGGGCTCCGATCAGCGCCAGGACCCCCGCATAGTCCTTCACGACCGCCTCATCCAGTTTGCTCTCATCAAGCTTGAGAGTTCCGTCGGCCTCGACCGTCAGGCCGATATCCCGGGGATTGAGGAACGAGTCATTCGTGGTAAAGCCCACCGTATTCGAGATCAGCGGCTGGCGGAGCAGCGATTCGATGCTGCTGACGGCGTACTCCGACCCCAGAATGCCGGACTTTTTCTTCTCCTGGTCATACTTCGTCTTATCGCCGAGAAACTTCACCAGATCGTTGTAGGCCGTCACCATGGCGTTGATCTTTTCCTTGAGCTTCTCGGTATTGCGATTCAGAGTTATCTCCACGCTCTCGTAGGTGTCGGCGACCGGATCGATTGCCTTCGTCGCGGCGTGCAGATTCAGCGTTACCCCGCTGATCACGTCGTCGATCGTGTTCGAGCTGCGGCGGATCCAGTTGCCCTCCCCCGAGGGATACCCGTCCACCCGCAGCATCGCATCCTGCGCATCCTGAATCTCCGTAAACGTCGCCGGGGTCAGCCCCGCAATGTCCGCCGTGATGCTGCCGCCCTCGGCGCCGTAGAGTGAGAGCGTCGGCGGCGTCCACGAGGCCGTCGAACCCGCCCCCGGTTCCAGCGTCAGGACAATAGACAGATTGCTGGCTCCCGAGGTCTTGTCGGTAACCACAATGGCCCCCTCGTCCAGCGCAGCTCGCACGGTCCCCCCAAAGGCCGCCTCGATTCCATCCAGCAGGTCTTCGACCGTGGAATAACGGTTGATATCAATCGTGGCGTCGATGTCATTCACGTCGCCGTGGCTCGAGCCGGTAATGCGGATCCGGTCGATCACGCTGTCGCCGGCACTTTTCGTAAAGCCCTTCAGTTCCGTCAACCGGGTCGTCAGCTCCGCGTTGTTGGAGCTGGTATCCTGCAGAGCGGCGCTCTTGTGAACCTCCGTATTGCTGGTATTGATTGAGATCTGGTAGTCCGAGCCGCTCTCACGCCCGTTGAGCACCAGGTGGAACGGGTTGCCGCTGCCGTCGTCGTATTCGAGGATGCTCGCGGCGATTCCGGGGTTGTTCGGATCGCTGTTGATTCGGTTGACCAGATCCTGCAGCGTCGTGTCCGCCTCCGTCGTGATAATCAATTCCTGATCGTTATACGAGACGATAAAATTGCCCGCGCCGACATAGGAAGAGGCGTACTGATAACCGCTGTGAATCCATCGCTCCGGCGAGGCGAGCTGCTTGATCTGCACCTGATGCGACCCCTCGAACGCGTTGGGGCCGGCCTCCGCCGTCAGGAGGTCCTCTTTGCTGGAGGTGGACTTGAACGAACGAAGCTGGCTGGCGTTGGACAGCGCCTCCAGGGCGCTCTTCAGGGCCGTCATCTTGCTTTGCAGGTCCGAAACGGCCGTCCGTTTCTCCTTATGCCGCTCCATCGTGTTCTGCATGGTGAGCAGACGCCGCCGCTCCACCTGCATAAGCTGCTGGACGATCGCCGCCGTATCAATGCCCGTCGCTAAGCCGCCTAACTGTAATCCCACGGCAATTCTCCTTACCTGTCAAACGAATCGATTCTTTCTATTCCTAATTATCGGCGTTTTTCAGTGTCCCGATAATATGATCTTAAATAATTACACCACAAGAACTTATGATTCAACCGGCTCAATTTTACCGACATGGCCGCTCCGATTGGACTCAATTTCCCGGAATCGTCTCCTGAGCCGCTCGGCATAGGTATGAAAGATCTGCCCATGCTCGCCATAGTAGCGGCCGTGCCGCTCGAAGGTCTCCACCAGCAGCCGGCGAAACTGCCGGGCCTTCTCGTCCGGGTCGGCGATTTGCCCGAGCCGGGGATAGAGTATCTCGGCCGGATACCGGCGGAGCATCTCCTCCAGCACCCGGAGCGTGATGCGGTTTCTCACCTCATAGCGGCCGGTATTGCCGGCGCTGCTGATCCGGTAGCAGTACCCTTGGGCGTCCGTCACCCGCCGGAAGCGGATATCGAGGGCATGGCGGGCCAGGAAGTCGAAGTCCTCCGCGTTCTCCAGTTCCCGGAAAGGCCCCGTTTTTTCGAACAGCGCCCTGCGTTTTAGCGACCCGGCATTGGGGACCGGCGAGAAGGCGTACTGGAACAGGAACTCGGGCACCAGCCGGCTGTCGTCAAAGTCGGGATACTCCCAGACCTCGCCGGTTTTGCGGCCCTGTTCATCCATGAGGTTCAAGCGGGACGGGTAGTAGTAGTCAAAGCCGGGATGCTGCGCAGCGAAGCGCATCATAGTTTCCAGATAGTCCGGTTCGATCCGGTCATCCGCATCAACGCTGATGATCCATTCGCCCCGCGCCAGCCGCAGGGCATGATTCATCGCCGCCGCGAAATGCTTGTGGTCCTGCACGGCCACCCGAATTCGGGGATCGTTGAAGGAGCGGACGATTTGGAGTGTGGCATCCGTGCTGCCGTCATCCACGAAGATCAGTTCGAAATCCTTCCACGTCTGGGCCAGCACGGAGCGAATCGCCTCCTCGACGGTCGCCTGCGCGTTGTAAGCGGCCATGCAGACCGTCAGGGATCTTTGGGGGGAGACATCCGGCGTTGCAGGGAGCGACGCCGCGGGCGCCGATTCGATCCGCTTGAAATAGCCGCTGCCGTTCCCTTGCAGCCGGCGACATCGCTCCAGCAGTGCCAGGACGGCCGGCTGATTCGGGCAAATCCTTTGGCAGTGAGAAAGCTGTTCCATGGCGCACTCGCAGGCGGCCTGAGACAGGCAAACGGCATATCCCATGCTCACGTACTGCTCGCCGAGGGTTACGAACACTTTGGCCGCCAGGCACCCCAGCAAATAGTCTTTTTGTTCCGGGCGCATCGTATCCCACCGCACCTGCGGAAACAGTTGGTCGGGGCGGAACGTTTCGAGGTATCGCCGCATCACCGAAAAATGCATCCGGGCCTTCTCCGGCGTCGCCGTTTTGGACTGGCTTTCCTCCCGGTTCCGCCGGAGATATACCGCTCCCGGATAAAAACGGGCCGTCAGTCCCGCGGCCGCGAATCGGCGGAGCATATCGTAGTCCTCCGCCACCTTCAGCGATTCATCGTAATACCCGATCCGGTCAAAGACGCTCCGACGGATAAGCGTCAGGAACGGGATAATCGGATATCCCGCCTGAAAGAGGTCGCCGATCAGGTCTTCCGGCCGGTCGTAGGCTTTGCGCTTCTGGAGTCGGATCGGCGCGCCGTCCTCCCGGATCAGCATCGTATTGCAGTAGATCATGTCCGCCTCCGGATACCGGTCGTAGGCGGCCAGGAGCTGCGCGATGTGATCGGGCATCAGCATGTCATCATGATCCAGGTTGATGATAAACCGGCCCTGCGACTCGCGGATCGCCCGGTTCCGGGCCGCGGACGGCCCGGCGTTGGCCTGGCTGAAATACCGGATCCGGCTGTCGTCAAACGCCTTGACGACCTGCTCCGTCGCATCGGTGGAGCCGTCGTTGACGATGATCAGCTCGAAGTTGCGGTAATTCTGGATGAGGACGCTTTCAATGGCCTGCCGGAGATAGTCCGCCCCGTTATAGACCGGTATGATGACGGAGACCAGCGGATTGTCCGGGTGCTCGTAGATCGGGATCGTGGAGATATAGGGGTTGCCGTGGCGCTTTCCCACGACATACCGCTCATAGAGCGAGTGGATCTTTTGGCTGTGTTCCAGTCCCTCGTCGTTGCGATAGTACAGGCCCAGGAACTGACCGATTCGCTTCATGGGGTACCGGGCGGCGATGCGCAGCCAGAAGTCCCAGTCCGAGGCGACCGTCAGCGTCTCATCGAAATAGCCCAGCTCCTCGTGGAGGGCCTTTCGCCACATCGGCTGGGAGCCCACGCAGCAGCCGAAAAGCAGCCGCTGCGGACTGTAGTCCGGCCGGGGGGTGAAATCGGTTCCATGGTGGCTTTCAAAGCGGTCATTGGGCATCTCGGTGACGATCTGATCGCCATAGACCAGCCCCAGCTCCGGGTGGCGGTCCAGCTCATCGGCCATTACCTCCAGCGCATCGGCGCGGTGGCGGTCATCCGTATTGGCGTTCGTCAGATAGCGGCCGCGGGCCGCACGTACGCCGCGGTTCCACGCCGCGTAGAGCCCCTCCCGCTGCTCGGTTTTGATGTAGCGGATATGCGGATATTTTTGCATGAATTCGCGAATGATCGCGTCCTCGTTCTGCTCGGAGCCGCTGTTGATGACGATGATCTCCAATTGCCCCTTCCGGTACAGCGTCTGCTCCACCAGGTCCTGCAGGCAGCCGCGAATGAAAATCTCGGCATTATAAGTGGAGACAATGGCCGACACCCGCAAAGCCGCCGACGACTCGGACACCGATGCGTCTTCGTTCCGGACTGCGGGTGAATCCGGCCGATCCTGCGGGGCAAAGCCGTCCAGGATCTTCATCCGGCCGATCAGCAGACCGACGATAAACTCCCCATAAGAATAGCTCTGGCGGATCAGCGTATCCGGATAGCCCTTCAGGGCCAGCCGGCGATAATACTCGCTGGATTCCCGAAGCTTGGCCTCCAGCCCCGTCAGCGGATTGGACTCGCCGGGAACCCGGCTTAGTTCCCGCAGCCGATCGAAAAAGTATTCCGCATTCGAGGTCCACTGCTTGTAGTCCCAGTTCAGCGGGTGTTTGATATGGTATGCAACCGGGTCCCGGAAGCGCGCCAGCGAATAACCGTTGAGCAGGCACACCAGGGGCAGATAGTAGTCCCACCAGGCCGTCCCGAGACAAAAACGGGACGGTAAAATCAGGTCGATCACCTCTCGGCGGAAAAAGAAAACATCGAACCCGCTGACAAAAATCTGACCCTTGGGATCGCCCAGGTTCTCCACGTTCAGACGGTTGAGGCAGAGGACGGTCTTGTCAGCGGTCCGCCGCCGGATCTCCTCCTGATGAGACGGCCCTATGCAGAGATAGATATCCGAGTTCACGATCCCCACCGTCTCGGAAGCGGTCTTCTTCAGTTGGGCCAGGAGATCGTCGACATAGATCAGGGGCTTGCCGAAAAGCTCCTTCCCGTTCCGTTCCGCCGCAATGAAGGTTACCTCCGGGAAAAGCGGCTTGAGGCTTTGAATCTCCTCGGGGTTATTAACGCTCAGCACTCGAAAGCCGCACTGGAACCACGACTGCACGGCCCGCTGCTGATTGGCAATATTCCCCGGCGCCAAGCTCGTCGCCAGCGTAATCACCTCGCCTCTCGGCGCCGGCGGGCACGCAGGCCGAGTCTCCGGAACCGCCGTCTCGCAGGCCTGCTCGAAGCTCTGCCGGTATAAACGAACCTGTTCCTCCGAAATCGGCAGCGGCGGCGGCGGCAGCGCAGGGCGGTTGGACTGACGGAAATAGTCCCTCAGCTCCTCATCGAGGAGTCGATCCGCCTCCGCGTGGTACTTATCCAGCAGCGTGGCAATCTTGCGGTTGGGCTGGAGCCGGTAGCCGGCCATCTTATGATCGACCGTATGAAGGTCCGCATGGCGGAAGAAACGCATCCACAGTTCCAGGTCGCCCGCCAAGTGCAGATCGGTCCGCATGCCGTTTCCCGCCTTTTCATAGAGCGACCGCCTCCAGAAGGTGCCTTCCTGCTGCAGGTATGGGTTCTTATAGTCTTTCTTCAGGTACTTGGCCCGGCACCACCGGGGCAGGTAGGGCACTACCACCTTCACCGATCCGTCTTCCGCAAAGTTCACGATGCGACCGGTCAGCCAATCGATGTCCGGACGCTGGGTAAAAATCGCCGCCGCCGTCTCGAAGGCATCGGGGAAGAACATATCATCCGAGTTCAGCCAGGTCATAATCTGCCCCGTGGACCGGCTAAAGCCGTCCTGAATCGCCTGGTACTGGCCTCCGTCCGGCCGGCTTTGCCAGTAGGTCAGGCGGTCGGCGTATTTCTTGATGATCTCCACCGAGCCGTCCGTGCTGCCGCCGTCCATGATGATATATTCGAGGTTCGGATAGTTCTGGCTGAGAACGGACTGGATGCAGGCCTCCAGGTACTTGGCCTGGTTGAAGGACGGCGTCACTACAGTGATTTTGGGATAGCGGCTCCTGCGGGAAAGCGTAAACGCTTTCGGCCGGTCCGGGATGGAAGGCTGTTCATTATCGTTCGCAGGCGGATTCGATTTCATGGGCGCCTCGGCGTTCGCAGAGGCCGTATGTAATTCGACGGCGTCCATGTCAATCCATGCGTCGAACGGTTTCCATGTCGGCCCTTCGCTGCAACGGTTGTATGAATCCTGTACAACGATTCTCGGCTTCTCGGCAGATTGGCGGTATGCCTTTTCGATGGCCTGAGTTAACGTAAAAGGACAGATTTTCTGTATGCAGTGGATATCCTTGCCGTAACGGCACTTCCAGTCACAGCCGTAACAATCCAGTGGTAAGGCGACCAGTGTTGTCAGCGGACTGTATGGCATAAAACGTCCGAAATGACCTCCCCCGATCAGAATCACATGGGGCACCTCCAGGGCGGCCGTGATATGAGCCAGCCCGGTTTCCGCTCCCAGCGCCAGGCGGCATTGTTTCAAAATCGCCGCGCTTCGCCGGAGCGTGAGCTTGCCCGACAGGTTGATTGTCTTTACTCCCTCGGCGGCAACGCGATCCAGATTGCGCTGGTTGATCTCAAAGTCACCCGTTCCGCCAAGGGCGATTACCGCCAGTTGACGCGGCCCGGCAAAGGACGCCAGGGCCTGCCCGTAACCTTCATACAACCGATGATAGACCCGGGCCCCCGCAAAGAGAGCCAGAGTCTTGTCCGGTAATAACCCGTTCTCCTTAAACCACTGTCGGGCAAACGCCTCATCTTCCGGGCTCAGCCAAAACCGGGGCCTCAAATCTTCCGCCGGGCACCCTAATCCCTTCAGAAAATCGGCGTGACGTTCCAGCTCGGGCTTCCATCGTCCCGGACTTTCGATGAGATGGGTGTACCACGAATCGGATTGGGCTTTCTCTGCGGGTTCGATATTGCAGCAGTCTCCCCGAAGCCCGATTCGAAGAGAGGCGCCGGAATCGCGGACTAGTTGATCCATTAGAAAACTGCGGGAATATACGGAAGAAAGAACGCAATCGACGTTCCGGGAACGGATTACATCAGCCCACTTCGAAACGAACTGCGGGTTATGCCACATATCGGATTCGCTGAAATGGATAACCTCATCGACAAAGGGACAATATTCATATAAGGGGGCGGTTACATCCTGGGTAAAAACGGTAATCCGGGCGGAAACGAATCGGCGGCGAATCGCCGGCAGCATGGAGGAGGCCAGCACGGCATCGCCAATCGCATCCGGCCGCAGCCAGAGGATATGCTGCGGCTCCGCCTGCAGGGGTTGGCTCCCGCCCTGCGGGTCAAAGCGGGCGATACAGAACCCGAATTTTTCCTTCGATGATACAAGGATCTTAAATCGCGGATCATTCTGCATCAGACAAAAACTCTTATGATGCTTCACATGGCAGATATCATCCAGCGCAATCACACAGGGCCCGCGCAAGTTCTGCAGCAGATACTCAAATTCAATGAAACCCATATGCCCCGCGCTGTCCAGCAGCACAAAATCCGGCTGAAAGTCAAACCGGCGCAGGCATTCATACAGCCGGTTGTCAGGGGCCGCTTGAAAATCCGTCTCTTTGCAGTACCGCTCTACACGGTGGGCCTCAGGATGATCCACAAAGAGATCCGCATCCGAGGGATTCGTAATGGTGGCCTCTTTAATCTGCTCAGGGCCGGGCAGCAGGGATCGGGGCACCGACAGTCCCCAGACCGCATTTACCTTCAGCCCTTGGGCTGCAAAATATGCAGCGGCCTGCCGATGGTACTCGGGATTAACTTCAATGGTATAGAAGGTCCCCTCCAGCCCCAGTTTCCGCAGGGTCCGGGCGATGACGGTCGTCGTTCCGCGGCCCAGGTAAGTTCCCGTTTCAATGATCTTGCGCGGCCGTACCGTTGAAAAGAGCTTCTCGATCTCCCCGGCGAAGGAGGAGCCCGCATCGATCTGCATCCCCGTCTTTACATGCTCCTCGGCCACTTTCAATTGTCGTTGAGATGTTTTGGGAGGAAGCGTTGCCTCATTGCATTCATAACCCAGCCGCTGCATAATAGAGCCGAAGCGATTGATCAATACCCGCACATCATCCGGAGAAAAATATTCCTTCCATTTCCCCGGTCCTCCTTTCACCCAGACGCTGCTGCGATTGGGGTCTTTTCCGAGGTCTTGGAGCACGCTCTTATGCAGTTTATGGAAGGCAGAGGCCTCAATGGCGCGCGTGATCTCCGATGTCGAAAGATGAAGACCGGCAAATGCCGCAATCTTACGGAGCTGATTTTCCGTATCCGCGACCAGCAATTCATAACAAATGTTCAGACGGGGCCCCGGATGCGGTCTGAATATCCACGAGTCAATGTGCCGGGCCCAGCTTCCATACGGAAGCTGCTCGCTGACAAAGGTCTGAAGAAAGCGGCTGAAATTCTCCGTGTACTGCTTTTCACAAGTGAGCATCTTATAATAGGAAACCGCCACATCACGCGGATCCCTGTAGAGATAGATCACTTTGGGATAACGGGAATCATAGGGTTCGTGGCTTTTAATAAAACGCGGTGAGGGCAATCGGTCCATCCCGGCGCCGACCTCATACATGTCCGGTACGGCCTCATTGAGGTTATGATGCCCCCACTGTCGGTCCGGATATCGAAGACAGGCCAGCAAATGCCGCAGCCAGGTATTGCCGGATCGGGGATACGATACGAGAAAGATGTCATCATTCCGTATTCTGAAGTCCATCAATTCATCCCTTCATCAGTCGCAATAAAACTTCAGCCGTGTTAGAGGAAGGCCCATCCTGCACCTCCTTCTGCGTTTTTCTTTTTTATTTCCCCGAATACTTCGACAGCACCCGCAGTCCTTCGCGGATCTGTTTGAGTTTGTCCGCCACCTCCTGGCGCTCCGCGGCAATCGTCAGCGTCACCTCCTGGTAGAGCCCCTTGATCCGGCGGCGCACTTCCGCCATCTGGGGCCGCTCCAGCGTGCCCTCCGCCGCCACGGCCCGGGCCAGCGGGCTGATCTGCTCGGCAATCTGCATCGCCCCGTCCAGGTCATACTTGCGCAGCCGCGCCACCTGCCGGTGCAGCAGGTCCTCCAGGTACAGCACCTTCTGCTCCGATTCGTTCGCTTCCGTTTCCGCCAACATTGTCTTCGAGTCCATCTCTTTATCCTTAACTTGGGTCATTATCCCGAATATTCCCGCGTTTCTTTGGCCGTTCCCGCGCCCTTGCTGTCATTCCCGTGAAGGCGGAAATCCAGTGCCAGCATTTTTCAATACCCGTCTGCTTTTTGTCATCGTAATCCAATCATAATGCAATATTCCTGAATTTTAATTTGTTTGGAATTGAGCGCTTATAGTTTAGAATGTCTGTTCTCCACTTCTTCCAGCAGCTTGCGGGCGTCCTCGTGTTCCGGCTCCAATACCAGCAGGTCCGTCAGCAGGTCCCGCGCCTTGCCCGACTGCCCCTCTCGCACGTACAGCGCAGCCAGGCAGAACATCACCGCCGTATCGCCGGGATGGCCCTGCAGGTACACCTGCAGATAGTGGATTACGTTTCCAAACGATCCCATCTGGCACGAGACCTGGAAGAGTCCCAGCAGCGCCGTCAGGTTATTGCTGTCCAGTTCCAGACTCTTGAGATAGAACTCAAATGCCGGCCGGTAATCCCGCCGCTGCTGCGCGATCATCGCCAGTCCCGCATAGGCCCGGCTACTGCACGGATCCAGCCGAATTGCCACCCGGAACGCCGCCTCCGCGTCCTCCGTCCGTCCCTGCTGCAACTCGATGATCCCCGTGCCCACGTACGGCCCCGCCTCGTCCGGCTCCAGCCACGCCGCCTTCTCATAGCACTCGCGCGCATTCTCGTAGTCTTCGACGGAAGCGTAACAGTCCCCCAGTTCCTTGAGCACATCGTAGCGCTGCGTCCACCCCTGGTCAGGAATCGGGGTGTCTCGAACGATATCCATAGTCATCTCTCCTGTTGCGGCAATACACGGCCGCCGGTCTGTAAATTGCAATCCATCATCTCAGACTCCGCGCTCCCGGCCAGGATCGCCTCCGCCCGGCCCAGGGCCTCTATCGCCCGATGATATTCCTTAAGCTGTTTCCATGCGCGTCCCTCGATCAGCAGCCCCCCCGGCGTCGGCCGCCGGCGGTTAACCGCCCCGATGACCGCCGCCGCTTCCCGGCAGCGCCCCGCGTGGAGCAGTGCGTTGGCCCGCAGCGTCTGCATCCAGAGTTCGTTGCCGTACCGCTGCTCCAGGTGTTCATAGATACGAACCGTGTGCTCCCAGTTACCCTCCCGCTGCACCTGCTCGGCCCCCGTCATCGTATGATCGAACAAAAACGGAAATTCCTCGAACCGCGGCTTGCGGATCTCGATCCCGCTGCGCCGCAGCGACTCCTCCAGCGGCAGATGCGGATATTGCGCCCGCGCCCCCCGCAGATCGTCCGTCCGAAAAACATATCCCCGGCAGTCCGGCGTATTCTCCACGATCTCCATCCCGAACCCCCCTTCCGGCCTCTCCAGCAGCACCTGCAGCGATCGTTCGATCCACGCCACCTCGTCCGGCTCCACCGGCAGCCCGACCGGAAATACCGCCGTCAGCTCTCCTTCGCAGCGTTCCAGCGCTGCGTCCAGCCGCTCCCGGGCCGAGGCCCCCGGCCGCACTGCCGCGACGACCACGTTCGGAATGCCCGGCCGAAAATCGGCCGCCTCTCGCTCTTCCAGCCCCACCACCATCTGATTGGGATAAAACGTGTGGCTCCAGAGATCCCGCAGCGTCTGACGCAGCGCCTCGCTGTCCCGGTCCGCCGTCACGATGATCGACAGGTCCTCTATCCGGTCCCATGGTTTTCGGGGCCGCGTCGAACGGATCGTCAGCAGGTTGCGCAGGTACTCGCCCACGTTCTTCCGCCGCTGCACCGAGATCCGGTCGCAGTCCCCCACCGGCGCGTAGTATTCCCCCGTCACGACCGGCACATGCAGAAAATCCGTAAAGAAGCACAGCCGCCGCGTCAGGTCCCAGTCGATCAGCACGTTGAGCGTCTCGTTGTACGGCCCCGTCTTCTCCAGCAGATCCTTTCGGTGCATCAAACTCACGTGCAGCGCGTGGTTGAACTGGAGCATCAGCATTCGGTCGAAGTCCCGGCTGATCTCCACGTTCTTCGCCAGCACGATCCGACGCCCGTCCGCCCTCACCCGGCAGTGCGCCTTGTATAGATCGCTATAGACGACCTGGCACTCGTCCTGGCTCTCCATCGCCGTCAGCAGCGTCTCGATGTGATGCGGAAAAAACCGGTCGTCATCCCCCAGGTAGCAGATGTACTCCCCCTTCGCCTTTTCCAGCGCCTCGTTGAACGAATACGGCAGCCCCCGGTTTACGTCGCGGTCGATAAACGTCAGCCTCGAGTCGTTGAACCGCTCCGCCACATGCCGCACCGGCGCCCCCCCGTCTCGCACCAGCACGATCTGGAAATGCGGCCACGTCTGCGCAAAGACGCTCTCCAGCGCCTCCGCCAGGTACGCGGGCCGGTTGTAGGTGCTGATCAGCACCGTCACCGGCACTCCGGGTTGTCTCGATTCCCGCGGCCTCATCGCTTCACTCGCCTGCCCCTTTCTCACGCCCTTTCATCCGCTCGTGCAGTCGGCTCATCGCCTCGATTACCCCTCCCGGCGTCTCCGCGCACACGAACACCCCGTGCTCCGGGTCCGGGCACACCATCCGGGCCATCGCCTCGCTGCCGACAAATACCGCAGGCGCCTGCACCGCTGACGCCATCCAGAGCATCTCCGCCTCGCTGCTTACCAGCACGTCGCACTGGCTCAGCACCGCCGCCGTCTCCCTCGCCATCAGCTTGCCTCGCAGATCGCGCACCGCCGGCACTTCCGGCTCCGGCTCGCACCCCAGCAGCACCACGCCCGCCTTCATCCCCTCCCCCAGCGTCCGGCACAGGTCCCGCCACGCCTCCAGTTC
>JBNRMP010000104.1:0-6889 GCA_050309685.1 Anaerohalosphaeraceae bacterium
TACCTGTTGTGGCGAAACCGCAAACGCAACATCAGTGTTCAAGATTGGAAAACCTATCGTCGTCATAAGAAAGCAGCATAACCCTTATGAAAAATCACGAAACTCTATTACTGGAAACGGCACTAAATACAGGCGAAATAGACCAAGCCATGGAAATAGTTGTTTCAGCTTCTTCCGTGTCTTATGCCGATCAATTAACCGAAGTGAATATTCTTCGCGATCAAATAGCCACTGCAACTGATCCCAACCTGATTCGGAACATATTAATCGAGCTTCCTGAAGAAGCCTTCATAGCGTTAAATACCTCCGGAGAATTGCCATCACAATTCCAATATAAATATGCCGTTCTGAATCAGTCTGTTAGTAAACACATATTTTCTCAGCTTACGGAAGTAGCCGCGGCAAGGGCAAAGCTACGGCAGGAGCAGTTGGAACGAGAGCGGATTGCCGCAGAAGCCGCCCGAAAAGCTGAACAAGAAAGGAAGCTGCGTGAAATAGCCGCAGCAGAGGCCAAGCGTAAAGAGGAAAGAACGAGCAAAATTGAAACATGTTTCAGTGCTTGGGACGGTTCACATCGGGGATTAACTAAGCTTATTAAGGCATCCATGAACAATCCAAAATCCTACGAACATGTTAACACGGTCTACTGGGACATGGGTGACTATTTAGTTGTAAAAACCACTTTTCGAGGAACAAATGCTTTTGGCGGTGTCGTAATAAACTGGGTTAAAGCACAAGTTGATCTTGAAGGAAACGTGTTACAGGTTCTGGAACAAGGGCCATAATATTGATACGTGATTTCCAAATAGGGTAACAAGTGATGGATGATAATGACTTACGAAGGCCGCTCGGTAACACTGAGCCAATATGTCCGTACTGCGATGGAATCCTTAAGAAAAAGCCACAGCGGCGAAGTAGGTGTCCTCACTGTGGAAATTACTTTCGTGTCCGGACCCGGCCTCAAGACCGGCAACAAGTATTAGTTACAGAAGAGCAGGCCGAAGAAATCGCAAAACAATATTATGAAGGTTACGGGCGTGACCCTGAAGAATGGTTAAAGGAAAAACACGCTATATGGAGCCAGCAGTGGCAGGAGTTAATTAAACAGTCAAGGATACATGCACAGAATGGAGCGTGGGGGCTCTATACTAGTCCTTAAACAAGCGTAGTTTGATAGGAAATAGTTCTAAAACCCTAAATATACTCGAAACAACCCTTTCAGTGCAGTATAATGCACTCGTTAGCTTACGAAACAAATTCAAAAATAGGACGAAAGGAGTCGTTTCGAGTGAAGAGAAAAATAGCAAAAAAGTTGGCACAACGCAAACGAAAAATCCGAAAAAGACTCGACAAACGATCCCTGCCGGAGGAACCGAGGCCCATGCTGAATCCCGGCAGGATCCAGTATGAAATAGCCGACCGTACGCGCGGGATCACCTGCGGCGGCATCGGGGCGGTGCAGATGCTGGTCCAAAAGCTCGGACTGGATAAGGCCATCGATAGCCGTCTGCGTATTTTCAAATTGCACAATCCCTACTTTGAATCCGACCATGTTCTCAACATCGCTTACAATATTCTCTGCGATGGCGACTGTCTTGAAGACATCGAGAAACTGCGAAATGACGAAACCTATCTGGACGCCGTTGGCGCTGAGCGCATCCCCGATCCGACAACAGCCGGTGATTTCTGCCGGCGTTTTTCATCGGAGCATGTTGAGATCTTGCAGGATATTATCAATGACATACGCCTGAAGGTATGGGCCCAACAGGATCCGGTGTTTTTCAAAGAAGCGGTCATTGATGCGGACGGCACCATTGCCCCGACGACCGGTGAATGCAAGGAAGGGATGGACATTTCCTATCAAGGCCTCTGGGGCTATCATCCCCTGTTGGTTTCCCTGTCCAATACCGGCGAGCCATTATATCTTTGCAACCGCAGCGGCAACTGCACCAGCAGTAAAGACGCGGCCAGGTATCTGGACCGGGCGGCCGCGGTCTGCCTTCAGGCGGGGTTTAAGAAGATTCGGTTTCGGGGCGATACGGATTTCAGCCAGACGGCCTATTTGGACGGCTGGGATAAAAAAGGCATCACCTTTGTGTTCGGTATCAACGCCATGCCGAATCTGGTCCGGATGGCCGAAAATCTGCCCCAAACGGCCTATACCGACCTTCTGCGACCGGCTCGCTACACCGTCAGAACAGGGCCTCGCAGCAAACCGGCCAATATCAAAGAGCAGATTGTCAAAGAACGCGGCTATCAAAACATCCGGTTGTGCTCGGAACAGACGGCGGAATTTGAGTATCGCCCGGTCAAATGCCAAACGTCCTACCGGATTGTGGTGTTGCGAAAGAATTTGACCGTGGAAAAAGGTGAGCAGGCATTGTTTGATGACATTCGCTACTTTTTCTATATCACCAATGACCGGAAATCATCACGAGCGGAGATCGTCCGGCAGGCCAACAACCGATGCAATCAGGAGAATCTGATTGCACAACTGAAATCCGGCGTTAACGCGATGAAGCTGCCGGTGGATAATCTGGTCAGCAACTGGGCGTACATGGTGATGGCATCGCTGGCCTGGAACCTGAAAGCTTGGTATGCGTTACTGCTGCCGGTTTCGAATCGGTGGAAGGATCAACACGAGCGTCAAAAGCAGAAGATTCTTCGGATGGAGTTTAAAACCTTCAGGAAGTATTTTGTGACATTCCCCTGTCAGATTGTCAAAACAGGGCGTCGACTTTTGTACAGACTGCTGGGGTGGAATGAGTATCTGGATGCGTTTTTTCGAGCGATGGATTCATTTTGCCGTCCGCTTCGGTGTTGAGCGTGTGAACCATTGATGTCGGGATACGGATGTCCCGATTCGTATGAACTTTTGAAAGAGCGAAAGCAGGTGACACTATGACAAAACGACAATTCGACCTTAGCGGCCTACGCCAACGCCAGGCGAACACGACGCAGTGCGCCCGAAAAAATTGCCGCCGCAACCGACAAAAGAACTAACGGAGTACGCTTGTTTAAGGTCTAGTGGTTAATCGCCTACGTAATATCGGCAGAAGTGCGGAATGGTCACTGCTTCTTCTCATTCCATTGGCGAACCTTTACATATTTATTTCAGGTCTGATACTTCCAGAAGGATATAAAGATACGAAAAAGCTTGATCTTCCCGGCCAGATCATTGCTGGTATTATCTTAATACTATTTATCCTCAGTGTCATAATAATATTTGAAGAAATCGTAGGTTTTTAACTTGAGTGCTGTTTTAAGCTGTGGGGCAAGTAAAATAGTTGCTGATTACAATATAATCAACAGGTCTTCGTCCCAATAAATCGGGATAACAGGTTTTTTTGCCCCCGCCGAATAAATCAATCGGAACTCCGTGACCCTCCGTGTCCCTCCGTGGTGAATCTAATTTTTTGCCCCCGCCGAAAAATTCGGCCGTAAACCGCTTTTTTTGAAGGCTCTTCCGGCAAATGGGTTGGTGAGCACTTCAAGGTTTTGCCCGCAAATCAAATGAGTTTAACGCTTTAGGCCTCCAGCATCCTGTATTTGAGCGGTTGATAAGGCAAGGCAGGAGTGCTGCATGAGCACGATGGAGAGGCCGCAGGGTGTCGCTTTTGCTAAGAGACCCGTGATAACGATGCCGGCGGCCCCAATGCGATAAACTCACGCGCTCGTCAGAGCGTGTTTTTGAAACCCGCCAATCGATAATTCGGATGAGCCAGATAATTGGCAAAAGATCGAAAATCGCTCTATAAAATGCTGTTTATAAAGGAGTTACAGACCCAGTTCCTAAAAAGGTACCGGACCCCTTTATTTCATTCATACAGGGACATACAACTCATGAAAAATGCCGTTCTACTTCCTTCCGGACTTCAGGGTACATATGGACATAACCTTCTTTTTCATAAAAGATTTTCCCGTGCGAGTTTCCTGAATCTGTCTTCATTGAGGCATAGTTGTTATCGAAATATTTGACGTAACAGCGGGAGCCGCTCTCTTTCGAACAGAATGCTTTAAGATCCGCACGTTGAACCATCCCGCTCTTCTCAAGTACTAAAAATGCTTTTATAATTTTATGATTTATCTGATGGGGCTTTTGTGCCCAATCTTTTATCCTGTTTAGTTTTGCAAAATCTTTGCTTCCAGCAATTACTGTTTTTCGCTTATGAGCAGTCAATCTTTTCGAATGTATCTGAGCTTTTCTATCGTATTCTCTATGGCATGTGTTACAAAGAAATTTGAATGTATCCGAAAGGGGTTTATGAGCTTGAAGAATTAACTTTTCAATCTCTCGAATATCGCAGTTGACTTGATCTCCAACAACATACCTCTTTAATATCGATTCAATAATCGTCCGTCTCTCTTTACCATGAACATGTGCGGAGTCCAATTTTCCTTCTTTTTCACAATGTTCACAGATTCCCTTTTGGCGATTTTTACGAGTCAGGCTATTTACTAAGTCAATGATTCGAGGACCTAAATACAAATGGAACTCTTGGATGCTGCCTTCAAATTTCGCCATAATCAATCTCCGGTTTTGTTCAGCCAGTCAAAACGTCAATAAAGCCGTGTCCTCATGCCGCTGCTTTA
Source organism: Anaerohalosphaeraceae bacterium (assembly GCA_050309685.1). Lineage (GTDB taxonomy): Bacteria > Planctomycetota > Phycisphaerae > Sedimentisphaerales > Anaerohalosphaeraceae > JBNRMP01. The sequence continues at coordinate 4,594 of JBNRMP010000104.1, forward strand.
TTCAATACTCAAAAACGGCTCGGCCGTTTTTCCAAACGACTCTTCGATTGTCCCCTTTCCTTTTCTCATACTGGTTCCGTTTGTATTCTGCTCTATTCAGATAGTATTGCTTGCTATGGCTGCGATACTGAAAATGATGGTACTTATACCAATCATACCGGTCGCGATACTGCTTTTTGGCAAACCTGCTATATTCCGCTACCCGAGCTTTATTCCTTTCCATCTCTACACTGTATCGATCCCCATAGCTAATACGGCTGGATAAAAGCACGACAATCAAAAGATACTTGGCAAGCGGTTTCATCGTATCATGTCACCTCCTTTCGCAACGTGTCAATTGATCATCCATTTTATGTCTATATTATACCACAGTATTCTCCAAAATGAGAATCAATTTACACCCTTCAGGGCAGTAAATATCTGCGGGTAAAGCTCTAAACTACTGTTGTAAAGCTACTTAGCCGCGTATTGACGGGCAATTTCAACTGGAAGCACTATATAAAGTTTTTTTAGATCGATACGTCTTTGTTTGATGCCCCGTCTAAAGTCGGGGAGCCTGGATAAGGAGGGATTTTCTTTATAACTCCTCGATTATTGATGGATTACTGTGAGTTTAAACGCGGGGGTTTTTGTAAAGGTCAATCGCTGCGGTCGGGTTTTTGGTGTAAATAGGTCCGCATGGCGGTTTTGAGTTCTTTGAGTTCGCCGAGGTCGGGGATATAGCCGAGCAGTTCGTCCCACCAGCCGTCCGCGCGGATGAGCTCGAGCGTCGGGGCGAAGTTGATGTCGTAGATCCAGCCCAGCGTCAGCAGCTTGGCGTCGAGCAGGGTCTTCAGGCAGCGGTAATCAATGGATTGGCGCCGGCGAAGCCGCTCGACAATTTCGGGGCTGTACTCGGCTTTGTCGGCAAATTCCACCTCCAGCGGAAACCGCTTCGGATCGGCGTAGTACCGGCGGAAGTTGACCGCCAGCACGCGGAAGATATCGACCTTGTCGGCGTCGCGGATGAGTTTGCAGAACAGGGCCGTCCGCTCGTCGAGGCCGGCGGGAAGTTCCTTTTTGCCGTGAACCTCCACCGTCTTTTCAAGGATCGCCCAGTCGGCCGGTTCGGTCAGGGCCGCGACGTTCTCCTTTCGCAGCACCTCCACGCCGAGTTGGCAGTGATCGACACTTTCCGGATCCTTGTAGGTCCGGTACTGCCTGAACTGCTCGAACCGCCCCGTGTCATGCAGCAGGCCGGTCGCCTCGGCCAGGTTGACGTCGCCGTCGCTTAGGCTAAGGCCCTCGGCGATCCGCCGGGCAATACTGCACACAAGATACGTATGATCTTCTTTGAGCCGGTAGTGTTCATCCAGATAGGTGTCTTTGCCGCCCGTGTAAAATGAGGCGACATAGCCGCTAAACCAGCTCTTTAATGAATCCAGCGTGTTTTTGTCCATATTGCCTTGCCCATTGAATTTTTGTAACTATTCACGGTTTTTTGTATCGCACCGAAGGTGCGGCATACCGCAGCCCAGGGCACTCGCCCTGGGTTTGGAAATCACGCCCTGTTCTTCCTCGCCCTGAAAGGGCAATATAAAGAAACCGTCTTTTTCTATCCTGCCCTTTCAGGGCGTTTATTTGATTGGGCGATTTCTTTTCCCAGGGCGTCGCCCTGGGCTATATTAACCTGGCCCTTCGGGCTGAATTTCTTATCTAAAATACCCTGGCCTTTCAGGCCGTAACTGCACTTACTCATAAACCGCGTGAACGCTTACGAATTTTTTAAACGCAACGTTTCAGCCAAAACAGCGGCGGGGGCTTTGAGCCCGTGAAAACACGGCCAGGATGGCCGTGGTACGAGAAGATTGTGGAACATAGCGCATTGCGGCGAAAGTTGCAAGTAAAAATGCGGCGATCTCCTCCGCGGCGGGGTGTGTGAGATTTTTTTCTGGCGGCATTTAAGTTGTTGATCTGTAAAGCCTTAAGTGCCAATTGAGGATGACAGTACGTGTTTCGCCCTTTCAGGGCTTAGCGATGGATGGGATGACATTACCCAGGGCGGCGCTACGCTTGCCCTGGGCTGATATATTTTGCCCTTTCAGGGCTATTTCGCTGTGCTCGCAAAGACAAGGATAAAACGCGGGCAAGATGCCCGCGACACGTAATTATTGCCTTTGCCAGAAAATAGAAAGGAAAAAATAATGGCCAAGCACACCCTTTAGGGTGATAAATGCCGCAAGTCCATCGACCGTACCCGCCCACCGACCTGCCCGCGCATCCGCATTGTTCTTACATCGCCCAATCCCCCCGCACA
>JBNRMP010000105.1:0-21597 GCA_050309685.1 Anaerohalosphaeraceae bacterium
TACCTGTTGTGGCGAAACCGCAAACGCAACATCAGTGTTCAAGATTGGAAAACCTATCGTCGTCATAAGAAAGCAGCATAACCCTTATGAAAAATCACGAAACTCTATTACTGGAAACGGCACTAAAACGTAAACAAATACCAAAGCCGGGCGTAGGGGTAATTTCTGTTTTTGTTCTTCCTGCATGGGGGATATCTGGTTTGATGTATTTCGGTAAACCGCCGGAAGAGATAGTTAAAGTATGGAATTCTTTTCTCATAGTTCTGCTGATCGCTTTCTGTGTACATTTATTCATCTGTATCGGCCTACCGTTTCTACTGGCTATGGTATGTAATTTATTTTATGGCAGAAGATTGTTAGATATGAGTCCTCTTCCGAGTAAAAACTTAGGGAATTAACGTTGTCTTGTGCAAAAAATCATCTGACGGCTCAGGCGAGTAATTTTCAAGGCTGGTTCTTTAGAAAGTTCAGATTGAGAGAATCCGAGATCATAATTCTCTGGGCTGGAAGGCAAATTCCTGGATTTTTCGCCCCCTGCGCAGACCGACTCTGTGAAATCTGTCCTTGGCAGGTTTCAGGCCACGCGAGTATAGACGTGATGGAGGCCGCCGAGGATGGGCTTGCTGACGATTTTGCCTTGATTTTGCACGGGCCGATGAACAGGCGAATCCTTGTTCAGAGACATGTGCGTGCGGCTGACGTTGTAGTAGCTGTCGATGTATTCGCCCAGCACTGACCGGAGGTGTTTCTCATTCAGCACGATGATGTGATCGAGGCACTCCCGGCGAAGTGTGCCGATCACTCGTTCGGCGATGGGGTTCTGACAGGGTGAGCGAGGAGCGGTCGGTGTGTCTTTCAGACCCGGCCGTTTGACCGACCGCTGGTAAATGATAAGCTGCTGCAGCGTCAGTGCGTTTTCGAGCAAAAGGTTGACGCGAGTCCAAAACAGACTCAGCAGAAAGCTCCACAGCAGTTGCATACGATCCCTTCTCTTATCTTTTTCGGTTGCAGGAGAAGAAAAGGGGTCAGGAGCTTATTCAAATTTTCGATTGATGATTGACGATTGACGATTGGTCTGGGTTCCCGCCTGCGCGGGAATGACAGGTTGGGGGGCGGGAATGACAAGGTGTTTGACAGGTTTTGTCAAAAAGTTTCAAACTGTCGGCCCCTTCGGGGCCTGTGGAACCGGCTTTTTTACGGAGCGCTCCTGACCCCTTTGTTTTTTCCGGGGGAAAAAATCGGTGACAATACGGATTCTCAGGCGTGTTGATTTTTGGGGACGCCGGCGGGACGGGGGTATTGAAAGCGGGGATTTTATGGGGACGGGCCGATAAGTTTGCGGCGGGAGGGAAGCTGAAGGGCATTTGGCAGGGGGCCGTTTATGAGGTATATTTTAATATGTAAAGAAAATGTTAAGACGAACCGGTGTGTTAACTTTGATTTGGGGGGTACTCCGATGAAACGGACCACTCTTCTGGGGCTTGCGGTGCTCTGTTGGCCGCGACGGGCTCATCTGTAGTTCTGGCAGATGAGCATTACTACGGGGGCGTGACGGTGGATATCGACCGGGAGGTGCTCGGCTACCTGTTTGTCGAGGACGCGACGGTCAACCTGCTCGACGGCGCCCATATCAAAAACGACGTGTACCTGGGGGATGTCTATATCGCCTCGGGGGCCATCGTCAACATCTACGGCGGCGAGATCGACAACGTGCTGATGATCTCGACGATGTACAACGGCCTGCCCGATCCCGTGGTGACGGTGTACGGGGCCGACTTCGCGGTGGACGGGGCGGCCGTCGATCCTTCGGTGACGGAGCTGTTCCTCCAGGGGCAGACGCTCTCGGGGACGTATGAGAACGGCACGCCCTTAGCCTTCACCGTGGAGTGCTTCCGTGAGGGCAATGTGATGATGACGCTCCGGCTGGCGTGGGTGGATGCTGCGCCTCTTCCCGTCGCGGACATCGAGGCGGCGGACATCGACTTCGGCGAGGTCGCCGTGGGCGACTTTGCGCTGGCGGCCGCGTCCATCGCCAACGCGGGCGACGCCGCCCTGACGGTAACGTCGATCGTGCTCGAGGACGCCTCGGCGCAGTTCTTTATCTCGGGAGCCGCGCTGCCCGCCGTGGTGGCGCCCGGCGAGGCGATGCAGGTGTGGCTGGCGTACATACCCGCCGTTGAGGAAGCGGCGTCCGGCGTGCTGCGGATCGGCAGCAACGACCCCGATGAAGGGATGATTGAGATCGCCCTGACGGGGACGGGGATCGAAAAGACGGTCGTTGAAGAGCCCGAGCCCCTGACGCCCCTGGAACAGATGGATCAGTTGCTGGCCTACTTTGATGCGAGCGTCGAGGACGGCACCATCGAGGGGCTGGGCCGGGGTAACAGTGCAAAGAATAAGCTGTCCGCCCTGAGGAGTCTGCTGGAGACGGCGCGGTACCTGATCGAACAGGGGCATGATGCGGCTGCCGCCGTGACGCTCCATGCGGCGGAGATGAAGACGGACGGCGAATCGAAGCCCGCGGACTTTGTAACGGGTGAGGGCGTCGGCGAGCTGAACCGTCAGATCCGCGAGATGATGGCGGTGCTGAAGGGCGCCTGAGATGAGATGAAGCGGCGGGCAAACGCCTGCCTCCCGTGCCAACGATGTGTGTTTCTGACTTCGCGTGTGTCAGATGAAATTGGGGCCGCAGGGTCGTTCTCTGCGGCCCGCTTTATTTATTCAAAGACCGCAACGATCAGAGGCGGCCGAGGAGGGTTAGGAGGCCGTCGAGGATTGTGTAGGGGTGGGGCGGGCAGCCGGGGATGTAGAGGTCGATGGGCAGGAGGCCTTCGACGCCGCGGCCGGCTTCGGGGCGGTCGGCGAAGGGGCCGCCGGAGATGGCACAGGCGCCGACGGCGATGACGAACCTGGGCGCGGGGGTCGCCTCATAGGTTGCGAGCAGGGCGTGGCGCATGTTGCAGGTGACGGGGCCGGTCACGAGGAGGCCGTCGGCGTGGCGCGGGGAGGCGACGAACTGGATGCCGAAGCGGCCCAGGTCGTAGGCGAGGGTCGTCAGGACGTTGGCGTCGGCCTCGCAGGCGTTGCAGCCGCCGGCGCTGACCTGTCGGAGTTTGAGCGAGCGGCCGAAGACGCGGCGGCTCTCCCGGTCGAGGGCCTCGGCGATTTTTGCCGGGCTGTCGGAGACGACCAGGTCGCCGCGGGCGCGGGCGCACAGGCGGTAATCGGCGGAGAACTCGATGGCTTTGGCCGGGCAGGCGAGGACGCAGGCGCGGCAGAAGAGGCATTTGCCCATGTCGATGCGGACCCGGCCGCCGTCGAGGTTGATGGCGGCGACGGGGCAGACGGCCTGACAGGCGCCGCACTGGCGGCACTGCTCGCGGCAAAGGACCGGGCGGCCCTGAAACCGCTCGGGCAATACGGGGGCCCTGGCGGGATACGGGTAGGTTCGATAACCTTGTTTGATGCGCTGGGTCAGTGCCTTGAACATGGGGTCCTCACAGATCGTGTCCGCAGTAGGACAGGTTGAAGCTTTTGTTGCACAGCGGGAAGTCGGAGACGGGCTGATTGCGCATCGCCGCAGCCAGGCCGGTCCAGTTGTGGAAGGAGGGATCGACGATCTTGTAGCGGGCGAAGCGGCCGTCGACATTGGTGACGGCGACGTGGCAGATCTCGCCTCGCCAGCCCTCGGTCAGCGAGACGGCGATAGAGTCGGGCGTCAGCGCCGGGGCGACGGCGCGGGAGGTCTGCACGGGGCCGGCGGGCATGGCGTCGAGCTGCTCGCGGATGAAGGCGACGGAGTGCCGGATTTCCAGCCAGCGGACGTAGGCGCGGGCGAAGACGTCGCCGGTGTCCCACGTAGCGACGGGGATCTGTCTGAAGCGGAAGATGCCGGAGGGGAAGTTGTAGCGGGCGTCGGATTCGAGTCCGCACGCACGGGCGGGGGGTCCGACGAGGCCCAGGTCGCGGGCGGTCTGGCGGGAGAGGCGGCCGGCGTCATCGAACCGGCTGAGGACCGAGGGGGTCGTCAGGAGGCAGTCTGCGGCGCCGCTGACGTCTTTGATCACCCCGAGCAGCAGGGGAGCCAGCCCCATTGCAATCACCGGCTGAAGCAGTTTGAGAAAGGTTTCCGTCATTGCAGCTTCCATACCAGAAGGATCAAAAGCGTGACGGCGATGTAGAGGACGTAAAGCTGTACGCTGCCGTGCTGAAGGATTCGCAGTTTATCGAGCATCGCCGCCGTTTTTAAGAAGACGGGTTTGAAGAGGTATTCCCGGCTGACGTCAGGCGTGTGGGTGGCCAGGGAGGCCTCGTCCGGGAAAAGTCCTTCGGGCAGCCGAGCTTTCGTATGGGTTTGGAGGAGCATTGCGAAAAGCGAGGTCAGCGGCCGGGCAAAGGAGGAGGCGGTGTACTGCATTCTCGGCGTCGGCCGGATGTATCCGCATCCCCATGTTTCCTGGGATGTGCCCCCGTATGCGGAGAGCCGCCTGTGTCGCAGCAGGAAGAGGCCGGCGGACAGCAGGGCCAGCCCCGCGGACACGCCGACGATATTCCAGAGGAGATTTCCAATCGAACGGAGGGAGGCCGGGTCCGCCAGGTTCGCCCGCCCGGCGGCGTCTGAGACGGCGGGCGTGATTGCGTCGATCAGGAAGGGCGAAAGAAGCCCGGCCGCGATACAGCCGGCCGCCAGTCCCCCCATCGCAATCCGCATGGCCGGGCCGACCTCATGGGCATGCAGGGCCTTTTCACTGCGGGCATGGCCCAGAAAGATAAAGCCGAAGGCCTTTGTGAAGCACGCCAGGGCCAGTCCGCCGATCAGGGAAAGCGAGGCGATGACGATCAGGGCGGGGATTACGACGGCGCGGGCGCCTGCCACGGTTCCGGTGAATGCGCCGCAGTAGATGAGAAACTCGCTGATGAAGCCGTTGAGGGGCGGCAGGCCGCAGATGGCGACGGCGCCGATGACAAAGGCCGCCGCCGTGAAGGGCATTTGCCGGATCAGGCCGCCCAGCATGTCGATTTCGCGCGTTCCCGCGGCGTGCGCGACGGCGCCGGCCCCGAGGAAGAGCAATCCCTTGAACAGGGCGTGGTTGATGACGTGGAACAGGGCGCCGGCAAAACCGGCGAAGGCGACGAGGTTCGAACCGCTGCTGAGGCCGAGGACTCCGACGCCGAGTCCGAGGATGATGATGCCGATGTTTTCGACGCTGTGATAGGCCAGGAGGCGTTTGAGGTCGTGCTGGGCCAGGGCCGTCAGGACGCCGAGGATGCCGGAGACGGCGCCGACGGCGATCAGCAGCCAGCCCCACCAGGCCTCGACGGAGGGCAGGACGGCGATTGTGCGGACGATGCCGTAGATGCCCATCTTAATCATGACGCCGGACATGACGGCCGAGACGTGGCTGGGGGCCGCGGGATGGGCCTCGGGCAGCCAGACGTGCAGGGGCATGAGGCCCGCCTTGGTCCCGAAGCCGACGAGCGCCAGCAGAAAGAGCACCGACGCCGCGGCGGGGTCGGCGGACGGGAGCATGGTCATCGCCGCAAAATCCATCGAGCCGCCGAACTTGCCCAGCAGGATGAAGAAGGCCAGGAGAAAGGCGGTTCCGATGTGGGTGGCGATGAGATAGATCCAGCCGGCCTCGCGGACGGACTCGTGTTCGTCGTCGAAGGTGACCAGGAAGAAGGAGGCCAGGGACATGAGCTCCCAGGCAATGAGAAAGAGGACGCCGTCGCGGGCCAGTGTGACCATGGCCATGCCGGCGGCGAGGAGATTGAAGAAGAAGACGCTGACGCCGAGGCGGCGGCCCCGGTGCGCGGCCATATAGCCGATGCCGTACACCGCCGCCAGGGAGCAGACCACGAGGACGGGAAGGAGGAACAGGGCCGCCAGGCCGTCGAGCGCTACGTGGAACGAGCCGCAGGGGATCTGCCAGGGGAGCCGGAGCGTCAGCGGTGCATGGCCGCCGAGCACGCGGACGGCGGCTGCGGCGGGGGGCAGGGCGCCCAGGATCATCCCGACGGCTCCGAGCCGCAGGGCGATTCTTTCGTCGGATAGAAAAAGGGCGACGAATCCCGTCAGAAAAATGAGGGCGATACCCGCCAGCACGAATGACATGAATGGTCTCCTGGGGCTCCTGAAGAGGGTTACTGGTGTTTCTCCAGATCGGCTTCGATTTGCGCGATGCGGGAGAAGATCTCGTCGCGGGAGCCCTGGGTTTCGAGGACGCGCCGGAAGGTTTCATTCCGCAGCGTGTAACTGAGACGCGAGAGCAGGTGAAGGTGCGCCCGAACCGTCGGGCTGACGATGGTAAAGAGGCAATAGACGGGCTTGCCGTCGATGGCCTTGAAGTCGATGGGCTTTTCGAGGAAGCACAGGGAGAGGGTGGGGCCGGGCACGTGCAGGACGATGGGATTGCGAACGTGCGGGATGGCGATGCCCTCGCCGATGCCCGTGGAGGCCATTTCCTCGCGGGCCAGCAGGACGCTCAGGAGGAACTCGCGGTCCACCTCGTCGGGCAGATGCATAAGCTCTACGACGGAGCGCAGGGCGGAGGGCTTGTCCTCGCCGCCGACGCGGTAGTAGATGCCGCCCGCCCGCAGCGCCGCTTCGAGACTCTTCAACTGTGCGCCGGCGGACTCGGGCTCGCTGAAGAGCTCCGTGGAGACGTTGATGCGGTTGGCCATGGACCATTCGAGCAGCTCGGCCCGGTTGAAACGGTACTGGTTGTTGACGCGGTAAGCGGGCAGGGAGTTCTGGTCAAGCCAGCGGTAGACTGTTTTCTCGCTTACCTTAAATAGATTGGCGACATCTTTTACTGTTAATTGCATTGGAATTCTTCTCATCGAATGGACATTGGTGGACATAATGCATTGGGTGTCTGTAATTGTCAAGCGGATTTTTTAGATTTTGCAGTCGAATTGTTGCAAATTTTTTAATTTTCCCTTGCATTTCCAATAGGACTCATCTACAATCCGAAACAGCATCAAGAAAAAGGCATTCAACAGGGTAATTTTGGGCTTAGGATTTTTAGGACAGACTTTCTTAACGAAAGTGAGACGGCGTAAAATTGCAGAGCCAATCAAGCCGATAACCTTTATTTATTACGGCTTATGCAAAAAGGAGTTTTGCGGTGAATCCTTTTTTTCGAGGGGCGTTGGGGGTTGTGCTGCTGACGGCGGCGGTGTCGGTTCCGGCCCTGCTTTGGGGGGGTCGCTCGGCGGAGAAGGACTTGCCGGAGAAGCCGTTGAAAGAAGCCTCCGCGGCGACGGGCTCATACGAGCTGCTGGAACCGGAAACATGGATCGGCAAGGAACTGCCGATCCTGGAGCATATCGATATCGCAGATCAACTCAAAAAAGGCAATTGGCTGGTGATGCTCTATCATCACGACTGTCCGGCGTGCACGGAAGCAATTCCACAAATTGAGCAGATGGCGCAGGAGTTGGAGGGTAATGAGGATTTCCTGCGGTTTGCACTGGTGGAGGTGCCGCCGTATGGAATTAAGGAAACAAGTTGCCATGTCAATATAAAAACAGGCAGACTCGATACCAGCAAAGAATGGTTTGTAACGACCCCCGTGTTTGCACTCATTTACGATAGCCATGTCAAACAATCCTGGATAGAAAAGGCTCCCCCCCTGCAAGGACTTATGCATGGTTTTGAGCAAACAGAACAAAAATATTAACATTGGCTATTACACGGAAAGGAGGTGATTAAAGGGAGGTATAAATCAATGAAGCAGCGAAAATGGAAAACGGGAAAAACAGTTAAGAAACGAAAGGAGATTACATGAAAACGTTTATATTTGCGGCTGTAGTTCTGCTGATCCTGGCAGCCGTGGGGACGGCATTCGATGCCGCCCCGGTTAAGATGTTAATGGGCGATCAGTTGAGCCAGATCGATGGCGGAGGATGCGGATCCTGTCGGAAATCCACAGCTTGCGGCTCAGCAACTTGTGTTAATAAACAGAATTGCAGCAAAAGTTCATCTGCCTTTTTCTGTGTGGAATCAGACGATGATGAAGATGATTGTTCCTCAGATGGCGCTATTATGCCCTGCGGAAACATTCAGAATTGTCAAGATGACACATGTTCGACCTGCTCTCCGACAACGAGCGCATGCAACAAGACAGTATCAAATAACGGAGATTCCTGCGATTGAATCTTGTTGAAGGTGGCGAAGTTGATTCGCCACCTTTTTTTTAGAAATTTAATCCGTTCAGACTGGAGAAACATGATGAAAAAGAGGCGACAGATATTCGAACTTTTTCTTTTTTTCGCATTTGTGGCACTTGGATTATGTGATTCTACGCCGCTATACGATTTCATTATCAATTCCGTAAAACATAATGAACAACTGGTAAAAAATTTCTCGGTCTCCTTTTCTTACCAATTCTATGATTCAAGCGGGAAAATTATAACGTCACCGGAAGGGGGAGATGGTATTATACAGAGGGAGAGTTTCGTATTTACACGCGAAGGCAACAAATTCTACTGTGAAAATACATGCCAGATGAGTGATGGCTATTCATATGAATCGATTTCGGCTTTTAACGGTAAGAATACAATTAGTCATAGGATGGATCTTAATAGCGCTTTAGTATCGTCGGTACGAGATGTACCTACCTCTTTAACTGCAGACCGGTTTACTAATTTATATGCCATAAGAGACAAGACAATGAGCGAATTTTTAGAGGCAAGTCAAATTAAAAATGTTAGCTCCTACCAGAAGGAAGGGCATCCATGCTATATGGTTGAGGTTGTTCATTGTAACAGTACCGAAAATACACCTCTTGAGCAAAAAATCTATTTTGATGCCTCATTAGGCTTTTCTCCAGTGAGAGTGGAAACGTATAATTTAAATATTTCAAAGAGCAATCCTGTTATGGTTACAGAGGGAATGGATTACCATGAAGTGACAGAGGGAGTGTATTTTCCGCGGTATGGCAAACTTATTAACTATTTACATACTCCTGATAGCAGTGGAGTACTTCCGATTGAAAACGAAATTCGGGTCGACATTACGAATATCCAGATTAATCAAGAACTCCCGAAAGATTATTTTGAATATAAAATTCCGCAAGGTGTTCACGTCTATGATTCCATCGCTGATATCTCCTATACCGTTGGAGAATTCAAAGGAAGTATGGATGAAATAAACAGGATGTTCGATGGGGCCCATCAGGAGGCATCGGGAGACACTCGCGGAACCGTTTCTCCCGCTGTTTCGGGCATCGATGCCCCGGAGTTGGTTTCTGAAGAAGATAAAGGAAATTCTATCCTTGCCTCTTCAGATCAGACTCCCACAAAAATCATAATTTTAGATACATCCAATTCGGGAATCCTGAATCGCATTATCCTGTTTCTGTTGATTACGTTGGTGGTGATTGCTATGTGTTTGGTTGCTCGGTTTTTCATTAAACGAAGAAAGTCCTGATTTATGAGAACACGTAAAAATGGTGACCGTGTCGCCTCTGTCTTGTTTGTCACGTGTCTGCTGCTCTTGTTCGGGTGCCCTTGGCTCAAACCGCCTGTTTTGGCCAAGGAGGAGATACCTGCTTTAGAGATGGACAAGATCTATCGAAAAGCCTGCGGGCCCGTAAATCTATATATCTCCTTTCGCATGCTTGGTTATGTGGTACCGATCAATGAACTATTCGGGGTAAGCGGAATGACTGAGGAAGGCAAGACTACTTTTGCAGGTCTTTCGCGGGCCGCAGATCATTATGAACTGCATACGATCAGTCTTGAGGGGGATACCCATTTTCTGAAAAACTTAGACATGCTGGCCCTGCTCCATTTGAAGCGGAAAGATTTAACGCATTTTGTATTATTTGCCGGTTATAAGGATGGTAAATATAAAATAATCGACGGGACAAAAATATCTTCAGGAAAACCTATCCTGTTTCTTTCGGAGTGTGATCTCAAAGAAGTCTGGACCGGAAAGCTCATGATTATATCAAAAATCCCCATCATTATTTCTGATTCCGGTTGTTTTTTTCAGAAAGGTTTAATCGGTTTGCTGCTCCTGTTAAATCTGAGTAGTCTTTTATGTTTTGTGCGAAAATAGAGATTGTTTAATCTGTTTCGAATAATTTGCCATGAATGAGCTAAAAATAATTTCAATAATGTTGGTTCTTTTATTTTGTTTGATTCCCGGCTGCAGAAAGAGGGAAAAGGGGCCAGACATCTACATTGAAAAGCATAGTTATGATTTTGGTGTAATCACGGATATCCATGTCGACGTTGTACAACATAATTACAAAGTCACGAACAGGGGCACGGAAATATTGATTATTAATAAAGTAAAAACCAGTTGTTCATGCACTTCCATGCATTATCCCCGAGAGCTGCTGCCCGGAGAATCCGGTTTTATCGAGACGAAGATGGTGCTTTCAAAAAAAATGGGGCCTCAACTCAGTTCTTTGTATGTTCAATCGAATGATCCGAAACAGCCTGAGATTATGCTGCAATTACAGGCACGAAGAGATATTCCTTTTGACACAAGCCGAGATACCATAAACTTTGAGACTTTAAAGACAGATCAGGTCTATATAGAAGAATTTGAAGTTTTTATTCCGGAGGTCCGATATAAAGCAATGCCGAACATTATCAGCCATTCCCCCCACATTATCGTTCGACCAGTCAAGGTTGAAACACGATATACTCAATGGGACGAACCCATTCGCCTTATTCAATATCAAGTGGAGTGCGATACAAGTTCCTTTGTGGGTGAATTGCAGAGCAACATTGAAGTGTTATACGGAGATGAAAAAAAGGATATTCCTGTTATCGCAAAAATAATTGGCAAAATAATCGCTTCCCCGGAATCCTTTTATTTTCCCATTGCCACAAACGCGGAAATCGAAAGAGATTTTACCATTTCAGGAATCTCCTCTCCCGAGATGATTAAAGAGATTAAACCGTCCGATGAATCTATTGTTATTCTCCGCCAGGAAAACCAGGGCGATCAAATCCGGGTGGTCTTTAAAGTTCTGCCGAAAAAGATTACTGAATCTTACATCAATAAGTCGATCGAGATTATAATTGATGATGAAGTTCAACCAAGGATATCAGTGCCGGTATTAGGTACCAAAATGTAAATCGGTTGAAATCGCTGTTAATGTATTCCGCCATAAGACCGGCATGGAGTAGTGGATGCAAGCGTTCAATGATGAAGATGTGTCAAGCCGCATCGATCTCAAGGTCATTCGGGGATGCAGAATACAGATCTATAGTTCGCTACGGATTTCTGATCTTCCAGGTGGAGTTTGAGTTGGCGCTGGGGATCTGGCTTTTGTCGGGCCTGTTTCGACGGGCGGCGTGGCTGGCGGCGCTGGGGTGCTTTGGCCTGTTTTGCGGGGTGACGCTGTACAAGGCGCTGGCGGGATTTGATTCCTGCGGGTGCTTTGGGCGGGTGCAGGTGAGTCCGTGGGTGACGCTTTTGGCGGTGGATGTGCCGGCGGCGGCGCTGTTGGGGATCTTCCGGCCCAGGCTCGACTGGCGGCGGGCGCTGTCGATGGGACAGTGGCTGGAGCCGCGACCCAGTGGGGCGGCCTTTAGTGTGGTTTTGCTGCTGGGGATCAGCGCGGTGGGGATCAGTTCGCCGGTGCTGATCTTGAAGGAGCCGCCGGCGGTGACGAGCGCGTATGAGATTTTGGAGCCTTCAGAATGGGTGGGCAGGGAACTGCCGATCCTGGAGCATATCGATATTGGGGATCAACTCAAGGAGGGCAACTGGCTGGTGGTGCTGTATCATTACGACTGCCCGAGCTGTGCAGAAGTAATTCTGAAAATTGAGCAGATGGCAAGGGAATTTGAAGGTAACGAGGATTTTATGCGATTTGCTTTGATTGAGATACCGCCATATGGGAGTGAGAAAGCCGGCAACCATGTCAATGTAAAAACGGGCAAGCTGGGTACCGGCAGGGAATGATTTGTCACGACACCCGCTATTGCATTTATTCAAGACAAGGAAGTACAGCGCAGCTGGATAGAAACAGATGCTTCTTTTGAAGGAGTTTTCGATAATTTCGGTCAATTTCAACAGAATCAAATGACTACTTTGCGCTTGCGGCGGGGGTGGGGGCGTGGTATATCTGGGGGATCATCGACGTGGAAAGGTCATAACGATTCAGGTGCCGCAAGGAGGCGTTTTTATGTCGGACTATTTTATACGGGTTCAGAAGATCGACGAGGCGGGGTATGATGCCTCGCTGCTGGGGCTCTCGCACAACAAGAAGCAGTCGCCGGAGGCGATGGAGGCGGTGGCCCGGCGGCTGTGCGACAAGGACGGCGGCCACAACAAGTTCCTCGAAAGCATGTACGTGTGGCTGGATGTGCGTGCGCCGCGCTACTGGTGGCAGGAGGCCGACACGTTTCGTCTGACCAGCAAGCAGTCGGAGAGCACGATGCACACGCTGACGGAGGAGCTGCTGGCGATCAACATCGACGACGCGGCGGCGGTGGAGGATTTTCTGCGGACCAACTTCGAGCCGGAGAGCTGCAGCACGCAGACGCTGGCGTGGATCTACGAGGCGGCCAGGGCGAAGGACATCGTCGGCGTCAAGAAGCGCCTGCCGGAGGGGTTTCTGCAGACGCGGCTGTGGTGTTTGAACTACAAGGCGCTGCGGAACATCATCCTGCAGCGGCGTCATCATCGCCTGCCGCACTGGCAGAGCTTCATTCGGCAGACGCTCGACCAGGTGAATCATCCGGACCTGCTGCCGGGGCTGACCGAGCGGAAAGAAGCAAAGGTTTAAACAGGGACCGTCACCTGTTTTTGCCTTCGATTCGTCGAAATAGGGTGACTGTCCCTGGTTTTGTGGGTTATCGGGCGGCGGGGGCGTCGTCGGATTTGCAGGCGCGGATGGCGGTGATGAGACTCTCGACGGGGGCGTCCTTGCTCATCATGCCGACGGCGCCGGCCTGAAGCATGGACTCGGACATGTCGCTGCCGGTGTACATGGACAGGCCGATGACCTTGACATCAGGCATCTCGGCGCTGATGATGCGGGTGGCCTCCAGGCCGTTCATGACGGGCATGGAGATGTCCATGACGACGACGTCGGGCCGAAGCTGGCGGGCCGTCTCGACGCCCATTCGGCCGTCGGAGGCGTCGCCGACCACCTCGATATCGGGAATCCGCCGGAGCATACGGGAGAGCCCTTCGCGGACGATCTTGTGGTCATCGACGAGCAGGACGCGGATGGTTTTGGGACCGGCCCTGGGTACAAAGACGACCTCCTCGGCCTCTTCCCTGGTTGCGGCGGCGATCACCTCGGGGGCGGTCTCGACCCGCGGCGGCTCCTCGGGGACGATCAGCGAGACCCGGGTTCCCTTGCCCGGGCGGCTCTGAATCTCCATGCGGCCGCCGACGCCGGCGATCCGCTCCTGGATGCTGATCAGGCCGAAATGACCCTCCCTGCTGAAGAGGTTGTCCATCTCCTTCGCGCTGATGCCGCCGCCCTGATCGGTGACGTGCAGCTCGATACTGCCCTGGCGGCGGACCAGGTCGAGTTGGGCCTCGCGGACGCGGGCGTGTTCATGGACATTGGAGAGCAGCTCCCGGGCGGCCTGAAAGAGCAGGGTGCGCATGTCGTTGTCCTCGAAGTCCGCGTCCGGCTGGGCGCGAACCTGCACGTGGAGCTTATACTTCTGCTGCATCTGGTCGCCCAGCCATTCGAGGGCGCGGGGCAGTCCCGTTTCGTAAAGGATGCGGGGCGCCAGTTCGGTGCTGAGCGAGCGGGAGGTGCTGATGGCGTCGCGGATCATCCGGGCGGCCTCGCGGACGCAGGCCTCGGCCTCCTCCCGGGCCGCTTCGGGGAGCGATTTGATCTCGTGAAGGGCGTTATCGATCCGGAGCTTGACGGCCACGAGGGTCTGCTGGAGGTCATCGTGGAGAATCTGGGCCAGCTTCTGACGCTCCTGCTGCTCGACCTTGGTCAGCTCGCTGAAGAGGGTCCGCAACTGGCGGGTGCGCTGCTCGACCTGCTTTTCGAGCAGGTCCTGGTTTTTCACCAGCGCCTCGTGGGCCCGGTGGGACTCGGTCATATCGTGAAAATAGCAGCCGATGCCGTCGAGGAGCGGGAAGATCCTGATCTCGTACCAGCGATCCGCCTTCACACTGTGCGTGCGAAACTGCTCCTGCTGCCGCCGTTCCATCACGCGGCGCATGGCGGGTTCGATAGGGGGATTAAACCGACCGGTGAAGTAATCCCAAATGCTTGTATGGAGTATCTCTTCCTCTTTTTTCTCCAGAAGATCGAGAATCCGCTTGTTGGCATAGGTAATGTTCCACCGCCCATCAACGGTAATAAAAGAACTGGGGATATGATAGAGGATCTCCTCCATCCTGTGATAGGGTTTGCACGAAGAGTTATCCTCTGAAAAGCAGGGACAAACAAACATATCCTTGCCTTCCCGATGTCTCTCGGACCGATTTTTTTCCCTATCCCCGTTCGATGAACTACTCGTCGTATGGTTTACAGTTTTCCCAGTATTCTTTGGATTATTCCGGTGTTCTTTCATAACTACCAAAATCCGGTTCCGGGTGATCTCCATAACTTACTCGCCCCGGGTCATCCTTCCAATAAGCATTTCCCCTATTTTTACGTTTTCGATCTGCCCTCCGTTCACAGGCAATGGTCAATGTGCTAAACGGTCGCGGGAAATACATATTTTATCTGCTTTCAGTTATCCGGATCGGGTTGAAGGCGATCCCCCCGGACATGCCATATTTCCTTTTTTATAAATTTTTTAACCCCTTTTATTTACGCCGCTTAGGAGAGACCGTTCGTCTGTTTCGAGTCGAATTTTCAGGCTGAAAACGTCGCTTTCGGCCCGGTGCGGAAAGACGCAATCAAGTTTGAAAGGAAACAGGAAGACCGCGCGAGGCGGATGGAACGGGAAAGGAGACAGGCGATGGCGCTGGAGCTTGGTATTTTCGAGGATGCAAAACTGGACGCGGGGTTTGTGCAGTGGCTCATCGACCGGCAGTGGCCGCAAACCTGCCGGCATTTTTCGCGGCTGTGGGACTACTACCAGAACCCGATGACGGAGGTCGGGGCGGGACGCTGTGTGCAGGCGCAGGAGGCGGGCCTGCCGGCGCGGATCACCGGACTCACCGCGACGCCGGGCGCGGTCTCCGGGCGGTCCGCGGGCCTGGTGCAGCGCAAGGAGGTGGTGATCGAAAACGATATCGCCTGGCGGATCAACGCCATGGCGGATTTCCTGCTGGGCAAGGGCGTCACTTTGCTGAGCCGGGCTCCCGAGGCCGCTCGACGCCGAGACATTGAATCGATTTTAAAGGCGGTGATCGAGGCCAACGGGGGCGCGGGCTTCTTCCAGGAACTGGCGGTGCTCGGGGCGGTGTACGGGTTTGTGGATTGCCTGATCCGGCCGGGCGATGCGCTGTTTGCGGGCTCATTCGGCCCGTCCGCCGCGCACACCGATTCAGGTCAGGCGTCCCTCGCCTCGGCGATCGCGCTGGAACTGATCGAGGCGCCGCGGGCGCTGCCGATCCTGGAGGAGGACGACTACCGGAGCATCCGGTATTACGTGCAGCACTTCGTGCAGGCGAAGAACGAGACGGCTTCGGAGGACGGAGGAGGGTTCTTCCAGCGGCTGCTGAAGGGGCGCGGGGACGGCTCGCCGCGAAGGCGGGCGGCGGTAACGGAGATCATCGGTCCCCGCGCCTGGCAGCACTACGAGGACGGGCTGCTGGTGGGCGAGGGCGTCAACCCGCTGGGCTTCGTGCCGGTGGTGCACATCCAGAACATCGCCCAGCCGTACTTCTACGAGGGCGTCAGCGACGTCGAGCAGCTTATCGGCCTCCAGGACGAGCTCAACACGCGTCTGAGCGACCGGGCCAGCCGGATCACGTTTCAGGCCTTCAAGATGTACCTGGCCAAGGGGATCGAGGGCTTTGCGGACAAGCCGGTGGCGCCGGGGCGGATCTGGGCGACGGATAACCCGGAGGCGACGATTGAAGAATTCGGCGGCGACGGGAACTGCCCGAGCGAGGCCCTGCACATCGCCGAGATCCGCGAGGCGATGGACAAGGTCAGCGGCGTAACGCCGGTCGTGGCGGGCGTGCTCAAGAACAAGCTGGGCAACCTCACCAGCGGCGTGGCGCTGAAGATGACGTTCATGGGAATGCTCACCCGCAACGCCCGCAAGCAGTTCACCTACGGCCAGGGCCTGCGGCAGATCGCGCGGCGGGTGCTGGAGGTGCTCGATGTCGCCGGGGTCTTCGCCACGACGCCCGAGGAGCGGGAGGTGGAGGCGGTCTTTCCCAACCCGCTGCCCGAGGACACGCTGGAGCGGCTCAAAGAGGCCCAGATCAAAAAGGAGCTGGGCGTGCCGACGGAAAAGGTGCTGGAGGAGTTGGGATACAATCTCAAATAAAAAATCAAAAAGCAAAAATCAAAAACACAAAGCAAAAATAAAAAAGGGCGGATGACTGCCGCCCGCTCTGCATAACTGCTCTTTGAAAATGAAATCGAGTGAAGGTTAAGGAGGTCCGACCATGTTTGCTCCAAGTAAAAGGAACACTATTATATAAAGAATAAAGAGGCAGGCAATAAAGATGGAGGCGATGGCCTGGGGCATACCACGGAGGTTCCGTTTGCAGGTTTTGATTCGAACTACTGCAATGCAGCCCAGGATCAGAAAGAATGATTCAAGTATCAAGATGATCCTTGCCTGCATGAAAAGGTCGGTACTTGTTTTGACAACCAGATGGATCCATACAGGAGAAGCCATGCTGAGCAAGAGGGTGTAAACTCCAAGGCGGCATTTCTCTGGTTTTTGCGTATTTGCAGTCATTCTTTGGGTCCTTCGATTGCAGAAGCAATTATAGAAAAAAAATTCAAAAAGACAACAAGATTTTGTGAAAGGTTTTTCAGAAAGGAGAAAAGAAGATGAGTGAGAAGGAATTGGAGACGCAGGAGGGCTGGGAGGAGGAGATGGCCCGGGTTCGGGCGGAGTTGGAGCAGGTCAGGGCGCAAAAGGCGGAGCTGGAGCGGCAGAGGGAGGCTGAGCGGCAGGAGCGGACGATTCGCGAGGCGCTCGCGGCCGCCGGGCCGGTGGACGCGGAGGCAACGGCGCTGCTGGTCAGGCAGCGCATGGAGACCGGCGGCGAAACGGACGCGGCCCGGGTGATCGAGGGGCTGAAGAAGGAAAAGCCGCACCTGTTTGCCCGGCCCGGCGGCGGGCTGCCTCCGCGGACGGGGGGCGTGCGGCAGCGGCCGGGCGAGGACGCCTCGCCGCTCCACGCGGCGGCCAAACGGGCGGCCCAGTCGGGCACGGCCAGGGACCTGCTGGAGTACCTGCGGCTTCGGCGACAGCAGCGCTAACGCCCTGCGCAAGGGATGAAAGCAACCGCGGATTGCGCGGATTACACGGATTTTTTACGAAAAAACCATTTGATGAAAGGAGGAAGGTGTTATGGCATTTACCGGAAAAGCAACGTACTCGGCGGGGGTCGGCCTGCCGGAGGTGGCGGAGGACGTGTCGGATCTGATCGGGATCATCTCGCCGTTTGAGACGCCGCTGCTCGATGCGCTGGGCGACCCGATGCGCAGCGCCCGCAGCACGCATCACGAATGGCTCGAAGACGAGCTGCTGAGCAACAAGGACTCCATCGACGACGCCGCGATCGTCGACCCGCTGACGGACACGACCATCGGCGTGGCGACGCCCTCGTGCTACCGCGTCGGCGACCAGATCCAGGTCGTCGGCAGCTGCGAGCTGATGCTGGTGACGGCGATCAACGGGGCCGAGCTGACGGTGGTTCGCGGCTACGCGGGCACGACGCCGCAGGCCCTGGTCAACGGGCAGGCCCTCAACATCCTCGGCAACGCGGCCCTCGAAGGCGGCGAAAAGCCCCAGGTGCGCTTCACCAACCGCGTGCGTAAGGGCAACTGGACGCAGATCTTCACCGCCGCCGTGGAGGTCAGCGGCACCGACTCGGCCGTCAGCCAGGTCGGCCTGGCCGACGAGCTGGACTACCAGAAGCAAAGCCGCCTGCGCGAGCTGCTGCGCGACCTGGAGAACACGGTCATCAACGGCGGACGGGCGACGGTTGATCCGCAGGGCAGCCCCACCGTCCGGCGAACGATGCACGGCATCATCCAGCACCTGACGACCCACGTCTTCCTGACGGGGCAGACCGACTTTCCCGCGGGCAGCGACCTCGATGAGGCCAAGATCAACTACGTGCTCCGCAAGATCTGGGAGGCGGGCAGCAGTTGCGTCGATCTGATCGTGGTCGGCGGTTTCCAGAAGCGGCGGATCAACGGCTTCCTGACCGGGCTGCGGTCGTATGCCCCCGAGGAGACGGCCTACCGCGACCGCGTCAGTCTCTACGAGAGCGACTTCGGCCAGTGCCGAATCGTAACGACGCGATGGATGCCGCAGGACGCCCTGCTGCTGCTCGATTCGAGCCGGATCAGCGTGCTGCCGCTGGCGGGACGCAGCTTCCACTACAAGCCGCTGGCCAGCAGCGGGGATTATGACTGCGGCCAGATCATCGGCGAGTACACCCTGGAGCTCAGGAACGAGACGGCCCACGGCCTGATCCGCGGCCTGAGCGTCAGCTAAATCGGAAACTTTTTTTAGCCGCGAATTGGCACGAATCAACACGAATGAAAATATTCGTGAACATTCGTGTTAATTCGCGGCTTTTATAAGATTGGGATTCATTCTGGAAGGAGGCCAACGATGAAGGCGTTTTCACGGGATGCGGACCTGGCGGGGTATGAGCCGGGTCTGTTTACGGGCCCGGACTTCGCGGGACCGGTGCTGTGCAGGGGATCGAACGGGCAGGTCAGCGGGACCGCCTTTACGGCGGCGGGCGAAAACTTCGTCGCCAAACGGGTCGCCGCCGGGCACGTGATTTACCTGTCCGACGGCCTGGGCGCTATCGACGGAGCGTATGAGATTGTCAGCGTGAATTCTCCGACGCAGCTTACGCTCTCGGCGCTGCGGGCCGACCGGGCGGGCGAGCCGATTGCCGTCGGCAATGGGGCCAACCTGCTCTATCGCGTCGGCACGTTTGACATCCGGGCGGCGCGCGTGATGACATCGCTGACGGCGCAGCTCGGCATCCGGCCGGGCGCCGCGGACGGCGTCCTGGGCGTCGAGAACCTGCTCGACGCCGAGCCGCTGCGCGAGGTCTCGACGCTGCTGTGTCTGGAGATGATCTTTACGGGGCTCTACCAGACGGAGGCGGATGAGGCCCTGCTTCGGAAGCGGGACCACTACCGCGCGATGGCCCGGCGGGCCATGACGCAAACCGTCGTGCGGCTGGACCTCGACGGCGACGGCATCTGCGAGCGCAGCCTCTGCGGCGGCTACGCGAGTCTGATCAGGGAGTAAACGGGGGCTGCATGTTACAGGCAGGCGAGCATGAGCTGGCGGGCGACGAGGCCGGCGTCCTGGCGGCGGTCGGCGGTGATGGGGATGCGCGTCAGTTTCGAGCCGAGCTTGTTGGCGGCGGAGAAATCCTCGTACAGGTCCAGCGGGCGGGCGGAGGCGTCGATGTCAACCAGATGCCCGAGCCAGTCGCGGTAGAAGCCCGCCGTGTGACGGGCGGCGACCGTTTCGTCGGTGAGCAGGTCGAAGTTCTCCCGGATGCCGAGGACCTGGTTGTGCTCGGGGCTTTGGGGCTCCAGACGGTCGAGCGTGTCGTCGAGCCACTGTTTGAGCGCGTCGGAGATGTAGGCGCGGCGTTTGAGAAAAGGGATCATCAGATGCGTCGTGCCCTCGCGCGGCAGCGTGGGGATGCCCGACAGGCAATAGGTGTAGAGCGAGCCGAGCGAAACGGCGGCCAGGTCGATCAGACCGCGGGCCCAGAGGATGAGGTTCATTGCCCAGTAAGGCCCGCCGATGAGCGTCAGCGGCCGGATCGATGCGGACAGCGCATCGCGAAGCTCCCTGTGAAACTGCACGTTGGCCGGCAGGCGATCCTTGTTGCTCGCCGCGCCGCTCTCGTCGGACAGCGAGGCGTCCGCCGTCCAGAGATGCTCGGCCCCGCTCAATTGCATACAGGCGAGGGCCAGGTCGATCTTCGACTTCCACTGGGTGCGGTTGCGAAGCTGATCGCGCTTCGTGAAGATCAGCGGCAGGACGAACTGGCCGTCGAAGCCGCTCTCGTCGCACCACTCGTGCGTCAGCTCGGCCAGCAGGCGGTTGAGCTTGTTGCGGGAGGCGTCGTCCACGACGGGCAACTGCGGCAGCGTGATCCAGCGGGGCTTGTGGCGCAGGCACTGATCGAGGACGCTGAAGACGAACGCGCGGACGGCGGGGCGGTCCGGCCTGCTCAGGTCGATCTGCAGGATCTGCTCGCAGCGGTCGAAGCGCTGGAGGTACGCGGGAAATTCGGCAGGCGGCTCCTTGTGGAGGTAGTGGTGAAGGCCGTCAACGCCGGGATCGATCCACCGCTCAACGCCCGCGGGAAGCCCGGCGGCGATGGGCTCGATGTCCTCCAGCGTCACCCGCACCATCGAGACGCCGGCATAGGCCCGGTTGAGAATCTCGCAATCGGTTCGGCTGCGGACAAAGGGGATAAACTCTTTCATGTTTTGCTCCTTCTGCATAGTTACCGAATACAGGATAACGGAAAACGATGTGGAATGCAACGCAAAAGATTACTTGTCATTCTCACCCCCGCCTCGTTGGGGGTGACAAAAACGAAACGAAAAGAGAAAGGAGGAGATTTATGAAGACGACGATGTTTTTACTGATTGCGGCGGCGGTGTTGAGCGGCTGCGGGGCGTTTCGCCTGCCCGCGACGGAGGCCCAGAAGGAAAACGCCTGGCTGCACCGGCAAACGACGCAGCTTGCGGCGGAGCAGTCGCAGAAGGAGGCCGCCTCGCCGGAGCTTCAGGGGCTTACGGCGCTGGCGCATCAGCAGAGCATGGCGTTCGTGATCGACGCGGGCCTGCCGCGACAGACGCCCGATGCGCCGGATGTAAAGGCCCTGTTTGCGGCGGCCCCGGCGACGGCGGCGCAGGCGGCAGAGGACGCGGCCCGGCGGTTCGATCCGTGGGACGCGGCGGACGGACTGTTGGAGGCGGCCATTGCCGTTGCCGGGCTTGTCGGCGGGGCGTGGGGGCTGCGGGCGGCGCAGTGGATCCGGACCGCTCGCGAGAAGGCCCAGGCCCTGCGCGAGATCGTCGAGGGCAATGAGCTGTTCAAGCAGACCAACCGCGAGGCGGCCGACGCCTTTCGGGAGGCCCACCGCAGCCAGTCGCCCGCCACGCAGCGGCTGGTAACCGAGCTGCGCAAAGCGGGCTAACGGCCGCTCCCTCGCATTAATTAGGGACAGTCACCGGTTTTTGCATCGAAACAGGTGACTGTCCCTATTTTTTGGGTCAGTAGTCGAAGTTTTCTCCGTCAATCGTCAGGCCGATCAGGGCCGCGTTGCCGGAGCGGTCCACGCGGACGCGGGCAAAACTCTTGTTCGAGGTAAGATTTTAGCCATTTGAAGCGGTGAATTCTTTCAATGGCGGCAGGGTGGCGGTTTGGAGATAGATTTTCAACGCCTCTTTGACCGTCTCCACGGGGTTTAATCCCCGTTGCTTGATCGTAAAG
>JBNRMP010000106.1:0-31116 GCA_050309685.1 Anaerohalosphaeraceae bacterium
AAAAACAGGAGGGTCAGGCCGGGTAGACCGATAAAATTTTCCACCCCCGGGGGTGGCAGGTGAGGTAAGAGAGATGACCAAGGAAAGAACCCTCAGAAAAAGTGCGAAAGATTCTTGACAGTACCGAACTCAACATCGGATTTAAGGAGTGATACCATGAAAAACGGACTCTCACTGACCGCCCTTTATGCCCTCTCTCTTTTTCTCATGACCGCCGCCTTTTCCGCTGAGTTTAACGTTGACGACTACGGCGCCAGGGCCGACGGCGAAACCCTCTGCACCGCATCGATCCAGAAAGCCATCGACGCCTGCGCCCGGGCGGGCGGCGGCGCGGTCGTCTTCTCGCCGGGAACCTATCTCACCGGCTCGATCTTCCTCAAGGACCGCGTCGATCTCCGCGTCGATAAGGACGTCCTCATCAAGGGCGTGCAGGATGAGTCCGCCTACCCCGACATTGAGACCCGTGTGGCGGGTATCGAAACGATCTGGCCCGCCGCCCTCATCAACGCTCACCACCTTACCAACGTAAGGATCTACGGCGAGGGGACCATCGACGGCTCCGGTTCGATGTGGTGGGACAAGTACTGGAACATGCGGCGCGAGTATGACGCCAAAGGCCTGCGGTGGGTCGTCGATTACGACTGCAAGCGCCCGCGCCTTATCCTGATCTACGACGCCTCCAACGTCAAGCTCGAAGGGCTCACGCTACGCGAGCCGGGCTTCTGGACGGTCCATATTTGCTACTCGACCAACGTCGTCGTGGACGGCCTGACGATCCGCGCCAACCTCGACGAAAAGGTCGGCCCCAGCTCCGACGGCATCGACATCGACTCCTCCAGCAACATCCTCGTCCAGAACTGCGACATCGACTGCAATGACGATAACTTCTGCCTCAAAGCCGGTCGCGACGCCGACGGCCTGCGGGTCAATCGACCCACAACCAATGTCGTCATCCGCGACTGCATCGCCCGCCGGGGCCACGGCCTCATCACCTTCGGCAGCGAGACCTCCGGCTCCATCTCCAACGTTGAGGCCTATAACCTCAAGGCCTACGGCACCAGCACCGGCATCCGCTTCAAGTCCACCCAGGGACGCGGCGGCACCGTCCGTGACTCCTATATCCACGATATCGAGATGTTCAACGTCCGCGACGCCATCAAGCTCGACTACAACTGGTATCCCTCCTACAACACCGTGCCGGATGACGTTCGCAAGGAGATCGAGGCCAAAGGCGACACCCTGCCGCCGCACTGGCAAAAACTCATGACCATCGTCCCCAAGGATAAAGGGACCCCCTACATCCGCAATATCCGGATCGCCAACATCAAGGCCGTCGATTCCCAGCAGGCCATCTCGGTAACCGGTCCCCAGACCCACCCTGTCGGTCGTTTTGAGCTGGAGAATATCGACATTACGGCCCTCAAAGCCGGAACCATTGACCATGCGGAAAACTGGGAATTTAAGAACGTAAAAATCGCCGTCGAAGACGGCTCCAAAGTGACTTTCAAAAACTGCGAAGGGATGGCCGGCCTGGATCATTAACATACCGTCCGCGTCTCGGTTGAATTACTGCTTTTTTTTAGATTTTAGTGCAAAAAATGTGGTACAATGCCTATATCCTATGGAAAGGTGTACTTATTTAAAAACCTTTCTTAGAACAGCGGAATCGGGGATTTCGGGGCAGGTCTTTTTGGGTGTGTCGGGACAATAAGTTTTCTGATTGTTATGCTGATTCGGGGAGGTCCGATGAGAAAACAGCCGATTAAAAGGGGTATTTTTGTCTTATTTATGTTCTGCGCCTTTTTTTCTCCCGCCTGGGCCGCGCGCTGGATGGAAAATCTGGATCGGGGGGTCGTCGCCGTCTCCCAGGGGGGCAGCCAGGTTTATATCGGCTGGCGTCTGCTGGGGACCGAGCCGGATACCATCGCCTTCAACGTCTATCGCAACGGCGTAAAGATCAACGCCTCCCCGATCACCAACTCCACCAATTATGTCGATACCGGAGGCAGCCCGGCCGGCGTCTATCAGGTGGCCGCCGTGATCGGCGGCGTCGAAACGGATATCTCCGACCCTGTCCGCGTCTGGTCGCAGCAGTATCTGGAAGTCCCCCTCCAGGTCCCCGCCGGCGGAACCACGCCCGACGGCGTCAGCTACACCTACAGCCCCAACGACGCAAGCGTCGGCGACCTCGACGGTGACGGTCAATACGAGATCGTTCTCAAGTGGGACCCCTCCAATTCCAAGGATAACGCCCATTCGGGCTACAGCGGCAACGCCTATCTGGATGCCTATGAGCTGGACGGCACTTTCCTGTGGCGCATCGACCTGGGCATCAACATCCGCGCCGGCGCCCACTACACCCAGTTCATGGTCTATGACCTCGATTCCGACGGAAAGGCCGAAGTGGTCTGCAAGACGGCGCCCTATACGAAGGACGGCCTGGGCAATTATGTCCTCCTCCCCGGCGATACGCTGGCTGATTATCGCAATTCGGACGGCTACATCCTGGCCGGGCCGGAGTACCTGACAATCTTCGACGGCCTGACGGGCGGCGCCCTGGCGACCACATACTATATTCCCGCGCGCGGCAATGTGGCAAGCTGGGGCGATAACTACGGCAACCGCGTGGACCGCTTCCTGGCCTGCGTCGCCTATCTCGACGGTGAGCGTCCCAGCGTCGTCATGTGCCGCGGCTACTACACCCGAACCGTGCTGGCGGCGTGGGACTTTCGCGACGGTGCCCTTTCGCTGCGATGGGTCTTTGACAGCGACGACGGAACCCCCGGCAATCTGAATTACCACGGCCAGGGCAACCACAACCTGAGCGTCGGTGACGTGGACGGCGACGGCTTCGATGAAATCGTTTACGGCTCCTGTACCATCGATCACGACGGGACCGGCCTCTACTCCACCGGCCTGGGTCACGGCGACGCCATGCACCTGTCCGACATGGACCCCGACCGCCCCGGGCTGGAAGTCTGGCAATGCCACGAAGGATCGGCCGCCGGGGCAACCTTCCGAGATGCGGCCGACGGCACAATCATTATCGATCATTACAACTCCGGCGATACCGGCAGGGCCTGTGCCGCCAACGTCGATTCCCGCTACACCGGCTATCAGCTCTGGTCACATGCCGTCGCAGGCACTTACACCGTCGATAACGTGCAGATCAGCGGAAACGCGCCCAACATCAATTTCCTCGTCTGGTGGGACGGCGACCTCCAGCGCGAACTGCTCGATGCTGTTGACGGTAAGGGCATCAATCCCGCCCTGAACAAATGGAACGGTGACGGCACATACCGTCTGTTAAGTCTCTATAGCATCCCGACCTCCTACAGCACGGCCCTGAACAACGGCACCAAGGCCAACCCCTGCCTGTCGGCCGACATTCTGGGCGACTGGCGCGAGGAGATCATCCTTCGCTCCAGCGACAATACCAAGCTGAGGATCTTTACCGCGACGACCCTGACCAGCTATCGTTTCTACACCTTCATGCACGATCCGCAGTACCGGCTGGCCGTCGCCTGGCAGAACGTCGCCTACAACCAGCCGCCGCATCCGAGTTTTTATGTGGGGGCAGGCATGTCCCCGCCACCCGCGCCGGATATCCGGCTTGTCGGCGTCGAGCCGAGCGGCCTGCTCCGCGAGTGGTGGCTCGGGGTCCCCGGCGGCGCCGTCAGCTATCTGACGTCTCTGCCGGACTATCCGAACAATCCCAGCGGCCGCAGCATCCTCAGCCGCATGCAGGGACCGACGGACTGGGCCGATGAGTACGGCGTCCGCCTGCGCGGCTGGCTGATCCCGCCCCAGGACGGCAGCTATACCTTCTGGACGGCGGCCGATGACTCCGCCGAGCTATGGCTCAGCACGGACGCGCTGCCGGCAAATGCCTCGCTGATCGCCTCCGTCTCCGCCCGGACCAATCCGCTCCAGTGGAATAAGTATCCCCAGCAGCAGTCCGCTCCGATCAATCTCAGGGCCGGACACAAGTACTATATCGAGCTGCTCCACAAGGAAAACACCGGCGACGACCACTTTGCCGTCGCCTGGCAGGGACCCGGCCTGTCCCAACAGGTCATCGAAGCACACTACCTGATGCCCTGGACGGACATCGCCTACGGCGAACTGTCCGGCAACCGGTATGTGGATCTGACCGACCTGGCGATTCTCTGCGGCGCCTGGCTCTCGCAGGGCTGCGACCTGGGTCTGGACATCGACTACACCGGCGACTGCATCGTCAGCTTCCCCGACTTTGCCGTCTTTGCGGCCCACTGGCTTACCGGCACTCCCTATGAGATGGGAACCCTCGTGATCCAGGAGAACGAACCCGGCTTTGTGGGTGTCTTCAACGGATGGATCGATAATAAGCACGCCGGCTATACCGGGACCGGCTTTGTCGATACGGAGAACGCCGCGGGCCAATACATCGAGTGGACCTTCGAGGCGCCGGAAGCGGGGACCTATGACCTCCAGTGGCGCTATGCCAACGGCGCATCGGCCAACCGGACCGCGACCGTCAGCATCAACGGAGCCGTGCAGGCAACGGGCGTCGGCTTTCCCGCGACCGGCGACTGGGCCGCGTGGACGCTCTCTCCCGTCGTCCCGGTCTCGATGAATCAGGGCCTTAACACGATTCGCCTCATCGCCGAAGTATCGGGCCAGGGACTGGCGAACATCGACCGAATCTCGATCACCGGCCTGATGTACCGGTAAGGTTCGCCGAGCGGTTACGGCATTTGCCTGAGACCTTCCCACTCGACGACCCATTGGCCGTTGTCGGGGAAGCCGGGGGCATGTCGATCCGGGGCCCCGTCCCAGCCGGCGGCCATCATCGCAACGGCCGTCAGCAGCCCGCCGTTGCCCGGCAGGTACAGCGGCAGATTCTCCCGCTGGTAGTTGTGACCGTTGGGCCAGTAGAGGTTCTTCTTCGACTCGATGAAGAAGGCGTCGATCGCCAGCTCGGGCAGGCCGACCCGCGCCGCCGTCATCGCCAGCATGGGATAGTCCCAGCCCCACGTATCGGACCACTGCCATGTGCGATACACCTCATGGGCCGTCCGGCGCATGGTCGCCTCATCGATCAGCGGGGTCCTGGGCAGCACGCCCAGCGCCGCCAGCATGGAGGGATGGTCCGTCAGGTTCGTGTACGGCTCCGGCTCGACGGCCGTATAAACGCCGTCCCGAACCGGCAGCGGCGAGAGGTGCTCGATCACATGGCCCCACTTTTGATCCCGCTCCAGCCCCAGGCGCATCCGCCACTGCTGGGCCGTCGCCAGTCCCCACTGCCAGTAGCACAGCTCAAAGGTCGGGTTCCACGTGTTAGCGTACTTGTAGTTTTCCTGGGCGGGGATCACCGGCGGCCCGAGCACGTAGCGGCCCTGCTCCGCATCCCAGCGGGCAAAGTCCGCCATGAACTCGGCCGTCCGGAAGACGATCTCGCGGTATCGCTCCAGGCACTCCGGCGTCGGGTCCGTGCGATAGAGCAGCTCGGCGAAATAGATCGGGTGCGGCTGCTGCCAGATCAACAGCGGCCCGATCCCCGAGGGGGCGTCCTCGCCGCTCGGGCTGGTCATCTTGGGCCAGCGCACGCCCCGGTATCCCTGCCGCCGGGCAATCTCGTGGGCGGCGGGCAACGCTTCCCGGTACCAGTCCAAGCTCGGCCGCAGCAGCTCGGCCCGGTCCCAGAGGGCAAAGTGCACCCCGTGCCACCAGTGCATCTCCAGGTGAAACTTGCCGAACCAACTGTTGCACGTCAGGCCCGTCTCCTGCGGGGGATACCGCTGAGCCGACTGGATCGCCGTCAGGTACTGCGAGAGGACGATCCGCCGTTCGAGCTCGCGCCAGCGGGGGTCTCTGCTTTTGGACAGGTCGATGGCCCCGCCGCTCGTCCAGAACCGTTTCCAGTGCTTTTCACAAAGCTTCTGAACGGTCGCGCCATCCGGGATCGTTCCCATCTCCCTGTCTTCCCGATAAAGAACGGAACATTCAAACGTCCCGCTTCTGCCCGAGGGGATCAGGTCGTATTCATGTTCCGCCGCCTTCTGAAGCCGTCCCCCTTCCGAAAATGCCGCATGGCAGTAGTACCGCTTCTGATCCATCACCCGCTCCAGCAGTGCCCGCGCCGGGCCTGCCGCGTGCAGGATCGTCTGATGTTTGTCGGGACTGGACCAATCCGCCGGGTCGCGCCCCCATGTGCCCGCCGCGTAGGGAAACCGCAAGCGGACGCTCAGCCGACCCTCTTCGATCAGCCCTGATTGAATCCGAACGGCCACCTGATCCATTTCCGGATGCACGCAGGTCTCCACGGTAACCGGCCGGCCCTCGACTTCGAAGCGGCTGATGAGCAGGCCCTGCCACAGGTCCAGCGTCTGGTCGATGGCCACAAGGTCCTCCGCGGCAGCCGTCGTGCCGTCTTCTTTGCGGAGAATGAGCCCCATTAGCCCGAGCGTGATCTGGTGCGGATTGGCCCGCAGATAGTCACCCGCGGGTCCCCGCTGCCGGATATTGTAGGGGACCTTGCGGCCGCAGGTATCCACCTCGACGAACGTATCCGAGAGCCGATAGTCGTCGGTGTTCGGGAAAGAGTGCCAGCCCCACTCGGCCATCGTCGTCAGGGGAATGCCGTCCGCGTAGCTCTCCGGGAAGCTCTGGAGGCCGGTAACATCCGCCGTGAACGCAAAGCGGCCGTTGCCGACCGACAGCGGCGAGAACGCATGTATTTCGCGGATCTTCACGTTGTGGCGATTGATCAGGGCATAGCGGTCGATCTTCGCCGTCGTCGAACAGCCGGCGCACAGCAGCAGCAAACCGGCAAACAATTTGTTAACCATGATCCCTGATCCCCACTGCCGGACTCCTTTCCCCGCGTTCATTTGCTTACGGGCATTCCTCCGGGCTCGGGCTCGCACCGGAGAGCATCACATAGTCGATATTCGCCAGGCCGCCGGACGTCGTCGCCTCCAGCCGGATCGTATGGGAACCCGCCGTCAGCGAAATGGCCTGCGAGTTCTCCGTCCAGCTCGTCCACCCTCCCGTAGCGGGGAAGCTGACGCTCGATACAACCTGCGCCCCGTCGATCAGCAGTCGCCCGGGCCGGTCGGCGCCGCCCCCGTTGGCAAACCGCCACCGCAGGGTATAGGCGCCGCCGGACGAGACATGCACCCGCCAGTTGATACCGCTGCCGGTGCTGTTGTCCGAATTGGCAAAGCCCGCGCCCGTAAACCCGCCGTTATCGCTGTCCACCGTGCCGTCCACGCCGCAGAAGCCCACGGTATGTTCCTGGATAATCGTACTCGATCCGGCCGCCGCAGGCAAAGCCGAAACCTCGAGGGTGCGGCCGGACTCATTGGCGAAGTCGTCCACAGCGCTGATGACATAATGGTACAGTGTCCCGTTGACGGCCGTAAGATCCGTATAGGACGAAGGCACGACGGGGGATGCGTTCAGCTTGACATAGCCGCTGCCGGAGACCGTCGTGCGGTAAACGTTATAGCCCGCCAGGTCGCTCTCGCCGTTGTCATACCAGTCCAGCGAGACCGTACCATTGCCCGCGATGGCCCGCAGACCCGTCGGGACCGCCGGCGGAATCATGTCCCCGCGATAAAGCGATCCGTTCGGAATCCATTGCTTGCCAAAGCCGGGCCCGGCCCAGCGCACCTCCAGCCGCTGGTTGCCGTCATTCTCGAAGTAGGTCACGCGGATCTTGTGCAGACCGGCCCGCAGCGCCGCCCGGCCCTGCACCTCGCGCGAGCCGTGCACGCCGTCGTTGCTCACGATCACCCGGTCGTCGATATAGATTCGGCTGCCGTCATCCGAGTGGCTGTAGAAGGTGTACTGGCCGTCAACCGGGGCCTCGATATACCCTTCAAAGACATAACCGAAGCCGTCCGCCGCCGGGGCTGAGGCAATCGAGAAATTCGCAATCATCCCCTGCCCCGCCGGCGTCAGCGCGTCAAAGTCCGGCAGGTACTGCCAGGTCCCCGTGTAGTACCGGTAATCCAGCCCGTTGGAGACATCGACCGGGTAAACGGGGTCCAGCGGCTCGCCGCCGTACTCGCTGACCAGCAGGCCGACCGTATCGCTGTAGCGGCTGCCGTCATCGACGGTAAAGCGAAAGCGGGCAAGACCCAGGTAGTCGGTCTCCGGCGTAAAGCGAACCGTATAGCCGTCCGCCTGCATGGCGGCCGTGCCGTGCTCGGCGTCAAAAACCGTGTACGCCGCGCCGCTGTCGAAGCCGGAGGTAAACTGCCGCAGGTCGATATCCGCGTAAGCATTCTTCTGCACATGCGCGTGCGGGGCCCCCAGCCAGTTCAGGTACTCCTCGAGATTCGTATAGCCGTCGCCGTCGAGGTCGCCGTTGTTGTCGGCCGCGGCCGGGTTGAGCCCGGCAATGGACGCCTCCCAGTAATCCGGCATACCGTCCCGGTCCGTATCCGCCGGGGCAATCCCGCCCTCGATCCGGCCGACCCCGTACATCGGGGCGGTGTTTTCGTCCGAGATCAGCCCCCCGCTGGTTCCCCAGCTCCGGAGCTCCGAGATCAGCCGCGTGTCGTTGCGATCCCGCACGGGGAAGACGGCCCCCGCCGCCGAAGCGGCGACCTTGACAGCCGTCAGCGGGTCCAGCAGAGTCTTGACCGACGAATAGGCATAGGGCGTCGTCTGCCAGTCCACCGTCCCGTAGTCCGACTGCGTCAGCAACCGCCCGTCCGGCACGCCGTCGCGATCCGAATCGTGCCAGTTGTTCGAGGCGTAGATATGAAAATACAGATTGCCGCGCGTAAAGGCCGCCGAGCCTGTGTTGCCCCCGCTGATGAAATAGTTGTTGATCACGTTGGCGTAGGAGTCTGCCGCCGAATCTCCCAGGATATAGGCGGCGTCATCCCAGTTATAGACGACGTTGTTCGTAAAATCGTTGATCCCCTTCACCTTGGGATTGCGGGTGTCGTTGTCGATGTACAGGTTGCGCAGGAGACTGACGCCGTTAAAGTCTTGGATCAACCCCCCGCAGGAGTGCGTCTCAAGTCCCTGGGCGATGATGCAGTTCTGGATCGTGATAAAGCCCGGGTCCTCTCCGCTGCCGCCGCTGATCGAAAAATTCTCGTCCCGCCCCCATGCGATCGAGCAGTGATCGAAGATCATGTCCGTCCCGTCGGCAATCGTCAGCGCATCCTTGCCGCTCGTGCCGCCGCGGCCCATCCGGTAGCGCATGTACCGCGTGATCGACCGGTTGGCATCCGTGTAGGACAGGCCGTTGCCGTAGATCACGATGCCCTCGCCGGGGGCTGTCTGGCCCGCGATGGTAATGTCCTTGCTGACGATGATGCGCTCGCCGATGTTGATGACCCCGCCCACGTCGAAAACCACCGTCCGGTTGGTTGCGCTGACCGCGTCGCGGAAGGACCCCGGCCCCGAATCGTTCAGGTTGGTCACATGGTAGACGCTGCCCCCCCGGCCGCCCCTGGCCCACTTGCCGAAGCCCTCCGCCCCGGGAAAGGCCGGCACTTTCGTCTTGAAGCTCCAGACCGGGCCGACCGCGATCCCGTCACACCGGACGCTGTCCACCCGCCAGTAGTAAGTCGTATTCGTTCTCAGCTCCCCCAGGTCGATGCTGCGGCCGGTCGTCGAACCGATATACACCGGGCCTGCCTCCACGCCCCAGTCGCTGCTGAGCCGCTTGAAGTCCCCCAGGTCCACCCGCCCGCTCGTGTCCAGGTCCGGGCACGGGCTCATCGGCGACTCGAGCCACTGGACCGCCAGGCAGGCCAGATCGGCAATGTCCGCCGCGCCGTCCCCGTTGACGTCCCCCGCCGGCTTCATCGCCGCCGCCACGGCCGCCGGGTCGGTCCCGAGATAGACCTCGCTCCGTACGGCCCCCTCCCCCGGCGTCCACGACACCACCGTCTCATCCGGATCGATCTGGGCCCCCGACGCCGGAACCGGCGCCGTCGCGGAGGGAACCGCCTGAACGATGGAAACCATACCCGAAACAATCAGCAAAACGGTCCAAAACCTGCTCCTTTGACACATCAGAATTCCCCCTGGCATAACACATAAGGTATGAAAGAATAATCAGCAGCCGGACGCCCTGAAGCGTCCGGCCGCTGAATTACGGACATACAAACGAATCGGATCAGTCCCCTTTAATTACAGGGGGCGTCCATGTAGTCATGGCAGTCAAGCCATTGCTCGGCAAACTCGCCGAAGTCCTCGATGTTCACATAGCAGTCTTCATTGAAGTCCGCCGCGTTGAACTCAAACCCCGGCTTGGCCTGGGCCGCATCGCACGGGGTCTCCCTGACAGATACCTGGGCGCCGGCAAACGATTCGTGCTCGCCGTCAAAGACCGTCACTTTGAAGGTATAGTCGCCCGTCTCGGGCAGTATCAGGGTCTTGTCCTCCACGTTGTTCGGGTCCATCGAGATAGTGACCGGACCGTCAATCTGCTCCCACAGGTAGGTCAGCGGCTCCATAATGCCGTCATCGTCGGCGGTCACATCAAACACAGCCGTCGCCGTCGTCGGATCGCCGGCATGGCCCAGCCACAGGTACTGAATCGGATCGGCGATGGATACGGTGGGGGCCAGGTTCGTCAGAACATCAAAACTCCACACGAAGCCCCGGGTAAGCTCGCCGGTCCCGCTGTCATAAACGTCCACGACCCAGTAGTACGTCATACCGCCCGTCAGGGGGTAGCTCGCCAGGGAGACCGAGTTGCCCGAAAGCCCCGTCGCCAGGGTGTCAAGCCCGTAGTCCGCCTGCAGCACGTTCGGCTCATCGGCGCCGATGTAAACATTGCACGTGATGTCCCCGACGCCGGCCGGATTCGTCCAGCTCAGCTCGTTCAGCGCGGTCGTCTGGCCGGAATGGATCACCGGCGAAGGATTCGTCGCCCACGTCGGCGCCAGCATGTTCCCGCGGAGAATCATACCCGTCAGCCCGGTTTCCGGATCCGGGTTCGCCGTATCGCGACCCTTGCAGAAAATCTCAAAATCCGAATCCTCCGGCGAAAACGTTACGAACATCAGCAGAACGGTCCCGTCGGTATCCGCGTTGAGGAACTCATCCAGCGCGGCGGACGTCGGACTGTTGGACCAGGCATCCCCAAGGGGCACGTTGGGCCCGTACTCCAGAAGAAGCTCTGAAAGGTCCGCCGGATCCAGCGAAGCAAGCGTGATCGGGTCGGCCATCGGAGGCGCCGGCGTGTTCTTAACTCCCGGCAGATTGTTCCATCGCCCCGTATCCAAATCAAAATCATCCAGATCTTCCCTGACGCCGTAAACGGAGAGCACGGCCCCGCCGTGGCCGCTGTGACGCCGAAGGGTCAGGAACGAATTGGCGAAGACCTTGCCGGCCTCTTTGACGCCCGAGACGTCATAACTGATAAACTGGATACGGCGGCGCGGGGCGCTGTGGTTGCGGACATACATATAGGAGGTCGGCTTGTAGTGGGCGTCCGGACCCCGCTGACTGTCATTGCAGGCCTCCACCCAGTTGTCGGCCTCAATCGCAAACGACGGAAGCTGAACCGTCACGTCGATGGTCTTCTCGGTCGTCTTCTCGCCGTCAAAGGCGGTCAGCTTGACCGTATAGTCCCCCAGGTCCGAAAAGCTGATCGTGACGTCCTCGACGGTCGCACTGGGAGTATAGGTAACCGTCGCACCCTCCGGCGCGGAAACCGTCGTCCACTGAACCGTCACGGGCAGGGGCCCGTCGTCGTCCGTAACCGTGGCGTCCACGACCAGGCCCGGCTCGTCCGAAGCCACCAGAGCCGTCGCCGGAACGCCCGAGACGTACGGCTGGAAATTCCAGCCCTCGGGGGCCGCCATGATCGCGTACATGGCCCGTGAGCTGCCGTTGTTCTGGGCGCCCAGGGTGATAACGTTGGGCTCGGCGCCCACCGCCAGCGAATACACCGTCGCCGGCTCGTTGAAGCCGATTTCATAAGGGGTCGGCACAAAGCCCATCGCCCCGACCCAGTCCATAATCCCGCTGCCCAGGGTGGGAGGATTGGAGGCCTCGTTGTCCCCGACCCGGTTATCGATAATCAGGAACAGCGTGCCCGCCTTCCGGAGACCCACCTTGACCTCGATATCCGCATCCACCTTGTCGTCCATGGCCGTCTGAACATAGTCCAGACCCTCGAACCGGCCGGGATTGCCGTAAAAGAGGGCATCCCGGTCCACAAAGATCTGTGCCCCCTCGACCATGCCGCCGTTAACCGTCACCAGCGGCTCCGGAGCCGTCCCGTTCACCGTCCACGCCTCAATGAGGATGTTGGGATCGGTGACGCTGGCCGAGGCGCTGAAGGCAAACACCAGCAGACCCAGGCCCACACATACCCAATAATTCCTGCTCATCATAATACACCTCCTAAAAACATAACCTCAAAGTGTTTCATGCGCTACCGCCGCAGTCGATGCAGCGATACAGCGTTACGTCCATCATGGTTTCAGCCGCCGGCTATTCCGCGGCCCGGCCCGGCTATTCCACCTCGATCCGGGGACAGACGAACAACCCCCAGTCACAGGGGGCCTTGCGGTCCGATCCGCCCGTCATCACCAGCGTCAGGTAACGATCCTCCGGCTTCAACTCCACCTCGATCGGGCACGGCGCATCGCCCGGCTGCATATCGGCCCGGGCAAAACGCTCCTGTCCGTCCACCAGCACATGAAAACCGGCCTGCGGCGGCCGGCTCCACCGCCGCTGCTGCGAATAATACGAATCCGATACGTCCGCCGGTCCGCACACGGCGGTAAACGACTTCAGGCAAAGGGCCGCGTCAAAACAGTGACGCAGCTTCTGAAGATCAAACGTGATCCCCGAATTCGTCCGCAGGCAGATGCCCGGATTCTCGCCCGAGCCGCACGCGGCGCCGTGGAGCGCCAGACGCCGCACGCCGCCGAACAGCTCCTCCTGCAGACCGGCAAGCCCCGCCTGCGCCACAACCGCCTTCGATTTGAAATAGTTTCTCAGCTTGAAGACGGGCTCCGCGCCGTGGTTGTCGTCGGGACCGGTGCTGTCATACTGGTTGTCATTGGAGAGATAGGTGTCCGCGCCCCGGCCGTCCGCCGTCGAAACCTCGCGCCCCCCGTCATTCACGCGGGGAAACGTCAGACGAGGAGCCGTTTCGACGCCGGCCTCCTTGCTGCGAATCAGCCACCCTTCCCCCCCCTCATCGTGCTCGCTGATCAGGATGAGCGTCAACAGCCCGTTCGTATCCCGGGCGATAAAGTCGTCAAGCCGCAGACTCGACGGCTTCGACTGCTGTTTCGTCTCCCCGCTCAGCGTCATCGTGCCCAGCCGCTCCAGGACCTCCCCGTCCAGTTGATAACGCCCCAGCGGCGCGGGCCGAAAGCCCGCGGCGGTGTTGTATGTGATCTGCGCCTCGTCCCAGAAGTCCGCCTCGCCGTCCCGCAGACCGTACACCTGGATTTCGCCGCCCTGATCGATCCTGCGGGCCGGATGGAGCGTCAGGACCGCATCCGTGCGATCGCCCCTCACCCCGCCGATGTCAAAACGAAGATACCCGATCTTCTGACGCACCTCCATGGCCGGCGCCTCCCATGAGAAGGCCCCGTCGGCCGTCACCGGAACCGGCCCGTTGATCCCGTTCGGCGTAAACACCCCCTCGACATACGGATTCGTCTCGATCGGGCAGAACTCCCCGGGGGCCAGGGCGATACTTTCCAGAACCTCGTTGCGGCCCGGCGATTTCCCCGCCCGGCGGGCGTCGGGAGGACCGCCCTGGAGCAGTTCGGACAGCTCCAGCGCCTGCCCCCGCCAGATCATGTTGTACTCCGAGCGAATGTCCCTCACAAACAGATCCCGGTCATATTGGACCTCTTCGATCTCCGCGGAACGGCTGGAGATCCGCCGCGCCGCCCCCTCGCCGACCTGCAGCGTCCGCTTGAGCCCTTTCGACCCCGCCACCACCGTCGTCTTGCCCTTGGTCACATGCACCTGGGTGGTTTCGCCGTAATCGACCTGCACCCCGAACTCGGTTCCCAGATCGATCACCTTGGAGTTGGGCGTCGTCACCGTAAACCCGATCGCTTCCGGCGGAACCGAGGCGTACAGGCGGCCGTTGTTCAGCTTGATCTGATCCGGGGCCACCAGGACAAACTCCGCCGGGCCCTCCACCAACACGCTGGTTCGATTGTCCAACAGCAGCTTCAGAAGCCCTTTATTGATGATAATCGGCCGGGTATTCGTACAGATCCGATCGCCCTTCTGCAGCGACCCCCCGGCCGTATTCCACTGAACGTTGATCAGATCGCTCAGAACGGCCGCCTCTTCATAAACCGTGACCGGGGCCAGATGAACGGTGGCCACGATGAATAAAACCGCCGCTAATGAAACCACGGCCGACACCAGCGAAAACTTGTTGATCGGCTGCGGCGGCCTCTCAACGGATGCCCGGCGGGGGGCGGCCTTCTCTTTCGGCTTCGGGGGCGGCTCCACCGAGGGGGCGCTCTTTTCATGCTCCGACAGAAGCTGCCATACCTCGGGGTTGAGCGCCTGGATATCCTCCGAAGCCTCATCGGCCAAAGCGGAGAAGGGAAGACCCGCCGAATGATCGGACCGGATAAAATAGTCGTGTATGTTCCGGTGAAGCATCGCTTCATCCAGAAAGACGCGGGCGTTGACGGGATGCTCCAGGATCCATGCGGACAACGCCTCGAGCTGATCCGAAGTCATCGACGTCTGATCGTAAAGGAACAGACTCACCAGGTTTTCGTACGATCGGTTCATGTACGATCCTGCTGGAGTTGATGCTGAACGCATTCCCGCAGCGCCAGCCGAACACGATGCAGCGAAACAAAAACATTATTCGGGGTAATCCCCAACTGCTGGGCAATGCGGCCGGGCGACAGTTCGCGCAGGTAATACATCTCCAGGACCCTCTTCCATCGGCCCTTTAGCTGCCGCATGCAGCGTTCCAGCGCGCTCTGCCGGATGTCGTGGCGCCGTGCAATCTGGAAACACTCCTGCTCATAGACGTCCGACAGCGCCTCGACGGCCCGGTGATCCAAAATGAGATGCCCCTTGTTCTTTTTCTCGGAATAATATTTCCGGACCATAATCCGTGCAATGCCGATCACCCAGGCCGCAAACGGCCGCTCGCGGTCATACTCATCGAATTTCTTGACCGTCATCACCGCCACATTCTGCAAAACGTCGTCGGCATCCTGGAAATCCGGGATCAGGGAACCGATGTATCCGGCCACCACCGGCTGATGCTGGGCCCAGTAAACAGCAAGTTCCTCAGAATGTGGATTCTCAATAGACATTTTTAAGCTTATATCCTCTCAGCATGCACATATTTCCGTTTTCAGGCCCAAATTCTTACAAAAAAATGATTTTCATTCCATAAAAAACGCATCCCGCCCGGAAGGAATATGGCAGATTCTGCCTCATGATTGAGATGACAGCCTCCCCCTGCGTATCTCCATTACTCCCCCAAAACCACTGGTTTATCAAACGCCGGACGCCTATCCGGTTAAAATCGATAAGCGGGATTGCCCGCCCAGTAAGGCGCATTCCAGAGCCAATGGTATAATTGTTCATCCTCGTCGCTCGGATTGGATACGCTAAAATCCTGCATCAGGACATTGCCGTGCGAAAAGGCCCGCCGGATATCCACCGTCTGCATCAGTCTATCCAGGTCGGTGTTGGTGTTTTGGGCATAGACCCACAGCCCATTGGTCATATCGAGCATCATGGCGCCGCTGGAGACATTATTGATGGACATGATGTCGCTCGTGCTGTTGCGAATTTCCTTCTTCCATATCCATGTATATGTACTCCAGAACAGCGGTCGTCGACTTGCGTCAACGTTGTCGCCCAGCTCCCGGTAAATGTCATCGGTGTTCCGCGGTTTAACAATGTTGCTGGTAACATCGCTCAGCAGGTAATTCATATCGTAGGACACATTTTTTATGCCCGGGCAAAACAGAACCTCGCTGTTATCCAGGATATTGGTCTTCACCATGAACGCAATCGCCCGGGGCCGCTCCTCGTGGGCCAGATCCGCCGTATTGCTTCGATAAAACCAGGAACGTTCCCGCTGAGCGGAGGTGAGGCCGTTCCAAGTCCGGATGTTGCGGAAATTGTAGCCGGTCTCGCTCTCATAGGTGCTCATCATAGTACCGAACTGGCGCATATTGGAGCGGCAGATGATTTTGCGGGCCTGCTCTGAGGCCTTTTTCAGGCCGGGGGCCAAAATGGCCATCAAAATGGCAATAATGGCGATAACAACGAGCAGTTCAATCAGCGTAAAGGCATTCCTTCGTTTTTTCATTTTACTCGGCCCAGTATCTTGAATGATGGTTTATGGACTCCTTTTGAAGATACGTCTCTCCAAAACGACACTACTGCCTTTTAACAAAACGCCCACTTTAAATCATCATTAATAATCTCATACCGAATGATATTTAACAAGTCCATTTTGCGACAAAAAAAAGTCTCTTTTGCGCACATTCCACATTTGAAACAGCCCTTAGGACCCCGGCTTTTGGGCGGATTGCAACCCCTTCATGAGGGATGCAAGCGTCGGCTCAGCGGCGGGCAGTTGGGCCGCGATGATCTCGGCCACCATCCGGGCTCCCTTTTCATTAAAGTGGGTGCGGTCCGCCGGATCGTCGCACAATACGACACATTTCTCCTCGCCTAACTCCAGATACAACTCGCCGCTGAGCTTATGCAGATCGATCACCCCGACCTGCTTTTCCGCCGCCACCTTCTTCATGGCCTCGGCGTAGGGCCCCAGCGTATCCTTGAGCCCTCCCGAGCCGTCAAACTTTCGCCGCTGCACCGGCGTCACCAAAATCGGGATCGCCCCGGCGGCCCGCGCCTCGTCAACATACCTTCTCAGGTTATCCGAATACTCCCCGTCCGCCGCCGTCGATTCCGGCTTGTCGGGGGCGTGATTGTCATTATGACCGAACTGGATCAGGATATACGTCGGCTTGGCCTGGAGGGCCTTCTCCCAAAGCCCCTCGTTAAGGAAGGTCTTGGTGCTGCGGCCGCTGCGGGCCAGGTTGATTACCTTTACCGAGTCGTCAAAGTAGTCCGGCAGGTACTCCCCCCAGCCGCGGCGGGCGTCGTTTTTATCCGGAAAATCGCACACCGTCGAATCCCCCACCAGCACCACGACGTCGGTATCCTCGCCGGTCAGCAGACTGGCATGCTTTTCTTTCCACTTCTCATAATCCTCAAAGACCTCTTTGCCCCAGTTGCCGTACCAGGCATATCCTTCCGTCCGTTCCGGGTCCACTTCATTGTAATCATACACAACAACGCCGTCCCGGTTGGAAAAGATGGGCCGATTGGTCGGGATATCATAGAACCGGGCCCACAGGGTCGGGGCCTCCGGGTCGGCCACGGCAACCCGTCTTCCATCCGCCATTTGGATACGGATCCCTTCCACCTTCGACGCCTCGAACCACTGGACGCCCGAACGGACCGCCTTGACCACCGCCGGAGAAGGCTCTTCCAGCCGCATCAGCAGGCGGAGAATTTCGGAGCTCTCCCCCCCGCTGAGAGACGCCAGCTCATAGCTGCGGGCCGGGGCCGGCTCGAAGGTATTCTCATCGTGCTGGGCGCACCAGACCGTCAGCTTGCCGTTCACCTTCACCTGGCACTTCAGGATGCACTCGATACCCTTCTCAAAGGCCTTCCCGGCCGCCTGCCGCCGCGGCGCATCCACAAAATCGAATTCCGGCGCCTGTGACACATCCTGCATCAGGTATATCAGCCGCGTCATCGCGTTATCGTTAAACGTAATGCGGCTGTAGTAACCTTTGCGAAGCGGGTAATACTGCGGCCAGCCGCCGTTGGGATACTGGGCCTTGAGAATCAGATCGAGCCCTTTCAGAAACGCCTGCTGATATTTCGGCTCCTTTGTTACCTGAAAGGCACGGGCCAGCATCCGCATCTCGCCGTTGGTCGCCGCGTTGTCGAACGTCCCCGCCAGCTTGCTTCGGTCGCCGGTGTACGGCTTGGTCGTATCGACGTTCTTGGGCCAAATGCCGTTGTCATCCTGCCAGGAAAGAATGGCCTCCAGGACCGCCTTGCCCTCGTCGCTCTTATACCACGCCTCGTCCTTCTCCAGATATTTATTCAGACGGGTCCCGATCCAGGGCGTCGCGGCATAACTGCTGCAAGTCCATACAGCAAGAATACTTACGAATAAATAAAGGGGTCCGCGAATGCCTTTGCGATTCAGGTTCATCGTTCGCTTCCTTAAAAAGGCCTTTTATTTGTTAGACGTTTTGTATCCCCGAAGATTGCATCCTTTTCCCTCTTACTTTGAGGCAATGGCCTCCGGACCTGCTCCCTTCCCGTATTCGATCTTATCTTTTAACCGGGAAAGATCGCTGCCTTTCAGACGGATATCACCGGTTTTGCCGCCCGCCAGTTTTATGAATTTGCCCTCGCCTTCCGGAACGGCGGCATCCTCGATGCTGATCTGACGGCCGTTATAAAATCCGAATACCGGGCCTTCTTTGGCCTTAATCTTCACATTCTTAAACGTGATCCCCTCGGCCTCGATGCAGGTGGCCCCCGCATCAGCGGAAATCACGATATTTTCGAAGCTGATCTGCTTTACCGGCATCTCCGGCAGACCCTGCATATAGATGGCGTTTTTGGCGCCTTGGCAGAAGATATTTCGCATGTGAATATTGCGAAACTGCGGCGTCTCCTCGGTAACCGGGTCGGCGGGAACCTCGAGACTCGCTTCGGGTCCCGGCGATTTCGTCGCATAAAACAGGTCGAACAGGATCGCATCCGTGGGAATATCTATCATGCGGATATCCTCAATAAAAATGTTCTCTACCACGCCGCCCCGGCCGCGGGTGCTCTTGAAGCGAATACCGACATCGGTGCCAAGGAACGAGCAGTTGCTCACGGTGATATTGCGGACCCCGCCGGACATCTCGCTGCCGACGACAAAGCCGCCGTGGCCGTGATAGACGGTGCAGTCCCGGATAACCACGTTCTCGGTCGGTCGGCCCCGCTTGCGGCCGTACTCATCCCGCCCCGACTTCATGCACATTGCATCGTCGCCCACATCGAAGCGGCAGTTGTGCATCAGCACGTTCCGGCAGGACTCCAGGTCCAGCCCGTCGCCGTTCTGACTGAACCACGGGTTGCGGACGGTGATGTTGCGGATAATCATGTTCTCGCAGAGCAGCGGATGAATGTTCCAGCCGGGCGAGTTCTGAAACGTCGGCCCATCCAGCAGCACGTACCTGCAATTGACCAGCGACACCATGACCGGCCGGATAAACTCCCGCGCCCGGGCATAGGCCTCCACCGGAGCGTTCTGCTTATCCAGTTCGGCGACGGTCTTATCCCCTTCCATGGCCTCCCTGGACGGCCACCAGATCCTGCCCGACGCCTCCACCACGCCGCCGGACTTGACCAGCCCTTTCCACTGTTTTTCCGTCATCTTTTCCTTCTTGACCGGCCGCCACGCCTGGCCCGAGCCGTCGATGATCCCCGAACCGGTAATGCTGACATGCTCCAGGTCCTGCCCGGACAGCGGGGACATGCAGCGGACCGATTCCCGTCCCTCGAAGGTCTGCCGCACCAGCGGGTAGTCCTCAAAGCGCGGGCTGAACAGGATCACCGCCCCCTCCTCCAGGTGCAGATCGAGGCGGCTTTCGAGCCGGATCGGCCCGGTCAGCCACAAGCCCGCCGGCACGATCACCCGCCCGCCGCCCGCCTCGCGGCAGTCCGCTATCGCCTTCGCAAACGCCCCGGTGTTCATGGTCTGCCCGTCGCCGACCGCGCCGTAGTCGGTGATCGTAAACGTCCGATTCGGAATGCGGGGCTCCGTAACGGCCGGCATGTCAAACGGCAGATCGGTCCCCGCTGAACAGGCCCCCGCCAGCCCGATCAGAAACAGGGCGCAGACAAGGCCGGTTTTTTCCGCATACGATTTCATGCTCTTTGACGCTTTCATGATCGATTCTCCCGCTTAAATTTGCTCCTTATGGTTTTCACCCGGTATTCCATAATTCTATCGCACCAGCGTAGCGCTCATCAGGCCGATGACAACCTCGTTGGCCAGTGCACGGATCTCCAATGATTTCAATTCCTTCTCCGGCCGCAGCGGCATATTCAGCACGGTCGCCGCTCCGCCGGGGACGATCCCGCCCCGGCCCTTGTACTCGGACAGATCCGCCACCCGCACCTTGCCCGTCTTCAGGTCCACCCGCGGAGGAATCGGCTCGGGCCGGCGAAAACCGTAATCGTCAATGTAGTAGTCCTGGTCGATCGGCCACCACGTCGTCGGGTTGTGCAGGGCCAGCCGCTCAACTGCGCCGTCGGCATAGGTAACGATTACCTCTCCGTTGTCGAACCGGCTCTGCATCGAATGGGTCGAGCCGGCCATCAGCAGATACAGATGTCGGGCCCGGCCGCTCAGATCAATCGCCGCCCGGACCGGATAGTTGTCCCACTGCGAGGTAAAGAGGATGTTCTTCGCATCGGCCTCCCCCGGCGTATGGAAGGGAATGCCCTGCGGCAGCAGAAACGTATCCGCGTTCCTCTGCGCCGCTTGCCGCAGGCCCGCGTCATCGACCTCGAACCGCCGGGCAAAGTCGCACCAGCTCCCGATTCCCTGTTTGGGAATCGACAGCGAGCAATAGGGTGAACGCGGCGAGAGGTATTCGTTCCGGAAGATCCGCGTTACCGTA
The DNA here is from genome assembly GCA_050309685.1 of Anaerohalosphaeraceae bacterium. Taxonomy (GTDB): domain Bacteria; phylum Planctomycetota; class Phycisphaerae; order Sedimentisphaerales; family Anaerohalosphaeraceae; genus JBNRMP01. The sequence continues at coordinate 20,706 of JBNRMP010000106.1, forward strand.
TCATTGTAGGCGGTCCGCAGATCCAGCGGCGCCCAGCGGGGCGTTTCCTCTGCGACAATCTTCCAGTTCGTAACGATCCCTTCGACGGCCTGCCCCCGCCCCATCTCCACGCAGACCCGGTTCGACCCCGGCAGCAGTGAAAACTCCCGCGCCGGCAGCACGAAGACTTCCGAAAGCCCATAGGCCGGGATGCGCAGGTCCGCCTTCGTTGAATGTCGGCCTGCGTAAATGCTCGCCCGGGTACTGATGTTCTTCGATGTGTTGTTGCGTATCTGAAATTGAATCGAATCGGGCGATTGCGGCTCAGAGGCGAGGATCTCATAGGGCCGGCGGATTTCAAAGGTCATCGACTCAAGCCATGTCATCTGTCCCTGCCTGAGCTTCGCAAAGACGGTCCGATGCCCCAGCGTCCCGGCTGCCTTCGCCTCGAAGGAACGGCCTTTGAGACGGACATCCGCCAGCGCCCCCTGCGGGTCCTCGACGCCGATAAGCCCGGCCTTGCCGAACGACGCCCGAACCGGCGTCTGCTGTGCGACGACGGCGGGGATGCTGACCGATGAGGGTTCTTTGCCCTTCCAGCGGATCACGACGTCAATCTGCGCGCTCGGCTCCGTGCGAATCTCAATGTGCGGTCCGCCGACGGCATCCTCCGCAATGCGCCACTCGGCCGACTTGCCGTTGATCGTCACCTCGGCGACCTCCGTATAACGCGCGGGAACCACCAGACTCACCGCCGGCGGCCTGGAAAACATCGGCCGGATTGAATACACATCCTGCCGCCCGCTGCGTCGGTAGTCAAACGTTACATCGGGGTGTTTGAGCCGGGCGTATTCCCACTCCTCCGGCAGGCTCGGCCGCACCGTCAACCGACCCGCGGGCACGTCCGGCCGAATCCCGAAGAGCCCCTCGACCAGCGCCCGCGCGCACGTCCCCACCGCATCACCGAAGTCCCGCTGCGCCTCGCCGCGGGCCGTGTCGAAATACGTCGTCATCCCCGTGTTACCGGGGCACAGGCCCATATACATGCTGTCAAGCAGACATCCCTTGAACAGGGCAAACGCCTGATCGGGCCGCTGCGCCTGCCAGAAGGCCAGCGCCGTGTGGGCCGCTTCGGCCATGACCACGTTGTTCGTGGACCAGGTGTAGGGCATCCAGCTTGTCGTCGGCAGCGTAAAGCAGCGGCCCTCGCCGATGTCGCCGCCGTGGACGGGGATATGCGCGATCTGCGTATCGACAAAGCGGCTCATCTGCCACGCCTCCATCGGGTCGGCCGCCTCACTGTCAAGTGTGTGATAGAACGTCCACAGGGCCGCCGACGGGTGCACCGCCCCACGCCCCAGCAGGTCCTTCCACTCGCCGTACCAGCCGTCCCGAAGCCACAGGTGCTCCCGCATACCCCGCAGGATCAGCCCCGCCTCCCGCTCATACGCCGACGGGTCCCTGCCCAGCAGCGCGGCGAAGCGGGCCGCCAGTTTATTATGATAATAGTTGTAGGCCGAGGCATGCGTAACGCCCCCGCCGCTGTATTGCAGATCATCGCTGGCCCAGATCGCCGCGTAGGCCTCGTAGAGCGGCAGTCGCTCTGCGCCGAACTCACGCCGAAACAGCCGCCGCTCCCAGGCAAAATGCCGCTCGATCACCGGCCAAAGCTCGTCGATAAGCTCCAGGTCACCCGTCCAGAGCGCGTGGCGAAACAGGGCGTCGATATAGACAAGGTTCATGTCGTAGTGCTTGCCGCCGATATCGCCGCTGCTCTGTTTGGCCGGATGACTGCGGGCCAGATTGGACGCCGGGTCCGGCCCCATCGCATCATCGGAGACCTCTTTTGTATTCTGCTGCTTTGCCCAGTAGGTAAAGTGCCGTTTGGCGCGGTCATGCCAGCCCAGCGCATCGTTGGCATAGGGTCCCCGCCAACCGGTGTAGCGCGAGCGCCACGCGACCGCGCCGTGCATGACCGATCCCTGCGGCTCATCCCAGATCGCGTCGGCGGCAACGTTGAGCGCCGCCGCGGCCGCGTTGATATACGCATCCGGCGTCTCGACCGTCACCCGCCCGGCAATCGCCTCCCGCCGGCGCCGGGTCTGCTCAAAGAGCGCTTCAAGCTGACTGTATCGCAACGGCGACTCACCCTCGCGCACCCGCTTGACGGCGATATACACCGGCCGATCCGAAGAGAGCTTCATTGTCCCCACGACCACCGGCAGTTCCGTCGGCTCGCCCGCACAGGCCGTCAGCGCCTCGATGGAATGCCACCGATTGGCATCGGCCTCGGCCAGCGTCGATCCTTCCGGCAGAAAGCCCGCCATCTCAGCGATCTTACTGTGGAGGATGAACGTGTTGCCCTGAATAGTGAACGTGTTGCCTTTGCAGTGTTCCGGCCGGAGCTGAAAGAACTTGCCGACGGGCTCGCTCTCGCAGCCGATGTCGCCGCCCCGCTTGCCCTTTTTGCCCCCCGCCCCGCCGTAGGCCATAATCAGCTCCGCATCATCGGGGCCTTCCGATTGCGCCCGCAGGATCACGCCCTCGGCCTCGTACAGGGCCAGCACGGAAACGTGCAGTTTCCCATCGCCCAAAATTTCGTCGCCGATCTCGTAAACCATCGATCCCGGCCGGTAGCGGCTGACGCGCCGCCCGGTCTCATGCAGCCACTTGACTCCCTGCTGCGTGCGGACGCCCAGCCGCAGGTTGCCCGCCTGCCCGGGCAGGTAAAACGAAAGCTCCGGCTTGTCCCCCGCGTCCGCCCGAAAGGCCGTGTTGCCGCCGTAGAGGGGCCGGTTGAAAAACTCCGTGCCGTTCTCGATGACGAAGTCCGTCCCCTCCGGCCGGTAGCGAAGCGCCCGCTGCGTCTGCCCCTCGAAGGCGGGCCGGCGAGCAAGAATGCGCTCCGGCGGATTAAACGCGGCCCCGTACAGGGGGCCCGGCCCGCTCCACAGGGCCGCGCACACCGTCAGCATCCACAGGGGCAAGTCTCTTTTGAACGGACAATGCCGCATGTTTCCTCAGTCTTGGCGCAGCCGCTCCATCTCCAAAGCCGCCAGGATAAACGGCCCGATGGCCTTGGGATCGTTGCTGCGAATCTTCTCGCCGACGTAGTATTCATAGGACCCGTCCCGGTACGGATTGCCCCCCAGCCCCCCGACGGAACAGCACCGGTGAATGTCCACATAGCCGTTCTCATCCACCGTGATGAACTCGTTGAGGATTCCCTCCCAGCCCCGGCGGGCGGCGGCAAGATACTTCGCATCGACATACCCCATCCGCACCGCCTTGGCCATGGAATAGACAAACATCGTCGAGGCGGTCGATTCAAGGTAGTTGCCCTCGCGCCCGCCCTGGTCGAGCACCTGGTACCACACGCCGGTTTTGACGTCCTGCACCCTGACCAGCGCCTCGAACATCCGGTCGAGGACGGCGATGATCTCATCGCGCTGCGGGTGATCCTTCGGCAGCTCATCGAGCACATCCACAATCGCCATCGCGTACCAGCCCATCGCCCGGCCCCAGAAGTGCGGCGAGCAGCCGGTCTTCGGGTCGGCCCACTTCTGCTCGCGGCTCTCGTCCCAGCCGTGATAGAGCAGCCCCGTCTTCGCATCCCGCGACACCTTCTCCATCAGCAGGATCTGTTTGGCCACGTCGTCATAGAGCGCCGGCTCGCCGAAGCGTCCCGCGTACTGCGCCAGGAACGGCGAGCCCATGTAGAGCCCGTCGAGCCACATCTGGTGCGGGTAGATCTGCTTGTGCCAGAAGCCGCCCACGCTCGTGCGGGGATGCTCCCGCATCTGCCGCCGCAGCGTCTCAATCGCCGTCCGATACTTATCCTTCTTCGTCTTCTCATACACGCTGATCAGCGCGCTGCCCGGCTTGATCATGTCGATGTTGTACTTCTTCAGATCGTAGGTTCGAATCGTGCCGTCCTCGTCGATCAGGGCCTCATAGTAGCCCTGGACATAATCGAAGAACCTCGGGTCCCCGGTAACCTCCCACATATCCCACAGCGCCTTGAGCACCGTCCCGTAGGTGTAGGTCCACTTGGGCTTCGTGGAAAGCTCCAGACTCCAGTAGTCGGCGTTGCGCGTCACGATCGTATCGGCCATCTTCTGCGACCACAGCTCGCCGGCTGCCTCCTCCTTCGTCCTGACGACAAACCTCTCGATCCCCTCGGCCAGGCCCTCCTTTTGGGTGTTCTTGAAGGTGCAATCGGTCAGGACGACGTTGCGCACCGGGTTGTGGGCGTAGCCACGGATGTGCCAGGGATACTCGCTTTTAAGGCAGCGGACGTTGGTCATAAAAACGTTCCGCACCGTCGGGGGAAACGGCCCCCGGTCTCCCTCCTGGTAATAATAGTTGATCTTCAGGGCGGCCTCCCGGACCTGCTCCATCGTAACGTTGCGCATGAAGATATTCTCCACCACCCCGCCCCGCATCGAGTTGGTCTTGATGCGCAGCCCCCGGTCAAGGTTGGGGCTGTTCATAAGGCACTCCTCGGCAAACACGTTTCGCACGCCGCCGGAGACCTCGCTGCCGATGACCACCCCGCCGTGCCCGTCCTTCATCGTGCAGCGGCGGATGATGATATTCTCGGAAGGCACGTTGACCCGCCGGCCGTCCGCGTTGCGCCCCGACTTGATCGCGATGCAGTCATCGCCGGTATCGAAGAAGCAGCCCTCGATCAGCACGTCCCGCGAGGATTCCGGGTTGCAGCCGTCGTTGTTGGGCCCGTGCCCGATGACGGTTACGTTTCGGACCGTGATATTTTGACTGAGCACCGGGTGAATGTGCCACATGGGACTGTTGCGGACCGTCACGCCCTCGATCAGGATGTTCCGGCACCGGTACGGCTGGATCATGTTGGGCCGCAGTTGGTGCCCCAGGCCGTACCGCCGCTCCTCGACGGGCGTGCCCTGCTCGGCCTGCTCGCACAGGGCCGTCACGTCGGCCTTCTGCGAATTCTTCCACCTCCACCAGTTCTCGTCGCCGGCGCAGCCGTCGAGCGTGCCCTCACCGGTAATCGCCAGGTTCTCCTGCTCAAAAGCGTAGATCAGCGGCGAATAGTTCATGCACTCGGTCCCCTCGAAGCGGGTATAGACCGTCGGGTAGTCGGCCGGGTCCGTCGAGAAGCGGGCGATCGCCCCCCGTTCCAGGTGCAGGTTGACGTTGCTTTGCAGGTGGATCGCCCCCGTCTTCCAGGTCCCCGCCGGCACGACGACCCGGCCGCCGCCGGCACGACAGCAGGCCTCGATGGCCCGGCGGAAGGCCTCCGTGCAGTCCGTCTCCCCGTCCCCTTTGGCCCCGTATGCCGTGAGGACAAAATCGCGGTCCGGGAAGGTCGGCGGCTGGATGCGGGCCTCAATCCGGGACATCTGCCGCCAGCCCTGTGCCTCCGTCATGGCCGGACCGCGGCAGGAGGCGGCCCACAGGAGACAACAACTGAGGATCAGAAGACACGGTTTTGCCGGAAACTTGAATGATTTCATGGGCTCTCTCCTTTTAATGGCGTTCTGAATTTCCTTATTATAACGAGGGCAGGCCGCGGCCTGTCAATATCCTTATTGCAAAGCCGCTCAGCCGCCGACCGCCGCCACGACCCACGTCAGCAGCAGCACCGCCCCCACCCCGAGGACCGAGAGGGCAAAGCCGAACACGTCCAGACGCGACCACTTGTAAAACTCGAATGACGTATTGGGAAACAGCAGCCGATGTTCGGTCTGCTCGGGATGCTTCAGCGAGTGCGCCACCGCCTCGGCGTCGGCCTTGGGGTCCGGGATCACCTGCGTCCGCATCTTCGCGTAGAACGGCGTGAGCACCTCAGCCGGGTCCGGCCGGCTCAGCAGCGATACGACGATCATAATCCCGAACGGCGCCAGCGTGCGGAACAGAATCCGCAGCGTCTCGTTCAGGGCATATGGGTTCGACTCCAGATCGACCCCCAGCCGCTCAAGAATCCACAGCTCCACGTTGAACCGCCCCTTGCCGTACAGCCGCCCCTGCTCGTCCGCCTTGATCTCCTGCGTCCAGAAGATGCTCCGCTTGGCAAACTCGTAGCGCTGCTCGAACAGCTCGCCGACCGCCAGCGGCGCAGGCCGCGGCCCCTCGGCCTTGCCGATCCGCTCCAGGGCGTCCCACCGCGCGATCTGCTCCCGCCGCCGCTCCACATCCAGCTCCCGGGCCCGTTCGGTAACGACGCGGGGCGCCGGCTGAGTCGTCCGCAGCAGGGCCTCGTCATATCGCATTGACGGCCGCACCATCGGCGCAGCGAACGGGAGGATCAGGAACAGCAGCGACCCGATCCCAATCGACGCCCACGCCCCGGCCCGGTTGGCCCGCCGCCATTTGATCCCCAGCCAGTAGGCCGGCGCCAGCATCACGTTCATCTCCCAGATGAACTTCAGGATCTGCAAAATGGTATCGAACTGCAGCGCCACCCAGCCGCCGCCAAAGACGATCAGCGCCCCGGTGATGCGTCCCGCCCACACGTAGTGACGCGGACTGCGCCCCGACACCAGCGGCGTATAGAAGTTATGCGTCAGCAGACTCGAACACGTAATCATGTAGCAGTCCACCGTCGAGAGCAGCGCCGCCAGCAGGCAGGCGATCATCAGCCCCACCAGCCCGATATTGAACGGCCCCAGCAGGTCCCGCGTCGCGTGTCCCCAGATCAGGTCCGAATGGATCACCTTGCCGCTGTAGAGCACAATCGCGATCAGCCCGAAGGCCGCCCAGCCGATTGTGCAGAACCGCTTGAGAAAGTTGCCCATCACCACGCCCGACCGGTTCGACAACTCATCCTTGGCCGACCCGGCCAGCACCGCCCCGTTGGGCTGCACCACCACCGTAATCGCCGCCATGAACGACAGCGTGATCACGTAGTACCACGTAAAGTCCGGCGTCTGCGGGGCGCCGAAGACCTGAAAGTACGATTCCGGCAGCTTGCTGTGGATCATCCGGATCGCGTCCATGATCCCGCGCCCCCCGTAGAGATCGTTGATCCTCGCCCAGCCGAACGGGATCAGCAGCACCGACAGCAAAATGATGAACATGCCCTGCACCATGTCCGCCACGAACGCCGCCACCAGCCCGCCGACCACCGCGTACAGCAGGACCACCACGCAGACGCCCCAGATGATCGTCTCCTTCGTCAGGTGGGAAAACATCGTCGCCGGGCGCATCTCGTCGAGCACCATCAGCCGCGCCGCCTGCTCCTCGGTGCGCTCGTCCGCGGCAATGGCCGAAAGCCGCTCCCGCTCCAGCAGCTCCTCCAGCGTCAGCACCATCGGCGGCGTCCCCATCGCCTGGGCGGCGATCCGCTCGGCGTTGTAGGCCGCCGTGTACGCCTCTCGCTGCGCCTCGGTGTAGGTCGCCGCCGCCCGCGGTGTAATCGCCAAAATCGTCTTGGTCATCGCGTTGAAGCCCAGCGCGATGAACGCCATCATCCCAAAGGCCCCGATCAGCGAATACACCGCCCCCATCGCCGTCGAGTGGTAGCGCTCCTTGAAATAGTCCCCCAGCGTCAGCACCCGCATCCGCCGCGGCCAGTGTGTCACCAGCCAGTACAGCGGCGTGGCGAACAGGTACAGCATCGAGCTCCAGATCCCCGCGATGCCGTTCATAAACGTCGTCGTCGTCACCCCCACGGCATTGTCGGCCGAGGTCGCCTGCCCGAACGCGGCAAACGTCTGCACCAGCTTGCCGAACCGCCGTCCCGCCAGGAAGTAGTCCTCCTGGTTCCTGATCCGCCGCGAGGCCCAGGCGCCGATGCCCACCATCACCACAAAGTAGGCGATGATGACGATAATGTCCGCAATCCCAAGTCCAAACATATCCTGTCCCTTACTCGATCCCTGCCGGTTCGACAATCGCCGCGTCCTGCGGCGCATCCTCGTTGACGACGACGCGGCCCTCGCCGGTCAGTTTTGTTTCGAGAATCCGGATGTTCGACGACTTCGCCGCCGCCTTCACAATGCTGCCGATGCGGTATCCCGCCGGAAACAATGCATACGCCGAAACATCCGTCCACGTCCTGAAATCCCGGGTGACCAGCGTCGTAATGCCGCCCGCGCCGTTTTCGAAGTAAACCAGCGTCTCCTCCCCGATCCGCAGCGCGGCCGGATTGAAACACGGGCTTATCGGCACGGCGTCCCCCGCCGGCCGCCACGGCCCCTCCAGGGTCGCCGACAGACTGACCCGAAGCGTCTGATACCGCGCCCGCCGGTCCTCATGCACCAGCGCCAGACCCTCGCCGGTGTCCACCAGCGCCCCCTGCCCCGTGCTGTAGCCCGGTTCAAAAAACGCCTTCGCCGGCGAAAACGTCTCAAAGTCCTTCGTCGTCGCGTACCAAAGCCGCGGATTATCCTCCACGTCCTCCTGGTACGCCTGAAAATAGTTGCCCGGCAGCGTCGAGGCCCACACCATCACAAAGGACCCGTCCCCCTGCCGGAAGAGCGTCGGCGAGGCGACGTCAAACGCCTCCTGCGCCTCCATCAACGGGATCCGCTTCTGCTCGGACCACTCGACCAGGTCCTTCGACCGTGCATACCCCAGTCCCCGCGTTCCCCGCGCATCCGTCTGCCACACGAGGTGAAACGTGCCGTCCGCCCCCTGTCCCAGCGCCGGACGCCGCATGAGTTTTTGCGTGCCGATCTGCGAGACGAGAATCGGCCCCCCGATCCTGGTCCACTCCAGCCCGTTATCGCTGTGAGCCAGATGCAGCCCCGGCGCATCGTCCCGCCAGGCGGTCATGATATAAACGAACTCCCTGCCCGTCTTGTCAGTCAGTTTTTTTTTAATCGCCGACGCCTCATCCACCGACGCGGGAACCACCTCCACGCTCGACTCCACGGTCCCCGCGAGCGGATCCCACCCGTCAGCGCCCGAGAGCACGCTTTGCACGGTGATCTGCCGGGCCTCCTCGTCGCTCAGTTGCTTTGCCCACGCAACCCGCGCCTCCGGCCGGGCTCCCGGGCCGGTGCTGCGATACTCGCCGTAGCGCGCCGTCTGCTCACGGTGCTCCTTGCCCCAGTTGTGCCACCCCTCCGGCCGAATGCCCTCCGGCATCTCCGTGTTCATGAAAATCACCGCCGCATAGTCCCGCCACGGTCGCCCCAGGTGGGTCTGCTTGCCCGACTCGGGCCCGGTGATGGTGCAGTTGGAGAACACGTACCCATACGGCTGATCCTTCGGCGTCGAGGCCGCGGTGATGTAGTTGCCGTCCAGGCACCGGATATGGCATCGCTCAAAGAACGCCGTGCCGCCGCCGAAGATAAAGTCGCAGTGCCCGGCAATCGTGCAGTTCTCGTAGTAGTGCCGCCCCGTCTGGTCCAGCAGCGTGTCCTGCCACCCGAGGAACCGGCAATTGCGAAAGATGCACCGGTCCCCCAGCACTGCCGCGGCCACCGCCTGACCCACCGGCCCGGCGCTGTTCTCGAAGGTGATGTTCTCCGCCGCAAAGTCGTCCGCCTCAATCGTTACCGACGGCGTGCGAAACGTCCCGATCTCCCTGCCGTCCCGGCCCTTGATCCCCGCGTACAGATCGTACGTCAGGATCGTCGTCGCGGCGTCCTCCCCTGCAAAGCGGATGAACCGCTTGTCCCGCCCCACGACAATCCGCTCCTTGTAGGTCCCCGGCCGAATCGAAATGACGACGGGCTCCCTGTTCCCCGCCGCCACCGCATCCACCGCCGCCTGAACGGACGCAAAATCGCCCGTCCCGTCCGCGCTGACAACGATCCTCCGAATCGGCTTGCCTTCCGCCGCCTTGCTGTGTGGCCCAATCCTCTCCTGCAGCCAGCCTGTCAGCCGCTGCCGGTAATCCTTGCTGTAGTTGTCCCACTCCGAGATCCGGTGCCCCGCCCCCTCAATCGTCACCAGCTCGCACGCTACGCCTTTTTCCTTCAGCGCTGCCTGTAATTGGATCGACTGCGCATACGGCACGCTCTTGTCGAGGGTCCCGTGGATCAGCAGAAACGGAGGCAGCCCCGGCCGCACGTCCCACACCGGTGAAATCGACTTGAGAATCGCCCGCGTCTCCTCATCCAGCTCCCTGGGCCGGCCGATCAGATTCTGCATCGACGGGCTTAGCCCCCCCCGTCGTTCGTTGTCCGCCACCATGTCGATCGGCGGCGCGAAGCCGACTACCGCCGCCGTGCGCGTATCTTCTTTGGCCCAGATCGCCGCCGAGCACGCCAGATGTCCGCCCGCCGAGTAGCCGACCAGCGCGATCCGCTCCGGGTCGCCCTTGTACTCGGGGGCATGCGCCTTCACCCAGCGAATCGCCGTCTCCACATCCTCTATGCACGCCGGCCAGCGATGCTTCGGCGCCAGACGGTAGTTGATCGAAAACCAGACGAACCCCGCCTCCGAAATCGCGTTGAGGAAATCCTCCCGGTTGTCCCCCTTGTCGCCCCCGCTCCAGCCC
>JBNRMP010000107.1:0-24203 GCA_050309685.1 Anaerohalosphaeraceae bacterium
CGGCTGCCTCATACAGCCTGTGGAGAACCTATTTATAACACGATAGGCGATAGCGCAAGTCTAATATTACAAGAAACTTACAGATCACTCAAAAAAGGCGTAACTCCATTACTGGAAACGGCACTAACAACCGATTCGTGTTAGCTGTTATTGTAAATTATTGGGATTTAAGAATCTATGAGTATGAAGCAGATGGTACCATTCTTCAGACACTGGATTTAAATGGAGAGGTCGGAGCAGGAGGTATATATGTTGATTATCTGGACGGAAAAGTATTATTAGCTTTCGCAACCAAGTTAAAGGAAAACGAAAAAGTATCAAAGATCAAATTGCTTGCGATGGAACCATACCAAAACAATTGAGAACGAAAACAGGGTCAGGTAATTATAATGAACGGCTGCTTGGTTTAAATACATCAATCGGTCTTCACCCGGACATCCAGATAGCGGACGCCCCACTCGCGGGCCTCTTGATGGGTATGCATGAAAATATCCAGCCAGTTGCCTTTAATCAGGCGTCCGCGATCCATGACCTTCACGCAGCGGCCCCCGTTGTATCCCGGGATAATCATCTCCGTGCCGAACGGGACCTGCTTGTCGGCGGCCACGAAAGCGTCGCCCGGGCGAATCCGGTGATTGTTGGCGGTATAACCGTCCGCATATTTGCCGCAACAGATCGAGCAGGCACAGTAGGCCGTCACCCGCATCCGGATTGTTTGCCACTGCTCATCGATCTCCTCGACGGTCGCCGACGGCGGCCCGTCCAGTTGGCGCAGCGCCTCCAGCAAGTCGCCTTCCGGGCTTATCGGGGCCGACGCTTCATAATGAAAGGCGTCCTCGACAAACGGCGGCTCGTCCAAAGGCTGCGAACTGAACAAGGGAACCACCTTCTCCACTTTGGCCAGCCCCAGGGATGCCAGCGGCAGCCCAATGAGGCCATAGAGGAGGCAGGTAGCAAAAACGGCTTTGTAAAAAGTACTTGAACCGCGATACGGTCGTCGTGTCTGATCCAGTCTGATCAATGCCCAAAACCTTTCCAATTGACCCTTCGATCGAATGTTCCGGACCGAAACGCTCGGCCCCATTCGTTCCTCCAACACCGGACTTTCAGGGTGTCAGGAAAAGGCCCTCCATGGCATCTTGACACAAACCCCTTCGGATAAGGGATTTTTAACAGATTCGGGCAGTTTACAAAATAGAATCGTCGGAGTCAAGCAAAAAACCCCGACCGAAAAATCCCATAATATCGCGTTGAATGATAGCGGAAACCCGCTTTTAAGGGGGATAGGGAATTTGCTTAAAAGTTCGGGAAAGGTCCGTTTTTGTACACGGGGCAGATTCCAAAAACGTCTCGCGGCCACGATGACTAAAAGGCCGAATCCAGGAAATTTACGCTTTTTCTCAGTGAATTCATTTTGAACTTTTGGCTGTCCTGAATATACTGTTTCCACCATCGATGAACGACCGCAACGGAGGATTTTTCATAGAAAGGAGCTAACCAATGTCCTGGACCGTTCTGTTCGGAATGATTCTCGGCAGTCTGCCGTCTTCGGCGATGGAGTCCCCGGAACCTGCCGTCGTTACCTACGGCAATGCGGCCGTCGAGCATATTCATTCTATCGAAGGCAATTATGCCTTTCTTTGTGATATCTCCGATTTCCCACCCGTAATAGGTCTAAAGATCCCCGTTTTCCTGCGGGGATTGGAGTCTCCCCCCGAATCAGCCAACCCGGCACTTCGCCTTTTTCTGGAAGAAATTCTCCTGAATCATCCCGGCGACCCCAATTCGCCCCGCATCCTCCTGAAAGACCTGCAGCGCGGTCCTGCCTTCTGCCTGATCGCGGATATTGAGGTTGACGGGGCGGATCTGGGGTCCCTGCTCGTCGAAAAAGGGCTCGTCAAGCGGATTTTCCGGGTTCCCGGCGAGCCCGAGGCCGCTCCCATCATCGAACCGGCTGTCCATGTGCCTTCAAAGACGCCCCAAGTCAAGCCGGCCGTTGCGGAAAGCTCCTCCGGTCACTTCGTCGCCTCCAAAACAGGCAAGGTCTTTCATCGTTCGGACTGCTATCACGTCAAACGGATCACCGAGGATAAGAATGTCACCTTCTCTTCCAAACAGGCCGCCGAGGCCTCCGGGCGGCGGCCCTGCAAAACGTGCAATCCGTAACAGGACCGCAAAAACGCAGGCGAAAGGAAAAAAACGGTCCTTTATTGATAGCGGCTGTTGTGGATCGACTAAGGACTTATAAAGCTATTGACAAACCTTTGGATTCCTATTATAATCCTCGCTTTATGCTTTTTTGCAGAACTTGAAATAACATAAAGGAATGCTGAATTTAATCAGGAGTGAAACATGGTTACGCTTAACGGTACAGGGGTCGATCTGTTTTCCGGTTCGGTGCCGGCTTTCGAAGAGATAAAAAAGCTTTGGCCCGTTTTCAATTCGAGCGAGCGCGTCCGGCTCCACATGCTCGACAAAGCCAACGCATGCGGCGACCCCCTGATCTGCGGCCTGGTTCACATGCTCTGCGGCAATCCCAAGACGGCCATCGAGAATTTGCAGGCCGCCCCGGATTCACTCCAGAAGTACATGGCCCTGGGCTACTGCTGCCGCACGATGAACCGGTTCGGGGAGGCCATCGATCATTTCAGCAAGGCCGCCAAGCTGCACGGAGATTCGCGGAGCATCGCCATGGAAAAGGCGGCCACCTTTCGGCTGGCCGGCCAATTCGATCGGGCCCGCGAGGCGCTCGACCAGTGCAGCAATTTCAAGAATGTCAGCGCGGACTATCACTTCCAGATCGGCAAGCTCATGGACAGCATCGGCGAGTATGAAGAGGCGATGGAGCAGTACCGCCTGGCCACGGAGCTGGACCCCAATCATCTCGAAGCCCGGTTCGCCCTGGCCTATGCCTGCGACCTGCGGGGCGACGAGGAAGCCGCCATCGGACACTACAAGCAGATCCTCAAACAGAATCCCAACCACGTCAGCGCCCTGCTGAACCTGGCGATCCTGTACGAGGACCGGGCCGACTATGAAAACGCCGCCGCCTGCGTAAACACCGTCCTGAGCTCGCACCCGAATCATCCCCGGGCGACGCTGTTTCGCAAGGATATCGAAAGCTCTGAAAACATGATCTACGACGAGGAGCGGGAGAAACGCAAGGACCGTCAGAACAAAATCCTCGAGATTCCGATCTCCGACTTCGAGCTCTCCGTTCGCAGCCGCAACTGCCTTAAGAAGATGAACATCCTGACCATCGGCGACCTGCTCCGCACGACGGAGGCCGAGCTGCTCAGCTACAAAAACTTCGGCGAGACCTCCCTGCTGGAGATCAAGCGGATCCTCGAAAGCAAGAATCTGCGGCTGGGCATGGCCCTGGAGGACAAGAACGCCGCCGACGTCGAGGCCGATGCCGTTCTGGGCACCAACCGCGAGATCCTCAACAAGGCGGTGGACGAGCTGGAACTGTCGGTTCGCGCCCGACGGGCGCTGTCCCGCCTGGGCGTCAAGACCCTCTTTGATCTGGTCGGCAAAACGGAAGCCGAACTGCTTGGGTGCAAGAATTTCGGTGTGACCAGTCTCAACGAGGTCAAGGAACGGCTGGGCATGTTCGGGCTGAGTCTTCGAACCCTGGAGTAAACGGCCGGCGCACGGCCCGGGAAAACGCTGACGGTTTTGAAACCAACGGATTGCAGTCAAAGACATTTCAGGCCCTCGGCATATCGTTTCAGGGTGCTGCGGGCCTGTCTTTTTTGCGGGACGCTGCTGTGGACCGCCCTGGGCGGATGCCGGCGGGAGCCCGCCGCAGCGCCGGAGTCCGGTGTGGATCCCCGACGCTCCGAGTGGATTCGAGTCCTGCTCTTTGGAAACCTGAATGAATGCACCCTCCGGATTCCCGGGCGTGTGCGGATGGTCTGTCCCGGGCAAAACGCCGTCGTCGAGTATCCCTGCGAAAGCTGCGAACTGCTCGTGTCGATCCGGGACGGCACAATCCGCATCGCCGAGTATGAGTTTCAGGATCGCGTGGAACTGGAGATCGCCGAACCCGCTCGCTTCGAGATCGAGGGGCTTGCTTTTCGCGGGCATCTTGACCTGATCCCCGACCCGGACGGCCGGACTTTTTCAGCCGTCAACCGGGTACTCCTTGAGGAATATCTGCTGGGCGTCATCGGGGCGGAAATGCAAAGCTACTGGGAGCCCGAGGCCCTCCGGGCCCAGGCGGTGGCCTCCCGGACCTACTGTCTGTTCATCCGCCAGCGTTTCGGGGACTCGCGCGACTACGATCTCCGTCGGACCCAGGCGCATCAGATGTATCGCGGGATCGCCGCCGAGACCGGGCCGACCCGCCAGGCGGTGCTCGATACCCAGGGACAGGTCCTCCTGTGCCCGGACAGCGAGGGCGAATACCGGCTCTTTCCGACCTATTTCGCCTCCTGCTGCGGCGGACGCACGGATGACAGCTCGATGATCTTCGGAGACAGCTATTCGGCGCTCAAAGGGGTGGAATGTCCCTACTGCCGCGAAACGACCCGCTCGCACTTTTACTTCTGGCCGCCGGTGACCTTTACGAAAGAGGAACTGACCCGTCAGGTGCTCGGCCGCTACATCGAGCTCGAGAACCTGGAGCGGATCGAACGCGTCGAACCGGTTCGGATTTCATCCTCCGGCCGGGTAACCTCGCTGCGTCTGACCGGTCGAAGCGGTGAAACGGCCTACCTGCGGGGGGAGGATTTCCGACTGGCCGCCGATCCGAGCGGCCGCCGGCTTCGGAGCGCTGTTTTTACCGTCCGCAACAGCGAAACGGGCTTTGAATTTACCGACGGAAGGGGCTTTGGCCATGGGGTGGGCATGTGCCAGAGCGGTGCCCAGGCCCTGGCGCGGCGGGGAAAGCTCTACCACGAGATACTGGAGTATTACTTTCCCACCGCCAAACTGGTACGTCTTGATTTTTCCGAGAATGAATGAAGGTTTTTGAACTGATAAAAACGGATTCGGCCACCCGGGCCCGGCGAGGTATGCTCACGACCCCCCACGGAACCGTTCAGACGCCGGTCTTTATGCCCGTCGGAACCCGCGGGACCATCAAGGGGCTTACCCCCGAACAGGTGGCCGCAACCGGGACGGGCATGATCCTGACCAATACCTACCACCTGCTGCTGCGTCCGGGCGTGGAGGTGGTTGAGTCTCTCGGCGGTCTACACCGGATGATGGCCTGGAAGGGACCAATCCTGACCGACAGCGGCGGCTACCAGGTCTTTTCACTCAGCGGCCTCAACCGCATCGGGGACGACGGGGTGGAATTTGCCAGCCATATCGACGGCCGCCGGATCGTGCTGGACGCAAAAATCGCTACCGAGGTGCAGAACCGCCTCGGGGCTGACGTCATCATGTGCTTTGACGAGTGCACGCCGTACCCCTGCGAGCGGAGCCGGCTGGAAAAGGCCGTCGAGCGGACCATTCGCTGGGCCGCCCAGTGCAAAGCGTCCCATAAAAACACCGATCAGATGCTCTTTGGAATCGTACAGGGAGGAGTGGAACCGGATTTGAGGAAGGCCTGCGCCGAGGCGCTGATCCCGATGGACTTTGACGGGTATGCCATCGGCGGGCTGAGCGTCGGCGAGGGCCACGAACCGATGATCAGGACGGTAAACCTGACGACCCCGCTGCTGCCGGAAAATAAGCCCCGGTATCTGATGGGGGTGGGTATGCCGGCCGATATAGTAGCAGCGGTGCGGGCGGGGATCGATATGTTTGACTGCGTCCTGCCGACCCGCAACGGGCGAAACGCCTTTGCGTTTACCGCCGGCGGGCCGATTCGGATGCGAAACAGCGTCCACCAGACAGATCTCGACCCAATTGAGCTGGATTGTCCGTGTTATGCCTGCCGGAATTTCTCGCGGGCCGCCATCCGCCATTTTTTTAATGTTGGAGAAATGCTTGGGCCAATCCTTGTGTCGATCCACAATTTGGTGTATTATCAGCGGCTTATGCAGGAAATCCGGGACCGGATTGACGGCGGCTCCTTCGAGACCTGGAGCCGCGATTTTTTAGAGATGAGTAAAACGGAAACTGAAAACCTACAGGTTGAAGACCAATAAGGAAGGATTGAATCAATGAACTCAATATGGATTCTCGCACAGGCACAGAGCGAAACGGCGACGGAGCAGGACGCCCCCGTCATAACCATGGAAGACCAGGCGGCCCCCGAGACCCAAACCCTGACCCAGGCGCCGGGCGGCGACCAGACCCCCCCGCCGACGAAACCGAGCCCCTATTTCAATTTGATCCTGATCGCCGGGCTGGTGATTATGATGTACCTGGTCATGTTCCGCGGACCCCGTAAAAAGCAGCAGGAGCATCAGCGGATGGTCTCTTCGCTCCAGAAGAACGCCCGCGTCCGCACGATCGGCGGCATCCTGGGGACCGTCATCGACGTCAGGCCGGATGAGATCGTGCTGAAGATCGACGAGTCGAACAATACCAAAATGCGTGTGATCCCCAGCGCCATTGCAACGGTCATTACGGAAGACGAGAAGAAATAAACCAAACCCTCGAGTTTGTTTCACAGGAACGGAAACTATGAACAAGAACATTCTTTGGAAACTGTTTTTTATCTTTCTGCTGGCCGCCTTTGCCGCCTGGCAGGTTTATCCCCCGAAGGACAAGCTCAAGCTGGGTCTGGACCTGGCGGGCGGCACCAGTCTCATCTACGAGATTGATACCACCGGCCTCAAGCCCCAGGAACGCAAGGGGCTGGCGGCAAGTCTGATCCCGACCCTGCTCAAGCGCATCGATCCCACCCACGTGGCCAATATCGTGATGCGTCCGCAGGGCGATACCCGTATCGAGATCCAGCTTCCTCTCTCAAGCGCCGAGACCCGCCAAAAGCGTCAGGCCTACGAGACGGCGCTGCTGGAGCTCGAGGAGACGAACATCAATCTGCTGCAGATCAAGCAGACGCTGAGCCTGGAACCCGCCCAGCGGGCCGAGAAGCTGGCTGCCTTCGCCGGCGGCAACGAGCAGCGAACGCAGATCCTCCAGACGCTCGCCGAGGTCTATGACCTGCGAACCGCAAAGCAACAACAGCGAGACCAGGCCTCGCCGCAAATGGATCAGATCGCCAATGAACTGGCCCAGGCCGGCGTTGATAAGGAACGTCTGCTGACGTCCGTTCATACCTGGACCGCCCAATCCCCGGCTGAGCAGGCCAAGAGCATCGAGGCCTTCGTCACCCGGCAAATCCCCTCTCAGACCCCTGCCGAGACCGGCAACGAGAAGCCCCTGACCGAGGCCCAGCAGGCCGCCGTCGAGCAGATCCGCCGGTATCTCGACGCCTATAACCGGTGGTCCGATGCCGTGAATGAGCTGACCGCGCCCGAGACGGGCCTCAACGCCCGCTGGAACGAGGCCTACGCCCGGCTGGACCAGATCAATCTCAACATCGACGGCCTGCAGGGCATTCTGGACCTGCCGAAGGATTCGGCCAAGCGCAGCGAGGCCCTCGCCGCCCTGAAGGAGGCGTTTCCCCAGCGGGCCGACCTGATCGACCGGGTAACCGCCGCGTTCGACGCCTACCGCGTGGTCGGCGGTCAGCTCGACGACCCGGAAGACCTCAAGCGGATGCTCAAGGGCGCCGGCGTGCTGGAGTTCCGCATCCTGCCGACCCAGGCCGATTCGTCGCTCACCTCCGACGAAATCAACGCCTACCTGAACGACCTAAGGACCAAGGGACCCAAGCAGGCCTCCGACACCCGCTATATCTGGGCCGAGATCGAGGATCCCCAGAACTGGCCGGGGCAGGGCATCACCGGCAGCTTCGGTGACAAACTCTACGTCCTCGCCAGCAACCAGTCCGGCGAGACCATGCTCCAGTCCGGCAATAAGCAGTGGAAGCTCAAACGCGCCTTCCCGGACATGGACCGGAACGGCCAGCGGGCCATCGGTTTTGCCTTCGACCAGTCGGGGGCGACGACCTTCTACGGCATCACCAGCAAGAACATCGGCAAGCCGCTGGCTATCCTCCTCGACGATCTGGTGATCTCGGCACCGAACATTCAGAGCGCCATCGGCGCCAGCGGCATCATCACCGGCAATTTTACGCCGACCGAACAGTCGGATATGGTCAATAAGCTCAACGCCGGCTCTTTCCGCGCCAAGCTCAGCGACGTGCCGATCTCCGAGAAGACCATCGGCGCGACCATCGGCGGCGACAACCTCGAAAAGGGCATCCGGGCGGGCCTGATCGGCTTTGCCGCGGTGGCCGGCTTCATGCTGATCTATTACTGGCTCGCCGGCGCCATCGCGGATGTGGCCCTGATGCTTAACATGCTCTTCATCCTGGCAATCATGTCCTTCCTCAGCGCCACGTTCACCCTGCCGGGCATCGCCGGCCTGATCCTGACGATCGGTATGAGCGTGGACGCCAACGTGCTGATCTTCGAACGCATCCGCGAGGAGCAGAAGCGCGGCTCCTCGCTGCGCGCGGCAATCGCCGCCGGCTACAGCCGCGCCCTGAGCACTATTCTCGACTCCAACATCACCACCTTCGGCGTGGCGGCGATCCTCCTGATGGTCGCCTCCGAGGAAATCAAGGGCTTCGCCATCGTGCTGATGCTCGGCATCATTTCGAGCATGTTTACCGCCCTGCTGGTCACCCGGGTCATCTTTGACCTTCTCGTCGGGCGGCGGATCATTACCAACCATCTCAGGATGTTCGGCGTCTTGCAGAACGTCCGGGTCGATTGGATGGGCCTGCGGCCGCTCTGCCTGACCCTCTCGGCCGTTATGGTCATCGGCGGCCTGACCGTCTTCTTTACGCGCAACGAGACGACCAACAGCAAGTACGATATCGAGTTCACCGGCGGCACCAGCGCTATCATCGAGTTCAAGGCCGGAACCGGCCTGACCCGCGAAAAGGTGGAAGACATGTTCCGCAAGCACGCCGAGGCTATCGGCAACCGGCCGATGCAGGCCGCCCGGGTCAACGCGATTGTCGATAGCGAAAACCAGTTCGAAATCACGACGACCGAGACCAACAAGACGACCGCCGAAGTGCGCCTGCCCGGATCGGCCAACCCCACCGTTCAGAGCGTCACCGACGCCATTCTGAACGCCGCCGACGAGATGGGACAGTCGATGTCCGGCCTGTCCGTCACGGCGACCGGTGAGCGCCGTTTCAAGGTGTCCACCAGCCGGGTCAACAAGGCCCTCGTGGAAGAGGTGCTCCGCAAGGCCCTCGGCGAAGAGGCCGTGATCGCGAACGTCGAAGTTGACGAGGTCGTCAGCGACGCGATCCGCAATACCTTCGAGGGCCTGCTCAACGTGCAGCAGAGTCTCAACCCGCAGATCGCCTCCGTCGAGAAGGTTCCCGCGACGGCCCCCGAGCTGGCCGAGTACGTCGGCGGCATCAAGCTGCTGGTGAAGCTGGAAAGCGAGGCCCCGGTCAGGGCCCTGAGGGAGCGGATCGATGCGATCCGCTGGAAGCCCGACATGCAGGGGCTCAAGTGGTATCGTTATGAGCTGCTCAGGACGGATCTGATCGCGCCGCAGCCGGACGAAATGCTCGGTGAGTTCGTGTACGTCAGCGTCCATCCCGAAGCGGGCTACCGCGACCTCTCCGAGAGCGAGTGGAACATCTATGTGCAGAACGAAGAGACCAAGGTTGCCAGCGCCCTGACGATGGAGAGCTCGCTGGCTCGCGTGACGCAGATCGACCCGTCCGTCGGACAGCAGGCCAAGGTGCGGGCACTGCTGGCGATCTTCCTGTCGCTCATCGCCATCGTCGGCTATATCTGGGTCCGGTTCGGCACCGCCCGCTATGGCTTCGCCGCCATTCTGGCCCTCGTCCATGACGTGTGCATTACCCTGGGCCTGGTGACGGCCTGCACCTATATTGCCAATACCCCATTGGGAAATCTGCTGGGCGTTCAGGATTTCAAGATCAATCTTGAAATGATCGCCGCATTCCTGGCGATCATCGGCTACTCGCTCAATGACACGATCGTGGTCTTCGACCGCATCCGCGAAAACCGCGGCAAGCTCTCCACCCTGACGCCCAAGCTGATTAATGACAGCATCAATCAGACGCTCTCCCGGACGATCCTGACCTCGTTCACCACCTTCCTGGTTATCGTGATCATGTACCTCTGGGGCGGCCTCGGGCTCCGGGGCTTCACGTTTGCAATGGGGGCCGGAGTCTTGATCGGTACCTACTCATCCATCGCGATTGCAGCTCCGCTCCTGCTGCTCGGCGAAAAACGGGCCAGCCGCAAACAGGCGGCTTAAGCGCCAATGTGTTCAATCCGGGGCCGGCTCACCCGAGCCGGCCCTTTTTATGCGCCGACCGACAATATCCGCTTTTCATAAGCTCCGAATACAAACCCGAAAGCCCCCAAAAATCCGGCAGAAAAATTGTCCCTCCCCGCGAAAAATTGGCTTGACGATTCTCTGAAAATGCGTATATTAATTTTTTCTCGCGGATGTGGCGGAATTGGCAGACGCGCAGGCTTCAGGTGCCTGTGGGCTTTGGCCCGTGGAGGTTCAACTCCTCTCATCCGCATTAAAACAGCAAAGCTGTAATTCCCAGTAGAATTACGGCTTTTTTTATCTTACTTGCCCTTACAGGACAGGGGGAGTCTACTATATGAATTTTGAAAAATCAACCCCCATGGATTCCAGCAGGCACCGAATCGTAAGAGCGACAACAATCAACACCAAAAGGCCGAACCGAATGAAGTCCCTCCACCACGGCAACTGTCGCGCCTTCCGGGAAAGCAGAACGACGGAATTGACTGCCCAGTGGGCGACCGTCGAAAACAAAGCAACAATGCCCATGGTCCCGTCATCCAGAATTGAAGCGAAAATGAACAGGAGCACAAGGTCCAGCAACACCCCGTCCCTAACGGCTCCTTTCAAACTGACCACAGGTCTGCTTTGTTCATCCATTGTGCTTCCTGATCCCTTGAGATTCTGTCAGTCTGCATGAATCGTAAATTCCTGAGTTGAAAGGTTGTAAGCAATAGAGAAATAATGCTGCCCTGCATACCAGGTTTCGGGCCTTTTGATGGAAAGCCATTTCTTAAGTTTCGGCAGCCCATCATTAACCAGATGCTGCTGTACTTCATGTTTTCGGTCTAAAGGAACAGGATAGATTGAAATCGACCAGCTTTCTCCCACCCAGCCCAGGTCGATCATATACTTTGAAATCGAACGCATATAGTAATAGTAAAGTTGCAGGACAAGGACTGTTTCTTTATTTTTGAGCTTTGAGAGAAATTCGGATCGTCTTAAAAAGGAACTGTCGCTGAAGTATAATTTAAGTTTTGAATACTGTTCGATTCCGTTAAGGGCCTCTGAGATTACTTTGGCCCCGACAGGAAACGAAAGATCCTTCGGCAACTTTCGCTTGTATGTCGTAGGAATCATAGTATTAAACCTTCATTCTCTATGAATTCTACCATGAAAGACTTAAAAGTCAGGAAAAAAATGTGAAACTTCTTTTGCTTTGTCTGGAGCATGTCAGAATCAGGCAACCAGTTTCCGGATCGCCTCCACCGCGTCGCCGACCGTTTGAATGGTATCTCCCTCCTGGTCGGACACACTGATATTGAATTCCTCTTCGACCTCCATCACGAACTCGACCTTCTCCAGGCTGTCAAAGCCGAGATCGGCGGTAAAATTCGAATCGAGGGTTATCTGTTCCTTCGGCACATCGTGAAGGCGGCAGATCAGTTCAATCACCCGCTGATCCAGTGCTTCATTTGTTTTCGTTGACATGGTTTGCCTCCTGTTTGTTTGCGTTGTGTTCGTTGATGGCGTTGACCAGTTTCCGTACGGTCTTGAAGTCGGGCGTCGTCCGCCCCTTTTCGATGCGGTTCAGGGTCTCGACGCGGACACCTGCCAGCCGGGCTAGGTCCGCCTGCGTCAGTCCGGCCGCCTGCCGCCGCTGCAGCAGACGGTCCGCCAGTCGCTGGTCGCTGACGGCCATGGCATCAAGCGCATCCGTCTTTCCCCTGTGCTCCCGGGCCTCGGTCAGTTCGCGAAATTCGTCCTCCCGGAGGATGACATACCAGGTTCCGTCCAGTTGGACCCGCTGATAGGCTGTTTTCTGTTTCATGATTGCATTGTATATAAATATTGTTATAGATGTCAAGTTTAAATTTCATATCCAGGTCAAAAAAAAGACCATACATGAAGACATCAGGTTGGAAATGATCCCCTTAGAAAACAAAATACTCAAAAAATAATATTTCTTTATCCTTTGTTCGGCAATGACTTATGAACCTTTTGCCCGCACGGAACAAAGGAATTTTCAGGTTGAACCGGTCACTTTTGCCCCAGTGCGGAGGGATTGAACTTTGGCCCCTCTGACATGTGCCGCGGTCAAGCCCTGCTCCTGGGCTTGGCCGTGCTGCGAGTTGAACTTTGGCCCGCGTCCCAAATGCTCTTTAAAACTGAAGAAGACGACAAGGACCGTCGAGTAAAAGCCGTAAGCAGCCCCCTGCCCGGCCGCGGAAAACTATCTGCGAGTTGCGAACCACAAACGACATACTGGTTTGGACAAACAAACCCAATTTCAACTTGTCATGCCGGACCCCGATCCGGCATATAGGGCGATTACGGAAGATTAACCCGATTTAACCAAACAAACCAAATTTATTTTGGCATTTTTATGAATCCTGTTAATCCAGTTAATCCTGTCGATAAAAATACCACTGCGTATTTGACAAACAAAGCCAATTTCGCTGGGTGGCAGCGCGTTTGCGCAGCAAACCGATGGTGCGGTTTAGACAAACAAAGCCAATTCTAAATGCCCCCCCCTAAATTATCACGTTTGAGGCGTCGGCCCGGAAGATGGAGAATCCATCTGGCCGGATGGGAAGACGCTCCTTATCAAGTTGTGGACCTCCCCGGGGGATTTGGATTCATACTGACTCCTATACATCCACAATCCCGGCGGATTGCTCCGGTACAGGTAATAGCTCAGCAGTCCCAGGTGATCCCGGGGGCTCAGTTCCGGCAGTCCGGCCGCTGCCGTTTCCGGCTCCTCGCCCGTGTCAGCCGGCGGCTCGACCGTTATCTCCTGCCTCAACTCCGCCTGCCGGGCGTCGATGGCGTAGATGCAGAACAGCGGGACCTTGCGCCGCCCCTGCCTGCGGCGAAAGCAGCTTCGGTCGATATGGACAACCCGCAGGTCTCGGAGATTGGATGTCCAGCGGTAGGCCCCGCCGGCCAGCCCCTCCAGCGATTCGACCTGCTTCTTTAAGAGGTGGGCCTGCTCGTATTCCATAGCGGCGGCCTTCTGCTTCATCTCGATCCTCAGCAGGTTCGCTGTTTCCTCCGCCGGCCTGGAGGCCGCCTCGATTGCCCGTTCCAGCGTCCGGCGGTACATCGCCTCGTTGGCCCCGTCAAGACACGGCCCCGGACACAGCCCCATTTGCAGGTAGGAGCACTGCCGGCCCTTGCCCGCCAGAGCCAGCCGGCGGTTGCGGCACAAGCCGAAGACGGTGTTCCACGCCTGTGCAAAGGCATCCGCGTGCTTGCGCGAGGGGAAAAGCCCGAAGTAGTCCGCCGACGGCTTCTGCATCGGCTGATCGCAGCAGGCGAAGGCCCCCCACCCCTCCTGGGGGTCGGCATACACGCAGTGGGCGGGCGGCAGCGAGACGTACTCGTCGGATGACGACGCGAAGATCCTGCGGGCCAAATGGATATGCTGCCGGAAGGATTCATACTCCGTCCGGCACGGCAGATACCAGACCCGTTCAGTTACGGAAGCCAGGTCCGCGCTGCGGGTGGGCTGATCGGAGTCGCCCTGGAGCCGGGTCTGGGCGGTGCGGCGGAGGTTGGCGCAGTAGGTCAGCCGCAGCGGCCGACCGGCGGGGTCCGTAAACAATAAAACGCCCCTGCAGGCGGGCAGCGCTGCAAGGGCGTCAGTTTCGTTGCGGTCCGGCAGACTCAAAGAACCCTCAAACAGGTCTTCGAGATTCATCGGGCTCAAACCCTCATGCCGCTGATGACCGTATCAAATGTCATTTTGCCGTTAACCACCCCCTGGACTTTGGCCGAGAACTGTCGGCTGCGGACCTTGTGGATATGGCCCAGCAGGTAGAGGCGGTCGCCGGGAACTACGGTTTCGCGGAACTTCGTCTCATCGATCCCCGAGAAGCCGATGAAACCTTCGAGACCGTAGATTTTTTTCATAAAAAAGCTGCACAACTGGGCGGCGGCTTCCACCATGATGACACCCGGCATGATCGGCCGGCCGGGGATGTGACCGCGGACCCAGAATTCACGGTCCGTGACATCTTTGTAGCCCAGAACGAGCATCCGGTCCAGGTCGTGCCAAACGATAGCGTCAAGCTGACTCATCTCATAGGACTGCGGGTTGACCTCGGCAATGCCGTTCCGGTCAAACTCCACATGATTCAGATCCAGCTTTTGGTAGTCGAAAAGCAGGGTTGGCGGCATAATCTCCCTTCATTCAAGTAGTCGTACAACAGCAGTATTCCAACCGAATCTCCGATTCGTTAACGAACTTAGTCTTCCTCGGAACGCAGTTCGAGGACCCGGTTGCGGACTTCCTGGGCGGCCTGCTTAATGGTCTGCATCTGCTTGCGAACCCGGGTGCCGGCGGCTTTGTTGCCCCCTTCGGCCTTGTTGATGTCCGATTCGATTTCCATTACCAGCGTCTTGAGCTTTTCGTATTCCTGCATGGACTACCTCCTGTGACTAAAGTTTATGTTCAAGATTAGGTCTGACTCTAATAGACTTCCTCATGTACCCCGCCCGGGCGGCTCAGCCGAACAGTTTTCGGGTCAGTGCCGCGATCCGCTGTCCGCGGCGGGTGCACTGCTCCAACACCCGCGAGTCCGGTTTGCCGATGGAAACCGGCCCGTAATGGTCGCCCTGGGGGTCGCCCTGGACAATCATCCCGTGGATCAGCAGCATCTCAATGATGCCGCAGACGGTGGTTTCATTGCCGCCGCCGACATTGGCCGAACTGCTGAAGGCCCCGCCGACCTTGCCGTCCAACTTGCCGTGCTTGCTGACGGTCTCGTCAAAAAACTGGGCGATGGGGGCCGCCATTCGGCCGTAATAAGTCGGCGAGCCGACCACGATGGCATCGGCTCTGAGCAGATCGTCCACCTTCACATCGGCGACGCTCTTGCACTCCGTCGGCAGGCCGGCGCCGTTCATCGCGTCGGCAATGGTCTTTGCCATCATCTTCGTATTTCCGCTTCGCGAATAGTAAATCACCAGTCCGCTAGCCATAATTCACTCCCTTTCTTTCGTTTCCTTTAGAGGATGTGTATTTTTACTGAAATAATCGGGGGTTTCAATGGTAAATACGTCATTTTCCAACTTTTTATTGATTTGGACACGGATCCACTTCAAATCAAAAAAGTCTCCCTGTGTGGACCAGGCGGTCAAGCGGTTTGGAAGCCAGGTCCGGTTATCCACCCAGACGTCCAGTTCCCGATAATCCTCCTTATAAACGGAGTCTTCTCTGACGGTAAGGTGAAGATGGGTAGAATCGGCGGGCTGATTTTCAGGGACACTGATGAAAAATTCCTTTTCAAGTTTATTCGGCTCCGTAAAGCCCACCATTGGGAAGTTGTGGCTGATAAACTCAAAAACCCCGACGGGCTTGTCCTCGGGGGCCTTCTGGTAGCGGTTGATCGTTTCCAGCTTCATGTCGATCTGGGTCAGCCACACGCCGTCGAAAATGAAGTATTCCGGGCTCTTTTGCACCTCGCCGTCGTCCTGCCGGCTGGTCAGAAAGGAAATCAGCAGCTTGGACTCTTCCTCCCCGGCCTTGTAGTAGAGGTTCCCCTTGCGGAGCGTTCGGGCATCGAGCAGTTCCGGGTCCTGAATGTACAGGTACTCCATGTCTGCGCTGAGGGTCTTGAGTTGGCTCGCGGCCGTCTGCATCTTTTCAAGGATGCCGTTGAGCGGCAGGTTCCGGCCCGTTTGCGGCGCAGCAGTTTGGTTGTCGCCGCCGCAGGCAAAGGCGGATACGACCGCTGTCAAAAAAAGACTAATCCAATACTTTTTTATATGTCTCAGCATATTTTCCCTTTAACTTATCTATTATTTCAACTACTTCCTCCAGCCGGTCAATGGAAAAATCCGCAAATTTTTCAAATTGGAGGGCATTTTTGTGAGTTTTCAGAAGAACTGCCAGCGCCCCGGCGTTCCTGGCGGTCAGAAGATCGTGCAGATAATCGCCAACTAGCAGGACCGAATCCGGGCTGACCCGGAACTGCCGGCAGAGAGAAACAACGCCGAATGCGTCCGGTTTTACCGGGCCATCCTCGCGGGTAACGATCGCATCAAATTCCAATTCGAATTTATCCAGTACCACCCTTGTGCTTATTATGGAGTTTCGGGTTAAAATACCCGTTTTGATGGATCGCCTTCGCAACTCGGTCAGGATTTCCCTGACACCGGGATTCAATTCGGCGTGAAGGGCCGCCTCTTCTTCGTGGCGGAGAAGGATCCGCCAAGCCCTCTCCCGCTGATGCAGATCCATTTTCTCCATGGCCTCCAGGATGGACCCGCCGTCGCCGGTAATCCCAATATCCTTACGAATGATATCGAAATCAAGAAAAGGCCGAGTAATCGTCCCATCGAGATCAAAAATAACGGCACTAACGATCATAGGCGGTTTGATTCATTTCGGAGCAGTTCGATCAAGTATTGTCCCGCTTTCGACATTATTTTATCCTTACGCACGAGAATACCGGTGGGACGGAAAAATTTCTCGTTAGTGAACTCCAACATCTTCAGGGTGCCGTTGTGAAGTTCGTTGCGAAGCGTCGGGCCCGGCAGGATGCTGATACCGGAATTTATCTCCACGGCCCGTTTGATCGTTTCGATATTGTCGAATTCCATGACCACGCGAACCGAGGTGCGGTAGCGGCTCAGGATGTTGTCAATGTGCTGGCGTGTGGGGACTTCCTTGGCGAAGGCGATGAATCTTTCCCCTTGAATCTGGTGAATATCAATCGCCTTTTCGTCAGCGAGGGGATGAGCGGGACTGCATGCCAAGAAAAGCGACTCGTTTTCAAACGGCAGCACATCCACATTCCGATCCCGCTTGGGAATGGCGACAACGCCGATATCCAGAGCCCCGGAGAGGATTCGCTCGTAGATCTCCTTGCTATCAAGATATTCTACGGAGAGATTTATGTCCGGGTAAATGGACATGAATTTCTGTACATAGGGCTGAAGCGTATGCATG
Source organism: Anaerohalosphaeraceae bacterium (assembly GCA_050309685.1). Classification (GTDB taxonomy): domain Bacteria; phylum Planctomycetota; class Phycisphaerae; order Sedimentisphaerales; family Anaerohalosphaeraceae; genus JBNRMP01. The sequence goes on from JBNRMP010000107.1 coordinate 17,246, forward strand.
CCGATGCTGAAGATGGCGGCCAGGTTAATCCGGCTGCTGCTTCGCCGAATGGCGTTAATCTCGCTATTCAGCAGGTTAAGTCGATCAATAATGTCCTTACAGGCCTTGTAAAAGATCTCCCCTGCCGCCGTCAGCTCAATGGGCCGTTTTTTGCGCTCGATGAGCCGCACCTTGTAGGTCCATTCGAGCTGGGCCAACTGCTGGGAAACGGCGGACTGGCTGATGCCATTCAACTCGGCCGTCCGGGAGAAATTTTTGAGCTCCACGATATCGCAAAAGATTTTTGCCGTCTGGATGTTCATTCTATTAAAGCAACTTATACTATATATCCGGAAACTTTATTTGCAATCCAACGATATAGCGTCTATTATAAGAAAGATTAATCCTTTGACAACCTTTTTTCAGCAGGATAAAAAGTGCCAATCTTAACGGCAATTCAGGAAAGGAAAAAAATGTCAACGCAGTTTGTCGATAGTATCATGGAGCAGGTCATCGCCCGCAACCCGGGGGAAAAGGAATTCCATCAGGCCGTCCGTGAAGTGGCTGAATCGGTCCGGGTCGTGATCGAAAAAAACCCGGAATTTGCCCGCTGCAAAGTCATGGAACGGCTCGTGGAGCCCGAGCGTCAGCTTATGTTCCGCGTCCCGTGGGTGGATGACAAGGGAGAGGTGCACGTCAACCGTGGTTTCCGCGTGCAGTTCAACAGCGCCATCGGTCCCTACAAGGGCGGCATTCGGTTTCACCCGTCCGTTTACCTGGGCATCATCAAGTTCCTCGGCTTCGAGCAGATCTTCAAGAACGCCCTGACCACGACGCCGATCGGCGGCGGCAAGGGCGGCAGCGACTTCGACCCGAAGGGCAAGTCCGACAATGAGGTGATGCGGTTCTGCCAGGCGTTTATGAGCGAGCTGTTCCGCCACATCGGGGCCGATGTCGATGTGCCCGCCGGCGACATCGGTGTCGGCGGCCGTGAAGTCGGCTATATGTTCGGCCAGTACAAGAAGCTGGCAAACGTCTTCACCGGCGTTCTGACCGGCAAGGGGCTCACCTTCGGCGGTTCGCTGGCTCGCACCGAGGCCACCGGATATGGCCTGATCTACTTCGTCACCCGGATGCTGCGGGATCGCGGCACGGACTGGAAGGGCAAAAGGGTCGTCGTTTCCGGCTCGGGCAACGTCTCCATCTACGCCGCCCTGAAGGCCCAGGAACTCGGCGCCAAGGTGGTCGCCATGTCCGACAGCAACGGCTACGTCGTCGATGAGGCGGGCATGGATCTTCAGCTCGTCAAGCGGATCAAGGAAGTGGAGCGAGGCCGCATCAGGCAGTACGTCCAGGAGCGCAAGGGCGCGCAGTTTGCCGATAACTGGCAAGGCATCTGGACGGTCCCGTGCGACATCGCCCTGCCGTGCGCTACGCAGAACGAACTGGACGAGCAGGGCGCCAAGGCCCTCCTCCGGAACAAGTGCATCGCCGTCGGCGAGGGGGCCAATATGCCCTCGACGCCGGAAGCGGTCGAAGTGTTCCTGGATAACGGCGTTTCCTTCGGACCGGCCAAGGCCGCCAATGCGGGCGGCGTGGCCACCAGCGCCCTCGAGATGTGCCAGAACTCGATGCGGCTGAGCTGGACGTTCGAGGAAGTGGACAGACGCCTGAACATGATTATGAACAGCATCTACGATCAGTGCGTCCAGGCCTCCGAGGCATACGGCTGCAAGGGCAACCTGGTGGCCGGGGCGAACATCGCCGGCTTCCTCAAGGTGGCTCAGGCCATGATGGCGCAGGGCATCGTCTAAGCCGTCCCGTGCGGTCTGTTCTACGAGTTTTGGGAGAATCCTCTTACCGGTTGTAAGAGGATTCTCTTTTTGTTATGATAGCGCGTCGGTAAGCGGATATTATTAATTCCTGAATCGATAAAGAACCGTCGGGGTTTACCCTCGCGAAGGCGGGGGCGGGAATGACAAGGCAGAACTTAACGGCGCAGTAAGATTATGGAACGATTTCCTTATCCAAGTACGGGATTCAACCACCTGGATGAGATGCTGGGCCGGCTCCAGTACGGCGACAACGTGGTCTGGCAGGTCGATGACATCCGGGACTACCAGCGGCTTGTCAAGGTTTACGTTGAGCGGGCCATCCGCGAGCACCGCCGGATCGTTTACTTTCGGTTTGCCCAGCATGAGCGGCTTCTGGAGGCGCAGGAGGGCCTGAAGATCGTCGAACTGGACGCCGACACGGGCTTTGAGAGCTTCTCGACCCAGGTCCATCACATCATCGCGAGGGAGGGCAAGGGGGTGTTCTACGTCTTTGACAGTCTCTCGGACCTGCTGACCTCGTGGGCAACCGACCTGATGGTGGGCAACTTCTTTAAGGTCACCTGCCCGTTCCTGTACGAGCTCGATACCATCGCCTATTTTGCCCTGCTGCGCGACCGGCATTCGTATCAGACCGTGGCCCGGATCCGCGGGATCACGCAACTGCTGCTGGATGTGTACCACCTGGAGGGGCAGGTTTATATCCACCCGCTGAAGGTCTGGAACCGCTATTCGCCGACGATGTTCCTGCCGCACCGGGACGAGGGCAGCCGGATGACGCCGGTTACCAACAGCGTGGATGCCGCCCGGCTGTTTGCCTACATCTCCGACCGGTCCCGCGCGGGAACGCGGCGGAAGCTGGATTACTGGGATCAGCTCTTTTTGCGCGCGGAGGAACTGCTCGCCGAGCCGTCGGACGACGAGGAGATCGCGCGGACGACCGAAAAGCTGATCCGGCTGATTCTCTGCCGGGAGGAGCAGATGTTCAACCTGGTCAAGTCGCATTTTTCGCTACGTGACCTGCTCGACATCAAAGCGCGGCTGATCGGCACCGGCTACATCGGCGGCAAAGCCGTGGGTATGCTGCTGGCCCGCAAGATTCTCAGCGAGGTCAGCGATTTTGACTGGAAAAGCCGGCTGGAGCGACACGACTCTTTCTATATCGGCTCGGACATCTTCCACACCTACATCGTGCAGAACGGCCTGTGGAAGCTGCGAATGGAACAGAAGACGGAGGAGGGCTACTTCACTCAGGCCCAGCCGCTGGCGCAGGGGCTGCTGAAGGGCAAGTTCCCGCCGGAGATCCGGGAGCAGTTCCAGGAGATGATCGAATATTTCGGCCAGTCGCCGATCATCGTGCGGTCGAGCAGCCTGCTCGAGGACAGCTTCGGCAACGCATTTGCGGGCAAATACGAGAGTCTCTTCCTGGTCAACCAGGGCGACCCGGAGGACCGCTGCGAGCGGTTTGAGGAGGCCGTGCGGACCATCTATGCCAGCACCGTCAGTGAGGACGCCCTGGCCTACCGGCGGCAGCGCGGGCTCGACCGGATGGACGAGCAGATGGCCCTGCTGGTTCAGCGAGTTTCCGGCACGCACCACGGCAAATATTTCTTTCCCGACGCGGCGGGTGTGGGGGTCTCCTACAACACCTTCGTCTGGAACCGGGACCTGGACCCCCGGGCGGGGATGCTGCGTCTGGTGGCGGGTCTGGGCACGCGGGCCGTGGACCGTCCGGACGACGATTACCCCCGGCTGGTGGCGCTGGATCAGCCGCTGCTTCGACCCCAGTCCGTCACAGACAACATCCGGCAGTTCTCCCAGAAGCTCATGGACGTGCTGAATATCGAGGACAACCGCTTCGAGACGATTCCCCTCAAACAGTACCTGGCGGAGGACCGGGACTGGGATTTCCATCTCTTCGCCGTCGAGGATGAGGAGGCGACACGCCGGATGAAGCAGTTCGGGATCGAGGGAGGCCCGATGTGGATTATGACCTTCGACCAACTGTTGACGGAGACGGATTTTGTGCCCTTAATGCGCCGGCTGCTGGGAACGCTGGAAAAATTTTACGATTACCCGGTGGACATTGAGTTTACGCTGAACTTTCCGAAGGACCGGCCGCCGCAGCTTAACCTCCTGCAGTGCCGTCCGCTCCAGACCCGCGGGCAGGGCAGCCGGGTGCAGATTCCCTGGTCGCTTACCACCGATCAGATCCTCTTCCAGACTCAGGGCGGCTTCATGGGGGGCAGCATCGCCCAGAAGATCGACCAAATCATTTATGTGCAGCCCTCCGAATACCTTCAATTGACCGAACAGGAAAAGTACGATATCGCCCGGCTGATCGGCAAAATCAACCGGCAGTGCAACCGCAAGGAGGAGACCGTGCTGCTGATGGGGCCCGGCCGGTGGGGAACCTCCACGCCCTCGCTCGGGGTGCCGGTGCGGTTCTCGGAGATCAGTCGGATGTCCGTACTCTGCGAGATCTCCTATCCCGGCGGCAACCTCATGCCTGAACTGTCTTACGGCAGCCACTTCTTCCAGGACCTGGTCGAGGAGGATATCTTTTATACGGCCCTGTTTTGTGACAAGAAGGAGGTCTTGTTCAACGACGATCTGCTGAAACGGCGGCCCAATCTGCTCGCGCAGCGGTTTCCCGAGAGCCAGAAGTACGCCGGCGTCGTTCTGCTGCTGGACGTCCGCAACTCGCGCCTGATGCTCACAGCCGACGTATTGAGCCAGAAGCTGGTCTGCTATTTCCAGATGTAAGGGGTGCCGGCAATTTCCTGGTGCGTTTTGGGTAAATTGCCGGTCGGTACGGGAGGCGTTATTTTTTATTGTGAATCGTCAAGAAGTAAGTAGAATGGCCTGTATGGAACAGACAGACCGGCAAAAAATCAAAGAACAGCTTGTTGAGATGGAATCCTTTTTTACGGGAGATTTTACCATCCGGAAGAAAACTACTGCAACCGCTCAGAAAACGGCGACAACCTGGCCGGAACCTTCCGTCGAGGGCGACAGCCTGGAGAAGATCGCCGCCGAGGTGAAGAAGTGCCGCAAGTGCCAGATCGGCTACACACGGACACAGGGGGTGCCCGGCGAAGGCAATCCCCACGCCCGGCTGATGTTCATCGGCGAGGCCCCGGGGGCGGATGAAGATGTGCAGGGCCGACCGTTTGTCGGCCGAGCAGGCCAGCTTTTGACGAAGATGATCGCCGCCATGGGTCTCAAGCGGGAAGACGTGTTCATCACGAATGTCATCAAGTCGCGGCCGCCGGATAACCGCGACCCGAAAGAGGAAGAGATCAACAACTGCTGGCCGTATCTGAAGCGCCAACTGGAGCTGATCCGGCCGGAGGTGATCGTGGCGCTGGGCAGTCACGCCACCCGCACCCTGCTCAAGACGGACCGGGGCATCGGGCAGCTCCGCGGCCGGTTTCACGAATTTCGCTTCTCGGAGGACTGCCCCCCTGCCAAACTGATGCCGACCTACCACCCGGCCTACCTGCTGAGAAACTACACGCCCGAGGCCCGCAAAAAGGTCTGGGATGATCTGCAGAAGGTGATGAAGGAACTGGGCCTCAAGGCACCCAAAGGCAGCAAGATGGAGTAAATATCAAGAAGACTCGAATCTTTCTTTGCCAACAATCATAATATATTAAATACTTATGAAACATCCTTCTTCTAAGCAACACAAAAAACAACACAACAGGAATCAGAAAGCGTTCGAAGACATTCGCAAGAGAAAGTAATGTTGAAAGTATTGAAAGTTGTAAGTCCTGAATATTACGAGACTTTGCGAAAGTTTCTAACTCCTGCAATATCAAGGATTTACAAGGAATACCCCCAAGGGGACTCGAACCCCTGTTACCGGGATGAGAACCCGGCGTCCTAGGCCGCTAGACGATGGGGGCGGCAATAATAATAGCGGCGGATGGATTCGAACCATCGACCCTGGGCTTATGAATCCCATGCTCTAACCAGCTGAGCTACGCCGCCGCGAAACACTTCAGCGAGCCCAATACTTTACACCAAAAGTGCGGGCTGACAACAAAAAAATTCCGCGTTTTCTACGTTAGTCGTCATTTTGGGTGCGGGGGGTAATGCGCGCCTGTAGGGCAGGGTTTTGTGGCGTTTGTGGGAGGTGTGCGGTAGAATGTGGGTGAAAGGAGGTTTTTTTGAGCTATGGGTCGAGTGCGGATCGGGGTTTGTCAGATTTTCGGGCTGGATGGGGATCGCTCGGGGAATTTCCGGCGGATCGAAAATGCGGTTTGCGAGGCTGTAAAGGCCAACGCTGAGATTGCGTGTTTTCCGGAGACGATAGTCTTGGGCTGGGTCAACAGCGATGCGCATAAACGGGCGCATGCGATTCCGGGGGCGGATACTGAGCGGTTGGGGGAGATCGCAAGTCGTTATAAGATATGGATTTGCGCGGGGGTGAGCGAGAAGGCCGACGGGCGGCTTTACGATTCCGCGGTGCTGATCGATGATGCGGGGAAGATCCGGCTGAAACATCGCAAGATCAATATTCTCAAGCACCTAATGACGCCGCCGTATACGCCGGGCGAGGGTGTCGGAGTGGCGGAGACGCCTTTTGGGCAGATTGGGGTCCTGATCTGTGCGGACACGTTTGATGATGGGGTCTTAGGCCGTATGAAGGCGTTGAGGCCGGACCTCCTGCTGGTGCCGTATGGGTGGGCGGCACCGGAGGAGAAATGGCCGGAACATGGGGAGGAATTGCGGAAAGTGGTGCAAAATGCGGCGAAGCGGGTGGGTTGTGCGGTGGTGGGGACGGATCTGGTGGGGGAGATCACCAAGGGGCCGTGGTTTGGGCAGGTTTACGGGGGGCAGAGCGTGGTTTGCGGGCGGGACGGCCAGGTTTTGCGGAGATTGGCGGATCGGGACCGGGAAGTGGCGGTGGTAAGCGTCGAATTGCCGTGAAAGCGCGGTCATATGCGGGTGAGGCGAGGAGGTTTGCCGGTTTTGCGCGGCGGTTTGCAGCCTTTGCGCGGTGATGTTTGGGGAAAGCGCCGTGGTTTGCGGGGTTTGCGCGGGGATATGCGGTGGGTGCGCGGGGATTGTTGGGGAATGCGCGGCGGTATGCGGTGATTGCGCAGGGATGTGTGGTTATTGCGCGGAGATGTGGGGTT
>JBNRMP010000108.1:0-7418 GCA_050309685.1 Anaerohalosphaeraceae bacterium
ACGGCAGTCTCCTGTGTAAAAGAGCATGTTCCAACCCTTTTATCGAAGAGAGTGCCGTTTTTTATTGAAAAAATCACCATCATCGTCCAAAATCCCACGCTAAAAAGTCAGTCAACTTGAGTACATACAATGGCAGATTTTTTATTGGGCATGAATGCCAAGATTTACCAGGGAACGGCGGTGGCTGATCCGTCCACTCTTTTGCCATCGGCCCTGACGGAAATGGGCAATGTCAAGGATGTCACGCTCTCGCTGGAGGCGGGCGAGGCAGACGTAACCACGCGAGCCAACAACGGCTGGCGGGCGACGGCACCCACTCTGCGCGAGTGCAGCTGTGAATTTGAGATGGTGTGGAAACCCGGTGATGCGGGCTTTGAGGCGATCAAGACGGCATTCCTCTCCGCCGGCACCGTAGCACTTGCCGTTCTGACCGGCGCTCACACAGATAGCGGCGCAGAAGGACCCGTGGGCAACTGGTCGATCACCAACTTCTCGCGAAGCGAGGCGTTGGAGGAGGCCGTCACGGTCAGCGTCACCGCCAAACTGGCTGCCTTCGGTCAGTGGTTCAAAGCCGCCTAAACTAACATAACAGGAGACATATATGAAAACATTTAATGACGCCGCCGGACGGACCTGGACGATTGCCTTGACCCTGGGCACCGCCATGCAGGTCAAGGCTAAACTGGACCTCGACCTCCTGAAGCCCGAAGACGGCGATCCGCCGCTTCTGACCCGGCTGGGAACCGATGAGATGCTGCTGGGTGAAGTCCTCTGCGCGCTTCTGGAGACCCAGTTTGAAAAACACAATGTCACCGAGTCCGACGTTCGCATGTCGTTTGATGGGGCGACGCTCCTTGCGGCACAGAAGGCTTTCTATGAGGAACTGGTGGATTTTTTCCGCAGCCGCGGCCGAACCGACCGGGCCAGGGCGGTCGCGGCCCAGATGCAGCTGATCGAGAAGGCCACCGCCGCCGTCGAGGAAAAGATTTCAGCGATGGATCTGGAGGCGATGATCCATGGTGCACTATCTGGAATATCGCCGGAACCCTCAGGGTCGACCCCTCCGGGCTAACTTTGCGGCAGCTGCTCTGGATGGCCGACGGGCATCACAGGGACTCTTGGCAGCATACATCGTCTATCCTGGCCATGATTGCCAATGCCAACAGAGATCCTAAGAAAGGACGGGCCTTTAAGCCGTCGGACTTTAATCCGTATGCAGATCGGAAATCCCGGCCGGATGTGATCGTAGTAACCAAGGATAATATTTCACTACTTCGAAACGCTTTTTTAGGAAGCAGCAAATGAAAACCAATGTGTTATGCCGGGTGTTTAACTGGATGGATCGCAACCGTTACCCCCTCACGTTGGTGCTGATCTTTTTCCTGACGATGGGGATTGTTTCTATTCTAAGCGGCGGATGTAACCCATGGTAAAGGTGACATAACATGGCAAATACCACGTCCATCCGGGCCGGCAGAGCGTTTGTCGAACTGTTTGCTGATGATAGTAAGCTGGTGCGAGGTCTGCGCTCTGCGGAACAAAAGCTCCGCGCGTTTGGCAATGGCATCCGAAATCTGGGTCTAAAGATGACGGCCATCGGTGCGGGACTGCTTACGCCCCTGATTGGATCGACGAAAGCCTTTAGTACCATGGGTGATTCGGTGGCCAAGATGGCAAAGCGTACGGGTCTTTCCGTCGGGACGGTCAGTGAGCTCGGATACGCCGCCAGCCAGAGCGGTATCGAAATGTCCGCACTGGAGAACGGCCTCCGCCGCATGCAGCGGAGTGTCTATGATGCCGGTCGGGGCCTGAGCACTGCAGTTGATGGACTTGCGGATTTGGGGCTCACCTACAAGGACCTGGAGGGGCTCTCACCGGAAGAGCAGTTTAAGCTCATGGCCGAACGGATTAACTCTATCCAGGACCCCTCTCGAAAAGCCGCCATTGCCATGACCCTCCTCGGAAGGTCCGGCACGGCACTTCTTCCCATGTTTGAACAGGGCGCTGCCGGGATTAATGCCCTCCAGGAAGAGGCCCGGCGGCTGGGCCTGACGATGAGCAGTGAAGATGCCCGTGCGGCAGAGATTTTTGGGGATACGCTGGACCGGCTCTGGTCGGTTCTGAAGATGACAACCTTCCAAATCGGGGCGGCCCTGGCACCGGTGCTGCAGAAGATTACCGAGGTGATCACCGAAATAGCCGTCAAGATCAATGCCTGGCTCCAGCAGAACTGCACCCTGGTGGTTACTGTCGCTAAGGTCGCCGCCGCGGTGGTGGCCGGAGGCGCTGCGCTGGTTGTTTTCGGAACGGCCATCAGCGGAATCGGACTTGCCCTGGGCAAACTTTCTACTCTGATTACCGGCGTGGGGGCCGTGTTTAAGATCCTCGGATCTGCCATTGCGTTTCTCATATCTCCCATTGGTCTGGTGATTGCGGCCGTTTCTGCACTGGGAACCTACCTATTATATAGCACCGGTGTTGGGGCGAAGGCACTTGACTGGCTGGGACAAAAGTTTGCTACCTTAAAAGATGATGCATTGGGGGCTTACCAGGGGATCGCTGATGCCCTCGCTGCCGGTGATATCGCTCTGGCGGCCCGGATTCTCTGGCTGACCCTCAAAATGGAATGGACGCGCGGAGTGAATTTGCTGGAGAAGGCGTGGCTCAATTTCCGCAATTTCTTCATCCGGATCGGCTATGATGCCTTCTACGGCATGATGGCCGCCGCCCAGACCGTCTGGCACGGGCTGGAGGTTGGCTGGATCGAAACAACCGCCTTCTTTGCCCGCACCTGGACGGGTTTCGTGTCGTTCTTTGCCAAAACATGGGAAAACATCAAGGCCGGGGCCCAGAAGGCCTGGAACTGGATCAAATCCCTGTTCGACGATTCGTTTGATCTGGAGACCGAGAACAAGCTGGTGGAGGACCAGCGCCAGCAGGCCATTGCCAAAATAGAGGATGAAAAGCAGCGAAAACTGGCTGAGCGGGAAGCGCAGCGGCAGGCCCAGCGGGAGAAGGAATCTAAACTGCATGATGCGACCCTGGAAGAGATCGGCCGTCAGCATGCAGAAAAATATCAGAAGCTCGATTCTGAGTATGATGCCCGAATGGCCGAAAACACCCAGGATCTGGAAAAAGCCCGAAAGGAATGGAAGGACTCGATCCAGCGGGCCAAGGATAAAAGGGCCGAAAAGGAACTCGAAAAACCTGCCGCCATGGAAAAGGCCAACATGGCCTGGATGGATGTTGGGGACGTGTTGACCGAGGCGGCCAGTAAAATCAGCGTCACCGGCACGTTTAACGCCACGGCCGCCTGGGGCCTTGGCAGCGGCAATGCCGCCGACCGGACCGCCAAAGCGACCGAGGAAACCGCCCGCAATACCAAACGCCTTCTGGATGAAACCCGAAATACTGGAGCGACATTTAGCTAATGGCCATCACCGTTACCGAAAAATTCCAGTCCCGCGACGTCGTTCGAGGCAATAGCCCCTCGGCCCAGCTGAATTACATCATCCAGGGAACGGATGATTATGATGAGGCGCTGACGGAGCTTGCCTCTATTGCCCCGACGGGCTTTGATAATCTGCCTCGGCTAAGCTATGGCGTTGAGCCAATTGCCCCGATGCTCTGGCTGGGATTTAGCCGCTATGGAAAAAGGACCGTCTCGGAAACGGGCGTCAAGCAGTACCAATTCGACACCGGCGGCGGCACTCAGCATATCACCCAGAGTCTTTCGACTGTACAGCGATATGGCAGGACCGGATTTATTGCCCCCAATTTCCTGGGGGCAATCGGTGTGTCCCAGGGCAGCGTCGAGGGTGTCGACATTGTCGTTCCGGTGTATAATTTCAGCGAAGTAAACTACGAGTCAGATTCTCAAGTAGATGCGGCTTACCGCCAGATTCTCTTTAACTTGACGGGCAAGGTCAATAATAATACGTGGAATGGGTATGCGGCCGGGGAGGTATTGTTCCTTGGGGCAGCTGGCTCCATGCGGGCCGGGGGCGACTGGGAGATCACTTACCGGTTTGCCGCCAGCCCTAATCTGTCGGGCCTCAATGTCGGGGATATTACCGGGATCGCTAAACAAGGCTGGCAGTACATGTGGGTCCAGTACATCGATGAGGAGGATTCGACAGCAAAATCCCTGATCAAACGTCCCTGGAGCGTCCATATCGAACAGGTGTATCCATACGGTGATTTTAGCGGACTGCACGTATGACAGATTCCCTGAAAAAAGTCAAATCCGGCGATCGGCTCCAAATCCCCGCCCAGGCCTACAATGCATTTGTAGATGCGGCCCTGGACTTTCGCAGCCGCCAGCACAATGTTAAGACCCCTCCGGCCGGGGGATGGAGTTCCTCCGGTTCCGTTAAGATCAAGAATATCAGCGGCACGGACGTGGGCCGATTCCAGGTCCTGGGAATCGATGGGGTGGTCTTTGATCCTCAGGCGGCCCTGCAGGCATTTCAGTCAGAGACTATTTTTACGGGTAATATCCCTTCTCTTGCCAACCACTCCGGAGGGCGATTTGTCATCTGTGCCGGCCCCATCCCCAACGGCACTATCGCAAGCGCCTGGGCCAGTGGAATCTGCCCGGTCCAAGTCGAGATTACCAGTGAATCACATGCCTGTGCGGAGATCGTGGAAGGATTGGTTTCAAACCTGACCAGCGTGGAAGGAGGTTCCTGCCAGATCCTCTGGAAGGAAGCGGGAACGGGCCTCAAGTGGGCCCTGGTCCGATTTGGCGGCTCAGGTGGATCTGAATCGGTCAAGATGTTCTATATCACCGCGGTGGGGACATCTTCGCTGACCTGCCAGGAGGCCTGGTTTGATGGGACGAGCTGGACTTACTACCCCGACTCCGGACATCAAGCGAGCGTTCATAAATATCCAAATTTTACCAATATGAGTTCCTACAAAGTCGGCAAATATATCGTTGCAGTCAAAATCGGCAGCTACTGGGTCAGCGCGTACAACCAGCCGGTTGAGCTTTGGGAGTACCAGCCATGATCCTGGAAGGTAAAATCAACTGGCAGGAGATAAGAGATCGCTACGGATACCCTGAAGTAAAACCCGGGTGGGTGCTCTTTAAGGTTTACCAGTCGGGCGACTGCGCTGATACAAGTCAGTACGCCCTCCTGTTAGGCCGGGTCATCTGGGAGGGACAGCACGCCGGACAGGTTGCTATCAGGTCGTCCCTGAGCTCCTATGGAGGTGTTGCCCTTCCAGGAGGCAACTGGGGCCGGTGTTTACCATCTGATGAGGTCTTCTACGGGGATATTGACTGGCAGACGGGAACATTTAAGGTGGCGGTCCCCAGCACGATCTGCGGCCTCTCCGGGCCGGCTAGGGGGGTTGTCGATCCCATAGAAGGCACGGCGGCGGGTTGTGCGCTTAGTTGCCAGAGTGTAGACGGTTTTAGCTCGCAGGTGTATGATGATAATTTCGTGGTTATTCATGACATCAGGCCCGCTCTCAGCGGAAATGCGTACAGGTTTTACAGTTTCTTTAAGATAGATAGCAACGGTTCCCTGAAGTTTTCAACACGGATTAGAAGCAGCTGCTACTACCCGTCCACCGGATCGCCGGGGTTTTCGGGATACTATGGCGGGAATTTTTGGATCATCGGGGGCATTCCGGGGCAACCCTACTGCTATACAGTCGAGCGGTGGAACTGTACGGGAGCTTCGCCCGTAAAAGATATAAATCAATTTATCAACGGCTCCCTGATTACGGCATATAACGTAGCAGGCTACCGGCTTACCGGCCTATACGCTCCCTACAATATCAACGGGCAGTGGTGGGGTGCGGCCCAGATTCAGATGAGCTCAACCGGCAGCAGGATCGACGGGTTTATTCACTGGAACCCTGATCTGACGATTCCTTTGATTTTAACGGATGAAAATTTCATCGGGATCGGTAGTATAAGCTGGCTGGGTCAATTTATGGGGCCACAGCATACCGGCAGTGGCAAATACCAGCGCCGTCATATCGCCCCTGCCCAGCCGAACAAATACAGTGTCTTATGGGAGGTACAGGAGACCCAGTACGACCCAACTATCGATCCGTATGGACCGTTTTCGGCGATCATGCGGGGAAACTACTGGGTGTATTTATACTATGACTCCAATAGGCATCTGAATATCGTCTGCCGAAGGTGGTCTGATGGCTCGGAGGTAGTCCGGACGGACCTGACTGCCATCGGGGCCGAGACTTACAGCCTTGGTAAAGATGTGGGCGTTTTGCCCGATGGCAGCATCCTGGTTAGAGACGGCAGTGGCGAGATTCCCTTCGTTCGCATTTTGCATAGCGGCCAGGTGACCTACCCAACGCGAGAAGAGATTGGTTTCCCTCCGGCGGTTAGCTCTGGGGGCATTGAAATCAACCAGCGAGGCGACCAGTACAGCCAGAGGTATATTATTACTCCAAGTTACTTTTGCAGTAACCGTTCACAGTTTTTAACCGATTAACGAAGGATATTCTTTGTTGCTCCAATGAGCGACGAGCGAATCATGGATAAACTCCAGGACATTTTGGTTCTGTTTTTTGCAGGTGGCCAGGGTCGTCCAGATCCGTTCGCACCAGCGCATGCCGGCCTGGCCGCGGGTCCCCTGGGTGATTCGCCGGTCAATGACCACGGGTCGAATCTGCCGCTCCGCGCGGTTGTTTGTCGGTTCCACGCCCGGCTCGCTCAAAAAGCGGAAGTAATCTTTCGCCGCCTGGGCCTTGAACCGTTTGGCCAACTTCTTGGCCAGCGTATGATCCGGCGGCCGGCGCATCTGCTTCAAAAAGCCCTCCCGTATCCGCTCCATCGAACGCATCCAGCCCTTGGGAGTCAATTGGTCTCTGCGATGCAGGGTTTCAAAGAGTTTTTTGAGCCCCTCCAGCAGGTGTCGGCCCCAGCGGGAGAGTTTCTTGACCGTGTGTTCGGCCAGAAAGCGAATCTCCCGAATCAGGTGCGCCAGGCAGTACTGAACCTCCACGCCAAACAGACGGGCATACTTGCGGTAGGCGCCGAAGTAGTCGGCCCCGATGACGCCGGTAAAGTCCGCCGTCAGCATCGCTTCGAGCACCTGCGAACTCCGCGAGGGGTCGATCTTAAAGAGACTGTAGGCGTTCGTGTCAAAGCACCACGTCCAGTGCAGCTTGCCGTCATCGTGATGGCCCGTCTCATCCACGTTCACCTGCGGCTCCTGCGGCAGCCGGCTTGCCAGAGCCTCATACGAGGGCCCCAGGGCCTCCGAAACCTTCTGCGTGGCCTTGCAGAGCATCCCCCGCGAAAGGTCCAGCTTGATCACGTGCTTGAAAAACTGCTGAATGGTCGTATACGACATGTGACAGGCGCCTTTCATATAGGCCGTCATCGCCGTCATGTCGGCGGCCAGCAGGCCGCCCTTGCGGATCGCCTCCGGCAG
>JBNRMP010000109.1:0-3958 GCA_050309685.1 Anaerohalosphaeraceae bacterium
AAACGGACGATCTTGAACATAACGGCAGTCTCCTGTGTAAAAGAGCATGTTCCAACCCTTTTATCGAAGAGAGTGCCGTTTTTTATTGAAAAAATCACCATCATCGTCCAAAATCCCACGCTAAAAAAGTCAGTCAACTTGAGAATATGACAAAATCGATATTATTGTCGATAACGGCTCAACGCTGGACTATATCACAACGGCCAGTCTGCCGGTTATGGCGGACGGCGGTCTTGTCTATGACAGTTTGAATGGGCGGCTCATTGCCGCCCAGCGCAACAGCAACGTCCTGTACCTGATCGACTGGAACCCGTCCACGCAAACCCTGAGCTATATCGGTCCCGCCGTTGAATTGGCCCAGATCCGGTACGCCTGCGATCTTACGATCAAACAGAATATTCTTTTTGTCAGTGAATATTACTATAGCGGGACCCCGACCTATAGCGAAGTTTACATGTATGATATGAATGATGATTTTGCTTACCTCGGCAAAGTAGACATGAATAGCCCGATTGTCTCTCTCGACTATAATGCCGCTGACAATACGTTGTATGGGGGTGCATGGCAAGGCCCTCAGGATATCATCAAAACAAAGCTGGATCCCCTGAGCACAACAACGACGGATGCGGGAGCAAACGTCATCGGAATCAATGCCAACAGCGACATGGCCGGAAGAGTGTTTGTCACGTTATACGGCCCCAACAGAGAAGGTGTTATCCAACTGTGGGACATGTCCGGCAATAACCCCAACGATCATGTTATGCTTTCCGAGTACACAAACGATAATCCGGACGGCCTTATGATGTATGGACTGGCGGGAATTGAGGTTTATGAAGATTATATCAATGGGGCGCTGAAGGTTGCAAAGGAGGATGATGCGGCGGAGCCTGTCCTGCCGGGCCAAAGTCTGACCTTTACTCTGACGGTTACGAATACATCCGAGGAAACGGCCACGAATATTTTATTGATCGACTATCTGCCGAAGGGCGTGGACTATGACGATCTGCCGGATGTGAATTATAATGGTTCGGAGCATACGTACACGTGGAGTCTGCCGGATATTGCACCGGAACAGTCTGTTATGAGAGAATTGACCGTAACGGTGAATCACTATGCTCAGCCGGGCATGATACTGGTCAATAAGGCGGTTGTGACATCCAGCTTAAATACGTTTTCGGTGATTCATGAAACCCCGGTAGCCTGTGGGGATTCAGGGATGATCGTTTATGTGGACATGACCGCTTCCGGATACAATAACGGAACCAACTGGGCAGACGCCTATACCGATTTACAGGAGGCGCTGACTCGGATCGCAGACTCCGACTGCATCCCGAAGCCGGATACGGTCTATGTGGCCCAGGAAACCTATAAACCGGGACTGAGCGGCGGCAGTTCTTTCTTTTTACCGCAAGGGGCAAAGCTCTACGGCGGCTTCCCCGCCGGCGGCTGTGACTTCAAAAAACGCAACCCCAAAAAGTATCCGGCAGTCCTTTCAGGCGAGATCAGTCCGGGTCTCCGCAGCGATACGATTGTAACGATGGGCCAGAACTCACGTCTCGACGGTTTTGTAGTGACGGGAGCGGCGGACTATGGCATTTACGGCAGCGCTGTGGACTTTTGTCTCGAAAATAACGTTGTAATCGGTAACGATGACTATGGAATCTATGCGGCAGGAGGCAATATTGCTGTCAGGTGGTGTGAGATTAAAGGTTGCGGTTTATACGGAATTCGGCAAGACAATGAAGGTTCCTTGTTGACAATAGAAAATACAATCGTTAAAGGCAACAGCGAGTACGGGATTTACTCATTGAATTCAACCCCGACAGTCAAAAACAGCATTATCGCGGATAATGACCTTAAGGGTTTTGGCCGTGACGGCATCCGGATGATTAATCCGACCTTCCGACCCGTCCTGCACAACAACACCTTCGCCTACAACCGGGGCCGGGGTGTGCGGTTTCAGGACAGTGGCACACTCGACGATCCCAATGACCGGGACTGGCCGGACGTGCAGAACTGCATCCTGTACTTCAACAACGCCGACCGAGAGCAGTACGCCGGTTTTCCCAAAGAGCACATCTTGTATAGCTGCATTTTCGACCCGAACAACCCCGAGGGCTCTGAGAATAAAGATGTACGCGGCAACTTTAGCGCCAATCCCCTGTTCGCCTACGCTGACCCCAACAACGTTCATATTGCCTGGGAATCCCCTTGCCGCGATGCGGGCAATCCGCTCTTTACCGGCGTCCATCAGATCGACATGGATAAGGAGTTCCGCCTGTCCGGCGCGACGGTGGATATCGGGGCCGATGAAGCGGCCTGCATGGACGCTTCCAGCGAATTGGACTGGAGTTCGGACGGCGTTATCAATTATGCGGAACTCAACACCTTTTCAACGGTCTGGAAGTGTCGCGATCCAAATGATGGGGACATTCGCAACGATCCCAACTTCATCGGTCATCCGGACTATGCCGATCCCGATACGCTGGCGCGATGAAAAGCGATATGGAAGCCGAACGGTAAAAAATGCGACCTGAACAGGGACCTGAAGGTGAATCTGGCCGACCTGGCCCTCTTCTGTCAGGAAGGCAATTGGCTCTGGCAGGCCTGCTGGGCAGATGTTTACGACTGCGTGGACAGCGCCCATCTGCTGGATTGGGACGGCGATGGCCTCATAAACATGGTCGAATTCTCATTGTTCTCCACGTACTGGCAGACGTCCCTCCCGGGCGATCCCGCATGGCAGTACTGCAACCTCGACAACACCGGCGACAGTGAAGACATTATCGACATGGCCGACCTGTCAGTCTTCATGCAGGACTGGCTCTGGGTCGCCTGCTGGCGGGAACTCAAGACCGTTAACCACCCGTTGGACCATGACGGCGACGGGGCGGTGGACCTGACCGAGCTGTCCCTGTTTGCCTCCCTGTGGCTCAGTTACGATCCGCAGGACCCCGCCTGGCAGTTCTTCAACCGCGACACGAGCGGGACCAGCCAGTGGAACATCGATATGAAGGACCTGGCATGGCTTTCCCGCTACTGGACAGGTTCTGGAATCCAGCCGTCCGGCGAGTTGACCGTGGAAGAGCTCGGGGAGCAGATCGTTCAATTGGAGGAAAGCATCGCCTTCTTTGAGAACCTCTGGCTCTTTGATCCCGAGATCCGGCAGCAGATCGACCCTGAGGATTGGCAGGCGTTCATGGAGGCGCTCAATTACGACCTGTGGGAAAAAACCCGCTTTCTCTATGAACTCCGGTCCGGCATGGGCATGCTGGAGCAGGTCCTGCACCTTCAGGAGACCATCGCCTTCTTTGAGGACATCTGGCTGACCGATCCGGATATCCAGCAGCAGATCAGCCCTGAGGATTGGCAGGCCTTTATGGACACGCTCTATCAGCAGCTTGACGAACTGACGGAGCTCCTGACGCCTGACGAACTCATGATCCTGGACATGATCAATGGAGGCGGTGGGGGGCAGATGATGATGTCCGTCGGCGCGGAAACAATGCGGCTGACGGAAACGGCCGTCTCTGTAGAAAATTCAATCACTCGACTGCAGGACAGTATCGCCTTCCTTGAGCAGATCTGGCTTGAAGACCTCCATATCCAGCAGGAAATCAATGCTGAAGATTGGAAGGAGTTCATGGACAAAGTCTATCAAAGCCTCTATGACTTGCAGACAGGAACGGTTCAGTCAGAGTAAATGCTTGACTTAATGACAACCAAACCATATAAAATTGGATGAAAGCCGTGTACGGGCTTGAGCTATTGCCCGTACACGGCGATAGATAATAAAGTCATATATATAAAAGTGTCCGGTGCTTTTTTATAGTAACCGTTCACAGTTTTTAACCGATTAACGAAGGATATTCTTTGTTGCTCCAATGAGCGACGAGCGAATCATGGATAAACTTCAGGACATTTTGGTTCTGTTTTTTGCAGGTGGCCAGGGTCGTCC
>JBNRMP010000110.1:0-7251 GCA_050309685.1 Anaerohalosphaeraceae bacterium
CTATCAGAAGAACTGCTGGGTGTTTACGAATAAGGATGAGGTGTTGACCGGCAGTATGAACCTGAGCTCTAATGGCGGTGATCCGAAGAAGAACACCTGGAAGCGGTTCATCGGCTATAACCAGACGCTCTCCTATGCCAACGGGACCTTCATCAGCGATATGGATGAGGGGCAGACGTACTACCGGTCGGCGGAGCGGATCATGCAGGAGGGGATCGGCAGCGGCTGCAAGGTGGTGCTGGACGGGTCGGCTCTGGCTGCGGCGGCGGTGAACTTCCAGAGGGACAATATGGAACTGCGGAACCTGTATGTGATCGGTAATGCGGGGTACGACTGCGTATACTCGCAGGGCGGGTACACGGGGCACAGCTTCGGGCTGGTGCTCAAGGGATGTGCGTTCGACGGCGGACTCAACGGGTTCAACGGGATTGACGGCTGCGACAATGTGGTGCTGGATGACTGCTGGGCAGGGCCGGGGATCAGCGGCTGGGGGTTCCGCGTGCAGGACAGCGTGTTGGCGGCCAAGAGCGTGCATCTAAGCCGGTGTATCGCCGATGGCTGCGGCAATGGCTACAGCTTCAATGTACCGGTGCTGCTGGATGGGTGCCTGGGGCGGAACCTGGCGGTGGGTGTCCGAGGGGACGGGGATACGAAGGTCGACGGATGCGTGCTCTACAATATGACGGCGGCGGCATTTGAATGCAACAGCGACAAGGCAAGGCTGACGGTATGGAATACGATTGCGGTGGTGAACGAGGCCGCTCAGTACGGCGTGTTCCACGTAATGGCTAACGGCGGCAGTATCCACGATGAAGACTACAACTGTTTCATCGACCGGCTGGGCGACACGGCGGTGCTGTACTATTCCGGCGATTTGCCCGCGGGATACAGCATGCGGCCGGTGGGTGCTCATACGCTCCAGCAGAATCCCGTGCTGGTCAATGCGGCGGGCGGGGACTTCTGCCTGCAGGACAGCTCTCCCTGTGTCGATGCGGGCAGGCCGGACCTGTGCGGCAATGCTTCACATATCGGCTTCTATGTGAAGCCGGATGCTCCGACTGGTGGTGGCGGGAATAATAACCAGTACCGCAATAACAAACAGTACGGTGTGGGAAGGAATAAGCAGTATGGATGAGAACGCGAACGAATTTGAACTCCAGTGGATCTATGCCCAGTATGAGGACGGCATACCGGTATCGGAGATAGCCGCTGAGCTGGGCAAGGCGGAAAGCTACGTCTATGCGCAGATGCGGAAAAAACCGGAGAAGTATGAGGATGTCAAGCGAATCCGTGAGGAGAAGTACAATCTCACGCTGCGGCGGGTCCGCGGTCTGGCGGACAAGATCACGATGGAGTACCTGGAACGGCTGGACCGCAAGCTCAATGATCCGGCGATCTTGGATGAGGAAAAGGATAAGCTCTACGCGGAGATTGATAAGGTCCAGCGTATCGGCAAACAGTACGCCGAGCGGGTGCAGCTCGCCGAGGGCAAGTGTACCCAGAACGTGGGTGTGAAGAATGCGGGCGGCCTGCCGTTCAACGTGGTGATTACGAAGACGTACGGGCGGCCGGAGGATGATCCGGAGTATGACGGTGAGCGCGATGGATCCGAATAACTATGAGTTCCGTCCGGTGCTGACGGAAAAGCAGACTCTCGCCTGGGATACCCTGAAACGGCCGGATGTGAAAGAGGTGCTCTACGGCGGTGCCAAGGGCGGCGGGAAGAGTGTGTTCGGATGTTACTGGTGTTTCAATCGGTGCCTGGACATCATCAAGGAATGCGGGATTGAGCCGAGGGAGCATCCGATCCCCGTGGGATTCATGGGCCGAAAACGCGGCGTGGACTTCTCCAACACGACGCTGGAGACCTGGAAACGGTTTATTCCCTCGGATGGCTATGTGATCAAGGGCAAGCCCGCGGAGATTATCATCTGCGGGCGGGTGAAGATCATCACGGGCGGTCTGGATAATACGGAGGTGGTCAATAAGTTCAACTCCGCCGAGTATGCCTTCTACTTCATCGATCAGGCGGAGGAAGTGGATCGGGAACAGATCGGCGAACTGCGGGCGACGACCCGGCTGATTGTCAACGGGCATAAACTGCCGGGCAAGGGACTGTTTACGGCCAACCCCGCGCCGTCGTTCCTGAAGGATGAGTTTATTTTGAACCCGTCGCCGGGCCGGGTATATGTGAAAGCCCTGCCGATGGATAACCCGTACCTGGGCGCCAGCTATATCGAGACGCTGCGGGATTCGTTCAAGCATCGGCCGGAGCTGCTGCGGGCGTACCTGGAGGGGTGTTGGGATGAGCTGGGCGGGTACAACCAGGTGATTAAGGATGCCTGGGTGGACAATGCCGGAAAGATCCGGCTGTATCCGCCGACATTGAAGAAGCTGATTACCTGTGACCCAGCGCGGTACGGGGACGACGAGACGGTGATCTACTATCTGGAAAATACGGAAATTGTGGAGAGTGAAATCTATGGCCAGAAAAGTCTTATGCACACGGCCAATGTCCTGCATATCATGGCGCATACAAACGGACGTTGCCCCATCGCCGTGGATGTATGCGGGCTCGGGGCCGGGATTGTGGACCGGCTGATCGAGATGGGCGACAATGTCCTGGCGATTGACAACGCGGCGAAATCTTCAGAGCCGGAGAAGTATTACAACCTGCGGAGTGAGATCTGGTGCAGGGCGGCGGATGGATTTGCGGACGGGGATGTGGAGCTCAAGAACATCGAGCCCAAGCTCAAAGGGCAGCTTACGACGCCGACCTATGAATACCGGGACGGGCGGATTCTGATCGAGAGCAAGGCGGATATCAAGAAGCGGCTGGGGAATTCGCCGGACCGGGCGGACGCGTATGTCAATGGGCTCTATGCTTTGCAGTTTGTGGATGGCGAGCTGGTCGGCAGGCGGGATGCGTATTCGGACGAGGATTCGATGGAGAGCCTGTATTGGGGGAATTGGGGGGCGATGGGGTGGTAAAAAGACTAAAATGCCTCTATCTTTTCTTATTGAAATACATGGAGTTGTTATTATAATCCTTAAAAGGGAACGGCCACGGATGGTAAACGCTTCTAAAAATGAATGTTTTTTACACACAACGGATTGTATTTAGACAAGAACTCCCTCGTTTTGGGGTCGTAAAAGCCTAAAAAAGCGGGATGTAATTAAGTGGTACGGCTTTTGCACCGAAGAACGGGAAAGAAGTTCTAAAGCGAAAGGGAATAAATATGGCCGTTGAGGATAAAATACATCAGGTATTCAGTGCGCTGCATATTGAGGAAAAAGACTACCCTGAATATAGCAATCCCGAAGAATTTGCTGGTAACTATAAAAAGTGTTCGGTGCTTGAATCGCATTTTGTAATTCAAACTGGATCAACTAATTTAAATACTGGTAAAAATGCCTAATTGGAATACTGTATTAGAGGAAATAGAGGGGATCGAGTGTAAGGCACGGGCCAGTCTTGATCAGGTACGCAGAAAATACTTAAAAGAACTTCACCAAAAAACAGGCAGAAATATTATTGCCTATTATTCGGGGTGGCTCCAAAAGCCGGTCTATGAAGAAGTCATCGTCAATGAGAACGATAAGAACGGCTTCATGGCTACGATTCATCAATTAGATCGTTCCATAGGGTTAGATTTACTATTGCATACGCCGGGGGGAAGTACGGCTGCTACCGAATCCATCGTTGATTATTTACATAAAATGTTTGATGGAAATATTCGGGCATTTGTGCCGCAGGTTGCAATGTCGGCTGGAACTATGATGGCCTGTGCCTGTAAAGAAATAGTAATGGGTAAACAAACAAACCTCGGCCCGATAGACCCTCAGTTTAGGGGAATACCTGCAAGCGGGGTAATAGAAGAGTTTGAAACTGCGAAAAGGGAAATCAAGAAGGACCCGTCATGTATCCCTCTTTGGCAAGCAATCGTTGGAAAATATCACCCCGCCTTTATCGGTGATTGTGACAAAGCAATAAAATGGTCGAGAGAGATAGTAACGAATTGGCTTAAAACAGTCATGTTTGATGGTGAACCGGACGCCGAAGAAAAGGCAAAAGCCATTGTGAAACACTTGTCAGATCACTCCCATCATAAAAGCCATGACCGGCATATACATATCGAAGAATGCCTAAAAATTGGATTAAAGGTTACAGCACTAGAAGCGATGGGTGATGAGGTACAAGATTTAGTTTTGACGGTTCATCATGCATACATGCATACATTCGCAAGGTCGGCTACCGCAATCAAAATCATGGAAAATCAAAATGGAGTTGCGGTTGTCAACCATGTGCGACCCAGGAACAACTAGTCAGTTTTTTTCTTACTTGTTGATTCTGCCTTTTCAAAAGCGAGAACATCCTGTTCTTCGGCCTCTACATTGAATTCTACACGGCTTTGAAGTACAATCTCTTCAATTACTTTGGAGCCATAACCAGCTCTGAGAACATTTTCAAAAATATCAACTAAGCGTGGAATGTTTATGACTTCTTCAACTGATTCTATATATTTTTTTACAATCGATTTAATCTGATATTTAGCCTCAGCTTGAATAGCAATCCTTCTTAAAATTTCTTCCTTTGAATCACTGGTCTTTACAACAAAGGTTATGGGATATCGCTGAACTTTATCAATATCTAAAAAGTATTTGCCTGCATCAACTGTCTCTGTGACTTGAAAAAACCTGCCAAGTGGCTTCATGACAAAATCAATACCACCGTCATTTGCATTTGTACGGCCGGTTTTATAAAGAACTAAAGACTCTTCAATAAGTTCTTCAGGTGACCAGCCCCAGTAAATACGTTGGTCGGCATAGTGTTGTTTGAGAACCGCAAAACTGGCTATTTCAAACACACGAGCGTCAACGTTTGGGCGAAACAAACCTTTAATGAATTCAATTGCCTTATCAGGCGATTTCTCTTGAATATCTATAATCTCTTGACAATAAGACATGAAATCCGAAAAAGCTTTCTGTCTGGCCAAAACATATGCCTCAATAATTTCTTTAACGGCTATCGCAAGATTGACCTGTTTTTTGCCGATATTTAAAATTAAGAGATTTTCGTTAAACCAGTACCTATTGCTTTCGCTGTCTCTTATGACCGGGACGTGCTCACATGAAGGAAAACATTTTTTAAATTCTTCATTTAACCTGTGATTTAAAGCATGGTTTTGAAGTTTATTGCCAAAAGGAAGTTCTCGCTGACGTATAAATAAATCACTAAACCGTGCACCCTCATAATCGGAGTAGGTGCCACTTTTGTCGAAGCCGTTCTTTAAGTAGTCTTCAATTAACACATAGATAGCATAGTGATTTGCAAAACCCGCACGCGACTTAGAACCTCGATTTGCTGCCTTAGTCTTAAAGTTTAAGTATTGAATGAGTTCACTGCAATTAAGGATCTCGCTAGCCAAACCTTTGTAATGTTTATTGAGAATATCCCATATTGTGTTAGTGAAAAGATGGTCAGTAATTGCCACTGAAAAGTCCTCCTGTAACTTCTTGGTGTTTTACCCCATTTCTATTTTTTTGGATTGTATTCTTTTTCGGTTTCTCTATCATCTCGCCATTAAACTCAACTAAATCAAGAACACGGCGTAAACCAATTTTCAGATATTCGTCTTGAAGTTCAATTCCGATACTTCTGCGACCTAAAGATTTGGCTATAGAAGAAGTGGTGAAGGTTCCAGAAAAGGGATCAAGAACGATATCGCCTTCATTGCTGCTGGCAAGAATGATTCTATTCAAAAGAGCTTCAGGCTTTTGTGAGGGATGATTCTCGTATTCATCCATTCGGTAACGTACTCGTGGGAAATACCAAACATTACCAGGCACTTTCTTTGTATTATAAGGCTTAGGGGAACCGCCACGATAATCAATCAACTTTCTCTTTGCACCCGTTTTAGCCTCTACCAGTATATCGTCAGCATTAAACGTGTACGATTTTGGGTCTTTAACGCAATGTAAGATGGGTTCATACATGGAACCGAAATATTTTTTCGCTTGGACACCCGAACTGTCATAAGACCATACAATTCTGCTTAAAACTGTAAATTTCTTACTGGCATAAATATCAAAAAATGGCATCGCTTGAGTGCTTGTCATTAGATACATCGTGCCGTTAGGTTTCAGAATTCTAAAACATTCATCAATCCAAGTGTAAGCCCAATCAACGTACTCTGAAAGTGAAGGCCAACGGTCCTTGAAACCAGAAAAATCCTTACCTATATTATAAGGAGGATCAACAAATATAAGGTCTACAGAGGAATCCGAAAATTCTGACCGCATAACTTCAATAGCGTCACCATGATATATCTTATGGTCTTCGTTTCCATACTTTTTCATTACTAACACATCTCCATATGCAAAAGAAACAGAAAAGAAACATCCATTAGAAGGTAGACAAAAACAATAAATAATGGCTAAGAATACTATAGTACATGATGAAAACAAAATCAAGGATGGCTATATTCTCAATTCTCAAAAATAGGCTTGTAATGTCAATATTTATATGTGCACCTCTGAAGTTTAGTCCAATTTCTTCGTGCCCTTCCGTGGACTCCGTGGTGAAAAAATCATTCTAACTGCCGGTTCCGCAAGAAGTTAGCCGCTCCGATTTTACAGGACGACAATTCTAATTGATAATGGTGAATGTTGAATTTTGAATTGAAAAGACTGTTTTTTCAAACCCTGCAAACTTTTGTCCAATGGAGACAAAAGAATTTTGAATTGAGAGTTTTGAATTATGAATTTAGGAGAACTGATTTATGGAACCGGAACGAAAAGAAGACTTGGGCGGGCAGGAAAAGACGTATACGGAGGCCCAGTTTGCGGGGCTGCTGGCGGACAAGCAGGCGGAGGTGAAGCGGCGGCAGGAGGCCGAGGGCCGGGTGTCGGAGCTGGAGAAGGAGCTGGCGGCGCGGCAGAAGGTCGATCCGCACGGTTCGGGGGAGGAGGACGATCCGGACAATAGGCCGCTGACGATCAACGACCTGGTGGAGCTGCTGGGGGAGAACCCCGGGCCGGACGGGGCGCAGCCGCCGAAGACGGGCGGACGGGTGGCCGGCGGGCCGGCGGGCGGCTCGCTGGGGTGGCTCAACCGCAGTCGGCACAAGCCGCTGACGGCGATGAGCGATGCGGAGCTGGATAAGCTGGCGGAGGAACTGGGTTAGCCACGAATTTACACGAATGGACACGAATTATTTTTAACCACGGATTTACACGGAAAAACACGGA
>JBNRMP010000111.1:0-95989 GCA_050309685.1 Anaerohalosphaeraceae bacterium
CCAGGGTGCGGAAGTACTGAAAATGGTCCCAGTGGAACGAATCTTCCAGGGAATCGAAAAAAGATTCCAGTTTTTTGGGAAAACGGACGATCTTGAACATAACGGCAGTCTCCTGTGTAAAAGAGCGTGTTCCAACCCTTTTATCGAAGAGAGTGCCGTTTTTTATTGAAAAAATCACCATCATCGTCCAAATGCCCATTCTAAAAGTCAGTCAACTTGAGTATTCTATCAATTTAGGAGGGAACAAAAGATGACTTTGACTAAATATTATTTTCTGTTTTTATGTCTGTTTGTGGTATGGATTGCAGGATGCGAAGATGATGGATGGGACCGTGAAACACAATGGGCCTATCAGCAAGCGACCCTGCAATCGGGGAGCGTCAATAGTTCCGGCGAAAGAGAACCGATGTACGGATGGAGCCGACCGGAACCCGACGGCGTATTGACGCATTGGACGGCCGCAAGAGACGAAAACAACGAATGCCTGCCATACGGCAATGTTCCTATGAAGGTCGCCCCGGAAAGTTTAGCATGGTCGCCGTGGGAGGAACCGGGAAACATTTACCCCTTTGAAGACGAACCCCCCTTTGATTTCCCCGATGAAATCAGGACCCGAAAAAGCGGATTTGCCTTCTTGGGCGTCAGCCATACCCCGCCCGTGCCGTGGGACGGACCCTATCGTTATCGCTACCATTACGATTTTCGTGTTGCCCCGCCAGCGGGCGGCCGGGAATATGCCTCTGGATGTTTTCTACAATACAGTTGTTTGAATCAGCCACGGGATTATTTCTATTGGAACCCGGAAACAATGGAGCGGGGTATCTATTTCGGCTCATGGTCTCCGTGCAGAGACGGCTGTATCCCATTCCCTGATTACCCCTACAGCGGCCCTCCACAGGTGGCCGCCGCAACGTCGTCGGACGATACGCCCTTTGATATTTCAACAGTCCCGTATGAGGAACAGGACCCGAATTGGATTATTCCATGGATGGGCAAGAGCATTGGTCATTACCGCTCTGTTTATCAGTCCATTTGGGAAGGGACTTACACACCGCCTCCGGGAGCAACAGCGAACCCGAACCCGCCAGTGGACCTTTGGCCGTTCCTGTATCCGGAAGGTCATCCTCCCATGCCCCCCTATTCCGCAGGGGCTCAAAGAATGAACAAAATAGCACAAAGCGCTTACCGTCTTTCTCTCACGCCGACCACAGGTAATGACTATCGGAATGTCGGATTATCAGAGGCCGAACGGTCGTTTCTTCGCACGCCGATCCCCGATTTGCCCGACAGCGGATTCAGGGCGGCGGCAATGGAGATCATGCGGGCCGCCTGTAATAAAGACGCGGAAGGATTATTCATACCCGGATACACAGGCATTGAATGTGCACCCTATCCTACTGAGATTGCATCCGACGAGATAATGATTGAATATGCGTCCGTCTATTACGGATCGCTTCGTGTCGTCTCAAAGCCCTGTGACATTTCAGGACTGACCATCGGCGGACTATTTCGATGTTGTGGAGCTTTGGGTACTCCTGAAACGCTGAATGATCCCAACTTCGTCGCCGATCCGAATGTTTGGACCGAGATTGAATGGACCGTGAAGGCCAACAGCCCGGACGGAACGCGGCATGTCCTTCATTCCACGTTCTTCACGCCGGTCGAGCCGAACGGCTTTGATCCTCATTGGATCACGATGGACGATGGTTTCAAGATTCTGGTTGCACCGGTTGACCAGACCGTCGGCTTTAAGGTGAATTGGGAAAGCCCCAAAACGCTGGAATCCCTGTTGCCCCTGTGGTTAAAAGAAGAAAACATTGACCCCTTTGATCTAAACCACGACAGGCGGTTAAACCTGAAAGATATTGAATTGGGCTACAGCTTTTAAGTAGCTCTTTGGAGTGGGAATGAAAAAAGTGGAAAGAAAATACGGATTCAAGGGGCGAATTCCCGAACAGCCGACCCAGTGTATTGCTGTGGTGTATAGCGGCGGGATCAGGTCCTACCAGTGTGAAAGAAAGCGAGGATACGGCCCCGGCGGATTATATTGCAAACAACACGCGAAGATTGAAGCACGTAAGACACAGAACAAGAAGTTGTAATGCCCGACGATGCCGCGGCGGGGAATTGTTCTCGCCGCGGCATTTTTAATAAGAGAGAAATAATGCCTGATCCTCAATGTCCGAAGTGCGGGAAACGCGAGTATGCGGCCGTTCGCATCAAACCCGGTCCCCAATGGGAAATTCTATTTTAAAAATCGGCTTTGATGACGCGGCCCGGGAGCAAGGGGATTTCGTCTTTTGTAAGCGAGTTAGCCAAATAAAGGTTCCTGACCCCCTTTTTTTCTCCCAATGGATAATACGCAGAACGGACCATCATAGAGTTCATCCGCGGCGATATAGCCGGAGAAATCAGCCAGAACACCGTCAAGGTAGTCGGCTGCAATTCGCTGCTCCGCTTTTTTTTCCCGTCGCTTCAACCCAGTTTTGGATGGTAGCCCAGGGAACGAAAACCCGATGGTCTCGCCATAAGTGCCTGGAGGCCGGCCGGTATGACAGGCCGTCCTCCACAACCAACCGCACCGCCAGGTGAACAACCCGGCGGGTATAGTGACAGCCGGGATCCGCAAGATCGCTGAGGTCGGCATTGAAGCAGCGTTTGCATTTGGAACAGCAATGCTGTGAATAGCTAACCCAAAGGTCAATGGGGCGATTGGCGGCCAAGTCGCCGAGATCATGTAGCTTTCGTCTAAAGACCTTGTCCCGATAGGACGAGTGGCCGCAATGGGGACAGGGACGCTTTGGATATGCATCCTATCCCTGATCCCTGCATTCCTGACTAGATTCAGAACCTGTGTTATGAAAAGATAGATAAGATGGCGGAACCCGGTAGGGAAATTGGAAAGGATTCCGATTTAAGAGCTATGAATCTCATATCGAGGGCTTACAAAAGAATAATCTTGAATTTTTATTACGATTACATAAAATTATTGGGTATTGTACGCACTTTTTTCGGTGCACCCGAAAAATATGTTCTGTCTTTTTATGAAAGGAATTCAACAATGGCTAAGTACAAAATCGAAGACGTGGAAGGAATCGGACCCGCCTATGGCGAAAACTTCGCAAAGCAGGAATCGAAGATACGGATCAGATGCTGGAGGCCGGTAAAACAAAAAAGGACCGAACTGAACTTGCCAAGAAGACCGGGATAAGCGAGACCTTAATACTCAAATGGGTGAATATGGTCGATTTGTATCGCATTAAAGGGATTGGGGCAGAATTCTCCGAACTGCTCGAAGCATCCGGCGTGGATACGGTCAAGGAGCTCAAGCATCGCATCCCATCTAACCTGATCAAAAAAATGACCGAGGTGAATGAACAGAAAAAACTGACCCGCCGTGTTCCGACTGAGGCGATGGTCACCGATTGGGTCGAACAGGCTAAGCAGATGCCGGCCATGGTCGAATACTAATCATAACAAATACCATCAATCCGCATCAGGCGTTTTTCACCAAGTGATAAATTGGTAATTCCATAAAACCATTTTTGAACGATAGGACGTGTTATGGGAAACGTATTGCCGTTAATTATTCAATTGGTCAGCGGGGCTGTTGGGGGAAATGTTGCAGGAGGTATCTTTAAAAACATATCCCTCGGGACGCTGGGCAATTCCATAGCTGGTATTGTTGGCGGCGGGCTTGGAGGCCAACTGCTGGGTCTTTTGGGCATGTCTACGGGCAGCGGCGGGATGGATATCGGCAGTATCGTGGGAAGTATTGCCGGGGGCGGCGTGGGCGGAGGCGTCTTGCTGGCAATCGCAGGACTTATCAAGAAAGCCATGAGCAAATAAGCCACCCTGACTTTTCGATAGGCTGATATTCGTTCGAGTAACAGATTTTGAGCAAAAGCATGAATTCATTATTCTGCTTAAGGGGATGGTGTTGGCAGTTTTTCAAACAATACCAATTAAAAGCTCGGCTAACACCTCCCCCTGCTTTTTCTGCGTCCTGAACTTTATCGTAGTCGATGTTTTTAGGAGGGCAAAAATAGAAAATATTTTCCAGCAAAAAATATACTTTTTCTTGAAATGGACGCCGAGAATAGCGGCCTCTCAAAGTCCTTTGGGCCGTCGGGTCAGCGCGGGTGGATGCTCGTCCAACTGATCTGGCGGATTACCCGGCGGAATTCGCTCCGGAGTCATTATGAAAATTCTATGGAAGTATTTAAAGCCGCAGCGATGGCTTATTGTCGTTTCCCTTGCCCTGGCAGGGATCAGCCAATTATTAAGTCTTGTTGATCCGCTGATTTTCGGCAAGATCATCGATGACTATGCCACCCGGTCCGACACTCTGGCCGAAGAGGTATTGGTCAAAGGCGTGCTCCGGTGGCTGGCTGTCGCTATTGCCATCGCTTTGCTGGCCCGCGTCGCTAAATCTTTCCAGGTGTATTTTACACGGCTGGCGGTTCAGAAGTTCGGCATGCAGATCTTCGATGACGGATTACGGCAAACCCTTCGGTTATCTTTTCAGGAGTTTGAAGAAGAGCGCAGCGGGGAAACGCTGTCGGTATTGCAGAAAGTCAGAAACGACACTCAGCAATTCATGCACTCCGTTGTCAGCATTTTATTTTCATCCGTCGTCGGCATCGGATTTTTGATCTGGTATTCGGTGACCAAAAACTGGATGCTTGTCCCTGTGTTTATCATCGGCACCGTCGTTTTAGGATCGCTGACCGGGCTGCTCAGTAAAAAAATAAAACTCACGCAGCGCACGATAAATCGGGAAACCAATAAGCTGTCGGGGGTTATCACAGAATCGTTACGGAACATCGAACTGGTCAAAAGCCTGGGTCTTACCTTTCCAGAAATCAAGCGCCTCAAGGAACAGACGCGTAAAATTTTTGAGCTGGAGATGTTGAAAGTCAGAAAGATGCGTACCCTAGTCTTTTTGCAGGGTACGTTGCTCAGTATTCTGAAGCAGTCTATCTTATTTATTCTTCTCTGGCTTATCTTCAGGAAAATTTTAACAACGGGAGAATTGATCGCGATGCAATTTATATCCACGTCCATATTCGGGCCCTTGCAGGATTTGGGCACTATTATATTAAGTTACCGGGAGGTAGAAGCGTCCATCAACAGCTTTGATCTGTTAATGTCCAAGCCTGTCGAAAAAAGGCCTGAAAACCCGGCAGAGACAGGCGAATTAAAAACGATCCGTTTTCAGGATGTCGTCTTTCGCCATAAAACGGCGACGTCCAACGCCATTGACGGAATTTCTTTCCGGGTGCAATCCGGAGAGACGATCGCATTTGCGGGGCCTTCGGGTTCCGGGAAGTCCACGCTGGTCAAATTATTGGTCGGATTGTATAAACCCATTACGGGCGATATTTTCTTTAATGAACACTCCTCTTCCGTCATCCGGATGAACCAGTTACGCAGGCAAATCGGATTTGTAACGCAGGATACGCAATTGTATTTCGGCACCATCAAGGACAACCTGTTATTTGTCAAGTCCGATGCCACCGATACAGAGATTACCGACGCGATGCACAAGGCTTCCTGTGAACAATTATTAAAAAATTCTCCCAATGGGATAGATACCTTATTAGGCGAAGGGGGCATGAAATTATCCGGCGGCGAAAAACAGCGTATTTCCATCGCCAGAGCCTTACTGCGTCATCCCCGTTTGTTGATTTTTGATGAGGCGACGTCTTCGCTCGATTCCTTAACCGAAGAAGACATCACCGATACCATCCGGAATATTTCAGAACGCAAGGAGCAGATTACGATATTAATTGCACACCGGTTATCCACCATTATGCATGCGGATGTAATCTATGTATTGGAGAAAGGGAGGATTATTGAAACCGGTTCACACGAAGAGCTGCTGCTGCAAAAAGGTTTATATTACGCTATGTGGCGCCAGCAGGTAGGGGAACGAAGGGATTATGTCGAATGAGACTGAACGCAATAAACTTTTTGCCTCCCTTGAAATAATCTTAAAGCAAGAGCACGCGAATCCTTCAGCTGATCGATTGGCGTGCCGATAGATTGGAGCTTTGGAGGTGTCGCCGATATCCTTGAGCCAGTTTTGTTTTGGCTCCCCTTTCCCATTTTTGAGGCTCTCGCCGGATGATCGATCAGCGTCCCCAGGCGGCCAACCAGCGGCGGCGGATTGGCGATTGGGAAGGCGATACCGTCGAGGGGCGTAAAGGCAGCGGGCTGATCGCCACCCATGTGGACCGCAAGTCGCGCTATACGGTGGCGGTGAAGGCGCCGGATAAATCAGCCCCGACGGTGACCCGTGCGACGCTGGAGGCGATGAAGCAACTGCCGCCGGAGAAAATCAGGACCATGACGTTTGACAACGGCAACGAGTTTGCAGGCTTTAAGGACCTGGAGCGGGAGTTGGAGAGAGAACGTAAGATATCTTTCGCACTTTGAGAAGTAAATAAAAAGAGTCCTTTCTTTGGTCGATGGTTATTTGAATCCACAAGAAACCAGTTAACCAGAGAAAGGACAGACTGATGCAAAGCAAGGAATCGGCACAATCGGTGAAGGACTTGAGTAATGTCATCCAAATTAATGAGGCCCAGCTTCACGACCACCTGGGCGAGATGGTCCGGCTGGCGGCGGCGAGGTTGCGGCATATCGCCGGGACCCAGTGGGGCCTCAAGCGGTATATGAACATGGACCGACTGAAAGAACACAAACGAGAACAGCAGGAAAAACAGGAGGGTCAGGCCGGGTAGACCGATACTATTTTCCACCCCCGGGGGTGGAAGGTGAGGCAAGAGAGATGACCAAGGAAAGAACTCTCAGAAAAAGTGCGAAAGATTATTGACAGTCCCTGGGTTTTTCCGTATGGCGATTGGACGACTGATTTGGATTCCCGCCTGCGCGGGAATGACGTTTTCGATTTTCGATGGACGATCGGCGATTGATTTTGCGCGTGAATGAAGGGCTCGTGAGGTGTCAGTCGAAGACTTTGAAGCCCCTGCGCTGGGCGTCCTGTTTGATGACGGCGAGGATTTTTTCGTTGTGGAGGGCGGGTTCGTAGTCGCCGCTGATGCCCGCCTTTTTCTTGATGACGGCGTATTTGGGGCTCCCGGGGGAGACCGTGACGCGGACTTTTATGCCGCGCTGCTCCAGGGCCGCCAGCGTGGGGGCGGGCAGGGCGATGGGGGGCTTGTCGGTAAAGCCGGGGAAGACGACGGGGTTGATTTCGTCGTCGCCGATGCCGATGTCCATGCTGCGCCACAGGATCTTCTTGGCGAAGGGGTCCTCCTTGTAGGCGATGTTCTCCATCGTCCGTGTGATGCGGCGGGCCTCGTTTGTATCGACCAGCTCCCGCTTGCGCAGCTCCTCCGCCGTGATCGACGTGACATTCCGCTCGAAGCTGCCGCCCTGTTCGATGGCCCGGGCCCCGACCCATGTCCCCAGCCGGTCCGAGTAGAGGTCCTCCCAGCTCAGGGCGCTCTGGAAGTCCGAGATCAGGGGGAAGGTGCGGTGGCCGTACCAGGTCGCCATTTCGTGCCAGAGGCCGTCGTTGAAGCCGAGGTACTGGGCCGCTTCGAGGGCCAGGTCGCGGGCGGCCTTTTCCTTTTCCGCGGGGGGCATCTGCCGCCATGAGGCGGGATAATCGAGCTTCACATTGAAACAGCCCTCGGAAAAACCGCCGCAGTCGCTAAGCAGGCAGCCGTAGAGCTTGTCGTAGTAGGCCCGGGTCTTTCGCGCCCAGCCGTAGATGTGGTCGGGGTCGATGGTCCCGCTGCGCAGGGTGTAGAGGATGCCGTTGCCGTCGATGAGCGAGCTGCCGAAGGGGGCGAGGTTGAACGGGTCGCCGTCAAAGCTGCCCGCGCCGGTATGTCCCCATTCGTAGCCGCTGCCGTCCGAGAAGGGCGTGCCGCACCCGAGCGGCAGAATGACGGCGGCGATCAGAATCCGGATGCCGTATTTCATCCGTCAGTCTCCCTGAAACTGTTGATTTTTGATTGACGAGGGACGATGGACGATGGATTTTGGATTCCCGCCTGCGCGGGAATGACAGTAAGGAGGAGGCGGGAATGCAGGGAGGCGGGGGGGCAGGGGAGCAGGGGAAGGAATTAGCCGGTTCCGTCGTTTCGGGCTGCGGCTCAGGGGCGGAATGGCCGAAGAGCATGCCGGTGAATTTGCATTACTTATGCACGTCCAGTCCATATTTGACGACCGCCTCCTGCTGTATGTGCTGCATGATCGGCCGAAAATCCCTGAGCGGCTGAAGGGCCTCCTGAGTGCCTGCGATCCGCTTGAGGATGCCGTTTTCGAGGAAGAACGAGCTGACGGTATATTTGACGCCGATCCCGTATTGTTCGATGCCTTCCAGCGTCGGCAGGGGGTAGCTGATCGGCGGTTCGTCGGTGAAGCCCGGCACGGTGCACGGCGAGATGTCGCCGTCCACGTGGCTGTCCATGTTCTTCTTTATCAGGGCGGCGGCGGTGAACCATTTGCCCTCGACGGACTTCGTGATGCGCCGGGCCTCATCGCGTGGGACGACGCGGAGCCGCTCAAGCTCCCTGTCCAGCAGGCGGGTAAAGGTCGCGTTGAAGTCGCCGCCGGCCCGGAGGGCCTCTGTCGCGACCCATGCCCCCATGACGTTGGAGTAGATGTCCTCCCACGAAAACGACGACTTGAACTCGGGCTCGATCAGGAAGAACCGGGCGCCCTTCCATGTGAGCATTTCGTGGTAGAGACTGGAGTTGTAGCCGACGACGGGGGCGATTTTGAGGGCGATCTCGCGGGCGATTTGGCGGCGCTGCTGTTCGGGGCGGCGGGTCCAGTCCCTGGGGTAGGTGAACTCGACCCGATTGGTGATCCGTTCCCATGCGGGCTTGACGGTAAAGCTCCGACGGCCGCTGACTATTGCGGCGAAGGCCCTGGTATAGGCCTGGCGGGTCTGGTCGGCGGGGCCCCGGACGTGGGCCAGGTCGATATGGCCGCCCCGCAGGGTGTATAACATGCCGTTGACCTCGTCGATGTTGTTATGCGAGCCGATGGACTGGGGGCTTACGAAGGCCCGGTCCGGCGTATGGCCGAACCGTCCGCAGCCGGAAAGGACCAGCCCCGACGGGAGTGCGGCTATCAGCAGTATGCGTATCATCAAAATCCTTCCTCAAAGTTTGCTAAACGGCCATAAAAAGACTCATCTTTTTAACGTATGCTTTTTCTGTACCGAATGTTTATAAGGCGATTCCGGAAAATGGTCGTAATCGGACCTCTCGGGCAACTGAACTAAACGGACCCGAAAAGGGCTATATCGGGCCGCAAAGAGAACAAATTTTTCCTGTCGTTTCGGCCTTTGATGCGTAATAATAGTAGAGACCTATCATTCAAAACAGGGGAAGCGTAAATGGATGCGGCGAAAATACAGGAAACGAAGGTGATCAGGACTCCCAACCAGGAAGCGCTCTCCCTCAAGGCCCTCGAAGAATTCATCTGCCGCTGCCGGGAGGCCATCGACAAGCGGGGGCGGTTCATGGTAGCCCTGTCCGGCGGCAGCACTCCCGATCTTTTTTATCAGCATCTCTACGACAACCCGGAAAGCGGAGAGATCGAGTGGAGCAAAGTCCATATTTTCTGGGTGGACGAACGGGCGGTCCCGCCGGAGAGCGGAGCAAGCAACTACTACCTGGCGGCCAGCCGCTTTATTGAGAAGATCGACATCCCGCCGGAAAACATCCACCGCATCATCGGCGAATCGACGGACCTGACGGAGGCGGCCCACCAGTATGAGCAGACGCTCCGGGAGGTCTTCGGTATTCCGCCGGGGACGACGCCGGTCTTTGACCTGATCGTACTCGGCATGGGCGCCGACGGTCATATCGCCTCGCTGATGCCCGGCAGCTTCGCCCTGATTGATACGCATGATCTGGTGACGACGGTGTTTCACATGGAGGAGGACTGGAGCCGTATCACGCTGACGGTGCCGGTGCTGCTGGCGGCGCGGCGGCTGACGGTGCTCGTGAGCGGGACGGAAAAGGCGCAGATCGTCAAGGAGGTATTCACCAGCGAGCCGGACCCGACGAAGTACCCGGCCCACGCGCTGTGGCCGGTGCTCGACAAGATGACCTGGATTCTTGACCGCGACGCCGCCCGGCTATTGTGAGGGGGGCTCGGGCTGTGCGTCGGGGGGCGTTTCGGTGCGGTATCGAGCGATGATTTTGCACCCGGCCGACTTGCACAGGGTTTCAAGCCGCTCCATCTGGGCGGGGATCTGGACAAAGAGGACCGCATATGCGGCGGCGGCGGCGATGAGCCGGCGGTCGGGATGACCGTCGAGGTAGGGGGCGCTGATGAGAATCACGTCATACTTTTTCTTCGCCGCGCGGACGATGGGCTGGATGTTCATGGTTTTGCTGCCGCCGAAGACGTGGGCGGCGATGAGGCGGATGTTGTCGGCGCTGGTGGGGACGGGTTCGAAGGAAGGCGGATTTTTGACGGGGATGCGGAAGACGCGGGCCATCGCATCGCGCCGGGTGTCGAGATCGATCAGCAGGCATTTTTTGCCGGTCGCGGCCAGACGCACGGCCAGGCGGATCGGGATGGTGACGGGCATGCAGTGCAGACCCGCCGCCCCGAACAGGACGGTTCGCGGGCTCTGCCGCAGGGCGAGGATCAGCGAGGTCAATTCCTCTGTCGGGATCTGCTGGGGCGAAAGGACGACGCTGACGTCACCCTTCTTTCTCCCGGGCCGGGGGCGGCGGAGGGACTTGTTGGAGAACAGGGACTTGAGCAGCATCCCGAGGACCACCAGCAGAATCGCCCCGAAGACGGCGGCGATGGCGATATAGGTCCAGTAGGAAAGGATTATGGATTTTGCCCACCCTGGCAGATTGATCGCAAGACAATACGGTATCATGGAGCTTTATTCATCGTGATATTCAATAAAGTAGCCGACCTTCCGATAGAACGCATCAATGTCCCGCTGGATGATCTCGGCGACGAGCCGGTTCTGCTCGGCGCTGAGCACGACGCGATCGACGAGCGGAGCGGTCGGCGTTTGGTCCTGCTCGGGCGACTCGGCAAGCGGCTGCACCGGCTCGGGGGCCGTCGGCGGCTCGGCGGGCGCGGGGGTGAGGTACTCGCGGGCCACGCGGCGAATGCCTCTGTCGGGGGACGGTTTTGCAGTGCCCGGACCCTGACGCCGCTGTGAAACGGCCTGTCGCTGGGCCGAGAGGATCTGGTCGGCCAGGTGAAAGGTCGGGATCTCCGAAGTTTGCGGCCGGGACGACGGAACCTCATCATCTTCGTCGTCGCTGATGGGGGCGGCGGGGGCGGAAAAGACGGACGGCGTCGGACTGAAGGGACGGATGCCGGGGGTGATGCGGGGTTCATCGTCGGGCTTCGGCGGCCGATCCTCCAAGGGGGCTTTCGCAACTTCTGATTCGTACTCCGTCTCTTCAAGGCGGGCCTCAAGGGCGGCGATTTGCTCGGTCTGCTCTTCGAGGCGGCGGCCAAGGGCGGCCATCTGTTCGTTTAAGCGGGCTTCCTGCCGACGCAGAAGGGCGATCTGCTCGGCCTGCCTTTCCATCGTTTCTTCGCAGTCCCGGGTTCGGCGTCGGAGGGTCTCGTTTTCCTGTTCGAGGCCGGCCCGGACCTGCTCGAACTGCTTTCGCAGCTCGCCTTCACGGTCGTCATTCTGACGGCGGAGAAGCTCATTTTCCCGCTCCAGCTCCGTCCGGACTTTGTCAAGCTGTGTTTGCAGCTCGTTTTCGCGGTCCCGGTGCTGCTGGCGGAGAGATTCGTTCTCCTGCTTGAGCCGCGCGATTGTCTGCTCCTCTTCTTCCAGCCGACGGGCGAGGTCCTCGGCGTCGGCAAGGGTCTCGCGGAGCCGGTTTGTCTGATCGGCGTTTTGGCGGAGGTCCTGTTCGAGGGCGAGGATCCGGCGGTCCTTTTCGGCGAGGCGGCGGGCCTGTTCATCGGCGGTCTGTTCCTGCTGTTCCAGTTGGGCTTCGAGGTGGCGGAGGCGGGCCTGGAGGGCCTGAAGGGTATCTTCCTTCCGGACGATCTCCTTTTCGAGGGCGTCGCACCGGCTGACGGTCTCATCGAACTGCGCCTGGGAAGACTGCGAGGCCTGGCGGGCGACCCGAAGCTCCTCGCGGAGCGTTTCGCATTCGGTGCGAGCGTCGGAGAGCTTCTTTTCGAGCAGGAGTATCTGGTCGCGGGCGTTTTGCCGCTCGCTGTCGAACCGCCGGTCCGCCTCGTCGGCTTCGGATTCGCGCTGATGCAGCAGGGCCGTGACGCGGTTGAGCTGTTCCCCGGCGGTCTGGCGACTGCCGGCGGTCTGCTCCAGCCGCTCGCGGAGGTCGCGAATCTCCTCACCGAGCCGCTGTTTTTCTTCGACGATTTCCCGGTGGCGTTCGTTGAGGCAGCGAACCTCATCCTCCCTGTCGCGAAGCGAGGTTTCGAGGGTTTTGATCCGTACGGCGGCTTCCTCGTCCTGCTGCCGGCGGTCGGTTGACTCGCTGCGGAGCTGATCCAATTGGGCGCGGAGGCGTTCGATCTCGTCGGTTCTTTCCCTGAGCGTTTGCTCGCGGTCGGCGGTCTGTTGTTCAAGCGAGGCCAGGGTCCGGCTTTGCTCCTCGACTTTCTGACGGGCGGCTTCGAGCTCACTTTGCAACTGCTCCAGCCGCTCGGATAGCGCGCGGCTCTCCTGTTCCTTTTGGAGCAGCTCGTCGCGCTGCCGTTCGAGGGTTTGGATCTCCTGCGACAGTTGCTCGATGTGAGCGGTCTGATCCTCGCAGGTCTGCGAGAGGTTTTTCTTCTGCTGGAGCAGGGCCTGGCAACGGGCCTGGATCTTCAGAAGATGCTGCTTCAGAAGGTCGGTTTTCGATTCCATCGCCGGCTCGGGCTCGGCTTCCTTCGGGGCCGCCGTTTCCATCACATCTTCCGCCTGCACGGGCAGGGACGTTTCTTGCGGGTCCTCCTCGATGTCGTTCGCGGGGGCTTCTTCAACGGGTTCCTCGAGGGGTTCCTCGTCTTCCTCCTCGATCAGGAGCCGGTCGTCGTCGGACTCCTCCGGGGCGAGGTCCGCATCGGCGGGGGCCTCGATCAGGTCCGTATCCTCGATTACCTCGTCATCTCCGGGGGTCTCGATCAGGTCATCGGGGATTTCTTCGACGGCTTCGATGTCCTCGTCGGGCTCGTCAGCCGGCTCCGGCGGCAGAGGCGGGTCGTTTTCCCTGTCAATTGCCCGGTCCTCCTGTGCAAGTTCAATGGCGGTCCCCTCCATGTCGGTCTCGCCAAGCTCGGCGTCGATGGGGAACTCCTCCTCGTCCTCCGGGGTCACCAGGTCGCTGATGGCGGTGTCGCCGGAAGGGGCATGGGTCCGGTCGAGCAGCGAGGCAATCGAGTCGTCATGGTCGTCGCTGTGAATATCCGAGGTGTCCGCCTCGTCCGCGGGCGGCGGCGGAGTCTGCTTATCCCCCAGGACACGAAGGATTTCCTCCCGGCACTGGAGAATGTCGTCGTCGATGTTGTTTTCCTGTTCTTTCTCGGGACTCAACGTACCCTCCGTCGTAAAATGGGCAATATAGCAAAAAGAAACAGGATAATCAAGCCGCTTGTTCAAATCCTGAGCGTTTTAACGTCAAAAAAATCCGAAACTTACGGCCGGGACGCGGGGGGCTGTCGGCGGGCGATGCGGTATTTTAGACGGGATTAACAGGATTTACGGGATTCATAAATGCTTTTAACTGGGGTGTGGGGGGCCATAGGACTGCCCGGATGCCGGTTCGGAGTCCGTTACATCGGGTCGTCCCATTTTTTGGGATATTCTTGACGATGAGAATTCTCCCGTTACAATCAGGGGTTTGAAGATGGCCGGGTTGAAGCGAATGGCGAAAGGCGGGCCCGGCCGGTTGAAACTGATGAAAGGAGACGGACACCGATGAAAATGAGTCGAGCGTTGTTATTTTTGGCGGCTGCATTTGCTGTCGGTTATGGGGCCGGGGCCGGGACGTTTTCCGTTGAAAAGGAGTATCCTAAGGCCGCCGCCGCTTTGGAGTGGGTAAAATCATGTCCCCTGCTTGCCGACGCTTTGGAGCCGACTTTTTTTGACCGGATCGACGAGGACCCGGCCTACCTGCAGGCGCTGAGCGACAAGCTCGGCCGACAGGCCTACCGGAAGATCGGTCCGGTTCACTCCATTCGCGTGGAAATACGGCCCGGGCACATCCTGGAGGCGCCGTCCATTATTTTGGAATACCAAACCCGTTTTAACGGCGTCATCAATATCGGCGGGGGGGCCTTCGGGGGCAACTGCGTGCTTGTGCCGGGCGGCCGGGACGCCTACGCCCACCGGACCTTCTTCGGCGTCACCGAGGACGAGGCGGCCCGCAACAAATACCTGGAGATGTATCGGCAGCGTCAGGCCATGCCGAGCAACCGGCGCAACACGATGACGCCCGAGTTCGACAAGCTCTTTAACGACAGTATGCCGGATGTCGCAATCGAAACGGTCAAGTCCGACATCCGGGCGGGGATCGAGCGGATGGTCGCGGCCTTTGAGCCCTACGGCGCAAAGATGCTGGAGCAGCCGCACCTGGGCCAGACGGGGGCTAAAATTACGGATCGTCTGTACCTGTATATTCGCGAGTTTCCGCAGGGCAGCCGCGGATCGAAGGTCGAGGTGAGCGATTCCTATTTCTGGCTGATCCTTTCCGGCGGACCGAGGCCGATGCCCAGGAGCTATCTGCCGGCGTTCCCGGGCGCCGAGGGGATGGGGGCGATGACCACGGGCGGCCGCGGCGGCAAGGTGATCTATGTAACCAACACCAACACGGACGGGCCGGGCAGCTTTGCCGAGGCCGTCAATACCCCGGGGCCGCGGATCGTCCTGTTCGGGGTGTCCGGCCGGATTACGCTGCCGGAGGATGTGTGGATTCGAGAGCCGGATATGACGCTCATCGGCTATACGGCGCCCGGCGAGGGGGTCGAGATCTGCGGGCGCGTCTGCATGGCGGCGAGCAACATCATCATGCGGGGCATGCGGTGGCGTCTGCGTCCGCCGCTGGCGGCCGACGGGATGAATACGGAGGGCGACCTGCGGAACCTGATCTTCGATCACTGCAGCTTTGCCTACGGCAGCGACGAGGCCCTGCGTTTCATCGGCCAGGGGCATACGTTCCGGGGTTATACGTTTCAGTACTGCAATATCGGTCCGGGCATGTCGGGGCTGGGGTCGCACCCGTACGGGCCGGAGATCGGCGGCGTCGGGTCCATCCATCACTGCATCCTGCATAACACGCTGAGCCGTTCGCCGGAGGTGGACTGCGGCCGCATCGACTGGCGCAACAACATCCTGTACAACTGCCGCAGCGGCCACTCCAAGCGTCTGACCAACCAGTTCAACCTGGTCAACAACCTGATTATCGACAATCCCGACACGCCCTTCAGCTACGATTTTAACGCCACCGAAAACAACTATGCGGCGGGAAATTATCATGAGATCAACGGGAAGACTGAGCCGTTTGATCCTGTGCCGGCGGGCAGCTACGTCAAGGCAGCGTTTGAGGTCATGCCCGTGACGACGCATCCGGCCAAGGAACTGGAGCGGCTTCTGCTGCCCATTGTCGGCGCGCATCTGCCGGTGCGGGATGCCACTGACGCCGCCTGGATCGAGGGGATCAGGACCCGCAAGGCGAAGGCGGCCTTCTGGGTGAAGTCGCCTTCGGACTGGGAGTCATACAATCCCGGCAGCAACGATCGCGCGTCGTTTGACATGTGGCAAAGCGAGGACTTTCCGCCGCCCGCCGAGGGGGCGACGGCCCCGGAGGACACGGATGGGGACGGTATGCCGGATGCCTATGAGAGGGCCCACGGATTCGATCCGACGGACGCCTCGGACGGGCCGGCTGACAGCGACCGCGACGGATATACTAACGTGGAAGAGTATCTTTATCGCACGAATCCCCGGCAGTATGTGGATTATACCAATCCGGCGAATAACGTGCATACGCTGCATTGAGAAAAAAGGATCAGAAAAGCTCTGTCGAAAGCTTAGAACTGCCGCCCCATCGGGGCTGAGATGATTGTTGGGGGCCTGTTTCCGGGGGCTAACGCACCCC
Organism: Anaerohalosphaeraceae bacterium; assembly: GCA_050309685.1. Classification (GTDB taxonomy): domain Bacteria; phylum Planctomycetota; class Phycisphaerae; order Sedimentisphaerales; family Anaerohalosphaeraceae; genus JBNRMP01. Next base: position 16,104 of record JBNRMP010000111.1, read on the forward strand.
GGCTAAGAAGCCGGATCTTGAGAGCAACCGCGGATTACACGGATTACGCGGATCTTTATAATCAACGCGGACGGCCGTCGATTCAGTCGCCGGTTTGCGAGGGGCCGAGGGTGAAGCGGGTGAAGCCCTGCATGGGGAAGTCGCGGATCAGGTCGAGGACGTCCCGGCGGGTGACGGCCCTGACGGCTTCGACGTCGTCGCGGACGCTGCGGTACTCCTGACGGTAAACCCAGTTGAAGCCGAGGTTGACGAGGCGGCCCATGGGCTGCTCGGACTTGACGGTGAGCAAGGCGAGGACCTTGTTTTTGGCGGCATGGAGCTCGTCTTCGGTGACGCCGTTTCGGGCAAGCTCTTCGAAGATATCGCCGACGATGCGCATGACCTCGGCTGTTTTGTCGGGGCGGCAGCGGAGGTAGCTGCAGAAGATGCCGACGCCGTCCATCGATTCGAACTGCATGGCGGCGTCCTCGACCAGGGCCGGATCGACGAGGGCCCAGAAGTAGCGTGAGCCGGTGTCGTCGCCGACGATCATGCCCAGCAGCGAGGCGGCGAAGCGGCGGGGGTCCTGCATGGAGACGGCGGGACTCATCAGGCAGATGTGGTCGCGGACGAGGCCGTCCTTTTGCTTTGATCGGCTTTGCTGCGTGCCGGCGAACCCGCTCAGCTCGCGACGGACGGCGGCGGGCCGCCAATGGCCGCATTTTTGTTCCAGGTCCCGGCAGACCGTATCGAAATCGAAATTGCCGCAGAAGACGGCGGTGAGGTTGTTGGGGGCGTAGCGGCGGCTGAAGTATTCGCGCATTTGGTCGGCGGTGAGGGCGGTGATGCTCTCGACGCTGCCGAGGACGCTGTTGCCGCAGGGGTGGCCGTCGAAGTAGAGCGAGCGGCACTGATCCATCACGTCGAACTGCGGCAGATCTTTGTACATGGCGATCTCTTCGAGGATGACGTTCTTTTCGATGTTGAAGTCGTCGTCGCGGAGGGAGGGGCGCATCAGCTTCGTCCACAGGTCGGTGACGTCGCGGAGATATTCGGGCAGGACGGCGGCGTAATAGACGGTGTTCTCCTCGCTGGTGAAGGCGTTGTACTTGGCGCCGAGGCGGTCGAAGACCTCGTTGACCTCGAGGGCGGTCATGGATTCGGGGCCCTTGAACATCATGTGTTCGAGGAAGTGGGAGACGCCGCTGACGGCGGGGGTCTCGTCGCGGGAGCCGGTGCGAACAAAGAAGCCGACCGCCGCCGATTGGGCCGCGGGGTTGACTTCGCCGATGACGGTGAGGCCGTTTTCAAGCTGCCTGTGTTTGAATTCCATGCTGCTGTTCCTATTTATTTTGTCGGAAACAGGTGACTGTCCCTATTTATGTCTGGACGCCGGTCGGGCCGATGGTGACGATGGTATAGTCGCCGAACGGGTTGTTCGCGAGGAACTCATCCACCGACGGCCGCGTCAGCGTTTCAATTGCGTCGCGAATCTCGTCGAGCGGGCGGACGCGGCCGAGCAGGCGCCGGTCGGAGACCAGGCCGGCGGCCCGGGCGCCGGTCGATTCATTCTGCATAATCATGCTGCTCTTGAGGCCCACTTTGGCGCAGTGGAGCTCCTCGTCCGTGATGCCCTCGCGGAGGCGGTTGAATTCGTTGAGGGTGACGTCGAGCGTCTCCTGGGCCTTGTCGGGTGTGGTGCCCGCGTAACAGGCCACGCCGGCGACGGTGCGGAGCGTGTGGTAGCGGGCGCCGACGGCGTAGCAGAGGCCGCGTTTCTCGCGTACCTCCGTGAAGAGCCGGCTGCTCATGCCGCCGGAGAGGACGGAGACGGCCGCCATGATCCGGTAGTAGTCCTGCGATGAAATCGGCGGCATCTCGGTCATGATCCCGATGTGGACCTGCGCGCCCTTGTTGGGTTCGTGACGATAGCCCCGGGGGGCGGGCGTGAGATCAAAGGCGACCGGCTGCCGGGTCGGGGCGTCGGCGAAGAGTTTTTCCATGCGGTTGAACAGTCGGTCGGGATCGACCTTGCCGGCGGCGGCGAAGATCGCCTCGGACCAGTTGGCGGTATCGCGGAAGATGGCCTGCGTTCGCTCCGGCGTCAGTCGGGTCAGCTCGTCCATCCGGCCCATGGCGGGGCGGCCCAGCGGGTCCGGGTAGAACTGCTCGCGGAGGGAGAGCATGACCTTGTGGCGAGGGTCGTCATCGAGGCCCTCCAGGTCTTGAATGGCCGCCGTTTTGCTGAGCTCGAACCGGGCGGGCTCCAGCCGCGGGCGAAGGAGGATCTCGGCGTAGAGGTCAAGGGCCGCGTAGAGGTTTTCCGATTCGAGCGAGGCCGAGTAGTAGGAGTGATCGGCCGAGACGCCGCTGCCGCGGTCGAGGCCCAGGGTGTCGAGGGCGGCGACGAGCCGGCGGCTGTCGTAAGGGCCGGCTCCGCGAAAGAGCCAGTCGGAGAGAACCTCGCCCGCCCCGGCGCAGCCGTCGGGCATCTGGGCGGCCCCGGCGGGCAGGAGGAAGTGGAACGAGGCGGACTCCACGTTCTCCATCGGCTGGGCCAGCAGGATCAGGCCGTTTTCCAGTTGATGCTGATACAGTTTTTCACTCATGGCGATTCCCTACTAAAAACACGAGCGTCCCCTGTTTTTCAGGCGACGGCGGCGTCGGTGGGCTGCGGTCCCGACTCGAACTGCACGCTGATCTTTTTGCTGACGCCCTGGGTCTGCATCGTGACGCCGTAGAGGACATCGGCCATGCTCATCGTCCGCTTGGAGTGGCTAATGATGATGAACTGGCTGTTCTCCTTGAAGTCCATGACGATGAGGTTGAAGCGTTCGTTGTTGGCCTCGTCAAGGGCTGCGTCCACCTCGTCCAGCACGCAGAAGGGCGAGGGCTTGCTTCGGAAGACGGCGAAGAGCAGGGCGATGGCGGTCATGGATTTTTCGCCGCCGCTGAGCAGCGAGATCGAGCGGGTCTCCTTGCCGGGCGGGCGGGCGACGATCTCGATGCCCGATTCGAGCAGGTCGTCGGGGTTTTCGAGGAAGATGTCGGCCTTGCCGCCGCCGAAGAGCTTGCGGAAGATCTGCTGGAACTGGACGCGGACCTCCTCGAAGGTGGCGGCGAATTTTTCGCGGCTTTCGCGGTTGATCCGGTCGATGAGCTGTTCGAGCTGCGTCTTGCTCTTGTTGAGGTCCTCGATCTGGGTGCTGAGGAACTCGTAGCGTTTTTCGAGCTCGTCCTGCTGCTCGATGGCGTCCACGTTGACGTTGCCGAGCCGCTCGATCCTGGCGCGGAGGTCGGCGATCTCCTCCTGCACGGCCTGCCAGTCGGTGGATTGGGTATCGAAGTCGCGGCCGGCCTCCAGCAGGTCGATCTGGAGCTCCTCGCGGACCCGCTGGACCAGGTCGTCGATTCGCACCTTGATCTGGCTGAGCTGGAGCTGGGTCTCGTGGATCTGCTGTTCGATTTCCTGCTGGCGGGCGCGGGCCTGGCGAAGCTTCTGCTCGTTGTCGCGCTGGGTTGCCCGGAGCGTCTCGGTGCGGACACGGAGGAGACGGCTGCCGCGCTGCGCGGTTTCCTTTTCGAGGTAGAGTTCGCTGAGCCGGCCGTGGGTGGCGAGGAGGCTGCGTTCGGTCTGGAGGAACTGGTCGCGGCTGCCGCCGACCTCGGTGCGTGCGGCTTCGAGGGCCATGCGGTTGTGCTGAAGCTGGCTCTGGAGCGAGCCGGCCCGCTGGCGGATGGACTTCTGCTGTTCGAGGATTCGGCCGCGTTCGACCTTGAGCTCGGTCAGCTCGGCCGCGTGCGTTTCCACGATGGAGCGTTTTTCACGGAGGGCGGCTTCGAGTACCGCGATCTGTTCGGATCGCTGTCGGTTGATCTCCTCCAACTCCTCAAGCTTTTGGCGCGAGTCGTGCTCCTTTCGCACCGATTGGCGGATCTCCTCTTCGAGCATCCGGATCTCGTCGGAGATCACGGGCTGCTCGTCGCTGAGCCGCTTGATGTTCTGCTCCACGAGTCGCAGACGGGACTCGGCATCGACGCGCTCCGTGTTGGCCTCGTAGATGCCGGTGCGCAGGTCCTGGCAGACCCTGGCGAGGTGCTCGCTGGTCCGGCCCTTGTGTTGAAGGTCGGTTTCGAGCGACTGGATCTGCCGCTCGAAGTCGGCAAGTTCCTCTTCGAGGCGACGGATCTGGCTTTTTCGCGAGATCAGGCCGGAGGCCCGGGTCAGCGGGCCGGTATGGAGGCAATTGCCCTCGCGGAAGACCTCGCCGGACGGGGTGACGAAGACATAGTCGGACGAGAGGCGGCCGGAGAGTTCCATGGCCGTCTCGACGTCTTCGACGAGCAGCACCTTGCCGAAGAGGGACCAGACAAGCTGGGCATAGCGGCTTTCAAAGCGGATGAACTCGACCAGTCGGCCGCGGACGCCGGGCAGGGCGCTGACGTCGCATGTATCGCAGAAGGGTTCGAGGCGGTCGAGGCAGAGGATCTGGATGCGGCTGTCAAGTTTGCCGCGGAGCGTTTCGTCGGCGAGATAGGCGCCGGTGCGGCTGATCAGGAGGGCCTGCATACGGTTTTCGAGGACGGCCTCCACGGCGGGGGCGTACTCGAGCTCGGTCTGGAGGACGTCGGCGAGGATGCCTTCGAGGTAGTCGCGCTCGGCGGAACGGCCGTGGTCGGTGAGGATGGACTTGACCGTTTCGCTCAGGCCCTGTTTTTTGGCCTCCATGTCGCGGAGGATTTTGAGTTCGCCCGCCACTGAGCTGCGTTTCTCCTTCCAGCCGGCCAGCTCGCCGCGAAGACGGCTTTCCTCCTTGTCGAGGGCCTCCATTTCGCTGCGTTTGGCCTGGAGACTATCCTGGAGCTGTTGGAGGTTCGCCTGGATTTCTTCGAGCCGGGTCTGGTACTGGGCCTTCTCGGTGAGCCAGCGGGCGAGCTGCTCCTCGGTCTGGGCGGCCTTGCCCGACAGTCGGGTCTTCTGACCGCTGAGATTGTTGCGGTAGTTGCTGAGACTCTGGATTTCGTTATGGAACTGGGCCGTCCGGCGGACGATGTCGAGGATGCCGGATTTTTCGTCTTCGAGCTGCGCCTGGAGCTCGTTGCTTTCGAGGGCGATTTGGCGCAGGGTCTCCTCCCGCTGTCGGAGAATGGCCGATTTTTCCTCCATCATCCGCTCGTTGTCGGCCAGATCCTTTTCGCACTGGTGCAGTTCCTCCTGACAGCGGCGGGACTGCTCGGCAAAGGTCTGGATACGGGCAACGGCGGCCTCGCGGCGTTCCTCGATCTCTTTGATGCGGCTTTTGAGGAAGACGATCCGCTCCTGCTGCTGCTCGATGCGGCTGCGGGAGGCGATGAGGGCGTTGTCGGAACGGTTAAGCTCGGCCTCGGCCTCGGAGAGCTCCTCGCGAAGACGGGCGGCGGCGGCGTCGCAGCGGGAGACCTCGGCAGCAGCGGCGGCGAAGGCCTCCTGCTGCTCGCCGAGCTGCGATTCGAACTGCCGATAGCCGCCGCTGAACTTGTGGTACTCGGAGAGCGAGTACTGCACGCGGAGTTCTTTGAGACGATTGCCGTACTCAAGGTAGTTGCGGGCCTTGCCGGCCTGGAGCTTGATGCTGCGAAGCTGCTTCTGGACCTCCTGCACGATATCGGCGAGGCGCAGCAGGTTCTGTTCGGTGCGTTCGAGCTTGCGCTGGGCCTCTTTTTTGTGGGCCTTGAAGCGGCTGATGCCGGCGGCCTCCTCGAAGATGACGCGGCGATCCGATTTGGAGGCGTGCAGGAGCTGATCGATCTGGCCCTGCTCGATGATCGAGTAGGCGCTGACGCCCACGCCGGTGTCCATGAACAGTTCCCGGATATCCTTGAGCCGGCAGGATTTGCCGTTGAGGGCATATTCGCTTTCACCGCTGCGGAAGAGCCGGCGGGAGATGCAGAGCTCGTCCTGTTCGATGCCCAGGCCGCGCACGTCGCTGAAATGCAGGCTGACCTCCGCCATGCCCGAGGGTTTGCGCGAGCCGGAGCCGCTGAAGATCACATCGGTCATCTGGCCGCTGCGCAGACTCTTGGGACTCTGGCTGCCCAGGACCCACTTGATGGCGTCCACCACGTTGCTCTTGCCGCAGCCGTTGGGACCGACGATGGCCGTGATGGGCTGACCGAAATGAAACTCCGTCTTATCGGCAAAGCTCTTGAAGCCGTTAATGACAATCTTTTCTAACTTCATCCATAATCCTCAATATAATGCTGTCTCTCCTTGTTGTTATTATCGGTCCCGTGGGGGGATTTTCTACAGCTTACTTTCCCACCTGAGTCATCGGACCGACAAAGAATCGGGCGTCAACGACCTGCCCCCGGCACATCTTATCGAGCAGGGCGGCGATTTCCGTGTAGGGGATCGCCAGTCCCGGCTGAACGGCGCGGTCCTCGATTTCCGACTGCTCGCCAAGGGTTCGGATCAGGGAAGACAGTTCCCGTCCCGAGAGAACCGGCCCGATGACGCGGGGTCGGAGGGGGTGCTTGCGGGAGACGGAGATGTACCTGTCCTCCGGTTTGGCGTTCAAAATGATTGAGCCGTCGTCGGACTGGGCGAACAGGTTGTCAACCGTGCGGATGGGGGAACCGAAGAGCACGATCCGCGGGACCTCTTTGCGGGAGACATAGACGGCCTTGTCGCCGGCACAGAAGACCTGGTCCACTACGAAACTGTCGGCTACGACGATCCGCTTGACGGCCGGGCTGCCAATTCGCAGGAGCTGGTCGCAGGCCGCCAGACGCACGTTAATGTCCGAATCCGCCAGAAGCAGCGTAAGAACGTTTTCGACCTGTTTGCGGTTCGAAACCGCCGCGAACGCCTCAATCGCTTCCAGGCGGTATCGGCTTTGGAGATCCCGGGCGACTTCGCTGACGGCGGCAAAGCCCCGGCGGTCTCCGATGTACAACATACACCGTGCGGCGTGGAATCGCGTTGCGGCATCGGGAGATTTGAGCAGGGGCTCCAAGGCGTCGAGGACGGGCTTGCCGATGGCCTCCAGGGCAAGCTCGGCCGGGTATTTATCCGACTGCTGCTGGAGGTCCCGGATCAGCGATTCGATCCGCAGGGACTGCCCGCTGAAATCTTCCGACATGGGAAGCGAGAGGATCATCTCCAGAAAGCGGAGACGGTTGTGCTGATATTCTTTCGGGATCTGAATCCGGATCTCGGCGTTGGAAACCGCCCGGGCCGTATCGGGCCGGAAGCGTTCGTTAATCCGGTTGCGAAGGAGGTTGGCGGTGCGGAAGTCCGGATTGCGAATGGCCAGGGAGTTCTTTATCTCGGTCTTTACGATTCCGCCGCCCAGCAGGTACCACGCAGGCGCCTGGTCAGGATCGGCCATGGGGGCGCGGAACACCTGCCCGTGGGCCTCGGCAACCGTCTTGGTGTACTGGTCGAAGCGTATAAAACGGCTCATTTCCTTCAGTTCGGCGGTGTAGAGATAGCCGCCGTCGAGCGAAACGGTATTGGAAGGGGAAAAGGGGATCAGACGCACGTCAAAGGTTTCGCCCGGCTCGGCCATGGGGGGGATGGTTCCGACGATTTCCACAACGGCCGTATTGGGACTGTTGAGAAACCGGCGGGCGCTGAATCCCTTCGTTTTCGGCATCCGGGTGGCGATATAACGCTCCATCTCCTCACGCAATTCGGGCGGACACTCGGAGGAACCGGTCCCCGCCAGCCCTGCGACCAGCCCGTATCCCCGCACGGGTATGGCCGAAAAGCGGACCAGAGAGGCCAGCGAACCGACGGTCTCATTGGTCAGGTCCAGGGGCTTTTCTTCGACCTTTTTGACCTGGGGACCGCATCCGGTCAGGGCCAAAAGCAAGAAAGAGAGGGTTAAAACAGCAAACAGGTATCGTTTCATTCAGCACCTTTGATGAAAAAAGCTCAATCTTTGCCCATAATCAAGATTGAAATAATAGATAATATCACGTTCAGTTATGAGAAAATAGGATAGTTTAAGGGGGACTCTGCGTCAAGAGGAATTCGACGCTTAAAAGTATAAAAAAGGGTCTGCCGGCACAATATTTTGTTGTTGGCAGACCCTTCGAGCTACCAAAGAACGGGGGTCAGGGTTAATATTGAAAGCGTTCCATATTCCGCTGTGTGGTGGTCAGGAGGACCTGGGCTGTATCCATATTTGTTTGCAGGGTTTGTATGGAAACTCCGGCCGGCAGGGCACCCGGCCACCTCTTTGCAAGATTGACGGCCCGCCGGTAGAGCGGGATCGTGTTGTTCAGGGTCTGCACCAACTCCAGCTGGATCTGTTGGATGTTGCCGACGGGCTCTTCCGTCACCACGGTTTCAGGGGAATAGGTGGAAAACTGGTTGGTGGGAATCCTTCGGCCGGAGCGATCCAGGATATAATTTTCTCTGTTGGGTCGGGGATCGGTCCTGTTGTCATATCGGTTTCTGCCGCTGCGATAGTAGCGGGTATTATCATTCAGCGGATTTCGTTCGCGGATCAGGGTTCCCGTGCGGGCTAAATCCTCCACCTTGGCGATTTGTTCCTGGAGCACGGAAATGCGGTTTTCATTCTCGCTGATGGTGGATAAGAGCTGGCTCAGGTTTCGTTTGGCGGCATTGAATTTCTGGATGGCCTCCTCGACACCGGAGACCCGCACGGTCTGAACATCCGAAAGCCCCATGTCGGAAAGGATCTCGCCGTAAGAAGCCGCCACTTTGTTTGCCAGCCGCAGACGGATGGCCTCCTGGGCGGTCAGATTGAGCAGTTTGCCGTAGCTCTGGATGGAGGCTGCCGGGTCCGCCATGGCGGCCGGGGAAAGTCCTTCGCTGATGACGTGAACGACGGTCTGGTCATTGGAACGCTGGGATGCCTCGACAACCGACGTGCGGCCGGTCAGATCGCGGACCTCTACGATGGTTACGGTCTTGTCCACGAAGGCTTTGGCCAGGGCGGGAGGCCGGTTTCCGGCGATAGCCAGTTGGGCGGCATGGGCGGCAAACGTCCCCAAAGTAACGGGACTAAAAGTCTCCAGATAGCCCGCATATTCCTGGTTGGTCAGGGCCGCAGCGGCCATGGGGCCCACTGTTCCGATTGTCGCATTGGGGGCGATGTAGATCCGGTCGCAGGCGAGGGCAATCACGGCGGCGGCGGAAAAGGCCCCGCCGTACTGACCGCCGGAGATGTAGGCGGCCGTCGGGCAACCGGTTTGCTGGCGGATATTGAGGATGGTCTGGGTGATATTCTGCATATAGGCGCCGCTGCCGCCGGGCGAGTCGATCTGGATGACAATCAAGCGGGGGCCGGCATCCGCCGCCTTCTGGATCGAGTCCGCCGCCATCTTGGAAATGGTCTCCGAAAGCAGGATTTCCGGCTTGGTGATCGAGATAATCATCACGGATTCGCGGCGTCCCTCCGGGCCGAAACGGAGCTGGTATTCGCCCAGATCCACCGGAATGAACTTATTCTGGTCGGCGTTGAAGACCAGGGTCTTGCCGGCGGCCCTCTTGGTCGTGACAAAGCCGTTAAAGGTCTCGCCGGAAACCCCGTGTTTGAAGGTATCCGCCGAAAGGACGCCGGCGACAGACAGAAGACAGATTAAAGCAAGAATCCTTCTCATAATAAATCTCCATCAATTGATTCTTATACTATTTAATATTAAGAAAAAGCCGCCGACGGATCGTATATTTTTCTCTTTCGGCCTTATTTAATTCCTTATCACCTTATTTCCCCAAATATTGTACCGGGGCCGGCGAAAAAAGTCAAAAAAAGAAAAAAAGGGGGCGAGGTCTGCTGGGGTCCATGGATAAGCGAAAACCTCACGGGCTTTCAAGGTTTGGCTGACGGGCCTTCCACGGCCGATTTCCGCATACTTAAGAATGGGAAAATCAACGAGTTATGAAGATGGCCGAAGACCAACGTTAAAGGAAGAAAGGAGCCAATCATGAGATGCGGAACCGTGAGAGGATTGTGCCTGGCGGGGATGATTGCCCTGACGGGCCTAGCCGTCGGGATGCAGGAAGGGTATCAGCCGAGTCTTGTGGAGGGCGGCAGCCTGGTCGGGCAAGAGATCCGGGGGAGCGATGGCCAGACGATCGGGACGCTGGAAGAGCTGATCGTGGATTCCCGTCAGAACAAGCTCGCCTACGCCATTGTGAGCGCTGACGAGCAAGCCATGTCCGGGGGTGAATCGTACCTGGTCTCGTGGGATCGGTTTGAGGTGCAGTCCGACGGGCGGTCGGTGCAGATGACACTCGATGTCGACGAAAACCAACTGCAGCAGATGCCGACCGTAGATGCGGATGCCGATATGAACGAGCTTCAAAATGCGATTCGTGAGAGCAGTCGACCGCAGGGAGCCATGCAGGGGATGCAGAGCCGAGGGCAGCAGCGGCAGGTTCGAGGCGAGATTACGCGCCTTCAGACGCAGCGGATCAACAACCAGCGGATGATGGTCGCCGAGATCGAGACTCAGGACGGCCGGACGCAGCAGGTGATCCTCGGCAGCCCCGATCAGCTTGGGCGGCTCGATCTGCAGGAAGGCGACTCAATCAGCGTTCAGGGTTCGCCGACCCGGTTCCAGGGCAAAAGCGCCATCCAGGCCGACCAGATTCGAGCCGACGGTCAGCAGGTCCGAATCCGTCCGCAGGGACAACAGGACTCGATGATGAAGCAGCAGGGCCGACAATCGCAGGAACCCCTGGGACAAAAACGCCGACCGGGCGGTTATATCGATCTGGGCGAATCGGAACGCGGAGGCGTGATACGCTACCGGGGAGAAGGCGATGCGGATACCATTATTATTTATGACGGCGATTCGGAGTCCGATGGAGAAGGCCGTCCGCGGAGCCGCCGGCAGGGACGGTCAAGTCAGCCGTACCGCAAGCTGACCCTACTGATCGGGATGGATGTTCAGGATCAGCAGGAAGAAGTGTTCGGGTCGCTGGAGGACGTGATCGTGGATACCCGTGAGGGGCGGATTGTCTATGGAATCCTCTCCTACGGCGGCGTCCTCGGGGTCGGCGAGAGCATGGCGGCCGTTCCGTGGAATTCGCTGCAGGTGATGGAGCAGGAGGAGAAGATCGCGCTCAATGCCCAGCAGGATATGCTCGAGCGGTTTGCCTATCGGCAGGGCGATATCCGGCGGCTGGAGGATCCGCAGTACAGCCGGCGCATCCACGAAGCATTTAACGAAGAACCCTACTGGGTCATTTACGGTTATGCTCCTGCCGGAGAACAGGATCGGATGCAGAGGAAGCAGGACCGGCAGCGGGCAGGGGCCTGGAGCGAGAATTCGCGGTACAGCCGGGCCTTTGATCCGGACAATACGCAGGATTACTCCGGGACCGTCCAGAACGTCGGCTCCTTCCGGCCGCAGCCCGGGGCGATGGAAGGTCTGCGGCTGAGGATCCGGACGGATGACGGTCAGACCCACATTGTCTATGCCGGTCCACGGGCCTATGTCCGTGGGCAGAACTTCCGTCTGCGGCAGGGGGATCAGGTAGAGATTACCGCCTCCGAGTCACGGCTTAACAACCGGCAGGTGCTGATCGCCTCGGAGATTCGGAAGGACGGCCAGCGTCTCGAACTGTTTGACAATCAGGGCAAGCCGGCCTGGAGTACGCAGGATCTGATGCAGCAGCCGGGTAACGGCAACGGCAACGGCGAGCAGGAGCCGTCGAAGACGCCGCCGCCAAGTAACGGCGAGCAGCAGGGCGACGGCGAATCGCAGCAGGGTGAAGTCCAGCCGCCGTCGAAGACGCCGCCGCCAAGTAACGGCGAACAGGTAAAGAGTAAGCAGAAGCAAAAGTAAATTCTTAAGCTCCGGTACCCGTACCTTCTCTTGAGAGGTGCGGGTATCGTTTTAAGGAGAGACACTATGAAACGGGCAGGATTAGCGGCGATGCTGTCGGCCATGGGGCTGCTGATGTTCACGGCCTTTTGCGCGGTCGGCGGTACATGGGACGCAGACGACGGTGAGCGATGGTTTGACATCGATGATGACGGCGGCGGCAACGATTACTACGAGGACGATTACTTCGGCACCTACACCTACGACGATGACGGCTTTCGAGGCCGGGGGAATGAGGACGGATGGAACGACGGTTGGCAGTGGGATGACGACCGGGGCAGCCGATTTTATGATGACAGCTTCCGGGGCCGGGGGACATTCAATGACGATTTCCGGTTTGATGACGGTCGCTTTCGGCGGCCCCTGAATCGTTCGCCGCAGACGTTTAACCGATTTGAGGACGACAGGTTTCGGGATGGGGATGCGTTCGACGATGATTTTGACTTCGACGACCGGTTCCAGCGGTCTCCGGATCGTTCTCCGCGGACGTTTAACCGATTCGAGGATGACAGGTTCCGAGATGGGGATGCGTTCGACGACGATTTTGATTTCGACGACCGGTTCCAGCGGTCTCCGGATCGTTCTCCGCGGACGTTTAACCGATTCGAGGATGACAGGTTCCGAGATGGGGATACGTTCGACGGCGACCTGAGGATGCGAACTCCGCAGGGTCGTTTTCCGCAGAGCTTCGATCAGGACGGGGGAATTCGCACGCCCCAGGGGCGTTTCCCGCAGAGTTTCGATCCTGGCGGAACCCCCGACGGCGATCAGAGAATAAGGCAGCGGCAGAGCCCGATGCCTCGCCGGCGGTCTTTCGAGGGTCAGTCCGGGAGTTCCGGAGAAGGGGCCGGAGGGGCGACATCGGGCGGCCGGTCCGGCTCCGGTTCCTCGGGAGGTCAAAGTTCAGGAGGTTCTCAGTAGTCTGATCGGAGGCGAACGTTGAAATGATGGAATCCATTAAGAGGAGAAACAAAATGAAAAAGGCAGGATTTTTATTCATGGCTTGCGCCGCTCTCGGGGCGCTGATCCCATTGGCCGTGTCCGAAAACCCGTGGGACTGGAACGACGAATCATACACGGACGACAACGGCGGGTATGACAACGGCGATCAGGGCCGGTTTGACGACGACGGCGATTATGACTACGACAAAGATGGCTGGTTTAACGGCGACGGGGATCGGTTCGACGATGCGGATGAATACGATGGGGAAAACGGTTTGTACGACAACGATGATTACAACGGCTACGGCGATGGTTACACCGATTTGGGCTATCGCCCTTACGCTGCCGATTACGGGTACGGCGGCGTCGATTATTATACCGACGACTGGTACGAGGACGACGATTCCTTCTCGGACTGGTTTGAGGACTGGCTGTAGGAAGGCAAGGAACGGACCATCTATCACAAGGAGCGAATTATGAAAAACGATGCAAAACGGATCGCCGCCGGGCTGGCTGCCGCACTTTTGCTGGCGTCGGCGGTCGGGGCCCAGCAGGGCGCTCCCTCTTACGGTGAAGGTTACGGGCGCATCTATTCCGGCAGTTCCTATTACGGCAATACGGTCTCTGACGATTTGTATTCCGACCCGATGGAGCCGCAACAGACGGAAGGACAGGTCCGCCTGCAGGGAGAGATCCAGAGTCTGCAAACCCGGAGCATCAATAACCGGCGGATGGTTGTCGCCCAGATCCGGACGCAGGACAACCGGACGGTGCCGGTCCTCCTCGGGAGTCCCGACCGGCTGGATCGGCTGAACCTGCGGCAGGGGGACCCGGTAACGGTCATCGGGCAGCGGGTCCGCCTGAACGACCGGCCCGCGCTGAAGGCGGAGCGAATCCGCGCAGACGGAGAGAGCATGAGGACCGGTCAGGCGTATAGCCGGTCGGAGGGCCGACGGTCGCCGACGATGCAGGTTTCGGGGACGATTGAGGACATCCAGCAGGTCAAGATTTTCGGTCAGCCGGACCTTCACGCGGTGGCGGCCGTGTCCTCGGAGAACGGCCGAATCCGGGTCGTGGACCTCGGTCCCCGCAGCCAGCTCGGACGGCTCGGGCTTCAAAAAGGCGACCGCCTCCAGGTTCGCGGCGAGCGCGGCTCCATCAACAACAACCCGGTCGTGGCGGCCCGGCAGGTCGTCGCCAACGGAGAGAGCGTGTCGATCCGCCGCACCTGGAACCGCAATGACTTCCGGGTCAAAGGCCGCGTCACCGATACGCAGACCGCCTCGATCCGGGGCACCGCCCATCTGATCGCCACGGTGCGAACCGATGAGGGACGCCGGGTCATGGTCGATCTGGGACCGCAAAGCCGCCTTCGGGAGAAGGATATCTCGATCTCCCGGGGGCAGTCGATCATCCTGATCGCCCAGCCCTCCCGGTCGGGCGGGCCGATGCTTGAGGCCACGAAGATCAGCATCGATGACCGCGTCATGCAGCGGAGCATCTGATCCGACAGACGCAACAAGCGACGGCGGCGGGGCAGGTCCCGAAAACCTGCCTTTGCCCGCCGTATTCGAAAGGGAAACGACCATGAAAACGGCGCTAAGAATGGGCCTTGCGGCCGGCCTCCTGGCCGCGGCGGGCCTGTCCACCCATGCAATCGGCCCCGGCGAGCGCGACGAGCGCATCAACGGATTCCATCGCGACTACGGCACGTTCGGCAACTACGATCTGGACGACTTCGCCTGGGGTTACGGTCCCTATGACTACTACGCCATCTACAGGGACTGGGAGAAGGGCAGGTCCTATCGCCCCGATGTTTACGGCGAAGGAGACTTCTACGAGGACGAATACGGGATTTTTAACGGCGAGGACCTCAACGGCGACCGGTACGGGATCGGGGAAGGTCGCTCCCTGTATGACGGCGACGACGATGTTTCTTTCCACGGCTCGCTCTCCGACGGGGAAAACTACTACACCGATGACTGGTATAAATACGACGATTCCTTTACGGACTGGTACGATGCCCTGCACTGATTTTCAGAAGGGACCCGCCGAAAGCGCGGACCCGTTCTTCTTCGGCGGGGTCGAAAAACAGAGATCCACTCATTTGTGATGCGGGAGACCGGACCATGAGAACAGCAAGCATCGGGAGCATAGTTTTGGGGCTGGCGCTGAGCGGCATCGGACGGGGGGGCTTTACGGAGGATAATCCTTTCGATACGCCGTACCGGTATTACAACTACGGCGACTGGATCGATGAGGATCGGTTTAACCTCGACTACGAGATGCGAGTGCCGGGATACACCTATGAGGGCGATATGGTCTTCGCCGATTATCCTCACCGGGATTACAGCTCTGTCCCCGTCCCGGAGTATCCGGTTCCTTACGGGAGTGCGAATGGGGATTGGAACGCCGTCGAATATGACGGCGAGGATTGGTATGACGACGACTACGATGACGATACGGGCTGGTACGATTACGACCCGATAACCGACGGTGGCGCTCTCAACTGGTACGCTACGGGGTTTGCCGGCGGCCGAAACGGAGACGGGGAGCGTGCGGTTGACCACGATTCAGTCAATGGGAATGGGGACGCTGACGCGGATTACGATTACTACACCAGCGACTGGTACGTCGATGACGATTCCTTTACCGAGTGGTATGATTCGCTGTAATGGGGGCGGCTGCCGCGACCGAGTCTTTTGACGGTTCGCTTTTGACGAAGAGATGGCTCCTGTCATCATTTCCGGTCTTTTTATTTTTTCTGTTTCACTCCGTTCCTGTACGACGATAAAATAGCAGTTTTTGCTTGAGATATGAACGGAGTGAAAAACTATGGAACTTGCATTGATTAACGACACCATGTGTCCGCTAAATGAGATACCCGCCGCCCTGTTTGATCGCGGTCTGTACTTCGGCGACGGGGTTTATGAGGTCATTCGCAGCTATGACGGGCGGCTCTTTGCCTTCGAAGAGCACATGGCCCGCTTCGAGCGGAGCTTGAAGGAGATCTATATCGAGAACGTGGACATTCAGGAGGTCCGCCGGAAGGTCGAGGATGCTTTCGAGAAGGCGGGCTACAAGAACGCGAAAATCTACTTTCATATCACCCGCGGCTCGGAACGGCGGGATCACCTGCCGTCGGAGGGGCTTCGGCCCAATTTCTTCCTGACGGTCCAGCCGCTGGGCGACGCGTCCCGAGTCAAGGAGCAGGGCATCAAGGTCTCCACCTTTCCCGACTGGCGGTGGAAGCGGTGCGACATCAAGTCGCTCAACCTGCTGCCCAATGTGCTGGCCCGGATCGACGCGTGGAAAAAGGGGTGCTCGGAGGCGATCCTGGTGGATGACAGCGGGACGATTACCGAGGGGGCGGGCTCGGCCTTCTTCGCGATTGACGGCAAGGAGAAGACGCTTTATACCCGACCGCTGGGCCATGAAATCCTGCCGTCGGTAACCCGCTCGATGATTATGAAGATCGCCCGCAACGCGGGGCTGAACATCGCCGAAGAGCGGCTCACGCCCGCCGAGGCCGGCCGGATGGACGAGCTGTTTATCGCGGTAACGACGAAGGACGTCGTGCCCGTGGTGGAGTTCAACGCACAGCCCGTCGGCAGCGGCAGGCCGGGCGAATGCACAAAGCGGCTGATGGAGGAGTTCAAGACGCTGATTTACTCGGCGTAATCAGCGTCGGTCCTTCATTTCCGCCAGCTTGCGGTTGAGAATCTCGGCGACGATTTTCGGGTTGGCCTGACCCTTCGACTTTCGGATCACCTGGCCCATGAGGAATCCCCGGGCCTTCTGGGCCTTCTTGCCCTCGTCGATCACCTCCGCGAGGGCCTCGGCGTTCTCGGCAAGGGCCTCATCGACGAGGCCCTCGATCTCGCCCGCATCCGACTTCTGGAGGAGGTTCTTTTCCCGCGCGATCGTCTCGGGGTCGCCGCCGGTGCGGGACATCTCCTCGAAGATCGCCGTGGCCGCCGAGGCGCTGATGTCGCCCGCGTCGGTCATCTTCGCCAGCTTCGCCAGCGGCTCGGGCTCGATGCCGAGCTGATCGACCCGCACGGATCGTTCGTTGGCCAGCTTGAGCCCGATCTGCGTCAGGAGGTTGCACACCCGCTTGGGATCGGCGCCGAGCCGCACCGTGCGGTCGAAGAACTCGCCGGTCGCCCGGTCCGCCGTCAGCACGCCCGCATCGTAATCGCTGAGCCCGTAGTCGCTGACGAACCGCTGCTGCTTGGCCAGCGGCAGCTCGCCCAGTTGCCCGCGGATCTCATCGAGCCATTCGGCGGGGACCTCCACCGGCACCAGGTCGGGGTCGGGGAAGTAGCGGTAGTCGTGGGCCTCCTCCTTTTCTCGCTGGAGCACCGTTCGCTGGTTGACGTCGTCCCAGCCGTAGGTGCGTTTGTTGCCCATCTGCAGCGTCCGGCCGGTTTCGAGGAATTCCTCGTACTGCCGGACGGCTTCGTAGGCGACGCTCCGTTCCACCGCGCGGAAGCTGTTGAGGTTTTTGATCTCGGAGATCGGCGTTTTGAAGATCTGTCCGCCGCGTTCGATGTGGAGGTTGACGTTGGGCTCAAAGCGCATGTGGCCCTTCTGCATGTCGGCCTCGGAGACGCCCAGATACCGGACGATTCGCTGGAGCTCGACGGCCAGGGCCCGCACCTCGGCAGGGCTGTTCATGTCCGGCTCGGTCACCATCTCCAGCAGGGGGGCGCCGGAGCGGTTGAGATCGACGGCCGAGAAGCTGCCCAGCGTATGGGTGTTCTTGCCGGCGTCCTCTTCGAGGTGGATGCGCCGGATGCGCACCCGCTTGGTCGAGCCGTCCTCCAGCGGGATCTCGATGTAGCCGGGTCCGCACAGCGGCAGGTCGTACTGGCTGATCTGGTAGTTCTTGGGCAGGTCCGGGTAGTAGTAGTTCTTGCGGTCCCACTTGGTGAACGGGGCGATGTCGCAGTGGAGCGCCAGGCCCGTCCGCAGGGCGTACTCGACGGCGCGGCGGTTCATCACCGGCAGGGCTCCGGGCAGCCCCAGGCACACCGGGCATGTGCGGGTATTGGCCGCCTCGCCGTATGCCAGCTCGCACCCGCAGAACATCTTCGTCCGCGTCGCCAGATGCATATGAATTTCCAACCCGACCACGATTTTGTACTTTGCGTTGCTCATGTCTTGCTCGCTTTTTTATTTTAGCCACAGAGGACACAGAGGACTCAGAGGCAAATAAAAGAATTAAACTGAGATACGCTTGATTCCCTCGATCAGGCGTTTTTCTCCGAAATTGATGATTAAACCGCGTTTTAGATTCATCGCCTTCCAATAGGAAATGATCTGTGCCAGATTCAGTCCGACCGGATTCAGGATGCTTTTGATCTCCACAATCACCTCTCTCTCCACCAGCAAATCCAGCCGAAGTCCCTTAATGACACGACCCTTGTAAACGACGTCCGCGGGGACCTGCCGCTGATAGCGAATTCCCTGCAACTCAAATTCACAACAGAGCGCCTCTTCATCGATGGACTCCAGAAGCCCGGGGCCGAGAACTCGGTGCACCTCAATCGCCGCCCCGATGATTCGCTCTGTTAATTCATCCGCCATAGTTCTTGTTTATCCTGCTTATTGCAATGATTTTCTGCCGCAGAGAACACAGAGACTCAATATCTTTTTTCTCCGAGTCCTCCGTGTTCTCCGTGGCTAAATGATATTGGGTATCTTTTTGTGCCAGACGGTTTCCTTTTCGTGCATGCGGGCGATCTGCAGGAGTCGGGCTTCCGTAAAGGGGGCGCTGACGATCTGCAGGCCGATGGGCATGTTGTTTTCATCGAAGCCGCAGGGGATGCTGATGCCCGGCACGCCTGCGAGGTTGACGGCGATCGTATAGATGTCCGCCAGGTACATCTGGAGCGGGTCGTCCACCTTTTCGCCGAAGTAAAAGGCCGTCGTCGGGCTCACGGGCAGCATCAGGCAGTCGGCCTTCTCGAACGCCCGCGTGAAATCGCCGCGGATGAGATTGCGGACCTTGAGCGCCTTGAGGTAGTATGCGTCGTAGTAGCCGCTGGAGAGGGCGTAGGTCCCGAGCATGATTCGCCGCTTGACCTCCGGGCCGAAGGTCTCGCTGCGCGACTTCGTATAGACCTCGACATAGTCAACGGCCCGCGGGCTGCGGTAGCCGTAATGCACGCCGTCGAAGCGGGCCAGGTTGCTTGAGGCCTCCGCCGTCGCGATCACGTAGTAGGTGCTGATGGCGTAGTCGAAGTGGGGCATCTCGACCTCGACGATCTCGGCGCCCTTGTCGCGGTACACGTCCATCGCCGCCCCCACGGCCCGGCGCACCGGTTCGTCCGCCCCCTCGTTGAGGGAGGGTACGACGGCGATGCGCAGCCCCTTGATGTCCTCGTTGAGCCCGGCCGTGTAGTCGGGTTTGGGCGCCATCGACTCCGGCACGGACGTGCTGTCGCGGACGTCATGGCCTGCGATGACGTTCATCAACAGGGCCGCATCCGTTACATCCTGCGTGACGGGTCCGATCTGATCCAGACTCGATCCGTATGTTACCAGCCCGTATCGCGACACACGCCCGTAGGTCGGTTTGAGCCCCACGACGCCGCAAAAGCTCGCCGGCAGTCGAATCGAGCCGCCCGTGTCCGAGCCCAGCGCCGCGCCGCAGAGGCGCGCCGACATGGCCGCCGCCGAGCCGCCGCTGCTGCCGCCGGGCACCCGGGTCGGGTCCCACGGGTTGACCGTTTTTTTGAGCCCTGAGTTCTCCGTGCTGGAGCCCATCGCGAATTCGTCCAGGTTGGTCTTGCCGACGATCACCGCGTCCGCCGCCAGCAGCCGCTCCACGACGTCGGCGTTGTACGTCGCGTGAAAATTCTCCAGGATCTTCGAAGCGCATGTCGTCGCCCCGAACGCGGTGCACATGTTGTCCTTAATCGCCACCGGCACGCCCGCCAGGGCCCCGACCCGCTCACCCGCGGCGATCTTTTTGTCAATCGCATCGGCCCGCTCCAGGGCCTGCTCGCGGAAGAGATTCAGGTAGGCGCCGACCGTCGGTTCGATCCGGTCGATCCGCTCGAACATCGCCTCCACCGTCTGCCGGCTCGTCTGCTCGCCTGCGACGATCCGGTCCCGCATCTCTGTCGCTGTCAAAAACTCCATTACTGATCCTGCGCCTTTCTATGGGAAAGCAGCCACTCATAAACGGCATCGTTCGAATACGTTTGGGTCCACGCGTCGTGCCCCACGCCCGGGTAGATCGTCAGTCGGGCATTGCCTCCCGCGCGGTTGATCGCATCGACCATCCGCTGCGACTCCCGCAGCGGCACAACCGGGTCCGCGTCGCCGTGAAACGCCCATACCGGCGTGTCCTTCAGCGTCTCGGCGATGAACGGCTCGCCGCCCCCGCAGATCGGCAGGATCGCCGCGAACCGTTCGGGGAACATGCAGCCGACCGACCATGTCCCGTAGCCGCCCATGCTCAGCCCCGTCAGGTACACGCGGCTCGGATCCACCTTGTGAGTTTCGATGATTTCATCCACCAGCGTCATTACCTCCCGCCCTATCTGCGGCCACCAGAACCGGCGATGGCACTGCGGCGAGACGACGACAAACGGCAACTGTTTGCCCGCGTCAATCATCTTCGGCAGCCCTTGCCGGCGGACGGCATCGATGTTTTCGCCCCGCTCTCCCACCCCGTGCAGGAACACGATCAGCGGCCACGCCTCCTTGTCCTCATACCCTTCCGGCAGGTACAGCAGGTAATCCAACTCCACGGTCACCTCTCGCTTCAGGCGGCGTGCGACCTGTTGTTTGTCTTTTTCGTGTTTGTTCTTCGCCGTTTCCTCGGCCGATCCAAACAGGCCGGCCATCACCAGCAGGCACAGGGGTATCCATGTCTTCATAGCGTCCCTCTCTTTTGAAATTCAAACATTCGTCCTCCGGGACGGTTTCAACTTCCGTTTCTCTTCCGCCGCCGGCCGTTACTCCGGGCTGCGGCCGGTTGAATCCGTAATTTATGCTATGCCCCGGAATTGTCTTCAAGGATTTTCGGGACCTTGAAATACCCGTCCGCCTCGTCGGGGGCGTTGCCCAGCGCCACGTCGTTGGGCAGGGAGGGGAGAACCTCATCGTCCCTCAGAACGTTATGCAGCGGCAGGCAGTGCGCCAGCGGCTCCACATCGGACGTGTCCAGCTCGTTGAGCTTTTCGATGTATTCGACGATTGCGCTGAGCTGCCGGCTGAACTGCGCCGTCTCCTCTTCGCTCAGCTCCAGCCGCGAGAGCGTCGCCACCCGTCGTACCTGCGCCTCATCAATCTTCTTTGCCATGGTTTTCTGATTTTCGAACCGGTTAATAAAACAGGCGAGCCGCAACGGTTGCAGCTCGCCTGTCGTGCAATTCGCTTGAAACGAGAATTCGCCGATTAGCCGGCTGCCTGCTGCTCGGGCTTGTAATTCCGCTTCGGGGGCTTGACCACGAGTCCCATCCTGAGGGCCTTGGCCGACACCTGGATCCGGCAGACCTTTCCGTCCACGACGGCGCGAACCTTCTGGATGTTCGGTTTGAATTTGCGCTTCGTAATCCCGGTCGTCTTCTTGCCGACGCCGCCCAGATACTTGGCCTTACCGCGGCGGGAAATGCTTCGGCCGGTGCTTGTTTTCTTTCCCGTAAAGTAACATACTCTTGCCATAATCGACTCCTGCTAACCTGCTGCCGGATCGAGGACCCGGCCCAACATTCATGTTCACACGCTGTAAAGCCGTATAAATATAGCCATCTTCCGCAATATTTCAAGCCCCAATCGCTTAAATTCGGGCAGAAAATTGCCGTTTTTTCGCCTTTTTGGCAAAACAACATCGGCTTGTCTTCTATATAAAAAAGGTGGGCCGTATCTATAATAATATGCCTCTCTATCTATTTTCTTTAGACCGGAAGGAATATTCCACTATTTTCCGCCTCCGTAAAATCCCTGGTGCCCATGCAAATATATATATATGCATGTCAAAGATCACCAGCGAATTTTCTTGATTTTGCGCCGAATTTATCTACCTTACAATGCCCATGGAGACAGACGAAAATAAGCCAAAACGAGTCCTGATTACCGGCTGTTCGAGCGGTTTCGGCTTTTTGACGGCGCTGGGCGCGGCCCGTGAGGGCTTCGACGTCATCGCGACGATGCGCAATCCCGACAAGTTCGGACCGCTTCAGCAGGCCTCCGAGCAAAAGCACCTCAAGCTGACTATCGACCGGCTGGACGTGACCGATGCGGAGGACATTGTCCGGATTGCCGAGAAATATAAGCCGATTGATATCCTCGTCAATAACGCGGGTATCCTGATTACCGGTTCCTTTCTCACGCAGACCGACGCCGAGATGCTCGAGATCTTCGAGACCAACTACTTCGGGGCCGTCCGGCTGACACGGGCCGTGGCGCCGTCCATGATCGAGCGGGGCGGCGGCCGGATCATCAACATCGCCTCGCTGGCGGGGCTTGTGGGCCATCCCTTCAACGCGGCCTACGCCGCCAGCAAGCACGCGCTGATCGGCTTTTCCAAGTCTATCGAAGTCGAACTGGCGCCCTTCGGCATCGACGTGGTCTCCATCGAGCCGGGCTACCACAAGACCGAGATCATCGGCCTTAACGGCCGGCTGTCCGAGAATTTCTATGACCGCAGCGACCCCATGTTCGAATGGAACCGAGGCATGCTGCGGGTCATGTTCGACTATGTCCTGCCGCGGGCGGGCGAGCCGCAGGAGGTGGCCGACGTCATCCTGGCCGCCATGTGCTGCGAGACCCCCAAAGCTCACTACGTCGTCGGCAAGGAGGCTCGCCTGGCCATGCTGGGGCAGTGGCTTGGTCTCATGCCATGGCTGCGTTACCGGGCCGTCAAACTCATCCGCAAGGCCCGCCGTATGGAAAACAAGCGCGAGGCCGAAAAGAAAAACCGCAAACATCGGAAGAAAGCCGAGGCCGGTTCATGAACGACATCGCCCAGATGGATCGCTACAGTAAAATGACCTATCGCCCCTGCGGCCGCAGCGGCCTTCGGCTGCCCGTCCTGAGTCTGGGTCTCTGGCATAACTTCGGCCATGTCGATACTTTCGCCAATGCCCGCAAAATGATCCGGGTCGCCTTCGACAACGGCATCACCCATTTCGACCTGGCCAACAACTACGGCCCGCCGCCCGGCAGCGCGGAGGAGAACTTCGGCCGTATCCTCAAGCGGGATCTGGGCCGCCATCGCGACGAGATGGTCATTTCCACCAAGGCCGGTCATCTCATGTGGCCCGGCCCCTACGGCGACGGCGGCAGCCGCAAGTACCTTCTGGCCAGTCTCGATCAGAGTCTCAAGCGGATGGGGCTTGACTACGTCGATATCTTCTACTCGCACCGCTATGATCCGGATACGCCGATCGAGGAGACCTGCGAGGCCCTGGTGCAGGCCGTTCGTCAGGGCAAGGCCCTCTACGCGGGCCTCTCCAAGTATCCCGCTGAGCAGACGCAGCTCGCCTATGATTATCTCAAGAGCAGGGGCGTGGCGCTGCTGATCTACCAGGCCCGCTACTCGATGTTCCATCGCCAGATCGAAACCGACGGGGTGCTCGACGCCATCGGCCGGCTCAACATCGGCTGCATCGCCTTCAGCCCGCTGGCCCAGGGCCTGCTGACGGACAAATACCTTAACGATATCCCGCCGGATTCCCGTGCCGCCAACCCGCACGGTTTCCTCCAGGCCCAGTCCATCACGGACGACCTGCGCCGTCGGATCCGCGCCCTCAACGACCTGGCGCAGACCCGCGGTCAGAAGCTGGCCCAGATGGCCATTGCCTGGCTGGCCCGCGACCGGCGCGTCACCTCCGTTTTGATCGGGGCCAGCCGGCCCGAGCATATCCTTGACAATCTGGCCGCGTTTCAATCGCCGGACTTCTCCGATGACGAAATACGGCAAATCGAAGCGATTCTTGCCGAATAGGGGGGGTCCATGAGTTTAGACTGGTTTGACATCGCCAAACGCCTTAAGGCGATCTCGCAGGCGGGGCGTTTCTTTGCGAAGAACGAATACGAACTCAACCGCCACCTGGAGATCGAGGACATCTGCGCCCGGATCGTCGCGGAATACTCGGGTGAAAATCCGGAGCAGGTCAAATACCTGCTCCAGCAGGACAGCGGCTACCCGACGCCCAAGGTGGACTGTCGGGGTGTGTGCTTCCGCGACAACAAGATTCTGCTGGTAAGGGAGGTCGAGGACGGCCTCTGGACGCTGCCGGGCGGCTGGTGCGACCAGGGGCTTACGCCCGCGCAAAACTGCGAGCGGGAGATTTGGGAGGAGTCGGGCTTTACCGCCCGGTCCGTTCGCCTGCTGGCCGTTTACGACCGCGACCACCAGGGTCACGCCCACCCGTACCTCTTCAGCATCTATAAGCTTTTCTTTCTCTGCGAGATCACCGGCGGCGAGGCCAAACCGAGCGTCGAAACCTCCGAGGTCGCCTTCTTCGGCGAGCACGAAATCCCGCCGCTGTCGCAGGGCCGCACGCTGCCGCGTCAGATTGCCCGCTTCTTTGAGCAATACCGCGACCCCTCGCTGCCCGTCGATTTCGACTGAGCGCAATCGCACGATGCGTTAGAGGTGGATGCTGCCGCCGAGAAAGATTTCGGCCGCCTCCATGATCGTCTCGGAGAGGGTGGGATGCGGATGGATGGTCAGGGCGAGGTCCTGTGCCACGGCCGCCATTTCGACGGCCAGGGCGGCCTCGGAGATCAACTTGCCCGCGTCTGCGCCGACGATGCCCGCCCCGATCAGCCGGCCGGTCTCCTCCTCGAAAATCAGCTTGGTCAGGCCCTTATCCTCTCCCAGCGTCAGCGCCCGACCCGAGGCGGACCAGGGGAATCTGGCGATGCGGATGTTTCGGCCCTCCTCACGGGCCTGCCGTTCGCTCAGGCCGCAGCCGGCCGCCTCGATCTCGGTGTATTCCACGAACGGGATCACCTCGGGATCGAAGGCCGCCGGACGGCCCGCAATTAGGTGGGCCGCGACCCGCCCCTCGTGCATGGCTTTGTGGGCAAACTGCGGATTGCCCGTCAGATCGCCGATGGCGAAGATGCGGTCGTCGCCGGTTCGCCGCTGATCGTCCACGCGGACGAATCCCCGCTCATCAAGCTGCACGCCGGTATGCTCCAGGCCGATCCTCGCCGTGTTCGGCTTGCGGCCGACGGCCACGAGGACCTTTTCAAAGGTCTGTCCGCTGAGGTCCTTCCCGTCCCCGTCGAACCACACCCGGATGCCTTCCGCCGTCTCCTCGGTTTGCGTTACCTTCGTGTTGACGAGAATCGTTTCGATATATTCATCGAACGACTTGCGCAGGACGGCCAGCAGGTCGTCATCGAGTTCCGTCAGGATTCGGGGCATCATCTCCGCGACGGTCACCCGGCTGCCGAGACGCGCGTACACGTTGGCCAGTTCCATGCCGATGTAGCCGCCGCCGATCACCAGCAGCGTCTGCGGCACGCCGTGGACCTCCAGCGCATCGTCCGAAGTCATCATGCGTTCGGACTCCATCGGGAGGTTGGGCAGGGCGGCGATATGGGCGCCGGTGGCGAGGATCGCCTGCTCAAACATCAGTTCCCGCGTCTGTCCATCGGCGGCATCGACCCGGATCGTTCGGGGACCGGTGAATCGGGCCGTTCCCTGAATATACTCCACTTTGCGTTTTTTGCTGAGCATTCCCAGTCCCCGCGTCAGCCGGGAGACGACCTTGTTCTTCCACTCCCGCAGCCGGTCGGTGTCGATGCGGGGCGGGCCGAAATCGACGCCCCAGTCCTTTGCCTTTTGGGCCTCGCGGATGATCTTGGCGACATGCAGCAGCACCTTGGCCGGGATACAGCCGCGGTAGAGGCACACCCCGCCGGGATTGGGTTCCCTGTCGATCAGGGTGACGCTGAGCCCCAGGTCGGCGGCGTGGAAGGCCGCCGCGTACCCGCCGGGCCCGGCTCCGATGATTACCAGTTCGCGCGTTTGATTGTCCATCAGTCGTTCTCGTCCAAAGCCAGCCGCAAAGGATTTTCAAGCGTATTGACAATAAAGCGGAGAAAACGGACACCCTCGGCCCCGTCGATGATGCGGTGATCGTAGGAAAGCGAGAGCGGCAGGATCATCCGGCCCTCGATCCGCCCATCCCGAACGACGGGCTGCATGGACGCGCGGGCGATACCCAGGATGGCCGACTGCGGCCAGTAGAGAATCGGCGCAAAGGCCGTGCCGCCGATGCCGCCGAGGTTGGTAACCGTGAAGCCGCCCCCGCCCATCTCATCGGGCGTGACCTTATGCTGCCGCGTCCGCTCGGCCAGGTCGTTGAGTTCATCAGACAACTCCAGGATACCCTTTTTGTCCACGTCCCGGATCACCGGCACCAGCAGGCCGCGGTCGGTATCCACCGCTACGGAGATATGGCAGTAGCGTCTGTAGATGATTTCCT
The DNA here is from genome assembly GCA_050309685.1 of Anaerohalosphaeraceae bacterium. Classification (GTDB taxonomy): domain Bacteria; phylum Planctomycetota; class Phycisphaerae; order Sedimentisphaerales; family Anaerohalosphaeraceae; genus JBNRMP01. The sequence goes on from JBNRMP010000111.1 coordinate 42,338, forward strand.
CCCGCTGGGGGTCGAAGACGGCGTTGCATACGGGAAACGCCTTGAGGGCTTTTGCCGCAACCTTCAGGACGATGGCGGTCACGGTCAGTTTGCGGCCGGTCGGTTGGACATAGCGCTTCCGGGATTCCTCCAGGCCTGTGATGTCCGCCTGATCGTACTGGGTGACCTGCGGAACCGTGGCCCAGGTGCAGCTCAGGGTGTCGGCGATTTTTTTGCGGATCGTGGATACCTTCTGTCGCTCGATCTCGCCCCACGCGCTGAAATCCGGCAGCGGTTTGAAGGCCGGCGCAACCCCGGACGGCGGCGCCCCGGCAGTTGCGGCAATGATTCGGCGGGCATGCTCCTTCACATCTTCGGCGGTGACACGGCCGGCCTCGCCCGAGGCGGCAACATCGCCGATGTCGATGCCCAGTTCCCGGGCCAGTTGACGCACGGACGGCGCGGCGGCTACGGGGCCGGAGGGTCCGGGCTTTTCCGCGTGCGGCCGGCGGCGCGCGGCGGCCTGAGGCTCAGGGGGGGCCGGCTTGGGCGTTTCCTTCGGCGGGGCTTTTTCTTCGCGCGGCGGTTCTTCGGCGGGGGGCTTTGCCTCCTGCGTTTCAGGGGCGGGTTCGGCGGGCTTTACCTCCTGCGCCGCCTCCGTGTCCACCTTCAGAAGGACCTGACCGACCTTGACGTTCTGGCCCTCCTTTACGCTGATTTCCACCACCTTGCCCTTCACCGGCGACGGGACCTCGAAGCTGGCCTTTTCCGTTTCCAGTTCCACCACCGGCTGATCGACTTCGATCCGGTCGCCGATCTTGACCAGCAGGCGGATCACATCGCCCGAATCGACGTTTTCGGATATTTCCGGCAGTCGTATTTCCTCGATCATGGGTTTCCCCTCACTGGCAGTCGTTCTATATGGCTAAAGGACTGATTTTGTCCGGGTTGATCTGCATCTTCTGAATGGCCTCGACGGGGATCTTCGCGTCGATTTTGCCCTCGGCGGTCAGGGCCTGCAGCGCCGCCAGCGCGATGTGGCGGGCATCGACCTCGAAGTAGTCTCGCAAGGCGCGGCGGCTGTCGCTGCGGCCGTAGCCGTCGGTCCCCAGGGCCGCCAGCCGTCCCGGCAGCCACGGGGCAATGGAGCAGGGCAGCGCCTTTACGTAGTCTGAGGCGGCGACAAAGACGCCGCCTCGCCGGTCCTCGAAGCAGCTTTCGATGTAGGAGCGCTTCGGCGCCTGGTCCGGATGCAGCCGGTTCCACCGCTGGGTCTCAACGGCATCCATGTACAGTTCCTTGTAGCTGGTCACGCTCCAGACGTCCGCCGGGACGCCGTATTCCGATCCGAGGAGTTCCTGCGCCTTTCTCGCCTCATTCAGGATGGCGCCGCTGCCGAGCAGGGTTACCTGCGGGCCGCCCTCCTTCGAGGCCGCCCGGAACCGGTACATCCCCCGGAGAATGCCCTCCCCGGCCCCCTCGGGCATCGGCGGCATTTCGTAAAATTCATTCATCATGGTGATGTAGTAGAAGAGGTTTTCCTGCTTCTCAACCATGCGACGGAGGCCGTCCTGAACGATAACGGCCAGTTCATAGGCATAGGCCGGATCGTAGGCCTTCAGGTTCGGCACGGCGTAATAAAACAGGTGACTGTGGCCGTCCTGGTGCTGAAGCCCCTCCCCGGCGAGCGTTGTCCGCCCGGAGATGCCGCCGATGAGGAAGCCCCGGGCCATCGCATCCCCGGCCGCCCAGATCAGGTCGAACATGCGGTGACAGCCGAAGATGGAGTAGAACAGGTAGAAGGGGATCATCGTCAGCCCATGGGCGGCATACGAGGTCCCCGCAGCGATGAAGGAGGACATGGAGCCGGCCTCGGTGATCCCCTCTTCGAGGATCACCCCATCCTTGCGCTCGTTGTAGAAGAGCAGACTTTCCTTGTCCACCGGCTCATACAACTGGCCGGAGGGAGAGTAGATGCCGTGCTGGCGAAAGAGCGACTCCATGCCGAAGGTCCGGGCCTCGTCCGGAACGATCGGTACGATGCGACGGCCGATGAGCGGGTCCCCGAGCAGCTTGGACAGCAGGCGAACCATGACCATTGTCGTGGCCAGGGGGCGGCCTTCGCTGCCGGCGTAAAATTCCCGGAACAGCTCCTCGCCGGGCGTTTTGAGGGGTTCGACCCGCACGATTCGGCGGGGCACATAGCCGCCGAGCCGGTTTCGGCACTCGCGCAGATAGCGCATCTCCTCGCTGTTGTCGGGCGGACGGTAGAACGGCGCCTCCTGGACCTCTCCGTCCGGGATGGGAATACCGAAACGGCTGCGGAATTCGAGCAGTTCCTGCTCGTTGAGCTTCTTTTGCTGGTGGGTGATATTGCGGCCTTCGCCCGCCTCGCCCAGCCCGTAGCCCTTGACGGTCTGGGCCAGGATCACCGTGGGCTTTCCCTTCCGCTCCACGGCCGCCTTGTAGGCGGCGTAAACCTTGATCGGATCGTGGCCGCCCCGGCGAAGCCGTTTGATCTGTTCGTCCGAGAGGTTCTTCACCATCTCCAGCAGCCGGGGGTCCTTGCCGAAAAAGTCCCGACGAATGTAGTCGCCCTCGGAGACGGCATACTTCTGGTACTGCCCGTCGGGCAGTTCCTCCATCCGCTTGACCAGCAGCCCCTGGGTATCCTTCTCCAGCAGGGAGTCGAAGTCGCTGCCCCAGATCACCTTGATCACGTTCCAGCCGGCCCCGGCAAACACGGCCTCCAGTTCCTGGATGATCTTGCTGTTGCCGCGGACGGGACCGTCGAGCCGCTGGAGATTGCAGTTGACGACGAAGATGAGGTTGTCCAGCCCGTCGCGGCCGGCCAGGGAAATGGCGCCCAGACTTTCCGGTTCATCCATTTCCCCGTCCCCGAGAAATACCCAAATTTTCTGATCCGAGGGCTTTTTAAGTCCCCGATTTTCGAGGTACTTGTTGAAGCGGGCCTGGTAGATGGACATGATCGGCGCCAGCCCCATCGACACGGTGGGAAACTGCCAGAAATCCGGCATCAGGCGCGGATGCGGATAGGAGGGCAGGCCGCCGTCCGGCCTCAGCTCCCGACGGAAATTTTCGAGGTCAAAACCCGAAAGATGCCCTTCGAGGAAGGCCCTGGCGTAGATGCCGGGAATGGCGTGGCCCTGAAAATAGATGATGTCCGTTTCCTGCTCCTCGGTTCGGCCGCGGAAGAAGTGATTGAACCCGACCTCGTAGAGGGTGGCGGCCGAGGCGTAGGTGGAGATATGTCCGCCGATGCCGCTTTCCTCCCGGTTGGCCCGTACGACCATCGCCATCGCGTTCCAGCGAACATAACTCTTGATGCGGCGTTCGATTTCCAATTGGCCGGGGTAGGGGGGCTGCCGGTCGGCGGGGATTGTGTTGATATAGGGGGTCGTGCCGGTCCGCCGCGTCTGGATTCCGTATTTGCGGGCCCGTATTTCGAGGTGTTCCAGGACGCTGCGGGCCTTGTCGGGTCCCTGGGCTCGGCAGACGCCGTCAAAAGATTCAAGCCACTCTCGAATTTCCGGATCGGCTGTCGTGGATATTCCGTTTGCCATTTTGATGGTCACCTCGAATAAGGTTGCGGATCTCCTGTTTAACACTTCCTGTTTATCTGAAATTCGGCCTTTGGAACATAGGCAACTTCCTGAATTTCAACGAGTTGATTTCAGGATAAACGGATTAACAGGCATTTGGCGGCTACAGTTTTACCGGTTTGCAGAGACTGTTTTCACTTGCCGCCGCCCGGCCGCAGTTTGCACAGAAAAATTTCGGATCCCGGATCAATTCCTTGTACGCTTCCGGATCGCTTTGCTGAAAGTGGAGGTTGTTCAGATAGCACAAATGTTTGTCGTGTCCCGAATGCGGCATCTTCGCTTCTGTCATAAGGTTTTCCCTTCGAACCGGAAAGTTGTCGGCATTTGTCCTTAATAATCTAATCCGATATCCGGAATGTTGAAATAGGGAAATTCCTTAACCGCCGCATCCACGAATCGAATCGGGCGATGTTCAGGTCAGCGCAGCAGGAGGTGTGAACCGATATAGATGTTATAGATTACAAGGGCGTCAATCAGCAGCTTTCGCAGCAGGACCGTGCGGAAGGGCAGTTGGGCCAGGAACAGACACAGCGCGAGGGCGGCGGCCGTCAGTGCAAAGAGCATCGCCGGGTAGAGGTAGAGCCCCCGGTTTCGACATGCCCCCCAGACCGCCCATGCCGTCAAAATTCCCGCAGCCGCCAGTCCGGCCAGAATCCACCGGCGGTCCGCCGGCCCGAAGAGCGTTGCGGTATCGCCGCCCACTCCCGCCGTTATCGCCAGGAACACGGCGGGAACGGAGAACCATACGACCGGGTTGATCCCGTCAAGAGGCCCCCAGAATGTCAAAACCAGCCCCGCGAGCACCGGCACGAAGACGGAGATGCGGGCGGTCTGCACGAACATGGCGGTCCCCAGCAGCGACAGGATCAGGGCCGCAGAGTAGAAACCCGTGAGAATGTCCCCCGCGCCGGGATCAAATACGCCGGTCAGCGCCATCAGGCGGGCGGGAGAAATGGCAAGCCCCCTGGGCATGAGAAAGTAAGGGCCGATGAACGGCTGGGTCGGCAGCCAGAAAAAGAGAAACAGCACGGGCAGCGGCAGGGTGAGAAGGGCCTTCCGCAGCACGGTGCGTCCGAAGGTTCCGGTCTCGTACTTGTGCCACAGGGCCGCCGGGCAAAAGAGCCATGGAACCATCGCTGCGCCGAATCCCGCCAGCGGATGAACGTTTACAAAGCTCAGCAGGTACGGTCCGAAGCCGTAGAGCAGGCCGCTTATAAACGCCCCGTCCGGCGAAGGCGTCCAGCGGCGGCTCAGCAGAAAACAGCCCGTCGCCGCGAGCACGCTGTTGAAGGGGATCAGGATCTCCGGGCTGTGGAGATATTTTGAGAGGGGATTAAACAGCACCGCCGCCGCGGCCGCATACACGAGACCGGCAAGCACCAACGGGAGAACCGCGCGGCTTGGGGAACGACCGGGAACGGATGCTTGGTTTTTCTTGGCCACGGACCCTCCGTGAGCGACAGGGCTTTACGGATTTGCGAGATCGAGCGAACTCAGGACGGCAGGTTTGTCTTGATCTGTTCGTAGATTCGCCGCGAGCGGGACTCGTCGCCGAAGACGCCGACGCGAATGGAGAGCTTCGTCGTGGTCTCGCTGACGGCGGTCAGGTTGATCGTGATCTTCTTGTCCGTCGTATCCCGCAGCACGAACCGGGTGCCCAGGGCGTCCTTTTCTTTGGAAATGACGTAAAGCCCCATCTCCTCAACCGCCTTCTCCGTCGCCGTGTAAACGGCGTCCAGCGAGGCCGATTCCGTGCTCTCCAGGTCGCCCTTGAAGTAGGCGACCGTTCCGGCAGCCCCGGCCCCGACGGCGGCGAGCATACAGCCGGGAAGCAGCAAAGCGTTCATCAGCAAAGCCAGTAAACCGAACATTCGCAGCATGATAAACCTCCTAAGTCTCTTTACTTCAGAATCACCTTCCGGCTGCCCGCTTCGATGGCGCCGATCCGATACACCTTCTCGCCGTATTTCGTCAGCTTCTCCTCGATTGCGTCGGCGAAGTCCGGCGCCACGATCATCACGAAACCGATCCCCATGTTGAACACCCGGAACATTTCCTTTTCCTCGACGGGCCCGCGCTTCTGCAAGAAGCGGAAGACGGGGGGTATTTCCCAGCTCTTCTTTTTAATCACGGCGTTGCAGCCCTCCGGCAGCACCCGGGGGATATTGCCGACCAGCCCGCCGCCGGTGATGTGGGCCATCCCGTGGACGACCTTCTTGACCTTGTAGCTCGCCAGCAGTTTGATGATCGACGGCACATAGATTCGCGTCGGCTCCAGCAGCACGTCGCCGAGCAGAGCCCCGCTCAGTTCCGCCATCGGTCGGCGGACGTCCAGTTTTTCCTTCTTGAAGCAGATGTGGCGCACCAGCGAAAAACCGTTGCTGTGCAGTCCGCTGGAGGCCAGGCCGAGGATCACGTCGCCTTTCTGCACCGATTTGCCGTCGATGATCCGCTTGCGTTCGACCACGCCGACGCCGAAGCCGGCCATGTCGTACTCATCCGAGCCGTACAGGTCGGGCATCTCCGCCGTCTCGCCGCCCAGCAGGGCGCAGCCCGCCAGACGACAGCCCCGCGCCACGCTTTCGACCATGGCCGCGATCGTGGCGGGATCAAGCTTGTGCACCGCCAGGTAGTCCAGGAAGAACAGCGGCTCGGCCCCCAGCACCAGCATGTCGTTGACGCTCATGGCCACCAGGTCGATCCCGACCGTGTCGAACCGTCCCATCTTTTGGGCGATCAGGATCTTCGTGCCCACGCCGTCCGTACAGGCGACCAGCACCGGGTTTTTATAGTTTCTCTTGAAGAGCTTCTCGTCGTAGTCCAGCCGGAAAAGCCCGGCGAAGCCGTTCTTCAGGGGCATCACGCGGGGGCCGTAGGTCGAGTGCAGGCTGCGGCCGATGCGGCCGACCATGGCATCGTTGGCATCGATGCTGACGCCGGACTGCTCATAACTGATCGATTTGGCCATGTTATTCGGTCTCGTCAAACAACTGCATCTGGTGGCGTTCCATGACAAACTTGTTAAGGATCGTATTGTAAGGGATCGGATACCGGCCGCTCCAGCAGGCCGTGCAGTAGTGATCGGCCGGCAGGGACACGCAGCTCAGCATCCCCTCGAGCGAGAGGTAGCCGACGCTGTTTACGCCGAGGTAATCGCGAATCTCCTCGATGTTTCGCTGATTGGCCAGCAGTTCCTCGCAGGTCGGAAAGTCCACCCCGTAAACGCAGGGATGCTTAACCGGCGGACAGGCGATGCGAAGATGCACCTCGCGAGCCCCGGCCTCTTTGAGCGAGCGGATCTTGCCCTCGGTCGTCGTGCCGCGAATGACCGAATCGTCCACCACCACCACCCGGCGGTCCCGCACCACCTCGCGCACCACCGTCAGCTTGAGTTGGACCGCCAGGTCGCGCAGCGACTGGGTGGGCGAAATGAACGTCCGCCCCACGTAGTGGCTGCGGACGAATCCCATGTCGAAGGGGATGCCGCTGGCATTGGCAAAGCCGATGGCCGCCGAGGTGCCCGAGTCCGGCACGGGGATAACCACATCCGCCTCGACCGGGTGCTCCTGGGCCAGCCGCTCGCCGCAGCGCCGGCGGACCTGATGCACGTTTTCGCCGAAGATGACGCTGCTCTGCTTGGCGAAGTACACATGCTCGAAAATGCAGTGGGCCGGGGTTACGGTGCCCGGCTTGACGAAATAGCGGCTGCGAAGACCGCGTCCGTCCACCGTAACGATCTCGCCGGGCTCCACGTCGCGGACATAGCGGGCTTCGATGGCGTCGAAGGCGCACGTCTCGCTTGCGAAGCACCAGGCCCCGCCGGCCGTTTGGCCGATTGCCAGCGGGCGAATCCCATAGGGGTCGCGAGCCGCCTCGATCCGGTCGGGGAACAGAAACAGCAGCGAATAGGACCCCTGCAGGTGGTTCAATACGTGCCCCAGCGGGTCCGGCTTGGTGACGTGGGAGGGTTTGGCCATCAGGTGGACGATGATCTCCGTGTCGTTCGACGTCTTGAAGATATGGCCGTATGCCTCATATTCGTCCCGCAGCAGGGTGGCGTTAATCAGGTTGCCGTTGTGGGCGACCGCCACCTGGCCCCGGGAATACTCACTCAGGAACGGCTGCGAGTTGATCGGCGTGGACGACCCCGACGTAGAATACCGCACGTGGCCGATGGCCATTGGGTTGTAGAGCCGCTCGAGGATGCCCCGACCCGCCCGAAACACCCGGCTGACCTGCCCCATGCCCGCATAGCAGTGAATCTCTTCACCGTCGCTGGAGGCGATCCCCGCGGATTCCTGTCCGCGATGCTGGAGACTGTGCAGACCGAAATATGTTTTTTGTACCGCTTCGGGATCCCCGAAAATACCGAAAATCCCGCATTCTTCTTTTAATTCCATATATAACCTCAGATTGGGAGGATACCGTCTATGCCCGAGTCATCCATGCTAAAGCAATCACCCCTCGAAGTCAATGCCAATTTGGAGGTTGAATTACGAAAACTGTAAACGGATTTCTCTGGAAATAAAAATAAAAAGACCTATACTTATACGTTTCATCCTTACTTTTTGTTGACTCTTGTTGAATCGGGAGACTGTTTTATGGATATAAAAGTACCGCTTTCACGACCGGATATCACCGACGCTGAAATCCAGGCGGTGACTGACGTCCTCCGCAGCCCTTATCTATCCCTGGGACCGAAACTTCGCGAATTCGAGCAGGCCTTTGAGCAGTACACCGGCCGCTCCTATGCCGTAGCCGTCAACAGCGGTACCAGCGGCCTTCATCTGTGCCTCAAGGCCATGGGGATCGGCCCCGGCGACGAGGTTATCACCACGCCTTTTACCTTCATCGCCACGGTTACCTCCATCATAATGACGGGGGCCAGGCCGGTTCTCGTGGATATCGACCCGGTCTCTCTGAATATAGATGATAAGGCCGTCGAGGCGAAGATTACCGAAAAAACCAAAGCGATCCTGCCGGTCGAGGTTTTCGGCAGTCCGGTCGGTATAGACCGGGTCTGCCGAATCGCCGAACAACACAACCTGCCGATCATAGAGGACAGTTGCGAGGGTCTGGGCTCCGAACTCCGCGGCAAAAAGGTCGGCACTTTCGGCCGGATGAGCGTCTTTGCCTTTTATCCCAACAAGCAGATGACCACCGGCGAGGGCGGCATGATCCTGACCGACGATGAGGAGCTCGCCCACCTGTGCATCTCCATGCGCAACCAGGGCCGGGGCCGCGGCGGCGGCTGGCTCGCCCATACCCGGCTCGGCTACAACTACCGGCTCAGCGACATCAACTGCGCCCTGGGCATCGTCCAGCTTTCCCGCATCAACGAGTTCATCGAGAAGCGCCAGCGCGTCGCACAGCGATATATCGACATCCTGAAATCGGACGAGCGGATCGTCGTTCCGAATATCCCCGATGATTGCCGCATAAGCTGGTTCGTTTTCGTGATCCGCCTGACCGACCGCTATACCGAGGCGCATCGCAATCGATTGTTAAACATGATGCTCGAGCGGGGTATCCAGGTCAGCAATTACTTTCCGCCGGTCTATCTCCAGCCGTTTATCGCCGAGCAGTACGGCTACCGGCAGGGGGATTTCCCCGTGACCGACTTCATCAGCAGTCGGACCATGGCTCTGCCGTTCTACAACAACCTGCCCGAGGAGAGCATTCGATTCGTCTGCGACGAACTCCGGCACTGCCTGGACCAATTGGATTAGGTCCATCTCCCTACCGGACCTCGCGGTCAGACGCCGTCCGGCGGCGGGGCGGCGATATGCAAGGAACAGGAGACAAAAATGGCAAAGAAAGTCGTCGCTATCGTCGGGTCCTATCGCCGCGGCCGCGTTACGGAAACGGCCGTCGATGAACTCCTCCGCGGCGCCTCCGAAGGGGGCGCCCAGGTCGAAAAGATCATGCTCCTCGATGTGCCTCTCGAATTCTGCGCCAACTGCCGCCGCTGTATGCAGGACCCCGGCCCCTCGCGGGGCCGCTGCATCCATGACGACGCGATGGGGGCGATCCTCGACAAAATCGAATCCGCCGACGCCGTCATTCTCGCCTCCCCCGTCAACTTCGGCACGGTAACGGCCCTGACCAAGCGGTTCATCGAGCGGCTGTCGGTGTACGGATACTGGCCCTGGGGCCGGCCGATCCCGCGGATGCGCCGCCCGGAAAAGTCCCGAAACGCCGTTCTGGTTACTTCCAGCGCCTGCCCCGCTTTTCTCGGACGGTTCCTGATGCGCAGCTCCCTGCAGGTTCTGAAGCAGGCCGCCGACACCCTCGGCGTCCGGGTGGTCAGCCGCATTTATTTCGGATCGGCGGCCCAAAACAAAAGCGACACCCTTACCGAAAAACAGAGGCAAAAAGTCTTCCGCATCGGCCGAAATCTTGCCGTCCGATAAAGATCCCCATCCATTTTTAATAAATTCGGTGATAATCCGCCGTTAAAGCAGGTTATCCCGTTTGCTCCCCGCATCAACATTTCGTAAGTTTTCCATGGCAGGTGAGTCAAAGGCACAAGCAAAACGAAAGGCATGTTCCGAAAGGAAAAAATGGGCCGTTGGCAAAGAAAATTGCTGTTTACGCTGATCGTATATTTCGCCGGTTTCGGTACGGCGATCTACGTTCTGGCTCCTGCCAAACAGCCGTCATCGTCTCCCGATCAGCCGGCGGCTGCCGTCCGGGTTGCCCGGGGGGCGGGGATCAGCACGGAAGATGCAGCAAAGCTCAGGGAGACGATGTACCGGGGGGTTAACAAACTGAAAGACTTCGCCGAGGAACAAACCGTCCGGGCGGCCGACTTCTTCCGCCGGTACCTGGACACGCCGCAAACCGAAGACGGATAGCCGCTCGGTATCCGTCGCCGAAACAGAGCAGATGTCTGTTTTCGGTATCGCAAGCGAGGCCTTGCAGTTGTGCCTTTCTGCAGGGTCTGCCCAAAAAAGAAACGCCGACCCCTCTGCTTTACGCAGGCGGCCGGCGTTTTCTTTTTTATCGCCTCCGTATGGGTTTTCGTTTACTTGATCCCCCGGTGGTACTGCTGGAGCGACTGCACCTGGGTTGATTTCCGTTTGCGGGCCGCGATCCCCTTGACGGCGGCAATCGCCGCGGCGGTCGTCGTCACATACGGAATCTTGTACTGAATGGCCGACTTGCGGATGTACGAGTCGTCAAAGTGACTCCGCTTGCCCGCCGGCGTATTGATTACGAGATGGATGTCCCGATTCTTGATGACGTCCACGATATGCGGACGGCCCTCGTGCATCTTCAGGATCGGTTTGGCCGGGATGTTCCTTTGGTTGAGGAACTCGCACGTTCCCCGGGTCGCCAGAATCGCAAAGCCCATCTCCATCAACTGACGGGCGGCTCCCACAATCGCCTCCTTGTCCTCATCGGCCACCGTAATCAGCGCCGTTCCCTCCAGCGGCAGCGGCGCCTGTGCGGCCTCCTCGGCCTTGTAGAAGGCCATCGGGTACGAATCGGCGATGCCCAGCACCTCGCCCGTGCTCCGCATCTCCGGCCCGAGCACCGGGTCCACCTCCGGGAACATGTTGAACGGGAACACCGCCTCCTTGACGCCGAAGTGCGGGATCTTTCCGATCCGCAGGTTCAGGTCGGCCAGCTTTTGACCCATTATCACCTGCGTGGCGGCCCGGGCCATTGACAGCCCGCAGACCTTCGAGACGACCGGCACCGTCCGCGACGCCCGCGGGTTGGCCTCCAGCACGTAAACCGTCTCGCCCGCGATGGCGTACTGCATGTTCATCAGGCCTACGACCTTCAGCCGCCGGGCGATCCGTTCCGTGTATTCGCGGATCGTCGCCAGGCATTTCTCGGGGATCGACACCGGCGGAATCACGCACGCCGAGTCCCCCGAATGGATGCCCGCCAGTTCGATATGCTCCATCACGGCCGGGATGAGGACGTCGGTCCCGTCCGAAATCGCGTCGGCCTCGGCCTCAATGGCGTTGACGAGGAACTTGTCGATCAGGATCGGCCGTTCCGGGCTGATCTCCACCGCGGCCTCCATGTAGCGGCGCAGCATCGTCTCGTCGTGAACCACCTCCATGCCCCGCCCGCCGAGCACATACGACGGCCGCAGCATCAGCGGGTAGCCGATCCGCTCCGCCGCCGCCAGCGCCTCGTCCATCGTGGCCGCCATGTCCGCCTGAGGCATGGGGATGTTCAGCTCCTCCATGATCTCGCGGAACCGGTCGCGGTCCTCGGCCAGGTCAATCGTATCCGTCGTCGTGCCCAGCACCTTCACGCCCGCCTCCTCCAGCTCCCGCGCGATGTTCAGCGGCGTCTGCCCGCCGAACTGCACGATGATCCCCTCCGACCGCTCTTTCTTGTAGATGCTCAGCACATCCTCGACCGTCAGCGGCTCGAAGTACAGCTTGTCCGACGTGTCGTAGTCCGTCGAGACGGTCTCCGGGTTGCAGTTGACCATGATCGTCTCATAGCCGGCCTCCCGCAGGGCGAAGGCGGCGTGCACGCAGCAATAATCGAACTCGATGCCCTGGCCGATCCGGTTGGGACCGCCGCCGAGCACCATGACCTTTTTGTTCTTTGTCGCGCCGACCCGGTCGGGGGCGTTGTACGTGGAGAAGTAGTAGGCCGCGTTCTCCACGCCGCTGACCGGCACCGGTTCCCACGCCTCCGCGATTCCCAACCCGAGCCGCTGTCGGCGGATGTCCGTTTCCCTGACGCCCAGCAGTTTCGCCAGGTACTTGTCCGCGAAGCCGTCCTTCTTGGCCTGCCTCAGCAGCTCGTCCGGCAGGGCCTTGCCTTTGTACGCGAGGAGCTTCTCCTCCAGCGCCACCAGTTCGGCCATTTGCTCGATGAACCACGCCTTGATATGCGTCCGTTCGTGCAGCTCCTCGACGGAGGCCCCTTTGCGCAGGGCCTCGTACATCAGGAACTGCCGTTCGCTCGTCGCGATCTTGAGCCGGTCCATCAGCTCGTCCAGCGAGAGCTTGTTGAAATTCTTCGCAAAGCCCAGCCCGCTGCGGCCAATCTCCAGCGAGCGAATCGCCTTCTGGAGGGCCTCCTTGTAGTTTTTGCCGATGCTCATCACCTCGCCGACCGCCCGCATCTGGGTGCCCAGCTTGTCCTCGATCCCCTTGAATTTCTCGAAGGCCCACCGCGCGAACTTTACGACGACATAGTCGCCCGACGGGGTGTACTTCTCCAGCGTGCCGTCCCGCCAGTAGGGGATCTCGTCGAGCGTCAGGCCCACGGCGAGCATCGCCGAGACCATGGCAATCGGGAACCCCGTCGCCTTCGACGCCAGCGCCGACGACCGCGACGTCCGCGGGTTGATCTCGATCACCACCACCCGATCCGTCTTCGGGTCGTGGGCAAACTGCACGTTGGTCCCGCCGATCACCTCGATGGCATCGACGATGTCATACGCATATTTCTGAAGCCGCTCCTGCAGCTGCCTGCTGATCGTCAGCATCGGCGCAGTGCAGAACGAATCGCCCGTGTGCACGCCCATCGCGTCCACGTTCTCGATGAAGCAGACCGTGATCTTCTGCCCTTTGGCGTCCCGCACCACCTCCAGCTCAAGTTCCTCCCAGCCCAGCACCGACTCTTCGATCAGGACCTGGCGCACCAGACTGGCGTCCAGCCCCCGCGCGGTGATGGTCCGCAACTCATCCATGTTATAGACGAACCCGCCGCCCGTGCCGCCCATCGTATAGGCGGGGCGAACCACCAGCGGAAAGCCGATCTCCCGGGCGATTCCCTCCGCCTCCTCGATCGAGTAGGCCAGGCGGCTTTTGGCCATCTCGATTCCCAGCCGATTCATCGTCTTCTTGAACTCGAACCGGTCCTCGCCCCGTTTGATCGCGTCAATCTGCACGCCGATAACTTTCACCCCGTACTTCTCCAGCACGCCCGTCTGCGCCAGCTCCGACGCCAGGTTCAGCGCGCTTTGCCCGCCGAGATTGGGCAGCAGGGCGTCCGGACGCTCCTTTTCGATGATCCTGGCCATCGTCGCCGCATTCAGCGGCTCGATGTAGGTCACGTCCGCCATCCCCGGGTCCGTCATGATCGTCGCCGGGTTGGAATTGACCAGCACGACCCGGTAGCCCAGCTTGCGAAGGGCCTTACAGGCCTGCGTTCCCGAATAGTCAAACTCACAGGCCTGGCCGATGATGATCGGACCGGACCCGATAATCATGACCTTATTTATATCCTCTCGTCTTGGCATTGGTATTCTCCATGCATTGCATTTTCGGGTGTTTGATTATCGAATTCATTTCGAGGTTCGATTTTTAGCCATGAAATTATCCATTTACGAAGCGAGAAAACAAGAAAAAAAGAGGAGACAGGCGGAAGTTTTACGCAAAGAAAATGTGGACAATTCATTGAGACAAACAGGAGACGCCTCTGAAAAAACGTTTCCGCGATAACGGCAAACAACCCGCGCTCGCTTGAAACGTAATAAAAGGACGAGCCGGGAATTCATTTTCAATCCGGTTTGATTCAGGTATAATTCCGTCCGAAGACGGAAAAACAAGAGCCCATAGCGGAAATTGACATGAAAACACCGGAACAGATCGGCGCCGACCTGGCCGAAAAAATACAAGGCGATGTCCACATCGATATTTTCAATCGTGTGGCCTTCAGCACCGATGCCAGCATCTACCAGATTCTGCCCCAGTGCGTCGCCGCTCCGCGCAGCGAACAGGATGTCCTCAAAATCGTCAGCTATGCCCGCGAGAACAAGCTGCCGCTGGCGCCGCGGGGCGCCGGCAGCGGCGTGGCGGGCGAATCACTCACCTGCGGCATCGTCCTGGACATCCGCCGCTATCTCGACAAAATCCTTGAAATCGCCCCGGACGGCAGTTGGGTCATCGTCCAGCCGGGTGTCGTCCTCGACACCCTCAACGAGGCCCTGCGTCCCTATGGCCGCATGATCGGCCCCGACCCCTCCAGCTCCAACCGGGCCGTCATCGGCGGCTGCCTGGCCAACAACGCCACGGGGGCGCACTCCCTCAAATACGGCTATTTTGCTGAGCATGTGGATCGGGTACGTGCGATTCTGGCTGACGGCACCGTCGTCAACTTCATCAACGGCGTCCGACCCATGGAGACCGACACCCGCCTGGAGACCGAGCTGGCCCGCCGGTGTCTCAATCTGCTTGACGCCAACAGCGACCTCATCGCCCGCTCGCAGCCCGGCACGAAAAGAAATCGAAGCGGGTACAATATCGCCCATATCGCCGCCTCCGGGCGCATCGATATGGCCCGCCTGATGGCCGGCTCGGAGGGCACGCTGGCGGTCTTCACCGAGATTGCCCTGCGCACGGTCGAGATCCCCGCCTGCAAGGCCCTTGTGCAGTTCGAGTTTGACTCCTTCGTCAACATGGCCCGCGCGGTCACCCGCATCACCGCCTGCGGTGCGGCGGCCTGCGAACTGATGGACCAGACGCTCATGACGATGGCCCGCCGCGCCTACCCGGACTATGCGGACCTCCTGCCCGCCGACTGCCAGGCGACGCTGCTTGCCGAGTTCACCGGTTCCGGCCCGGACGAGGCCCGCCGGCAGACGGAGGCCGCCTGCAAGGCGGCAGGGGACCTCGCCGTCCGCTTTACCGAGGTAACCGATCCCCAGCTTCAGCAGCGTCTCTGGAAATCCCGCAAGGACGCCGTTCCGCTGCTCAATCGCGACAAGGGCGCCGCCCATCCGATCCCCTTCATCGAGGATGTCGCCGTCGAGCCCTCGCACCTGGCGGCCTATATCGAGGGCCTCGAACGCATCGGCGCCCGCCACCATATCACGATGGCCTACTACGGCCACGCCGGCGACGGCGAGCTCCACATCCGGCCGTACATCGACCTCTCCCAGCCCGAGGGCATTGCGCAGATGAAGGCCGTCGCCGAAGACGTCTTCCGACTGGCCTGGTCGCTGGGCGGCTCGATCAGCGGCGAACACGCCGACGGCCTCGTCCGGGCCGCCTTTATCCAGAAGCAGTACGGCAAAGAGTACTATGAGATCCTCAAGGAGATCAAGCGGATCTTCGATCCCGAGGGCATCCTCAACCCCGGCAAGATACTCAATGACGACCCGCGAATCATGGAGAAAAACCTTCGCAGCCCCGCCGGCGGCCCCACCGGCCAATCGACCCTCCTCCTGGGCCCCCAGGAGTTTCGCTTCGAGGCCGAACAGTGCAGCGGCTGCGGGGTTTGTCTTTCCCGGTCGCCGGGCGCCCGTATGTGCCCGGTCTTTCGCGGCATGAATGAGGAACTCTTCACCACCCGCGCCAAGGCCAACCTCCTCCGCGCCTGGTCCAATCCCCCCAAAGACATCGAACCCTTCGAAAAGCAGGCCCTCCGCCGGGTCCTCTCGCTCTGTGTCAACTGCAAGATGTGTTCCGTCCAGTGCCCCGCGGGCGTCGATATCTCCAAGCTCATCATCGAGACCCGCGCCCAGCTCGCCCGCGAGACGGGCTTCAGCGTCACCGAGCTGGCCCTCTCCCACAACCGCCGCCTCAGCGCAGCCGCCGCCTTCACGGCTCCCCTGAGCAACTGGATTCTCGATTTGCCTCTCACCCGCCTGCTCATGGAAAAAACGATAGGCCTCGACCGCACCCGCCGCTTCCCGCATTTTCAGCGGGGCTCGCTCATCGCCCGCGGCCGCCGGTTTCTCAAGCAGCAGCCCCCGATCCGGGAGCCCGCCGACCGCGTCGTTTACTTCGTGGACAGTTACGCCAACTGGAACGATCACGAGCTGGGTATGGCCGTCATCCAATTGCTTCGGACGCTGGATATCGAGGTGGTCATTCCGCCCCAGCGGCCCGCGCCGCTGCCGGCCTATGTGTACGGCAACCTTAAAACCGCCCGAAAGGATCTCGAGTACAACTGCGGGCAACTGGCCCCCTATGTCCGCGACGGCTATAAAATCGTCTGCTCCGAGCCCAGCGCCGCCCTGTGTCTGCGCGAGGAGATGAAGTTTCTGATCGACAGCGAAGCGGCCCGCTCCGTAGCGCACCATACCCTCGAACTGATGGATTATCTCAACCGGCTGGAGAAGCAGGGCCGTCTCGATCCATGGAAAAGGCCCGCCTTTCATTCCGTCGGCAAGCTCGCCTACCACTCGCCCTGTCACCTCCAGGTCATGGAGCCGGCCCGTACGACGATCCGTCTGCTCGCCGCCTTCGGCATTACGGCGGTCGATCTCAACGGCGGCTGCTGCGGCCTGGCCGGGACGGCCGGCCTTCAGCGGAAAAACTGCGAGGTGTCGCGGGCCATCGGCAATCTGCTCGCCCGACGGATCAGCCAGGTCAATCCCGCCCTCATCCTCACCGAGTGCGCCGCCTGCGCCATGCAGATCGAGCACCTGACCGGCACGCCCGTCATGCACCCCGTCAAGATCCTCTGGAATCACTATTTCCGGCGCGATGAACGGCGCAAATGAATAAAATATTCAGAAAGGACTCGACATGTTTTATTCTCACGAATGAAAACCCTCCTCGGCCGGATGATCCTGGTCTATTCCCTCCCCGGGCTGGTTCAGGCCGGAATGCTTTCTGTTATTCCTCAGCCGATGGAGATGGAGCTGCAGCGGGGCGTCTTCACGATCACCCCCGAGACACGGATCGTTTGCGACAGCCGGACACAGGCCGCCGCCTCGTCGGCTGGGATGAGATCCTGCAGGGCGGCCATATCCTCGGCGCCCAGGGCCAGATCTGGACTGAATACATTACCGATCCCCGCCATGTCGAGTACATGGCCCTGCCGCGGATGTGCGCCCTGGCCGAGGTTGTCTGGACCGCCCCCGAAAAGAAGGACTACGCCGATTTCCACAGGCGGCTCAAGACTCACCTCCGGCGTCTCGATGTCCTTGACGTCAACTACCGTCGTCTCGACTCCGCCCCCAAACAGGAATAGTCGCCTGTTTATGATTGCCGACAAGCAGCGATCGGGTTAAAATGATCCGGCCCGGCGAAAGTTAAGGGATTTCCTGAAAGAAAAAACCGGTTTTTTCAGCTATCCTGAATTTCGCGGCGGCGAGACACGTGTGCAATAAAAACTCCCGTCAGAGGAGATGAGTCATGGCCGACAAAACGCAGACCTACCGGGAGGCGGTCCTCTGGGACCCCGCCGAGGAAAAGAAGACCCAGTGTCGGCTCTGCGCCTGGCGGTGTCTGATCCAAGAGGGCCGCCTGGGCATCTGCCACGTCCGCAAGAACATCGACGGCGTTCTTTACTCCCTCAACTACCACCGGCTCTGCGCCGCCGCGGCGGACCCCATCGAAAAAAAGCCCCTGTTCCACTTTCAGCCCGGCACCAAAAGCTTCTCCATCGCCGCCCCCGGCTGCAATTTCCGCTGCGTCTTCTGTCAGAACTGGCAGATCAGCCAGACGCCCTATGACGGCGTGATCGACGGCGCCGACCGCTCCCCGCAGCAGTTGGTCGAGGCCGCCCTCCGCGCCGGCTGCGCCAGCATCGCCTACACCTACACCGAGCCGACGATCTTCATGGAACTGGCCGCCGAGACCGGCCGCCTCGCCCGCGCCCGCGGCCTGGCCAACGTCTTCGTCAGCAACGGCTACCTGACCCCTGAGGCCATCGACTTCGCCCGCCCCTGGCTCGACGCCATCAACATCGACCTCAAGGCCTTTAACGAAAGTTTTTACAAGGAGCTGTGCAAGGCCCGCCTCCAGCCCGTCAAGGACGCCATCCGGATCATCGCCAAGGAGACCGACATCTGGCTGGAACTGACCACGCTGATTATCCCCGGTCAGAACGATTCCGACGACGAGCTGCGGGCCATGGCCGCCTTTATCGCCGAAGAGGTCTCCGCCGACACTCCCTGGCACGTCAGCCGCTTCTACCCGCAGTATATGCTCACGCAGAACGTTCCCACCGCCGAGGAGACTCTCGAACGGGCCTATGAGATCGGCAAGGCCGCCGGGCTGCGCTATATCTACATCGGCAACCTCCCCGGCATCCGCGCCGAATCGACATATTGCCCCAGTTGCAGCGAGCTCCTCATCGACCGCGTCGGCTACGTCGTCCGGAAAAACACGATCACGGACGGCGCCTGCCCCCGCTGCGGCACCGTCATCCCCGGCGTCGGCCTGTAAGTTTTTCGCCTTAAAAGTTTCTCAGAAACCAGGGACAGTCAACCTGTTTTTTTGCAATAGAAGAATCCATACTCCGCTTTGTCATTTCCGCCTCCGCCTTCGCGAGGGTAAACTTTGATGGGAATCCAGACTCATCGATAGCCCCCGAACGTATGATTAAAATTCTTTTGGACATTCGAATTTATTTCATTAGAATGGGTTTCGAATTTCGTATTTTGAGTTTCGTGCTTTTAATGGAGTCCTTATGCCCGATCCCAAATGGATGATCGCTTATGAAAACCGTAAGCTCTTTGGCACCTGTCCCAAGTGCGGCGCGAGGGCTCTGCGGCCCTCCGGCCAATATTCCTATTACTGCCCTGAGTGCGACTTCACGTTCTATATGAACACGGCGGCCGCCGTTGCGGGTCTGATCCTCGACCCCGACGGCCGCCTCCTGATGGCCGTCCGCGCCCGTGACCCGCAAAAAGGCACCCTCGACCTGCCCGGCGGCTTCATCGACCCCGGCGAGACGGCCGAAGCCGCCCTGGCCCGCGAGATCAAAGAGGAACTCAACCTCGACGTCGTCCGCACGGAATACTTTTTCTCCGCGCCCAACCGCTACCTCTACAAGGGCGTCCTCTACCCCACACTCGACCTGGCCTTTCTCTGTTACGTGGACGACTTTGCCCCCATCCGCCCGATGGATGACATCGCCGACGTGCTCCGACTTCGCCCTGAAGAACTGGACCTCGCCCGCATCGGCTTCGACTCCACCCGGAAAATCATATCGAAATACCTCTCCGAACGAACGTCCGGATGACAGAGGGAATACCTGAACAATATCGAAATCAACGGCCCTTGTTGTCATCCCCGCCTCCGTCTGAAAAAATCCGTGAAAAGCCGCGGCTGGTGAATCGCATGAAACTATGAAATTAAGGAAAAATAGCATTTGACATTTTCCTTCCGCTGACCCAGAATAACCCCCGAGGCATAAAATGGCTGTAGAGCGACTTCGGATCTATCATAAACCGGATCTGACGGCCCCGGCCCTTGTCATGGGCTTTACGGGATGGATGGACGGCGGGGACGTCTCCACCGGTACCGTGGACTACCTGCGGATCAAGCTCGGAGCGGTTCCTTTTTCCTCGCTCGATCCCGAGCCCTTTTACATCTACAGTTTCCCCGGCTCCATGGAGATCACCTCTCTCTTTCGGCCGCCCGTCAAGATCGTGGACGGCCGGATTCAGTCGCTCGACCTGCCCGCCAACACGTTTTATGCCGATGTCGAGCACGACCTGATCCTCTTTTCGGGCAAGGAGCCCAACCTGAACTGGCAGTGCTTCGGCAACTGCATCTTCCAGCTCTGCGAGCAGTTCGGCGTGCAGCAGATCATCTTCATCGGCAGCGTAGCCGGCCTCACCCCCCACACCCGTGAGCCGCGTTTTACCGGCTCCTTTTCCCAGTCCCGGGTCCGTCCCCGCCTTGAAAAGATGGGCATCCGCTTCAGCAACTATGAAGGTCCGGCCAGTTTCACGACCTATCTCACCATGCGGGCCGCCAAAAACGATATCGATATGATGGTCCTGGTCGCCGAGGTCCCCGCCTACCTGCAGGGCTACAATCCCAAATGCGTCTCCTCCGCCGTCCGCTGCGTTTCCAGTCTCCTCGAACTGCAAATGCCCTGCGATGATCTGCGAATCCTGAGCGACGAATTCGAAAAAAAGGTTACCGAACTGGTTCAGCAGCAGCCCGAACTGGCCGAGCGGGTCCAACAGCTTGAGGAGATTTACGATTCGGAATTGTTCGATACCGAGTTGAGCGACCTCAAAAGCTGGCTCCATCAGCGCGGCATCCGCCTCGACTGAGATATTGCCAGAAAACCCGCCTTTTTCACATCCGCTAAGTTCCCCATGTTCGCAAACACACCAGACCGCCCGGCTTGACCGTTCCCGCCCCAAACACCAATGCCTGCATATAATATCCCTTATCCGGGCGATATAAAAAACTCTGGTCTTCATTTTGCCTTTTCGTTATGATGGGGCCATGTGGAATTCCAGAAGGGAAATAACAATCCGGATCATTTTCAGGAGTTGCAGTTTGCATAAACGTTCAGTATTCGTAGTCAGTGATCTTCACATGGGAGACGGCGGCCCGAGGGACAATTTCGCCGCGGATAATAAGGAATACCAGTTTTCTCTCTTTCTCGATTATGTCACCAAAGAGGAGGGGGAATTGTTTATTCTCGGCGACCTCTTCGATTTCTGGCAATCCAATGTCGCCAGGGTCGTCAGCCGACGGATGAATTTCATCGACCGCTTCGCCGAGATGAACGCCACCTATATCATCGGCAACCATGACGCCGACTTCGAGGATTTCATCGGCACCGGCCTGCTCAACCATCCGTTTTTTCAACGCATGAGCGGGCCCATGGAGCGGATCATCGGCCCCCAAAAGTTCAAGTTCATGCACGGCCACGAGGTGGATCCCATGAACCACAACGGCGATCCGCGCTGGGGCCGCATTCTCGCCATCCTCCGCGGCATCATCGAGGACCGCAAGGGCTCGCCGCTCCTGTCGGCGGGGGGAGTCACGGAGAAAACCCTCCTCGGTGTGAGCCGCTCCTTTATGTGGCTGTATAACAACTCGATCAACCTCCTTGAGAAAAGCCCGCGCTGCGAGGGGTCCTACGGCGTCGGCGGGTCTCTCACGCCCGCCTCGGAACTCCACAAGGCCCGCGGCATCCTCGCCCTCTACCAGAAGGACCGCATCTCCGGCGGCTACGATATCCTCGTTACCGGCCACACTCATCGCGGCGGCACCTACATGCACTGGTACTTCAACAGCGGCTGCTGGGTCGGCCTTCGCAACAGCTTCCTGCGGATCGATCCCGACGGCTCCGTCTGTTTCTATGAGTGGATTCATGGCGGTCCCGTCCTGGCGGAAGGGGAGAAAAAGGAGATCAAATGGTGAAGGACCGCAAACGAAAACATCGCTCCGAATCCCGGCAGGGGGGCAGGGGGGGGGTGCCGCCCGGAACCTCCGTTTCTGCCGACAACCGCAAGGAACGGCCTGTCGGCATCACCCTGATCGAATACGATGAGAACACCTTTACCGAAAAAACATCGGTCCCGGTCAGCGAGGCGCTCGCGGTCAGATCCGGCCCCGGAGTCACATGGCTGAATATCGACGACATCTCCGACGTAACAGCCATCGAGACCCTCGGCCGGCAGTTCGATATCCATCCTCTCACCATCGAAGACATCCTCCATACCGAGGAGCGTCCCAAGGCCGAACTCTATGACCGCTACATCTATCTTGTCCTGCGGATGCTCCGCTATGATTCGCAGCGGCAGGCCGTCATCAGCGAACAGGTCAGTCTCATCCTCGGCGACGGCCGGCTTATCACCTTCCAGGAGCACACCGGCGACGTCTTCGAGCAGATCCGTCATCGCCTCCGCACCGGCATCGGGCGCATCCGCCGGATGAAGGCCGACTACCTCGCCTACATTCTCATAGACGCCATTGTGGACAGCTACTTCTCCGTCCTCGAAGCCCTCGGCGACCGGATCGAGAACCTGGAGGATCAGCTTCTAAGCCGCCCCGACAAAAGCATGCTTGTCAAAATCCACCGTTTTAAGAACGAACTGATGATTCTCCGCCGCTCCGTCTGGCCCCTGCGCGAGCTCCTCGCCTCCATCGAACGCGGCGAGAGCCCGCTCATCGAGCCCGCCACTCGCGTGTATCTCCGCGACGTTTACGACCATACGGTCCGCATCGTCGAGACCCTCGAAAGCGATTTCGACATCGTCACCGGCATGTTCGACATCTATCTCTCCTCCATCGGCAACCGCACCAATGAGATCATGAAGGTCCTGACCATGATGGCCGGCCTCTTTATCCCCCTCAGCTTCGTCGCCGGCGTTTTCGGCATGAATTTTCAGCACATGCCCGAACTGCAGTGGCGCTGGGCCTATCCCGTCGGCTTTTGGGTCCTTATCGGCCTCCTCACGGCCGTCATGCTTTTCTATTTCAAAAAGAAACGATGGTTTTGATTTCAAGAGAGTACCGATATGTTTGACTTTTTCCACCGGCTGTATTTTGATCCCACGCTGTATCAATGGCTGATTTTGCCCCTGATGATCCTCCTGGCGAGGACCTGCGACGTTACCCTGGGCACCGCCCGCGTAATCTTCGTCTCTCGCGGCTATCGTCTTCTGGCCGCCGCCGGCGGCTTCATCGAGATTCTCATCTGGCTCATCGCCATCGGCCAGATCATGAAGAACCTCTCCAACCCCATATGCTACATCGCCTACGCCTGCGGGTTTGCCCTGGGCAACTTTATCGGCATTACCCTGACCGAGAAATTATCCCTGGGCGTAGTCCTCATCCGCGTCTTCACCAGCCGCGACGCCTCCTCGCTTATCGAGTCTCTCAAGTCCGCCGAATACGGCCTGACCGTCGTTGACGGACAGGGGGCTTTCGGACCCGTCAAGATCATCTTCACGGTTACCCCCCGACACCAGGTCAACCACGTCATCCAAATTATAAAAACCTATAACCCTCATGCGTTTTATTCCGTAGAAGAGATAGGCATGGTCACGGAAGGGAAGTTCCCTGCCCGGAATCTTCTCGGGGTCCCGGGGTCGCCGCTGCGGTCCCTGCGAAAAGGAAAGTAAAGGAAGCGATGAATCCGGAACAAGCGACAAAATCGAAAGCAAAACCTCCCCACGGCCGCCGCCCGAGCCGCTCGGAGACCAAGGTCCGCCAGCTCCGGGAGATCTTCGGCAACGGCCGCAATCTCCTGATCGTCCTCCAGGACAATCCCGATCCTGACTCCATCGCCTCCGCCGTCGCCCTCCGCAAGCTGGCCAATACGACGGGCAATCTCCAGTGCTCCCTTACCTACGGCGGCCGCATCGGCCGCGGCGAAAACCGCGCCCTCGTCAGGTATCTCCAGCTCAATCTCCGCAAGTCGAGCGAGATCGACTTTCACGCCTTCGACCTGGTCGCCCTCGTGGACAGCCAGCCGCAAACCGGCAACAACCCGCTGCCTGAGACCATGGAGCCCGACATCGTCATCGATCATCATCCCTGCCGTCCGCAGACCCGCAACTGCCGCTTTACCGACATCCGCAGCCATTACGGCGCCACCTCGACGATCCTCTACGAGTACCTCACTGTTGCCGGCATTACGCCCGACGCCTCCCTGGCCACGGCCCTCCTCTATGCCATCCGCTCCGATACCCAGGACCTCGGCCGCGATACGACGAAGGCCGACATGGATGCCTACTTCGCCCTCTATCCCCTGGCCAATGTTCGCTCCCTCAGCGCCATCCAGCGGGGCAAGGTTCAGCGCGACTATTTCCAAGTCCTCGCCGACGGTCTCAAAAACGCCCAGGTCTGCGGCAACGCCGTCATCACCTGGCTCGGCGACCTCGAAAACCCCGACATGGTCGGCGAAATGGCCGACATCCTCCTGCGCGACGATGAAACCAATTGGGTGCTGGTGTACGGCGATTTCGGGGGTAAACTTATCCTTTCCGTCCGCACCGAGCAGGACAAGGTCCACGCCGACAAGGTCATCCGGCATATCGTCGGCAAGCACGGCACCGGCGGCGGTCATCCCTCCTACGCCGGCGGCCAGATGCCCTATCCCGCCGACAACCCCAGGCAGAAGGAAAAACTCCGCAAGCTCATTGAAAAACGCTTCCTTGAGGCCGTGCTCGAGGCCCCCAATCCCGCCTCCAAGCCCCTCATCACCCGCTGATGCCAATTTTTTGCTTGATAAGTGTCCGGCAGGGGAGTCAAACAGACCGGCGGGATTCGGTTTTTGCATGTGGAAAACTTCTTCAAAATCGGGCGGCGGTCGAAGGCCGCGCCGGGTCAATCCGCGGCTAAAAATCAGCTATGAGGCCTCCCTCATCATCGCATGCGTCCGGCGCGTCTGCCACTGCAAAAATCCCGGCGCCCCAATCGTCAGGTAAATTCCCAGCGCCAGTGGAACGGCAAGGCCGCCCAACCTCCGCAGGAACACCCCGGCCTGCGACGTATAATCCGGGTCCATCCACAGGGGGACAACAAAAAAAAGGAGATGAGCAATCTGTGCGGCAGAGGCGGAAATTAAAATCAGCCCGGCAATGAAACATACGATACGGTATCCGAATGCGATCCAGTCCACAGGCCCGCTTGTCTCTGCCGGTTCGGAGATCCCTTTCAAAATCAGCCGGGTCAGCCATTCCCGCTTTCTGATGAAGAACCATAGGACCACACCCCCCCAGGCAAGGAGAAACCCTATTCCCAAAAAAGACAGCAGGACTTGGGGAAAGCCGACATAAGAACTGAATGGCATGTAGAGGCCTGTGATCAGATTCGGGATCAGCCGGATCAGCAGATAGATTCCCAAGGCCCCCAAAATGATTTTCGTCAGTGTGGTTAAGTCTTTCATGATCCCATCTCCCCTTGATCGGTTTTAAGCGATGTTGATCGTACCTGCCGGAAAACCAGTTTCTCAGCTCCCGTCAGCAGGTATGCAATCCACCCGCACAGCCCGATCGGATATAAAAGAGTCTTCAATCCAGAAAGCCCCTGGTCCAGTGCAAGCGAGTAGTCGCCTTCAACAATCGATTGAAAAAATTCCCGGCCGGACCTGATAAAAAACACCGCCGTGTTCAGTGCCTCCCAGACCGCCCTGATATTGGCGGCCAGCAGGATCAGCCCCGCCGATACCGCCGCCAATCGCAGCGCCCCGGCCAGGGTTCTCGTGTCAGCACTTTTCGTTACGGGTTCCGGTTCCTCTCCCGCCAGCCATTTCACCAGCGAGGCATTTTTTGCAGTCCGGTACAAAAACAGCAGGATTCCCGCTCCCGCCAGCAGACTCGGCAGGGCGGCAACAGCCCCCTTCAAGGTCTCCATGGAAATGCGGTCATAACTGCCCAGCACAAACCCGGCCCCCAACAAACAGAGTCCGAAGATCACCGCCTGCGTTGTCACATGCCATTTCGTCATCTTTCTTCTTCCATATCTTATCCGCCAACATCTTTCGGATCAATTAAAAAGAGCTTGCGTTCATTGTATCCGTTTACAATTTCTTATCGAAAACTTCAATTGACTCTTTATCGATCCAGTAAGTCTCGTCTAAAAATAAAATCATGTCGATTTCGCTGAACAAACCTGATTTTTAATCTTTACTTTTTATCTCAGCATTTATAAACTGTTTCTATGCCCAGAAACAATTCAAAATCAAATTTGTCCGGATTTAGCTGTCTGGTCGCTGCCCTCTGCCAGGTCAGCGATCCCGAGAAAATGGAGGCCTTTCTCCGTGAAATTCTCACTCCGGCCGAATTTCGCGACCTGGCCCTTCGCTGGGAGCTCATGCAGCGCCTTCAGGAGGGCCAGACGCAGCGGCAAATCGCCGCCGAGCTGGGCGTTAGTCTCTGTAAAATCACCCGAGGGGCCAGGATCCTCAAGCAGAAGGGGGCCGTATCCAAACAATTCTTAATTGCCAAGGAGAACCCATGAACCGAAAGATCTTACTCGACGAAAAAGACATCCCGCGACAGTGGTACAACATGGCGGCCGATCTGCCCAGCCCGATGCTCCCGCCCCTGGGGCCCGACGGCAAGCCGATCACGCCGGAGATGCTCGCCCCCGTGTTCCCGATGAACATCATTGAGCAGGAAGTCAGCACCCAGCGGTGGATCGACATCCCCGAAGAGGTCCTCGACATCCTTTACCGCTGGCGTCCGGCTCCGCTCAGAAGGGCGGTTTACCTTGAGCGTTATCTCGACACGCCCGCCCGCATCTACTACAAGGACGAAAGCACCAGCCCCGCCGGCAGCCACAAGCCCAACACCGCCGTGCCGCAGGCCTGGTACAACAAGCAGTTCGGCATCAAGCGGCTCACCACCGAGACCGGCGCCGGCCAGTGGGGTTCGGCCCTGGCTTTCGCGTGCGCCCTCATCGGCCTTGAGTGCAAGATTTTCATGGTCCGCATCAGCTTCGACCAGAAACCCTTCCGCAAGCTCATGATGCAGGTCTGGGGCGGCAACTGCGTCGCCAGCCCGAGCACCGAAACCGCCGCCGGCCGCAAAATCCTCGAGGAAACTCCTGACACCCCCGGCAGCCTGGGCATTGCCATTTCCGAGGCCGTCGAGCAGGCCGTTACCGATCCCGAGGGCAAGACGCGATATTCGCTGGGCAGCGTGCTCAACCATGTCATGCTGCACCAGACGATCATCGGCCTTGAGGCCAAAGCCCAGCTCAAGAGCATCGGCGAGAAGCTGCCTGACATCGTCATCGGCTGCGCCGGCGGCGGCAGCAACTTTGCCGGCCTGGCCTTCCCATTCACGGTCGACAAGATCAACGGCGCAAACATCGAGATCATCCCGGTCGAGCCGACCGCCTGTCCGACGCTCACCCGCGGACCGTTCGCCTATGACTTCGGCGACATCGCCTGCATGACGCCGATGCTGGCCATGTACACGCTGGGGCACGCATTCGTTCCGCCGCCCATCCACGCCGGAGGCCTGCGCTACCACGGCATGGCGCCGCTGGTCTGCCAGTGCGTCGTCGAGGGACTGCATACACCTCGGGCCATCGACCAGGTGGAGTGCTATGAGGCGGCTATGACCTGGGCCCGCACCGAAGGCGCCATCTGTGCCCCGGAAACCAGCCACGCCATCGCCTGCACCATCCAAGAGGCCAAAAAGGCCAAAGAGGAAGGCAAGGAAAAGGTCATCCTCTTCAACTACAGCGGCCACGGCCTCATGGACCTCAGCGGCTACGATGCCTTCATATCCGGCAAGCTCAAACCCTATGCCTTGCCTGACGAATATCTGGAAAAAACCGAGGCCTGCCTCAAGGACCATCCCAAAGCCGAAAAACACAGGACCGGCAAATGGTAAGTCGCCGGCACTGTTTCAGCCGTCAAAAGCCCGCCCATCCGGCGGGCTTTTTTTATGTCCATAGGCAGGGGGGGGGGGGGGTTCAATGGCGGAAACTTTGACGCGTCCTTTTTCGTATTAATCTATGGGGTTTAATGTTGATATATTGTCAAATGTGAGAAAGAAGGTTTGGTTATGAACCTTAAAATAAAAAAATTCAGTGCGGGCGTACTGACTCTGATGGTCCTGCTGACAGGCAGCAGTTTTGCCTCCGGCGGCAGGGCGAATTACTACAGTCGCTATGGGTACGGGCTGCGCAATGAGTATAGGTTAGGCCATCGATATGGGTACGGTTTGAACAACCGTTACGGCTCCCAGTACCGGTTTAACACATACCCGAAGTATCGTTTCCATTCGCAGCCCTTTTTGCGGTTTCGCTTTGGAAATGATCGGTTCTTTTACGGCCGGTCGTACCCGTTCAATTCCTATCATTACCGGCTGAGACCGTACAGGTATTACAACCAGTATCCGTATCGGTTTTCTCCCCATATGGGGTTGTACGGATACCAGCCGTATTACCATTATTACCGGTAAGTGATGCCTGGAATATGAGCGACCGGAAAGGTAACGCGATGAAACAAAGAACTGTATTAGCCGTTGTTGCAGCCGTCCTGTTTGGTTTGTCGGCTTCGGCTTACGGCCACGAAAACCGGCTTAGCGCACGCAGTTACTACCTGTCAAGGGCAAGGACTCCGCGTTCGGCAGGCCCGGTTTTGATCTATACCCGGGCGAGGCTGGATACGGGCCCCAGATACCTGTACGATTGCGGACCCAGCCGGTATGCATTCCTGGGCCACGGCCGCAGATACTGCACCGACCCTATAACCGTTCGTTTTTCGATCACCCGGCCGGACGGCAGCGGATTTGTTTATACGCCGTATAGCCGTATGAACAGATAGGCCGGATCGGGCCGCTCGGATTCGCCGATTCGCTTCAGGCGAAAGGAAGGTTACTTTTTTCCCTAAAATGGGATTTTTGACTTGAAAAAAGCATCGAAAAGTGTAGATTACCTGATTCGAGCGGGTCGGTGCCCGAGTGGCTAAAGGGGATGGACTGTAAATCCATTGGCGAGAGCCTACGCTGGTTCGAATCCAGCCCGGCCCATTGTAAAACCGCCTGAGAGCGATTTCAGGCGGTTTTTTTCTGCCTGGACGCGAATGTAACATAAGAGACATTATGGGACGTTAAAGGCAGGGCACTTCAGGCCGGGTTTTCGGCGTTTTTCTCCACAAAACCAGCTAATTTTATGCTTTTCCCTCGCCTCACTTTAATATAACATAGGCCCGGATAATACGCTCGGTTTCACTTTGAGGAACGTTTTTGACGACGTAATCTTGCCATTCCCGCGAAGACGGGAATCCAGCGGTTAAATTACGTTTTACGTTGCACTCTTTTTATTAAGGATTTGGGTATGGACATCTTTGAATGTATCAAGCAGCGCCGCTCGATTCGGCTGTTTAAGGACCGGCCGATTGACCGAAACGATCTGTGCGAGTTGACAGACCTTGCCCGCCGCAGCCCATCCGCGGGAAACCGTCAGCCGCTGGAATACATCATAGTGGATGAAAAAAGTCTGGTAGGGAGGGTCTATGACCAGCTTGCCTGGGCCGCCTACGTTACACCCCGACGCACGCCCCCTGCCGGTAAACGCCCTGCCGCCTATATCATCGTCCTGCTCGACCGGAACCGATCACTTTCGGCTTACGCCGACGCCGATGCCGGTGCAGCGATTCAGACGATCCTCCTGGCGGCCTGTGCAAAAGGACTGGGAACCTGCTGGATCGGCTCCGTCCAGAGAGACCCCATTCGGCAGCTTTTCTCCATTCCGGAGACCCTTGACATTCATTCCGTTATCGCCCTTGGATATCCGGATGAAGAACCCGTCATGGAAGATATGGAATCAAAGGAATTAGAGGCCGTCAAATACTATCTGGACGCGGACAATCGCCTGCACGTCCCTAAGCGCACAACGACATCGATTCTGCACATCAACGCATTCTAATTCATGTTATTTATAATATAGGATTGGTTTCTCGCAGCGCAACCGGTTTGTCGAGAATCTCCGTCAGCAGGAATGCCGTCCGCAGATGCCGCTTGTCCCTCAGCATCTCCAGGACGTCCCTTCGGTTGACGAAAGAGACCTGCCCCGCCGGTTTCGCATGAGACTTTGCGGACTTGCCGGTCTTTGGCAGTGCATGTCGGGCCGCGGGCGCCGGGGCGGCCGGCGTCGGAGGAACCGCTCGGTCGGCGGAGATGCCGCGCGGGGGCGTCGAAGGCGCAGTCGGCGGCATGCGGCCGGAGATTCGCCGGAGATATTCCTCCTGCTTTCGCTGAATCTCCGCCAGCCGCTCCTGCCGGGTCAGCCTGGGCGGCAAAACCGGGGCGGGCTTTTCCGGGTAAGGCCGGGCGTAAGGAATCGTTTCTTCGCGGCCTGCGGTCGGAACCGGCGGCCTCAGGGCCGGATGCAGCGGCGAAGGGGCCGACGCCTTTTCCGTACGGACCGGCCGCAGCGGCGGATGCTGAAGCGGTTCTTTTTTCGCCTCGTGAATCTTTTCCAGCGACTGCTTCCGTTCCTGCTGTTCCCTGCCTTCCATCCACTTTTTGACGACTCCGCCGATGGAGGAAAGAATGACAAAAGCCAGCAGGATCAGCAGTTCGATCAGATCCTCGCTGATCGCCGGGACATAAACCGGGCCCGAGGCCATGGCTTACTCCTCCTTCATTTCCGGCGCACCGCCGCGGGCGATGGAATCGCGCATACTCGTATCGGCGTTGATATTCTTCATCCGGTAATAATCCATGATGCCCAGATTCCCCTTGCGGAACGACTCGGCAATCGCCATGGGCACCTCCGCCTCGGCCAGCACGACCTTGGCGCGGTTTTCCTCGACGGCCGCCCTCATCTCCTGCTCGCGAGCCACCGCCATCGCGCGGCGTTTCTCCGCCTCGGCCTTGGCGCGTTTCAGGTCGGCCTCGGCCTGCGCCCCCTGAAGCTGGGCGCCGATGTTGTCGCCGACGTCGATATCCGCGATGTCAATCGACAGGATCTCGAAGGCCGTCCCGGCGTCAAGCCCCTTGGCCAGCACCGACTTGGAGATGTTGTCCGGGTTCTCCAGCACGCTTTTGTGGCTCAGCGAACTGCCGATGGTCGTCACGATGCCCTCGCCGACGCGGGCGATGATCGTCTCTTCGGTCGCCCCGCCGATGAGCCGGTCGATGTTGGCCCGCACCGTCACACGGGCCTTGGCCTTGAGCTGGATGCCGTCCTGCGCGACGGCGTCAACCGTCTCGCGGCCCTTGCGGGGATCCGGGCAGTCGATCACCTTCGGGTTGACGCTGGTCTGCACGGCGTCGAGGATGTCGCGCCCGGCCAGGTCGATTGCCGTGGCCGTCTTCCATGTCAGATGGATATTGGCCCGGTCGGCGGCGATCAGCGCCCGCACAACGTTGGGCACGCGCCCGCCCGCCAGGTAGTGGCTTTCCAATTGGTCGGTCGTCAGTTCCAGCCCCGCCTTGGCGGCCATGATCCGGCTGACCACGATCACCCGGGCGTTAACCTTCCGCAGCGACATCCCGATCAGCGCGGCAAACGAGACCGGCGCCCCGGAGAAACGGGCCTGAAGCCACAGGTTGCCGTAAAAGATGACCAGCAGAACAAAGAACAAAACGAACAGGCCAGCGATTATGAAGATGCCGACTTTCACAATCGGCGGCACAATCGGCTCCCGGACGGCCATTAACAGCGAAGACATCATTGTCAGACTCCTTTCGAAAAAGCTCACGTTTTTTTATTTTCCGGCTCAATGGTTCTTACGGTGATTTTATGCCCCTCGACCCGGACGACCTCGACCGGGCGCTGGCGGGCGATGAAGCCGCTCTCGGACAGGCAGGCCACCCGGCGGCCGTCAAATTCGCAGATCCCCACCGGCCGCAGCGGCCCGACGGTCGTCCCCCGGCGGCCCAGAAACCGCTGAAGCTCATCCCGGTCCGGGATCGCGTCTCCGATTTCGCGCCGGACTTTCTGGAGAATCATGGCGCGGCCGATCCGGGTTCGCGGAAAGAGCTTGTAGGTCAGCACCCAGATCGTCGGAATGACGACGACAGCGACTGCGATGCCGATCCAGCCCGCAGCGAGACTGATCTGAAAAAAGAGAAAGATCCCCCCTGCCAGCGCCGCCAGCGAAAAGATCGTCAGAAGCCCGAGACTCGGGATGAAGATCTCCAGCACCAGCAGAATCGCGCACAGCACGTAAAGCAGCAGCGCGAGAATGATCCATCCAATCTGAACCGGCATCTATGTCTCCATCCGTTTTCGTTCGACGACGATCCGGTTGCCCTGGATCTCCGTAATCTCCACTTCGATGCCTTCCTCGATAAACTCACCGCGGGTTATCACATCGGCCATCTCGTCCCCGAAGCGGGCCTTGCCGGCGGGCCGAAGTATGGAGACGGCCTTCCCAATCTGTCCGACCTTCAGCAGGTCTGCCGTTATCGCCTGCTGCTCCGGCGGCAGCGCAACCTCCGCCGGCTGGCGACCCACCGAGGTCCGCAGGATCATCGACTGCAGGAACGGCAGCCGGTCCATATACCGGCTGATCAGGATTGCGATGACTACGAATATCAAAAAGCCCACGGCCACGGCAAACAGGTTCTGCGCCGCAAGGTCCCAGGAGGTCGGGTCCTTCGGCCAGGGGATCTCGTCGGGCGCATTGGGGATAAACAGGGCGAAGAGACCGACGAGGATCAGTGCGATGCCCATAAAACCGGCGATGCCGAAACCCGGGATGACAAAAATCTCCACCATCAGCAGGACGACGCCGAGGGCGAGAATCGCAATCTCCCACCAGTTGGCCATGCCGATCAGGTACTTGCTGCCGACCAGGATCGCCAGGCAGATGACCGCCGTCAGCCCCGGCAATCCCAGGCCGGGCGTGTTAAACTCCACGTAAATGCCCAGCAGAATCCCGAGAATAAGGATGCTCACGACGGTCGGCGAGTTGAGAAATCGCACCATTTCCTCCGACCAGTTGGTCTCCAACCGCCCGACGGGCCGGGCAAAGACGACGCCGTCGCGCTGTTCCAGAAACGCCAGCGCCTCGTCGAGATTGTCCACGACGGCACGGGCAATGCCGTACTCTTTGGCCTTTGCCGCCGTCAGGGTCAACAGTTCCCCCTCCGGGACGACCAGCTTCTTGCGGTTCAGGTCATAGGTGTTCGGATCGTCCGGCAGATACGCTTTTTCGAAATATTCGTTCCCCCCCGTCCGGCGGTTGGGCACCTGCCAGACCTCCAGGTCCCGGCTGACCATCGCCCGAAGCAGCGCCTCGGGGTAGCCGTTGGCCTCAGCCGCCCGGCTGAAGGTTGCCCGGATGAAGCTTTCCATCTTTTCCCGCTCGGCGCCCTCCAACTCGCCCCCCATCGTGATGGGGGCGCTGGCGCCGATCGTGGTGCCCCGGCGCATGAGGATATCCCGGCAGGCGACGCTGATCATCGCCCCGGCGCTGATGGCCTCTCGGTTCACATAGGCGACGGTGCGGACCTCGTCGGGGATGTCCTGGATCAGGTACTTGCTGATGTCGTCGGCACTTTGGACCAGGCCGCCGTAGGTCTCGATCTCGTAGATCAGGTAATCCGCCCCGCCTTCCATCGCCTCTTCGGAGCGGCGTTTGATGGACTGAAACAATCCGTCATCGATCATCTCGTGGACGGTGATGACGACGGCCTGAACCGTCTTGTCGGCTTCGGCCCGGTCCGCGCCCGCATGGACGCGGGCGACGGCCGCCGCTGCCAGCAGTCCCGCTACCGCCACGAGCAGCCGCACCCCCCTGCCGAGGCCGGCCGATCGGTCAGTTTTTAAACTCCCTCGTGAAATCATACCCCGTATTCTATCCGTTTACCCGGCTTTCGCAACCTTTTTCGGATACAAAAAACGGTTTTTCAGCGGCCCCCTATTTTTCCCCGGCCAGAACCTCGGCGATATTGAATGCGTGATCCTTGATCCGCCGGTACGCCGTCAGCATGTCGGTAAAGATCAGACTCTTGAGCGGCGAAGCCTTGCCGTCGCTGACCCGCGCCAGGTGCCGGTTGCGGCAGTCCTTGACGAACCGCGTCAGACTGTTGCCCTTGGCCTGGGCCTCCGTGAAGAACTCCTCCCGCTCCTCCTTCATGGCCTGACCGATCAGCTTGATATAGGCGTCCACCTTGACGTGCAGCTTGAGCAGGTCCTCCAGCCCCTCCGGGGTGATCGCCAGGTCGTTGTCGCGAAGTTTGAGCCGCAGTTTCAGAATGCTCGTAACGTAGTCGCTGATCGATTCGTACTCGTCCACCATGCGAAGCTGCCGCCGGCTCTCCTCGATGATCTCGTGAGAGATGTTGCCCGTCATAATGTGCCCGATGAACTCGACGATCTCCCGCTGCATCTCGTCCAGGTCCACCTCCTGCTGAAAGATCTCCTCCGCCTTATTCGCATCGATGACGCCGGCGGCAAGGATCTCATGGAGCCGCGAGAACATTCGATCCACCGTATCGGCCATTTTCAGGATCTCCTTATAGGCCTGTTCCAGACCGAAGGCCGGCGTTTCGAGCATCCGCACATCCAGGTATGTCAGTCGCGCCGGCTGCGGCACGCGGTGCTCGGGAACGATCCAGCGAAGAAAACGGTCGAGAACACCGACAAAGGGGAGGAACACGAACGTATTAAGAATGTTGAAGCCCGAGTGCGTCGCCGCGATGGCCGCTCCGCAGTAGGGGTAGGTGGCTCCCGCATTCGTATAGACGGCTACGTCGGGCGCATTGCCCCCCTGCACGGCGGTCACGAACCAGACGACCTTGTCGATATACCAGTGGAAGATCGAGGTAATCCAGAGCACGCCGATAACGTTGAACAGGCAATGGGCATACGCGGCCCGGCGGGCGTTGGTTGAAGTCCCGAAGGAGGCCAAAAGGGCCGTGATCGTGGTGCCGATGTTTTCCCCCAGCACCAGGGCCGCCGCCGTCGGATAGCTGATTACGCCCGTAAACGCCAGGCCCATCGTGATGCCGATCGTCGCCGAGGAGGACTGGATGATGGCCGTCAAAACCGTTCCCACCAGGACCGTCCGCATGAGCCCCCAATAGGTGGTCGGCTCGAATCGGGAGAGCCAGACCTCGAAACCCTCCAGCTCGCTAAGCGGCGCAAAGCCGTCCTTCATCAGCTCCAGGCCGAAAAAGACCATGCCCAGTCCGAGGAAAACCGCCGCCGTGAAGCGGAGCTTGTCCCGCTTGGAAAACAGGTAGAAGAAGGCGGCCGCGCCCAGCAGCGGCAGACCGTACTTGCTCACATCGAGGACGAGAATCCACGCGGTCATCGTGGTGCCGATGTTGGCTCCCATGATGACCCCGATGGCCTGCCGCAGGGTCATCAGGCCGGCGTTGACCATCCCCACGGTGATCACGGTGGTTACGGAACTGGACTGGATGATCGACGTGATCAGCGTCCCGACCCCGCAGGCCATGAGGCGGTTGCTCGTAACGGAGCTGATCAGCTTGCGCAGCTTCTCTCCCGCCACCGACTGCATCCCCTCGGACATGTTTTTCATGCCGAGAAGAAAAATCCCCAATCCCCCGACAACCTTAAACAGAATCTGGAAAAACAGTTCACTATCCATGTGCATTCCGTTGTATTTTCCTCGCTCTCACAATGTCTTGCTCAAAGGGACCGCCCGCCTTTACCGGCCCCTGGCCAGCCGGCAAAGCAGCTCGATGCCCTGCTCGATCTTTTCGTCCGGCGCCGCATAGCTCAGGCGAAAATGCGTATCCCGCTCGCTGAAGACATTGCCGGGGATGATCAGCATGTTGTTCTCAATCGCCGTCTTGACGAACTCGGTGGCCGAGGCCGCCCAGGCGGGCTTCTCGATAAAGACATAGAAGGCCCCGGCAGGCCGGCCCATCCGGTAGAGGCCGCCGAGCCCCTCAACGATCCGGTCGCGCTTGCGCCGGTAATGCTCCACGGTGGCCGTCGTGTCCAGTTCCATCGCCGTCATCGCCGCCAACTGGAACGGCGTCGGGGCGCAGACGAACGTGTACTGCTGGATCTTAATCATCGCCTCCATCAGATCCCGAAGCTCCTCGCTGCACACGGCGTATCCCATCCGCCAGCCCGTCATCGCCGCGCTCTTGCTGAAGCCCTTCAAAATCAGACTTTTGCCGTAGCAGCGGCCGATGCTCGGATTGGGCCGGTCATAGCTGAAAACCTCGTAGATCTCGTCGCTGAGCAGGATCAGGTCGTGCTGACGGGCCAGTTCGGCAATCGCCGCAACCTCGTCCTCGCTGTAAACCGCGCCGGTCGGGTTGCCCGGCGAGTTAAGGACGATCAGCTTGGTCCGTTCGGTAATCGCCGCCGCGATTTTCTCGACGGGAAGCCGAAAATCCGGGTAGGTATCGATATACACGCACTTGCCGCCGAGCAGGTGGACCAGGTGTTTGTACATGACAAAATACGGATCGGGCACGATGACCTCGTCGCCCGGGTTGATCAGCGACATAAAGGCAAGCTGCAAGGCCCCGCTGACTCCGCTGGTGACCATGAGCGGCGGGTTATTCCAGCCGTAGTCGCGCTGGGCCTGGGCTCGGAGCTTCTCCAGCAGCGCCGATTCGCCCGCCGTCTGCGAATAGCGGTTATACCCTTCCCGGATGGCCCGAACCGCCGCTTCTTTGACCGGCTCGGGCACATCAAAATCCGGCTGTCCGATGGACAGGTTGATCGGATCCTTCAAACTGCCGGCCAGCGCAAAGACCTTCCGGATCCCGCTGGAGTCGATGCGGCCGGTTCGGTCCGCCAGGTACTTCGACATGGATATCTCCTGTAATTCAAAGAAAACCGGCCGGGCGAAACCGGATTAAAGAAAAAGCCGTCCATGAAGTGGGCTTTCACGGTACGGCCCTTTGAGTTCCCATTTCGTCCGAATGCCGATCTCGTTATTCCGGCTTTTGTTCTTCCTTTTCGGCCTTCTTGCCGGTTCCCGCCTTGCGGTGGGCCACCTTGGGCAGACCGGTAACATCCTCGCCTTCCTGCCAGCGTTCTTCGGATTTGAGCGTTTCAATCCGCTCGCCGCGGGACAGGACGTTGCGGTGCCGTTTCAGGGCGCTCTTGACTTTCAATGAACGATCAACGGACATGATGATCTCCTGTAACTCGTCTATGTTCTATTTCCTGTTTTCAATTGCCTACATTTTTCCAATATGCGCTGTCAAACGTTGACTTTGCAAAACTCAGATAGCCCGGCGGGGCCTTGTACTGCGCCCCGATCTCGCTGATCCGCCGCAACATCTCCCGACCCGCGGCCTCGGATCGCTGCGACCGGGTAAACCGCTGCTTCGTGACCACCAGATAATAACTGCCGCTTCGCATAATATCCGTTTCGATGCCGTTGGCGTTAAAAAAGTCCTGCACGGGCACCAACAGGTCCCGCTGCGTGTACGTGGCGATCACAACCACATGGTCGCCCTGCGGCGCCGGCGGGGTCGCAACGACCGGAATCGGCGGCCGAACCGGCTCCCGCTCCACCGGCCGCGGCGGCACCACGGATGTCCGGGGGCTGCTGGGGGCCGACGGGGTCCCCGAGGCCGGCGGACGCATAGGCAGATCATTGCTGACCGCCCTGGCCGTTTGATTCGCCTCCGGCGTTTCGACCGTCGGCGAACGATCCATGGCCTGGGTAAGCAAAACCACGCCGACGATAAACAGTATCCCTATCGCAATCCCGGCCAAGCCGCGCGGGTTTACCCGAAAATGACGAATCCGGGCGGGAATGAAAGACCTTTTGGGTCGTCTTTCTCCCCTTGGAGCCGGATATTTCAACTGAAGCCGCTTCGGCGGCGGCGGCTCCGTCCTTACGGCCCCCTGCATCTTTTCCTGCATGCGGGCCTGACTCTGCCGAATCGCCTCACACAACTCTTTGCGGTTTATCCTTCGGGCCATACGTTTATTCCCGATCTAAATAATGGTCATCCTGATCCACGGGCTTCTTTCATCGAACTTCCCTGATCCTCCGGCAGAAAGATTATTAATATCGGATTTGAAGGCGAATTTCAACCCGAATTCTCTTAAACCCGCATTATTTTTTTATTTGGAAAATACAGAGAGTCTCTTGACAAAAGCCGGACTATACGATATTAAAGACACCTTTTCCATGACTTTTTGCTTTACGAAGCGTATCGGCTTTGTAAGATAGGTACAAACTGAATCCGGAGCTTTCCGGAAAAAACCTTTAGCCGCAAATCTTTAAAAGAAGATTTGTGGATAATGGATGTGTTTTATTTGAAGACCAGAGAACAGGAGAAGTAAATTATGCTTCCGGTTAAGAAAATCAGCCGAACCAGAACCCGGACCCGCCGAAGTCATCACGCGCTGAAGGCGACCAATTACGCCCTCTGCAAGCACTGCGGGGCCGCCAAACTGCCTCATGCCGCCTGCGGCCAGTGCGGCTATGTCAACAAAAAGATCACCCTCGATCTCGGCAAGGAGGCCAACGAATAATATGCGGATCGCCATTGACGCTATGGGAGGCGACCTTGCTCCGGGAGAGATCATTGCCGGAGCATTGGAAGGCAGGGAAGTCCTTGATGCAGAGGATGAAATTGTTCTGATCGGCGATGAGGAGATCATCCGCGAGCACCTTCGAAAGCTTGGGGCTCAGCCCGACGCGTTCCGGATCTTTCATGCCCCGGAAACCATCGACATGAACGAGTCCCCCGTCGAGGCCCTGCGCCGCAAGCCCAAAAGCTCCATCGCCCTCATGGCTCGAGCCGCCTCCCATCGTCAGGTGGATGCCATCCTGTCCGCCGGCAACACCGGCGCCTGTGTCGCCGCCTTTCAGCTTCGAATGCGCAACCTCGAAGGCGTCGTCCGCCCCGGCATCGCCGTGGTGATGAAGACCTACGAGGGCCCCGTGACGGTCTGCGACGTCGGCGCCAACATCGCCTGCAAACCCATCCATTTATACCAGTACGCCGTCATGTCCTGCGTCTTTGCCAAAGAGATGCTCGGCATCGAGAACCCCCGCGTCTGCCTGATGAACATCGGCGCCGAGGAGGCCAAAGGCAACGACCTGGTGAAAAAAACCCGCATGCTGCTCAAGTCCGATCCCAAGATCAATTTCATCGGCAACCTCGAAGGACGCGACCTCTTCGAGGGCAAGTGCGATATCGTGATCTGCGAAGGTTTTGTAGGCAATGTCATCCTCAAGCTGGCCGAAGGGCTGGTCAGTATGCTCTTCAGGGCGATCAAGAACGAACTGATCAATGAAAATCTCGACCTGGCCCTGAAGTTCAAGCCCATCATGACCAACATTTACAAGAAATACGATTACCATGAATACGGCGGCGCCCTGCTGCTCGGCGTCAACGGGACGGCCGTCATCTGTCACGGTTCGAGCAAGGCCCGGACTATCCGCAACGCCATCATGGCCTGTAAGCAGTTCCACAACAAGAAGATCAACGAACAAATCGTCGATCGCCTCTCGCAATCTACGGTAGAGCCCAATGGTCAATAATCCGACAACCCGGTCGATTCGACGATTCCGGGCCGTTCTGGCCGGAACCGGAAGCTGTGTCCCCGATAAAGTGCTGACAAACGAGGACTTCACGAAAATCGTGGAAACATCCGACGAGTGGATCACCACCCGTACCGGCATCAAGGAACGCCGCATCGCCGCCGACGGCGAAACGACGGCGACCCTTGCCGCCGAGGCCGCCCGACGGGCCCTCGACAACGCCGGCATGAAGCCCGAGGAACTCGAACTGATTATCATCGGCACCATTACGCCCGAGATGGTTTTCCCCTCCACGGCCTGTTTCGTACAAAGCCGGATCGGCGCCGTCAACGCCTGGGCCTTCGACCTCAGCGCCGCCTGCAGCGGCTTCGTGTACGGGCTTTCCATCGCCCACCAGTTCATCA
This sequence comes from Anaerohalosphaeraceae bacterium, assembly GCA_050309685.1. GTDB lineage: Bacteria > Planctomycetota > Phycisphaerae > Sedimentisphaerales > Anaerohalosphaeraceae > JBNRMP01. The sequence goes on from JBNRMP010000111.1 coordinate 81,906, forward strand.
CCTCCGGACGTTACCGCAACGCCCTGGTCATCGGCGCCGAGACGCTCAGCCGCATCACCAACTACAAGGACCGCGGAAGCTGCATTCTTTTCGGCGACGGCGCCGGCGCCGTGATCGTGAAGGCCGCCGAGGAAGGCTCCATGGGCATCATGTACAGCACCTCCTTCTCCGACGGCGGCGGCTGGAACGCCCTCAAGTGCGTCGCCTACGGCTCGCGCAACCCCGTCGGCAAGCCCCTGTCCGATCCCGACATGGTTTACATGGATATCAACGGCCGCGAGGTGTACCAGATGGCCGTCCGGCGCATTGTCGAGCTCGTCAACGAGTGCCTCCAGCAGTGCGACCTGGACGTAGCCGACATCGCCATGTTTATCCCCCACCAGATGAACGCCCGCATCATCGAATCCGTCGGCAAGCGGCTGAAATTTACGGATGACAAAATCTTCATCAATATCGATAAATACGGCAACACCTCGGCCGCCTCAATCCCCATCGCCCTCGATGAATGCCGGCGGACCGGACGGGTCAAAACCGGCGACATCGTTTTGCTCGTGGCCTTCGGCGGCGGACTGACCTGGGGCGCCAACGTCATTCAGCTTTAAAAGAAGGAGGTTTGCAAACATGAAGAAAACCGTATATTATTTGAACAATTACAAAAATCCCTTCTAATCGATGGAGAAAATTTCACGGATGGATACACGGAGGGTAAAAACCGCTTTCTTATTTCCCGGCCAGGGGGCTCAGGCCCTCGGCATGGTCAACGGTCTGACGGACGATCCGGCCTCCGCCGCGATCTTCGAAAAGGCAGGCGAAATCCTCGGCTATGACCTTCTGGACCTGTGCACCAACGGCCCTGAAGACAAGCTCCACTCCACCGTGTACTCTCAGCCCGCCATTTTCATCGTCTCGGCCGTCCTGCTCGACCGGCTTCGGCGAGAGTGTCCCGACCTGACGCCGGACGTCACGGCGGGCCTGAGCATGGGCGAATACAGCGCCCTGTACGCGGCGGGTCTCATCGAATTCGAAGACGCCCTGCGGCTCGTTCAGAAACGCGGCCAGGCCATGCAGGCGGCGGCCGACAGAGCCCATGGCTCCATGGTCAGCATCCTTGGTCTCGATGAGGACAAGGTTCGCGGGCTCTGCGACAAGGCGGCCGAGGGGCAGATCCTTGAGCCCGTCAATTTTAACTGCCCCGGCCAGATCGTCATCAGCGGCGAGGTCGAGGCCTGCCGGCGGGCCGCCCAGCTTGCCGAGTCCTTCGGCGCCATGAAGGCCGTCCCGCTGGCCGTCGCCGGCGCGTTCCATACGTCGATGATGGCCCCCGCCGCCGGCGAGCTCAAGGCGGCTCTCGAAACGACGCCGATCCGCGAACCGAAAGACGTGAGGGTGCTCGCCAACATCACCGCCGATTACTACACCTCCCCCGACGAGATCCGAAGCGGACTCGTCCGCCAGCTCGTCGAGCCGATCCTCTGGCAAAAATGTATGGAGCGGCTACTCGCCGAAGGCGCGGAGCGATTCTATGAGATCGGCCCCGGCCGCGTCCTCAGCGGTCTGATGAAGCGGATTCACCGGAGGGCGGCGATCAGCTCGATCAACTCCGTCGAGTCTCTCAAGGAATTAAATTAAGTGAAGCAGGACGAATAAATATTTAAAAATGACTTTGTGAAAAGGTCCTTACAGATAAGCCCCGGAGGGGCGGCAGTTTTACTTTTAATTAACAAAGGATGAAACAGATTATGGCAGAACAGCAAAGATTAGCGGTTGTTACCGGCGCCGCCCGCGGCATCGGGCGGGCGATCGTGCTCGAACTGCTCCGGCAGGGCCGCAAGGTTGCCGGGCTCGATCTCAACGAGCAGCAGTTGGCCGAACTTGAAAAGGTCGTCGCCGACGCCGGATACAGCGTCATCACCAGGGTCGTGGACATCACTAAAACCGATCTCCTGACCCGGATTCTCGAAGAGCTGGCCGAAGAGCACGGCGGCATCGGCATTCTCGTCAACAACGCCGGCATTACCCGCGATAAACTGATGATCCAGATGGACGACGAAGATTATGACCGGGTTATGTCGGTAAACCTGCAAGCCGCCTTCACCGCCACCCGCGTGGCCGCCCGCTCCATGGTGCGCAACAAGTTCGGCCGCCTCATCCATATCAGCTCCGTCGCCGGCGTCATGGGCCAGGCCGGGTCGGCCAATTACGCCGCCAGCAAGGCCGGGCTTATCGGCATGAGCAAATCCATCGCCCGCGAGGTCGGCAAAAAGAACGTAACCTCCAACTGTATCGCCCCGGGCTTTATCATGACCGATATGACCCAGGTCCTGCCGGACGCCGTCAAGGACGCCGCCATGAACGTAATCCCGATGAGAAAATTCGGCAAACCCGAGGACGTGGCCCGCGCCGTAGCTTTTCTGGCTTCCGACGAGTCCGGCTACATCACCGGACAGGTCCTCTGCGTCGATGGCGGCATGGCCATGTAAGAAATTTGGAAAAAATGTTTGAAAACGGCCTTTTCGGTCGGTATATTACCGCCGAACCCGAAGGAAAAAAACGAAAAAAGACGTTTCTTTCCTTTTAAGAACGTTTTTTTGTTTTTGTAAAGGTTCAGTCAAAAGAACAGGAATGGAACATCGTTAAGGAGAATAAACAGTGAGCGCAGAAGTCGATATCAAAGCCGTCGAGTCCAAAGTGATCGAGATCGTCAGCGAACAGATGGGCGTGGAAAAGTCCGAGATTACCCGGGAAACGTCCTTCATCAATGACCTCAATGCCGATTCCCTGGATACCGTCGAGCTGGTGATGGAGTTCGAGGATGAGTTCGATATGAGCATCCCGGACGAGGAAGCCGAAAAGATTCAGACCGTCGGCGCCGCGATTGACTACATCGTGGAAGCCATGAAAAACAAGGACCAGGAAACCGAACAGGCATAAGTGGTTTTATGACGGATCGTCGTGTCGTAATTACAGGACTGGGCTGCATCACCTCCCTGGCCGAATCCGCGGAGGAGCTCTTCGAAGCCCTGTGTCAGTCCCGAAGCGGGATCTCCCGGATCGAATCGTTCGATACCGGCGAGTACCCCGTCAAATTCGGCGGAGAAGCCAAAAACTTCAGCATCGATCGGTACGCCAATGTCCGCGAGAGCAAGCGGATGGACCGATTCACCCAGATGGCCCTGGCCTCCGCCGTCCAGGCGATCCAGGACAGCGGCCTCGACGTGGAGCGTGAGGACAAGGACCGTATCGGCGTCATCGTCGGCACAGGCATCGGCGGCATCAGCGAGATCGAGCAGCAGCACATCCGCCTGCTCAACAAGGGACCGCGAAAGGTTTCGCCGTTCTGCGTTCCCAAGCTGATGGGTAATGCCGCCAGCGGCAGCATCTCCATCCAGTTCGGCCTGCGGGGACCCAACTTTTGCGTCGTCACCGCCTGCGCCTCCGCCAGCCACGCCATCGGCGAGGCCTACTATAACATCCTCTGCAACCGCAGCGATGTCTGCATCACCGGCGGCTCGGAGGCGGCCCTGACGCCCATCGGTCTGGCCTCGTTCTGCGCCCTCAAGTCCCTCAGCACCCGCAACGACGACCCGCAGCGTGCCTCCCGGCCGTTCGATAAGGACCGGGACGGCTTTGTGCTCTCCGAGGGAGCGGCCATCGTGGTGCTTGAGGAATACGAGCACGCCAAAAAACGCGGCGCCCGGATCTATGCCGAGATGCTCGGCTACGGGGCCACCGGCGACGGCTACCATATCACCGCCCCGCTTGAGGACGGCGCCGGCGCCGCCCGCGCCATGCAGTTGGCCCTCGCCCATGCCCGGATCAACCCCGACCAGGTCGATTACATCAACGCCCACGGCACCAGTACCCAGCTCAACGACGCCGCCGAAAGTCTGGCGATCCGCAACGTTTTCGGCAGTCATGCCTATAAACTGTCCGTCAACTCCTCCAAGAGCTGCCTGGGGCACACCCTCGGTGCCAGCGGAGGCATCGAGCTGGTCGTCTGCGCCAAGACCGTCGAAATGGGAATCATCCACCCGACCGCCAACCTTGAAGAGGTGGCCCCCGAGTGCGACCCGAAGATGGACTTCGTCCCCGGCAAGGCGAAAGAGAAAAAGGTCAACATTGCCCTGAGCAACTCGCTCGGCTTCGGCGGACATAACTGCTCCCTGATTATCGGCAAAGTGGAGTAGCCGAACCGCAAAAAAAATCGAAACCCCGGCCCCCCGGGGTTTTTTTATTGCCGCCTGCCGGCGGCGCCTTGTCATTCCGGGCTTGACCCGGAATTTGCATGGCTTATCTCGCTTTTCTTGCCGTCAGGGACCGCCCGCTTTTCCTATCAATTTTTTTCGCCCCCCTTTTGATCACATTCCTTAAAACCCCGCCTTTTGACCCATCGTAAAAACTTTAGAAGGAAAAAGAGCCGTAAATAGTGGAATGGTTTTAAGAAAGGGGAACACCATGATTAGAACCAACACAATTGGCTGGGTCGCCTTAATCCTGGCGATCATCGGCGCCCTCAACTGGGGCCTGATAGGGCTCTTTGAGTTTAACCTTGTCGCCGCCATCTTCGGCGAGATGACAATCTGGTCCCGGATCGTGTACCTGCTGGTTGGGCTGGCCGCCCTGACGCTGATCATCGAGGCCTTTACGCCAAGACACCGCCCGACCACAACCACGGGCGCTGGAACGTAAACAGGCAGAAGCAGAAGGAGCGTAAGGGTGATCCGTGCAGGATCACCCTTATCTTTTATTTCAACGTCTGCAGGACTTTTTCCAACTCGATAAGCTTGCGTCGGATTTTGGCTCCATACAACGGATCAGTGGCCCATTGGCTCGTCAGATCGTCCACATGGGGCCCGCTCGCCCGGCGAACCATCCCAAATCGCGGATCCACCAGATCGTTGCGCAGCGGCCGGCTGTCCGCGTAGGCCTTCAAATGCTGAATATGCGCCCGGATGCCAACCTCCGCCGAAGGAAACGACGCGCCCGGATTGCCCCCGCCCGTCGCTCCGATGCCCCCGAAATTGTTCTGCGAAGGATGTACATCCTTGCCAAAACGCAGGTAATTGGTCTCGATGGTCATCTGGCAGAAGGCGATATCGCTGTTGATCCCCTCCGTCCGGGCCTCCTCGATATAGGTCCGCGCCATATGGAACAGCGTGGGAATATCGATATGCGGATTGGTCTGGGTGAAGAATCGAACCAGTTGATGCGCCTGCGCCCGTCCGAGGGAAGCAATCGGGATCGGATCGGACGGGTCGTCATAACGAACCGTCCGCAGTTTCGACGCCGGGTCCGATTGTGTCGGCCGGGCCGAAAACGTAACGCCCCGCCGCGACGGTCCCCCACACGATGCACCGGCCAAAACAATCGCCGCCGCCACCCAAAGAACCGGCCCTCGCCCTCGCTCTCGCCGCCGTTTCCTCATCGACAACCTCTCTCAAAACCAGGGACAGTCACCCTATTTCCCTTCCGGAAAGAACATACACTCGCTGAACCGCTCCTGAAACTCCGGGCTGTGGGCGATCTCCACGTGCTCAATCGACTCGGCCAGCCGCCGGCCCAGTCTCCGGCTCTCGGCGGACAACAGCACCATGTGCACCCCGTCGGCCGCCGCATTGCCCAGCGACTGAATCTTCTCCATCCCCACCTCCGGCAGCAGCCCGATCCGAACAGCGCTGGCCTTATCGATGTAGTTCCCGAACGCCCCCGCCAGATAGACCTGCTCCAGTTCGTTCTCCGCAATCCCCAGTTTCTTGAGCAACAGGTAAATCCCCGCCCGAATGGCCGCCTTGGCAAGCTGAAGCATCCGGACATCCCGCTGCGTCAGAAGCACCCGCGGCTCGTCACCGCTCCACGCCAGCACGAACGCCGGCTGGCCGTTATACTCGACGCACCGCCTCTCGATCAGCGGCGGCAGCGGCTTTCGCTCTCCCGCTTCGAGAAACCGCCCCGTCGCATCATAAATCCCCAGCTCCAGCAGCAGCGCCGCCGCGTCGATCAGACCGCTGCCGCAGATCCCGGCTGCCTTGCCCCCGCCGATCACATCAAGGTCGATATCGTCGCCGTTGACGAGAACCCGCTGAATCGCCCCGCCGACGGCCCGGCTGCCGTGAAGGATCCCCGCTCCCTCCAGCGCCGGCCCCGCCGCACAGCTTGCCGCCGCCAGCCGCTGCCTCGTTCCCGCGACGATCTCGCCGTTGGTGCCGATATCCACCAGCAGCGTCTTCACGCTCACCCGGTCCATTCCCGCCGCCAGCGCCGCCGCGACCGTATCCGACCCCACAAACCCGGCGATATTCGCCAGCGTATGCAGCCGACCGTCGGCGTGAATCTCCAGTCCCAGCGTCGAGGCCTCTCGCGACTCGGCCGCCGTGGAAACCGCGTGATAAGGCGCCTGCCCCAGTGACCGCACGGGATACTTCAGCAGCAGGTGATGCATCGCCGTGTTGCCGCAGGCCGCCGCCTCGTAAACCTGCCCCCGCTCGATCCCCGCCTTTTCGCACGCCTCCTTCAGCAGACCGTTGAGACACCCTGCGATCAGCCCGTGCAGCGTCTCCAGCCCCTCCGGGCCGTCCGCATAGTGGATGCGCGAGATAACGTCGTCCCCGTGCCGGCTCTGCGGATTCGATGCGGAGACGGTCGTAATGACCTCGCCGCTGTTGAGATCCACCAGCCGCAGCACCACCGTCGTGGTCCCGATGTCGAACGCCGCCCCGTATAAGGCGGCCGTCGTGTCGCCCTTCTCCACGTTCAGCAGCTCATACCCCCCGTCCGCCGACCTCAAAACCGCCGTTCCGTTTGAAAACGCGATTTCCTTCCCCCGCAGCCCCTCGCTCACCGTCACGCGAAAGCCGCCCTCCCCTTCAATCCGCCTCGCCAGCGCCTCCGCCGGCCCGGCCGCCTCCTCTATATGGACCTTGCGGACCTCCGGCTCGATGTGCATCTGCCGCAGAATCCCATGCTCCAGGACCTGCTGGTGCAAATGGCGGCTAGCCTGGGGCACGATCACCGTCAAATCCTCACGGACCGCGGTCTGGCAGGCGAGCACCTCGCGGCCGCCCGGTTCGACCCGCACCCGGCACTTGCCGCAGGTCCCCCGGCCCCCGCATGGACTGGTCAAAACAATCCCCGCCTGCCCCGCCGCCTCCAGCAGCGTGGCCCCCGCGTGGATCAATACCTCCCGCCCCTCCGGCAAAAACTGTACTCTGAAATGTTCCATAACTTTCTTAGTTTGTCGAATAAACGTTTCTTATTGTCATTCCGTGAAAAAGGGAATCCGGACACGGCAACACACCCATCCCCCGCTCTCCCAATAGCTTTGATCTGTTTTGAGAAACAAGATCGATACCAGTTTACCCCGCCGCCCGACAAACCGCCAGCCCAATTTTAGAAGCTCCAAAAACTTCCCTCCTTAACTTCAGGGAGGGGCGGACCTATGCTCACCGACACTGACAGGATCCGCACTTTTCAAGTGCATCCTCCCCTTCCGCCTCCGAATCGAAAATTCCTTTATGCAATCGTCGATTTCTGCTTTAATATACGGAGCAAAACCGGAGATTGCAAGGTTTGAAACTTTTTCTACCAGGGACGATACTATGATCCAGTGCAAAGATTGCGAATTTTTTCAGATGGAACCCGATGGACGGCGGATCTTCAAATGCGACCCGTTTCTTAACATTAAAGAGCCCGAATGTCTCTCCAAGTGGCAACTCCTCCGCCTCGACATGCTGGTAACCGCCTACCGCCAGATGACCGCCTGGCAGGCCAAAATGGCCCCGATCCAGGACAAAATCTTCAAATATGTCAAACGAGAACTGGATGACATGGACGAGGCCGATAGCTGGAAACTGGACCTCGACGACCCGGACGAGCCCGATAACTCCTTGTAGCAGCGGCAGTTGGACGGTTGCCGATATGCCGCCTTAAGCATTTGATGAAGTTCTCAGGTTCTATGTCATTCCGGTCTTGAGCCGCAATTCAGTGTAAAAACAGCTTCTGCCGAAGGCGGTTTCCTATTCTACTGAAAACAATTAAAGGGTTAAAATAGATGTCTAATATTAAGGTCCATAATAACGCATTAATAATTTATTTTCGTTTCCTAATGCAATAACGGTATTCTTCCAATCGTCTTTTTTAATGGAACCAGAGACTCAGATGACTCTCCGGCCGGAAATAATCGAACTGCTTGAAAAGGCCCGGCAGGGGTGCCCGGATGCGATGGGGCGCCTGGTTGAATGCTATTCATCCCGGCTATACGGATTTTTTTACCGGCTTTCGGGGGATCGGGACGTCAGCGAGGAACTGCTCAGTGAGCTTTTCCTCCGACTGGTCCGCAAAATCAAGGATTGCGACAGCGGCTCTTTTGAAAACTGGCTCTTCACCGTGGCCTCCAACCTGTTCCGCGACCATCTTCGAAAACAATACCGCTCTCGGAAGCTGATCGAGGAAAAGACCCGGCAGGAAGAGAACGAGGCCCAGCGCCCGCCGGAAAAGGCGGCTTTGGAGGTCTCCGACCGTCTGCAATGGGCTCTCGACCGCCTCGACAAAGAAACGGCGGAGCTAATTATGCTGCGGTATTATGGCGAAATGAGTTTCAAGGAATTAGCCGAATTGAAAAAAGTCCCCATTGGAACCATCCTTTCAAGAGTTCACAGGGGCCTTAAAAAATTAAAAGATTTAATGGATATGTAGAGATGGAAACATCCGAACAACTCAGGAATTTGATCGGTCAATTTTACGAGCCCGAAAAGGCCCGGCAGATGGCCTCTGAAATCGAGCAGGCCGAACGCCGAATTGCCGACTTCCCTTCTCCCCAACTCCGACCCGAGCGGCTTCAGGCCATCAAAAACCAATGCGCCCGCGAACTCAGGTCAAAACGAACCCATTATTGGCAAATCGCCTCCGCCGTCGCCGCGTGCCTCCTGGCTGCCTCCGCCCTTCTGCTGTTCCGGACCCATCGAGGCGTTTCACATGAAACGTCCCCCGTCCTGGCCAATGCCGAGCGGACCTGGCAGGAGGTCATGGCGGATGACGAGCAGTTTATCGCAGAAGTCAGCGATGAACTGGACAGCATTTCCGATCAACTCATAGAACTTCAGACCGCCCAGTGGGACCTGCCGGCCCCCTGGCAGCAGGACCTTTGGGAACTGGAAGATTCGATTATCGGCACAAGTTTTTGGAAGGGATAAACATGTCAGCGGTTCGCATTGCGACGTTGTGTCTTCTTGCCTTACTGGCCGCGGGACCGGCCCTTGCGGCGGCTCAAGAGCCGCAGCCCCAGCCCAAGGCGACGGAGAGCATCTGGCAGAACGAATGGGAAGTGGAGGAGGCCCAGCGGTCCGAGGTCATGGCCCGCCGGATTATCGATGCCGTCAAAGAGCGGGACCCGCAGCGGGCCGAGGAACTTCAAAAGCTCTACGATAAGAGCCCGGAAAGCTTCTGGGAAGAGTTGCGGCGGGAGTTTCGTCAGCGTGAGCGCGACCGACAGGGACCGCCTCCGCCGCCCGGCGAACGGCGGCCTTCCGAGATGCCGCCCTCGCGGGACGACCAGGATCGCTGGGGAGAACGCCTCAAGCGACGCCTCGATGAATTCATCCAGTGGCTTGAGAAAAACGATCCCGAGGAGGCCGCGAGTCTGGCGGAACTGAAGGAAAAGGATCCGGATGCGTACCTGGCCAAGTCCGGCGAGGCCCGACGCCGCTATGAGCCGATCATGCGGGCCCAGCGCGATAACCCGGAACTGGCCAAGGTGCTGATGAAGGATATGGACCTTCAGAAACAGCAAGATGATATTCTCCGCCGCCTGCGAACGGCCGATGCCAAGGATAAAGAGGCGATGACAAAGGAACTGGAGCAGGTGATTTCCACCCGCTTCGATGTGATCCTCCTGAAAAAGCAGCTTATGTACGACGAGCTTTATGCGCGGCTTTTAAAGCTCCAGGAGGAGCTTGAGAAGCGCCAGAGCGAGTTGGAAGTTCTCAAGAACTCCAAGGAGCAAAACGTTCAGGACCGCATGAAGGAACTTACCACCCAGGTCGAAAAAATCAACTGGGACTGAGGTTCAGCCCCGCACCTCCCGAGGCCGGATCGCTCCGGCCTTTTTTATTCTTCCGCCGCAATGCCACGGGTGATCACCCGTAGGAGTTTGCTTCCGGCGTCACACTGGTTCCCTGCGATTACCGTTTGAAGGAAATGTCTTGACGGAGGAGCGGGGGCGGGTAGAATGGGGGTCAGTCCGCGGCGAGAGCAGCCGGGTTGAAAAGGCGAGGGTTAGGCGTCAATGAGGATCTCTATCGTCTGCGTCATAAGAGGCTGCAAAGTGAGGAGTTATGGATTAAATGTGTCTGACGCTATTTTTTCCATAGTTAAACAAGGAGGCCATCACATGAATCACGGGTTTAGAATTGTTCTATTGTCGCTTGTAATGATGAGCGGAATCTGCATCGCTCAAACAGAATCGTCCGCAGCCGTGGAAGACTTCAGGCGGGCCTCCACCAATCAGCCGGGGCGGCCGTATCCCCAGGTGAACTCCGAAGGCCGTGTCCGGGCCCGAATTGAGGCGCCCGAGGCCCATACCGTCCTTTTGGATATAGGGGGAGTAAAGTACCCCATGCACAGGGGGGATGACGGCGCCTGGATCGGCGATTCAGCGCCCCAGGACGAGGGTTTCCATTACTATCAGCTTGTTATCGACGGGGCTCAGGTTCCGGACCCCGGCAGCTTATTCTTCTACGGAGCCGGCCGCTGGGGCAGCGGCGTAGAAGTCCCCGCCAAAGATCAGGACATCTATGCCCTCAAGGATGTCCCCCATGGTCAGATACGCCAGAATCTCTACTTCTCCAAGGTCATGAACAGCATGCGTCGCTGTTTTGTCTATACGCCGCCGGACTATGACAAGGATACTGCCAGGCGGTATCCCGTGCTCTACCTCCAGCACGGGGGCGGGGAGGACGAGACCGGCTGGTCTAATCAGGGCAAGGTCAATCTGATCATGGATAACCTGATCGCTGAAGGTAAGGCCGTCCCCTTTATTATCGTCATGGATAACGGAACCTGGACAACGGACGGACCTCGGCCGCGACGCGGTCAAGGCGGGACATGGCCGCCTGAAGGCTGGGCTGACACCTTCAAAAAAACCCTCCTGGAGGACATTATCCCGATGATCGATGCCAGCTACCGCACCCTTGCCGATCCGTCGAACAGGGCCATGGCCGGGCTGTCTATGGGAGGCATGCAGACCAACGCCATCGCCATGGAAAACCTGGACGTGTTCTCGTATATCGGCCTCTTCAGCGGGGGCACGGTCGGCGACCCCGCCACCGCCCACAACGGCGTCATGGCGAATGCGGAGGAATTCAACAAGAAGGTAAAGCTGATTTTCGAGAGCTGCGGTTCGAAAGAGTATCCCGAACGCATACTCGACCATGTTGAACAGCTTAAAGCGGCCGGCATTCGCGCCGTCTCCTATGTATCTCCCGATACGGCGCATGAGTGGCAGACATGGCGGCGGAGCTTTTATCAATTTGCTCAGCTTCTGTTTCAGAAAGGGGAGACGGCATCGAAGAATCCGGAACCGGCCGCCCGGCCTGAAAGGCGCGACCGCGGCGGATTCAATCAGCCCATCGTACTGGGGCCCGATGATAAACCTGCCTTCGACGATCCGCCGGCGGATTTCCGTACGCCGCGTGAAGATATTGCCCATGGAAGCGAGGAAATGATCGAGTACGATTCCAAGACAGTCGGTACTCGACGCAAGATGCTTGTCTATACGCCGCCGGGGTACTCAACCGACCGCAAGTACCCGGTTCTGTACCTGCTGCACGGCATCGGCGGCGATGAGACCGAGTGGCAGCGGTTTTGCACGCCGAATGTCATCCTGGACAACCTGTTCGCAGACGGCAAAGTTCAGCCCATGATTATTGTCATGCCCAATGGACGGGCCCAGAAGAACGATCGCGCCGAAGGAAATGTCTTTCAAAGCGCGCCTGCCTTTGCCAATTTCGAAAAGGATCTGCTCAATGACGTGATTCCGGCAATAGAGGCGAGGTATTCGGTGATTGCCGATCGTGAGCATCGCGCCCTGGCCGGCCTGAGCATGGGGGGAGGTCAATCGCTGAATTTCGGCTTGGCCCACCTGGATACTTTTGCATGGATCGGAGGATTTTCGTCGGCTCCCAACACCAAGGCCCCTGATGAACTTGTCCCCGACCCGGCGGCGGCCAGAGAGCAGTTAAAACTTCTTTATCTCAGTTGCGGCAACAAGGACGGCCTGATCCGCATAAGCCGGGGGATTCACAGCTATCTTAAAGAAAACAATGTACCGCATATCTGGCATGTGGATTCCCATGGTCATGACGCCGATACATGGAGTAAGAACCTGTATTATTTTGTTCAGCATCTCTTCAAGTAGTTCAGGCGTTTCGATGATACAGGGATACATGCGGCGTGCCGCTGCAGTTGTGCAAATGCGCTGAGCTGATGGCCTGACGAAACTAAAACGGCTCCTGATCCCTTTTATCCGCGGCGGGACATTTGTTCCCGGCGAGTGGCCTCTTGAAGGATTTTTTTTTCGCGGCTGCTGAGACTGGAGAGTCCCTCATCGTGAACCTTTTTGAGGATGCGGTCCACCTCGACTTCGAAGGCCCGTTCCTGCTCCATCCGTTTTTCCCAGTTGCCCTTGCGCCGCTGGAGCTGAAAGCCGGTAAAGAAGGGCTTGTACTTGACATAGACAAAGCCCGCCGCCAGGCCGGTCAGGTGGGCCGCCTCGCCGCCGGCGTTGGAGCCGGTGGCGAATTTGAGCAGGCTCAGGATGAGGGCGAGCACCACCAGCCAGACCATCCGGATGGGGATGAGGCCGTAGAGCAGGACGGGCAAGCGGGGGTACATGACCGCCACGGCGGCCATGATGGCATAGAGTCCGCCGGAGGCCCCGACCATGGGTTCGGCCGGCAGGATGCCGGCGGCCGCCAGCAGGGTATAGATCACGCCCCCTGCCGCCCCGCAGGCGAGGTAAAACTTCAGAAAAGTCCGGCTGCCCCAGGCCTGTTCGAGGATCGGGCCGAAGACATACAAGAAGATCATGTTAAAGAGAAAATGCATCGCGTCCCAGTGCAGGAACTGGAAGGTAATCAACCGCCAGACCTGAATGCTGTAAATGCCTATCGGAAAGACAGCCCCCCATGTGAAGAGCTGTTGGCGCAGGTTCTGGGAGATCGTCAGCAGGAAGACGACAAAGTTGAGGATCAGGAGCCACTTGACCACGGAACCCATCCGGCCGAAGCCGATGTTCATGAATGAGCCGCCGCCTCGTTCGGAGGGATCCTGCGCATAATCTCGATCATAGATTCCCATTTATTCTTTCCATTCTCAAAGCATAGTCTATTCGTTATACTATGTACGAATTCGGACCCCTGTTCAATCGGAAAATCCTATGGAAAAATACGAATTCCTATATAAAGAATTAGAGGAACTGCGAAGCGAATCGCTTTTCCGCTCCCCTAAGTGTATTACGGCTATCCATAATACTCATATTCGGACGGATGAGCGGTCGGGTTCAGAAAAAATTTGCTTTTGCAGCAACAACTATCTTGGTCTGACGGGCGATGGGCGGCTGATCGAGGCGGCGGCGAAGGCACTGCGCCGGTACGGGGTCGGCTCGGGGGCCTCGCGGCTCATCAGCGGGACCCTGAAGCCGCACCGGGATCTCGAGGAGGCCTTTGCCGCGTGGGTGGGCAAGGAACGGGCACTCTATTTTCCCTCGGGCTGGATGGCCAATCAGGCGCTGCTGACCACCCTGCCGGGACGAGGCGACCTGGTGATGTCGGATCGGCTCAACCATGCTTCGATCATCGACGCCCTGCAGGCCGGAGCGGCGGATTTTCGCACGTGGCGCCGCTCACAGCCGGAGCGGCTGGGCAAATACCTTGAAGATTCTCGCTACCGTTCGCGTTTTATCGTGACGGAGACGATTTTTTCCATGGACGGCGACTGCGCCGATCTGCGCTCGCTGGTCGAGATGAAAAAGCGGCACAATGCGATTCTAATCGTCGATGAGGCCCATGGGCTGGGGTGTTTCGGGGCTACGG
>JBNRMP010000112.1:0-17364 GCA_050309685.1 Anaerohalosphaeraceae bacterium
GCAAAAGTCCCCCGCTTGCCCCCGCCAACCGATACCGCCACGCCGCCCGATCCATACCAGCCCCCTTTCTCCCCCCACAGGTCTGTCATGATGGAACGATGGGTCGTTACATAGGGTCATTCCTGCGCAGGCTCAAATCCGAGCCCAGCGACAGAACTTGATTCCTTTTTTACCCTCTCTGCAAATTGTTTCAGGACATCCCAGTATTCCGCCCCGGCGGTTTGAAGCAGATCGTTATGTCCGGCGCCCTCTACAGGTAGAAGATGCTTTGGTTTATTTGCCTTCGCATAAAGCTCCCTCGCATGGGCAAACGGGATGATGCTGTCCTGTGTGCCGTGAATAATCAGTATCGGCAGGCGGACTTTTCGGAGCCGGTCTGCATTGGGATACGGCCCCAAAGGCAGCGCCAACGGAAGCACCACTTTGGAGGCATACGAAAAGCCGCCCTCGATTATGAGTCCGGCCGCCGGCTTTCCGGAAGCCAGATAAACGGAGGGTCCGCTGCCGATCGAGCGCCCGTGAATGAGGATGCGCTGCGGCGAAACGCCCAGCGCACCCGTCAGATAATCATAGGCCGCTTCGATGTCTTGATAGGTATTCCGCTCCGTCGCTTTGCCTCCGCTGATTCCATAGCCGCGATAGTCATAGGCGAACACGCCGAAACCATGCTGTCGGCATAGAGACAAAAACGGCCCGCAGTGCCCCAGGTCCTCCGCGTTGCCGTGGCTGAAGAGAAGCACAAAATCCGTCTCCGATTCCGGCGGCAGATAAACAGCGGCCACAGATACCTCCTTTGACAGCGGGATATGCAGGAGGTTCGGATTATCACGATAACTTGCAGCCGGCGGATAAAACATCATCGAATCCACACATGCGCCGACAAGGGAAAGAGGAAACAAAATCCAAAGACACCGTTTGTCTTTCAATCGTTTCATCTTTTTCTCCTTTTTCTAAGCAGGAAAATCAAAAGAAGGATGCCCGTTGTCAAGCACGCCGCCTTCCACACCGCCAGCCACCATGGTCGCCACCATGCGCCGCTGAATATCTCCACAAAATCCGAAAGGCCGAAAAGAATTAAAATCACCGCCAGCCATGAAATGAGACACCGACTGACCGCCTGCCGGCTCGTCCTCAAAAGCAGTCCCATCCCCAGCCCCATCCACCACAACCCTTCAACCAGATTAAAAATCCCTTCAACCACAATGCCCCCTTTAAATCTTCCGTCGAAGAATGACTCCCCTTCAAGCGAAATTGAAGATCTCACAGTCTCGTCCGCACCTTCTCCAGCGACTGGATGATTTCATGGACCTCGATCTTGTTGAGCCCGCTCATGATCCGGTGCATTTCCGCGCCGTAGAGCGGATCGACGCGGTCGATCAGTGCCCGTCCCGCCGCGGTCAGCCGGACGCGGTTGGCCCGCCGGTCCTTCAGGTCGCCCTCGCGCACCACCCATCCCGCCTGCCGGGCCCGCTCCACCAGCCCCGTTACGTTTGCCCGGTTGACCAGCATCATCCGGCCCAGCTCCACCTGGCTCAGACCTTCCTCGCCTCCCTGGTGGCGCAGCATCATCAACAGGTTGAACTGCGCATCGGTCAGTCCGAACTGCCCCAAAAACTGCGCCGCCCGCTTCTTGATGCAAGTGCCGGTAAAATAAATACTTAGAAATGCCTCATGGGCGACCGTCGCCAGCGGTTTGCTCAGTCCCAGCTCCTCTTGAAGCGCCATGAATCGCCTCCTTGTGATTGTATATATATAAACTGTTTATATATTAACAATATCAAAGCGGGGGAACCAATGCAAGAAAAATGCGGAAAAATTGGTGATATTTTAGTCGAGCGGCCGCAATGCGTTTGTCATGTCGGGCTTGGTCAGGCGTCCAGGCGACATGCCAACGTGTCAAAAAACTTGCCGTAAACCCTATAAATCCTGTACGAAAACCCGCTCCCGTCTTCGCAAGGGTATGTTTTTAAGCGGCGTGTTTCCGCCGGCGAAAGAAAGCCAGCCCGCCCAGGGCCAGCAGCGTCATCGTCGCCGGCTCGGGAATCGGATTTACCTGCGTCCAGATGCTGATGAAAGACTCGCCGCTCCCGGCGCTAAAGGCCTGCACATGCAGTCCCACGACCATCGTCCCCTCCTGAAACCGGTCCAGCAGGGCCTCTCAATCCGCCCCCTGTCGAAGGTCAAAACGGAGGGTTACCCACTCGCCGGGTCCCACCCCGTTGGGAGGGGCCGGGTTGTTCGCGGTGTAGGCACTGAACCCATTGAGGAGATCGGGCCCCGGGTTGTAACCCGGCAGACTGCCGGGGCTGACCTTCTCGCCGGCGTCCTTAAAATCCACGCCCGGGCAGTCGTCGATCACCAGGGGCGATTCCAGCAGGACGCCCCCGTAAACATAGATTTGGGCAATGACGCAGGCCTCGGGTCCCTCGTTGAGAAACCGGAAAAAGACCTGCTCATCCGTTTAGAAAACCTCCATCGACAACTGGCGGCTGCCGATGGCCGCGTTCGTCGCGCTCTTATTGCTCAGGCATTCGAAGGAAAACGTCAGCCCGGCCTGCGCAACCCCTGCGCACGCCAAGACCAGCAACCAAAACAGCTGTCTCATCTTTCTCTCCTCGCGGTTATCAAATGAACGGATTGGCCTTTTCCCTGGCCCCCCATGAATGAAATGGAGAAAAACGGCTTGCTCCACCCCTATTCTTTGATGGGTTTAATTTAAGCGAATGTGTTTAAAAAAGCAAGCGCCAATTTCCCTCGGCGGGCAATTTAGTGAAATTTTTTTTTTCGGGGGCGCGTGCTGAATTTGACGATTATAGCGATCATCAATCTCCCGGGGCGTCACCCCGGACTACGATTTGGGGTCCAAGGCGACTAAACAGAACGGCCCAATTTTGCCAAATGAAGCCAAACCGAAGTGAGACTGTAGGGCGGGCTTTGCCCATGCTGTATTGTTCATCCCCACCCTTGCGGATTGGAAAAGGCGTAAGCTCTTGTCTTATAATAATTTACCCCTCCGGACACCGCGCGAGCACAATCTCCTCCATCCACCCATAAATCCGCCCCGTAATCGTCATTTGTTCCTCCGGGGTCAGTTGTTCCGGCTCATTGCAGCTAACCGACCGGATCAGAAACCGAGTATCTCGGTCGGAATTAAATTTGATTTCAAACGTAAACGGCCGTTGATTCTCCGTGGTTACTTTCCATTCCTCTTTCCAGTGATAAGGACCCAACAGGTTCTTATTCGTCGTCTTCATTATCCGATTATACGTCCAGCCGTTTTCCTCGAATTTTTCCTTCAGCGCGGCGACGATTTCCATCACCCGCTGCCGGCTAAAGGGACAAATCGGCAGCGTGATTTCCCCTCCTTGCGTGTCAAATTCGGCCTTTTCTCTGAAATCCCGGCACAAATCCTCCTTTTTGGCGGTCATCTGGCCGACCCCTCGCACGATCTCATCCGTAAAGTCGATCGCCGCGCCGATAGCCAGACCCGCACATAGTTCCCCCGATTGATAGCCGATGATGCCTCCCAGAATCGTGGCACAGCCGCTGCCCCCAATCGCCGCCGCCACGAGCAGCAGTGAAATTCCGATGGACTTATGCATGATTCGCCCTTTCAACAGACAAACCTATTGTACAATCCTCTCATTAAGACGCAAATAAATCCGGAATATTACCAAAAATTTTAAAAAAGGCGGATGGGCGGCTTGTCCGTCGCAGCGAAAGCAGTTCGCGGCACAAAAAAAGCCCCGGCCTTGAAGACCGGGGCTTGAGGGAGTCATGGGGTTGAATGTTTACTTCACGAATTCCACGTTGAGATAGTGCGTCGAGCACGAGATGCACGGGTCATAGGCCCGCACCAGCATCTCCATCTTCTGCCGCAGCGCATCCTCGCCCTCATCCATGAACTGAGGCACAAGCTTCTCGAAGTCCTTCTGGATGTTGGCGTGGTTCTGGTTCGTCGGGATGCAGCAGTTGCCCCACGTGCACTCGCCGTTCCTGTCGAACTCGTAGGCGTGGAACAGAATGCCCCGCGGCGCCTCGACGGCCGCGTAGCCGCGTCCCGCCTTCGGCGTCTGCTTTGTCGTCTCGGCTTTAAGCCCCTTCGTCAGCAGCTTATCGATCAGCTCGATTGACGCCTCGACGACGTGGGCGCACTCGGCGAGCTGCGCTACGCTGTTCATGTACGGATTCGTGCAGCCCTTCCTGAGTCCGAACATCTCGGCGACCTTCTTGCCCAGCGGGCTGAGCAGTTCGGCATTGTTGTTGAACCGCGCCAGCGCACCGACAAAGTAGGCGTCCCGGCGCCACTTGCACCATTTCGCCGTCGATTGCGGCACGAGGTACTCGTTGGCGACGCTCTCCCATTTCGACACCGGCATATCCGGCCGGCCCTTGAGGTCCGTGCTGGTGATATCGCCGTGATAGAACGTATAGGTCGGCGGATTGGTCTGCCGCAGCGAGACATACTCGGTCTCGCGTTCGAACGCCGGCAGGGCTCCTGCGACGCCCAGCACCACCTGGCAGATCGTCACCAGGTCGGGCACAATCGCCTCAAGCTGCGCCTTGAGCTCCCGCAGTTCCTTCTCCCCTGGCACTCGCGTCATCCCGCCGGGCTTTAGCGTTACCGGGTGCGTGATCCGACCGGCCAGCAGCTCCGACATCGCGTTGGCCGTGCGGTGGGCCCGGATGATCGTCTTGACCGCGTCCGGCGCCTTGCCCGCCAGCGGCACTACCGACTTTTCGCCGAACAGGTCCGGCGCCACCAGATACCCCACGTGCAGCACGTGGCTCTGGAGCTGCTCGGAATAGTGCATCAGGCGCCGGATCATATCCGTCTGCTCGCTGACCTCCATCCCCGTCGCGGCCTCCACCGCCTTGGTAGCGACCAGCGAGTGCGAGATCGAGCAGATGCCGCAGATGCGGCTGACAATCGTCTGGATGTCATCGTAGCGGCGGCCGCGGACCATCGCCTCGAAGAAGCGCGGCGCCTCGGGCACCTGCCACTCGCATTTTTCAATCGTGCCGTCTTTGACGTTGACGACGATATTG
The DNA here is from genome assembly GCA_050309685.1 of Anaerohalosphaeraceae bacterium. Taxonomy (GTDB): domain Bacteria; phylum Planctomycetota; class Phycisphaerae; order Sedimentisphaerales; family Anaerohalosphaeraceae; genus JBNRMP01. The sequence goes on from JBNRMP010000112.1 coordinate 5,050, forward strand.
CCGTGCCCCTCCACGCGCGTCAGGTGGTGGACATCGATATGGATGTTTTTACTCATAGTCCGGTCCTCTGCTTGCTTCCAAACAACACCATTTTCTGTTTCAGATCGTCAACCGTCAGGCCGTATTTCTCCATGACCTCTTTGGCGGCCTCCACGTTGGGATTATCCACGTACCCCCGGCAGCCGAAGCACCGCCAGCCCGCCGTCGGGCACGGCGCCCCGCAGCCCGCCCGGATGATCGGCCCCAGGCAGATCTCGCCCAGCTCGTACCGGCAGACGTTTTCCTTTTGCTTGCACTCCACGCAGACCGGGTACGTCGGGATCTCCGGCCTCTTGCCCAGCAGCAGCGACCGCACGACGGCGGCGAACTCGTGACGGTTGATCGGGCAGCCGTGGATGTAGGCGTCCACCGTCACCACCTCATCGACCGCCTTCGTCGCCGCCGTGTTCAGGTGCGCCATCGCGCCGTCTGCGCCATAGACGCACCGGCGCACTTCGTTGAGATCGAAGTTGTTCTTCATCTTGTTCACGCCGCCCGTCGTTGCGCAGGAGCCCAGCGCGATGAGCAGCTTGGCCCGGCTGCGGATCAGCTCCAGCCGCCGCTCGTCCTCGGGCCGCGTGATCGACCCCTCGATGATCGCGATGTCGTACTCGTGGCTCTGCTCGCTCATCGCCTCGCGCCACTCCACCACATCCACCAGCTCGATCAGGTTCAACAGATCCTCTTCGAGGTTGACAATCTGCAATTGACACCCCTCACAGCATGCAAAATCGAATATCGCGACTCTCGGTTTACTCATGAGATGGCCTCCGGCACCAGGGCCAGGTCGCTGAAGCGAAACACCGGGCCGTCCTGGCACACATACTTGTCGTTGATCTGGCAGTGTCCGCACTTCCCCACGCCGCACTTCATCCGGCGCTCCAGGTTCACGAAGATCTGACTCTCCGGCACCCCCGCCTCCGCCAGCGCCATCAGCACGAACTTGTACATAATGGGCGGGCCGCACACCAGCGCCAGCCCCTTGGGCAGGTCGCTCTCCACCTTCGGGATCAGCGTCGTTACCACTCCCACGTTGCCGTCCCAGCAGTCGTGCGCCACGTCAATCGTCTCCATCACCGTCATGTCCTTGCGATCCATCCACATCGCCAGCTCCTCGCGGAACAGCCGCATCTCGAAACACTTGGTCCCGATCAGCACGGTGATGGCCCCGTAGTCTTGGCGGTTGTCCAGGCAGTAGCGGATGAACGACCGCTGGGGCACCAGCCCGATGCCCCCGCAGATGAACACCAGGTCTCTGCCTTTGGCCTGCTCGATGGGGTACGTCGAGCCGTAGGGCCCGCGGATGCCCAGCTTGTCGCCGACCTGCAGGTTGTGGATCGCCTTGGTCAGACTCCCGGCGTTGCGCACCACCAGTTCGAAGCCCTTTTGCGTCGGCGATGACGAGATTGAGATGGGACATTCCCCGATGCCCGCCAGCGACACCTCCACGAACTGGCCCGGGATGTGGTTCAGCTCTCTGCCGCTGTCCAGCTCGAGGTGCATATACAGCTCCGTGCCGTTGAGCATCCGGCGTTTCGTGATCGTCGCCAGCTCCGGCAGGTAGATATCCTTATGCCCGTTGCAGCATTCACACATGGTTACGGTCTCCTGTACGTTCCTACATTCTACATTTCCACATTCCCCGTTCCTGCATCCTTATCCCAGCTCCCTCTCCTCCATCAGCCGGTTATAGACCTCGACCGGGTTGGCGATTTTCGCCGTGCACGCCGTGATGCACCGCCCGCAGCCCACGCAGGCGATTTGCCCCCCGAGTTTGCCCGGCACGTACTTGCCCTTGCGGTAGAGCCGGTGACGATAGCGCTGCGAACGGTTCTTGCGGAAGTTATGATTCCCCGCCACCGTCGCGAAGTTCTCCAGCAGACACCCGTCCCAGCAGCGGCTCCGCGTGCCCGTCTTGAGGTCCCAGTTGACCTCGTCCTGCACGTCGAAGCAGTAGCACGTCGGGCACACGAGGTTGCACGAGCCGCACGAGTAGCACAGCCGCGCCCGCTCCTCCCACACCGGGTGCTCGTAGGCGTTCTCCAGCAGCTTGGGCAGATAGGAGGGCTTGCACTCGAGGGTGTGCTTGTTGAGCATCCGCTCGTTGCGCTCCTGGACGGCCTTGCGCTTCGCCAGGTCCGCCTCCGTCGCGTCGGCGGGCTTGTCGGCGCTTTGCAGGAGCCGCTCGCCCTTTTCCGTCGCGACCTCCGCGATCACCGTCCCGTCCTCCAGCACCGTCAGGAGCATGTCGTAGCCGCTCCGGACGGTCGCCGTTCCCATCGACGAGGCAAACACGTTCTCGGCGGCCTTCGCCACGTCCGTCGCCACGATCGTGAGCTTCTGCCGGCGGCTCATGTAATGCGTATCGTACTCCCCCTGCGCGAACAGCTCATCCATCTGCAGGATTGCGACCAGGTCGTAGGGGTGTACGCCCAGCAGCACCATTTCCTGCCCCGCCATCACCGACTGTGCCTCTCCGCCGACTTTGAACGTCAGCAGCGGCTCCGTCTGCGGCAGCACGTACTTCTTAGGCGGCAGCATCGTTACATCGTAGTCCAGCCGCAGCTTGTCCGCATCCGTCAGCGGCCCGAACGCAAACCGCTCGCCCTTCGCCTGCGGCGCCACGACCGACGGATTCGTTTGGATCAGGTTCTTCACAAAGGATTTGAACTGATCGGGTGTGAATTTGCAGAGTCTCATAAGCGCGTCCATTTCTCTCGGTTACGGTTTCCTTTACTTACATATAATAGGACAAAATCCCCAGTTGGGTCGCCAGGTCGATATCGATCACCTTCACCTGCCGTCCCACCTTCAGATGCACCGGCGAAAGGTTCAAGATTCCCCGCACGCCCGCCTTGACCAGCCGCCGGGCCGTCTCCTGCGCTGAGGCGGGGGGCACCGCCAAAATGGCCAGCCGGATATCCCGCTGACGGAGCGTCGCAAGCTGATCGACGTTCTCGATCATGAGCTTGCCCACCCGCCGGCCGATCTTCCGCGCTGACTTGTCAAAGACCGCCGCGATCTCCATCCCAAGCGACGCAAAACCGGAATATGCCGCCAGCGCTGTGCCCAGTCGGCCTGCCCCGATCAGCGCCGCCCGCTGGGGTGTGTTGAGTTTGAGAATCTCGCGGATTTGCCGGGCCGTGTTCTCCACCGGGTAGCCCACTCCTCGTGTTCCGAAAGCCCCGAAATAGGACAAGTCCTTGCGAATCTGCGGCGATTTGAGTCCCAGCCGCTCGGCCAACTGCCGGCTGGAAACATAATCTCTCCGTTCGGTCCCTAACAGGGTAAAAGCACGCAAATACATGGGCAGCCGACGGACGGTTTCATCTGGAATCCGGTGATACTTCATTCGCTCGGTCTTACCGCTTAATATTTGTGTTCACATTCACAAGCTTTAACGCTCAGAATAACAGTTTATTATGCCATGTCAAGCAAATTATCATACACTTTTGATTTTGATAAAACAAATTGCATATCCAATAAACAGGTACGAAGGTGCAATAAAAAGTAGAGTTGTCGGATCGCCAAGCGTGCCGGGCCGCTCCCCCCTTGACAAACCGCCCCCCAAACGGGTAGTCTATTAGTTTTTGAAAGCGTAAGGGAATCGAATACCCTGATCCCGTAAATCCGTTCATCCTGTCTGAAGACAATAACGCCGGATGGGAATTTGGAATCCATACAACAGGTAAGGAAGCAAAATGCCGATCTTCGAATACAAGTGTACAGACTGCGGCCGAGTTACCGAGGTTCTGGTCAGCTCCGCCTCCGTTAAAAATCCCGCCTGCGAGCATTGCGGCTCCCCAAAGACCGAAAAGCAGCTCTCCACCTTTGCCCCCCTGGTCAAGGAGCCCCCGGCCCGGGCCGGAGGCAATTGCCACGCCTGCCCCAACAGCACCTGCCCCCACGCCGGCCATTAACCCCAACTCCGTTCGCTTCCAACCAAACGGCACGGTCAACCCCCGCCCATGTGTCAACAAAGACACAGGCAACATTTTTTAGGGTTTATGTTCATGGGTTGGCCGGGTATCCGGGCCGGTATGGTCGGTCTTGTTTGTCGAGATGATCTGTCGGTTTGCTGAGCCGGACTTTGGGTCCTCCGTTTTGAAGACCATTTTAGTCCAGTGTGTTGCCTATGCCCTTAGCAGAATCCGTTACCTGGGTTATCGGTTTGTACAGCGGGGCAAGGCCGGAATGACAGGGGGGTTGGCGAAGGAAAAAAGCCCTCCGTGGCCATGTTTGTCCTCTCCATCGGCTTGGTCCGAACCGTTTTGCGCACCTTACAAAACGGCGGGAATCTGAAATTCGGAGACCTCTTCCATCCGCAACATCAGCTCCTGCCAAGAGATGCATTCGTTGGAGCAGAGGTGCGTGACGGAATCGCGTCCCATCAGGATCGCCTTAAAATGCCCCGGAGGGACGTTGAACTGCCGGCGGAAGTCGCGGCAACGTTCCTGCGAAAGCTCGGCTCGACCGAGGCGGCCGGCGGCGTTCTCGAAGATCTCGGCGATGATGACACGCTGATCTTCGAGGGCCAGCCGGATGCTGTCAAGCTGCTCCATCTGCAAGCGGTAGGTCCGATCGCTCGGCGCCGGGGCAAAGATAAGGAGCATCGGAGAGTCCCAGCGAAAAGATTTTGCGGTTTTTCTGGCTGTTACCATTTTCGACCTCACTTTCCGGCTTCTCAGCGCTCTCCCAACGGGGGCATCATAACAGAGACCTTTGCGGCATGTCAACCTTATCTTAGAGATTTTATCGGAATTAAGGATAATGCTTAGGGAGGTAAGTATTGGGAGTGGGGGATTGATCGCAGCGCTGGTTATGTCGCCCGTCATGCCGGGGCAGGCCCGGCATGACGGGCAACGTTATGCTTAGGCGCGGTTGGGTTTTGGTTTGAGATCGGTCAGGTCGGCGATTTTTATCGGTTTGCCTGATTCGATGCTCTTGCGGGCGGCGATTCCGATGAGGATCGACATGGCGCCGTCGCGCGTGCCGGCGGCGTGCTTGTAGGGGTCCGGCGCGTCGGGATTTTTGAAGATTTTGTCGTGGAGGCGTTTGTCGCCGCCGCCGTGGCCGCCGCGTTCGCTGCCCACCTGATCCGTGCGATAGCTGCTCCAGAGCTTGTGGACAATCACCGGCTTGTAGGTCATATCTTCTTTAAGGTTCTGCTGCATTTCGAGGGCGTGGAGCTGTTCCTGGTCGAGCTGCTCGTCTTTCATAAACGGCACGTCCTGCCAGGCCTCGATGCGGCCGTCCTTGCCGTTGAAGGCGATCTTCCAGCCCTCCCAGGGCGAGTAGGTCGTCAGGGAGTAGTTGACCACGACGTTGTTGGCGTATTTGATCTGCGCCGACATCTTGTCATAGATGTCGACTTCGGGGCGGAACAGGCAGGCGTCGCGGATGTAGCCGTCGTAGTGCTCGTTGTCGCAGTAGAGCCGCATGGCGTGCTCGTCGCGGGTGATGTCCCAGTAGAATTTGCACGTCGCCTTATGGGCGCAGGTGCGACACCGGTCGCCGCGGTACGGGCCGTTTTTGCCGTAGAACTCCTGCGCCCCGTAGGCGAAGACCTCCACCGGGTCCGAGTCCAGCCACCAGTTGAGCAGGTCGAAGTGGTGCGTGGCCTTGTGGACCCAGAGGCTGCCGCTGTACCTGATGAAGCCGTGCCAGCGGCGGAAGTACGAGGCCCCGTGCGAGGTGTTGAGGACCCAGTTGAAATCGACCGAGACGATCTCACCGATGGTCCCCTCGCTCAGCAGCTTCTTGATGTGGGTCATGTAGGGGCTCCAGCGGTAGTTGAAGCCGACGATGACCTTGTGCTTCGACTTGCGCTCGGCGTCGAGAATCGCCTGGCATTTCTTCTCGTCGGTCGTCAGCGGTTTTTCGGTGAGGACGTCGCAGCCCATCTCAAGTGCCTTGATGATGAACTCGTGATGGGTGGAGTCCGTGGTCGTGACGATGACCAGGTCGGGGCGGGTCGCGGCGACCATGGTCTCGAAATCGGTGAACGTCGGGCAGGTTGCGCCGATGTATTGCCTGGCGAACTCCACCCGGCCGGGGTTATGGTCGCAAAGTCCCACGAACTCAAGCAGGTCGGGGTACTGCTCCACGAGCCGCTTGCCCCAGAAGGAGATGCCCCGCACCCCCGTGCCGATGAGGGCGATCCGGAGTTTTCTGTCACCCAGGCCGTTGAGGACGGCCTGCGGCGCCTGAACGGCGCAACCGGCGGCAAGCATGCTGACAAACGACAAGAAGTGGCGACGCGACATCTCCATAGGGATCTCCATTTATCTCATATTGAAACAAGGTTATATCTTTTTCTCATAACGTGAGCCAATTATACCGCTCTCCCTTTCTCCCGTCAATCCTCTATTCTGCCTGCGGCGGATTTATATTCCTGCGGGCGGTAAATATTCGCGGGTAAGATTCTAACTTACTGTTGTAAATCCGCTTAGCGGCGTATCCATCGGGGTTGAATATTTTTTTTCAGATTCTTCGTTGATTCGGTTTTTTTCTTCCCGTATAATCTCGCGGATTTTGTGTCTATAAAAAAATGCAATACGATAACTAATATCGAGAAAGGTGGTGTTTTGGCACCGGTCAGCGAATTGATAAGACGGAAAACGGATGCGAAAGACCTCCAGCGGTTGGAGGCGATCAGCCATCCCCGATTTCATGCTTTTGTCGAGGACGCCGTCAAACTGACGGAGCCGGAGAAGATCCGGGTCTTTACGGACAGCCCGGAGGATATCGCCGCGCTTCATGAGCTGGCCATAAACGGCGGCGGCGAGCAGCCGCTGGCGATGGAGGGGCATACGTTCCACTTTGACGGTCCCAACGATCAGGGCCGCGATACCTTCAGCACCCGCTACCTGCTTCCGAAGGGGATGGACCTGGGCGAGAGTCTCAACTCCATCGACCGCGAGGAGGGGCTCAGCGAGGTGCGGGGTTTTCTGGCGGGCTCGATGAGGGGCCGGACGATGCTGATCTGCTTCTGGTGCCTGTGCCCGACAAATTCGGACTTTTCGATCTCCTGCGTGCAGCTTACCGATTCGCCGTATGTGGCCCACAGCGAGAGCATTCTCTACCGGCCGGGCTACGAGCAGTTTCGCAAGCTCGGGGCCGGGGAGGAGTTTTTCCGTTTTCTGCACTCGGAGGGCGAGCTCGATGAGAACGGCTGCAGCAAGCACTGGGAGAAGCGGCGGGTCTATATCGACCTGACGCAGAACCAGGTCTTCTCGGTCAATACGCAGTACGCGGGCAACACGGTGGGACTCAAGAAGCTGGCCCTGCGGCTGGCGATCCAGAAGGCCTCGAACGAGGGCTGGCTGGCGGAGCACATGTTCGTCATGGGGATGCAGGGGCCCGGAGGACGGACGACCTACTTCATGGGGGCGTTTCCGTCGGCCTGCGGGAAGACCTCGACGGCGATGCTGCCGGGCCAGACGATCATCGGCGACGACATCGCGTACCTTCGCAAGAGGGACGGCCGGGTGTACTGTGCCAATGTCGAGCAGGGGATCTTCGGCATCATCGAGGACGTCAACCCGAACGACGATCCGGTGATCTACAAGGCGCTGACGACGCCGGGCGAGGTGATTTTCGGCAACGTGCTGGTCAAGGACGGGCGGCCCTACTGGACGGGGATGGGGCAGGAGCTGCCCGAGTCGGGGCGGAACTTTCAGGGCGAGTGGCGTCGGGGCATGACCGATGCGGACGGCCGGCCCGTGCCGCCGTCGCACAAGAACGCCCGCTACACGATCCGCCTGTCGGCGCTGTCGAACCTGGACCCGGAGGCGGACAATCCGAAGGGCGTGCCGGTGGGCGGCATCATTTACGGCGGTCGCGACAGCGACACGCTGACACCGGTGGAGCAGGCCTTCAACTGGACCGAGGGCATCATCGCCAAGGGCGCGTCCATCGAATCGGAGACGACGACGGCGACGCTGGGGCAGTCGGGGGTGCGGAAGTTCAATATTATGGCCAACCAGGATTTCGTCTCGATCCCGCTGGGCCGCTACATCGAGAACAACCTGTATTTTGCCCGGGGCGTGAAGCATCCGCCGGCGATTTTCTCGGTCAACTACTTTTTGCGGGACAAGGACGGCAGGTTTCTCAACGGCAAGCTCGATAAGATGGTCTGGCTGCTGTGGGCGGAGCTTCGGATCCACAACGATGTGGATGCGATCAAGACGCCGACGGGGTGGATCCCGCGACATGCGGACCTGGCGGCGCTGTTCAAGGAGAGACTGAACAAGACGTACACCGAGGCCGACTATGTCAAGCAGTTTACGATCTGTGTGCCGAATCTGCTGGCGAAGTTCGACCGGGTCGAGAAGATTTACCGCGAAAAGGTGGCCGACACGCCGTCCATCGTCTATGACACGTTCAACGAGATCCGCGGCCGCCTCAAACAGGCCCGCGCCCAATACGGCGACACCATCAGCCCCCTCGACCTGGCGTAACACGTTTATACAGAAATACTTAGAAGGCCGACGGGCAGCCCCCGCCGGCCTTTTTTGTTTCAAAGGCTTTGAATTGAATCCGCAGTCCGTTATAATATCCTCATGACACTTACCGATACCCATCCGGACAGTCAGGCATTCGCGGACGAACTGTTGCGGCAGATGCCGCCGGAGCAGAAGCTGCGACTGATTTTCTCGGCCTATGAGACCGGTAAACAACTGGCTAAGGCCAACCTGCGGCTTCGCTATCCGCAGACCTCGGAACCACAGATTCAGGACTTATGGGCCCGGGAACACCTGGGCCCGGAATTGTTCGAGCAGGTTTATGGAAAACAAACCGCCAACCGACTTCCCCGATGATGCAATCAATAAGATTTTCCTGGTTGACTTTTTTGAAAAAGAAACTATGGTATAAAAGAGTAACGAAGTTCTTTTTTAGGAGATAGAACAGGCAATAGAATTTGAGAATTTGAAAGTCCACTGGACTGGTAGCATTTCAACCTAAACTGCCAAATTTACGCCATGAGATGCAAAGGTCAGTGCCCCGAACCGGGGCGCTGCTGAAGCATGTTCATGGCGGGCTGGCAGGCCCAGGTTGAGCATGGAGTAAGCAGCGTCCTCTCTTTATGGGGTCGGCCTGTGAAGGAGGGCAAAATAAAAGGAGTTTATTTTGCAAGGAGTGAGTAAAATGAAGGAATCCGTATTTGTCAAGCCGTTCGCTTTCATTTCTTTTATGGTCGGCGTGATTTTTTCCAGCGGCGTTGTCTTTGCCGACTATGATGTCGTATTAACGGGGGTCAACCGGTTTCAGGGCACGGTTTCATATGCCGATAAATCCATCCATATTCCCGAAGGGGCTTTGCTGAATATGAACATCTGGTGCTGGATAACTGCGTTGTGGATGTAAACGGTTTTGTTGAGGTCGGTTCTTCTTTGGATATGAATGATTCCGTCTTTTATGTTTATGGAGATTTCAGGGCAGAGCCGGGTATCGACATTTATGAAACAGGGGCCTCCAGTCTCATTGCCGCAGGCGATTCTATACGATCCGGACAAATTACCCTGAAAGGCGGATCGGATAACCCGATTCAGATTGAATCTGATTATTCACAGACCGAGTTTATTGTGATTGAAGAAGACGCTTCCGCCAATTCTGTTCTGCAGAATATTGATTTCTTGGGCGGCTGGTGCAACATTCAGATCAATAACAACCGTCTCAATGAACCCATCCGTAACTGTAGATTTATCAGTTCTGATTATGCGGTCTATCAGGACAGCACGGATCAAGTAACCGATGTCCGATTTTGCTTCTTCTACTGGAATATCATTTCCGTTTATGCTCAGGTCAATGGCGCCGCTCAGGAAGAAATTTCTTTTAAGTTTGACAACCTGACCATTGATAACAATTATGAAAATCAATCGTATGGAATTGTCCTGTCCTGCCTGCAAAGCCCCGCTTACATCAATCAGGTTGGGATTACCAATAATATCATCACCAACAGTTATTGCGGCTGGTACATCGGAGAAAGTTTTTACCCGCCCAATATGGCAAACATCGCATACTGCGATAACGATTACAACCATAATCTGGCAGACCCGAACTTCCAGTCAAATCCCATGTACCTGTCGGAAAGTCCGTTTGAAACCCCCACCGATCCGAACGGCTGGCCTTACTTTTTAGATCCGAACAGTCCCCCTGCAGCCGCCCCCTTGCAGAAAACCATGCTGCAAAATCCGCAGCAAATGCTGACATCCATCTTCCGTAATCCTGCGCCGCGAGGCGATTTTGGAATTGGCTATGGCGTTGCGCTGCCCGATGACTTTTATTCCGAAATTCACGTTGACAGTCCTGCCGATTTTAATGACGATGGAAACGTCAACTTTGACGATTTCTTTGTCCTCGCGGCGGACTGGCTGACCGACTCAAACAGCCCCGGCGAGGTGATTCATTACCCCGACCCCAACGGCTATGCGATAGCGGATATCGATAAAAACAGATGGGTGGACAGTGCGGATTTGGACGCCTTAACACGGGACTGGTTGGGGTATGGCAGGCAAATTTACGTTGATGTTAATGATACGCCGGATCGACTGTTTATTACCTGCCGAGAGCCGAATTTTCTTCAGGACTCCCATTTTGCCGTCTTTTTGGACGGAGTGTATCTTGCCACGCGAGAGCCGGAAAACAATCCGACCTTCATCATTGATAAGAGAAATCATCAAAATGGAGAGCATCGGCTAAAAGCCATCGTTCTTGACGGTGAAGGTAATGCCTATGCAGCAGTACCGGCGATTTATACGTTTGACACACCGTTGAGCGGTATCACGTATGAAAAATTCCCCGATCCTGCAAAACCGTTTATCATCCGGGGATGTGTCCGGGCAGGGAACACGGCCACCCTTTCGATCAAAGATATGGAGGGACAAGTTCGATGGTCGGAGGAATTCACGGAGGATTTTGTCGCTGTTGTCGATCCCAACCAAGCCTTCGAGGATGACATTAGTCTGGATCTTGCCTATACCTGCGTTCCGAACCTGCTGCTGCAAATCGGTCAGGATCCACCGTTTGATGAATTCCTCATAGAGTACACGGAAACATCATCCGGAAGTTCACCGAATCTGACCTTCGGCGGCAAGCCGATCAACGCCGTGGCCGGACTTATTCTTTGTATGGTTGGAAATGGATATACACAGGGTACAACTATCTATGATACAGGAACATGCAGATATGCCGAAAGAACCATGAAGAATAAAGGCATCTATCCTATCGTACTTTTGGGGTATGGCAAATACAATCAGGTGACCTATGAAATGATCACTATGGCCAAAAGGAAGTTTCCAGGAATTCGTTACCTGCACATCAACGCGCACGGAAATTATTTATCAGACAAGCCCTGGTGGTTTACGGGCAACACCCCGCGAACACGCGTTCTGTTCAACGACGGGGTTTGGCTCTCCCATAACTCAAGGCGATGGACCGGCCGAGGACGGCCTGTGCCGGAAAATTATCAATTCCTGTCCGATTCGCTGGAAAAGGCCCGTATCTTCGATGAATTCAATTTTGTGCCCGGCCAGATCCGAATCCTGATTCTTGAATCCTGCTACGGCCTCAGAAATGTGGCCACAATGGACAGTAACTGGCTGGTTGATTACGTTGATGGGGCATACGAGTATGAAGAGAGGCAGAATCCGCCGCTCAATTCCTATCCGGGATGCCCTTACACCGATGTATTGTTCAGCCTCGAAATGACTCTTGCCAAGCAAGTCGCTATCGGCTCGGCAAGTCCTGTTGTAAAAGGACCTTATCCCTTTTATACAACCTTTTTCAATTCACTGTATCAAAATTTGATGACACGGAACTTTTATGACGCTTATCTTTTTCACGTATTACCTGACATAACCAACGATGAAGTTATGGATGAACATAGGATACGTGGATTAGGTTTCAGTCCTCTGAACAATGTTTGGCTAAGTTCTAACCCTAACCTTTAAGCAGGAGAACTGTAAATGAACAAATTGTTAGTATCTTTATTGGCATCGATATTGGCAATAACGGGCTGTTCGCGGGAACCTAAGGGGACAGGATTAACCCGAGAGATTCTTTTAACATTGGATGCCTCAAAAGTAAATGAGATTTGTATCCTTTCTATAAGCGAACGAGGAGCGATCCGCCGTTACAACTTCTTTATTCTCAAGTTGACTGACTTTTTAGCGTGGGATTTTGGACGATGATGGTGATTTTTTCAATAAAAAACGGCACTCTCTTCGATAAAAGGGTTGGAACATGCTCTTTTACACAGGAGACTGCCGTTAT
>JBNRMP010000113.1:0-47718 GCA_050309685.1 Anaerohalosphaeraceae bacterium
GCAGGATTTGATATTTCGGGATTTTACATAAGGTTTTTTAATGGACATTATGGACGGGATGGACCCGATGGACGGGGGGAGTCTGCGATTTTCGATGGACGAATGACGATGGACGATTGATTTTGCACGGGAATGACGAGAAGCCGGAAGATAGAATGAATGGGGCGGACAGGGATGGGGATGGCGAGGGTCGTAATTTACGATGGGCGGTTGTGGGGGGGATTTTCTGGTTTTGAATTTTATAGGTTGAAAAGGAGGCATTGTCCGGGTATAATGTCGGGCACATTTAAGGAGATTGCACCACGGATTTTTCAGCCACCGAGGACTTAAGAGGACACGGAGGTATTTTAAAAATCGGCTTTGATGACGCGGCCCGGGAGCAAGGGGATTTCGTCTTTTGTAAGCGAGTTAGCCAAATAAAGGCTCCTGACCCCTTTTTCTCCCAATTGACATTGTGCATATATTGCACATACAATATGGCCAATCGGGCAGGTTATTATTGTTAAAAGCTATATGAAAGAATTTACAGAGCGTAACGAAGCATGCCAGTTCCTGGGCACGTCATCGTTCGACAGGAAAAAAGCGGATGTTGGGGAACTGAAACAAGAAGAAAGATGCTATGACTGACAAGTGCTTTAACCTCCAGAAGATTGCAGAAGATACGTTATTATTTTGAGGGAAATAAAATGGGAATGTTCACATTATTCTGGAAACATAGAAAAGTAATCATTCCTTTCCTTAGACACTGGAATTGGACTATCATGAACATTGTGTTTATAATAAAGATGCAAACAAATGCCAAAGGGGAGGCATAAAATGAAAGTAATATCCATCAAAGATTTGCCGTTTTTTCTAGTGTTTGCACTCCCAATTAGCTTCTATGCTGTATTGACCAAGTGGTCGATTGCCGAAGGCATACGTGATGTTCTGTTTTCGGTTATCCTGTATATCGTGATACCGGCCTTTCTTTTCACCTTCCCTTTTCTTATTTTTGTTATTATCCACCGAACATCTAGGGCAAAAGGGCAGGTAAAAAGCAATATGCCGTTTATCATCAGTTACATTGTCATTGCGGTTTTGGATATTTCGGCTTCCGCTATGGGCGCATTCGAGACCGCTACGGGTGCTCCCGGCTCAGCCTTGAATGCATTGAGTCTTTATTATCTTCCATTTGTGAACATCCTTATTATTATTCTGCTATATCCCGCCTGCCGGGCATTGGAAAAGGAATAAGGACTGCTCGGTGCAAAATATGCGTTACGAAGACGCAGGCGGGGCTGTATGCAGAAAGAGGATCGTACTATGATGCCCGGAAAATTTAAGGGGTCAGGAGCTTTTTCAAATTTTTGATTAACGATGGACGATGGACGATTGATTTTGCGCAGGGATGATGAGAAACCAGAAGACAGAAGATAGAAGTCAGAAGATAGAAGTTTTGAATTGGGGGGGCGGCACGTCGGACAACTCGGACGCGTCGGACGGGTCGGACGGGGCGGACAAATAAGACAAATGGGACGAGTCGGATGGGGAGGCGGAGGATCAGGGGTGCGGGGGGTTGTCAGACGGCTTGATGCTGCAAGGTGTTATTTTCACCGTACTTGGAGATGAGTTCGTCGATGAGCATGAGGGTTCTGTTGAGGGGGTATCTTCTTTCGACGAATTCGCGGCAGGCGCGGGGGTTGTAGTCGGCGGAGAGGATTTTTTTGGCGAAGTCGTCGGGGGTGTTGAAGAGGTATTTCATATCGTAGATTTCGGCGGCGCCGGGGAAGTTGTGGATGACGGGGACGAGGCCGGAGGCCATGGCTTCGAGGATGCCCATGCCCTGGCTCTCGATGACGCTGGTGACGGCGAGGTAGTGTTTGTCGGCGAGCCAGCCGGGGATGTCCTCCTGCCAGCCGTCGAAGCGGACGGCGTCGGCGAGGCCGAGGGCGGCGGCCTGGTGCTCCATGTACTGCCTGAGCAGCAGATCGTCGGTGCGGCCGGCGATGTGGAGCGTATAGCCGGGGTCGAGGGCGTGGAGCCGGGCCATGCACTGGAGCAGGAGCATGGGGTTCTTGACCATCCGCAGCGAGGCGACGAAGGCGACGGCCTTGCCGCGGGGGCGGGGACGGAAGGGAATGCGGTCCAGGTCCACGCCGTTGGGGATTCGCACGATGGGCACGCGGCGGCGGATGTCGGGTACGGCGGCCTCCAGCGCCTCGATGACGAAGCGGTTGCCGACCGTGACGAGCAGGTCGATGTTGTGCCAGTCGATCTGCGCCGGCCAGGGCATGTAGGCCTCATAGCGGTGGAGGCGGATGATGGTGCGGCAGCATTTGGGCAGCCGCGAGCCGAGGACGGCGAGATTTGAGCACCACTCGAACCAGGAGACATCGCTCCATCGCATGAGCTCGTGCATCTGCCGGGCGTCGGAACCTTCGAAGAGGCGGACCTGGTAGCGGGTCCGGAGGAAGTCGAGAATGTCGTTGAAGAAGGTCATGCCGTCGCCGCCGCAGAAGACGGCGAGTTTGGGGCGGCGGGTTTGCAGCCGGGCGAGTTTGGCGTCGAGCCGCGGGGCGGTGCGGAGGCGGCCTTTGGCCCAGTGGAGGGTCTCGACGGCCTGGTGAAGGCGGCCGCCCTTTTCGAGGACGTCCACCATGTCCAGCACCAGCGGCTCCTCGCAGGAGACGCGGCGAAGCAGGGAGAGGGCCTTGTCGAGTTTGCCGGCGGCGAGCGAGGCGCGGATGAGATTGGCGGCGGCCTCGGGCGGACCGTCCGGCAGGCAGACGGAGCGTTCGAAGCAGGCCATCGCCTTTTCGAAGTTATACAGGGTCTGGTTGATCCGGCCGGCGAGGTTCCACGCGGGGCCGGCGGCGGGCCGGCGGGCGAGGAATTGTTCGAGCCGGTCGAGGGCTTCGGCGGGACGGCCGCGGCGGAGGCACTCCTCGGCCCGTTGGTAGAGCTCGCCGGTCATCAGGCGGGGAGGCGCAGTTTGCGGTACGTCCAGAAGCGTTTCCACGGCGGCCCCCTACTTAAGCAGATCCAGGAGGGACATGGAGAACATCTTGGCGGCCGCCGTCAGGGACATCTCGTAGAGGAGCTGGTGGCGCGAGAGGTCGATGGCGATTTGGGTGATGTCGGCGTCGCGGAGCCGGCTGATCTCCTGCTCGGTGCTCATGCCGATGCTTTCGAGCGACTGCTTGAGGGTTTCGAGGACCTGGATGCGGCCGCCGATGGAGGGGAAGGCGTTGACGAGTTTCTTTTCGACGTCCTGCATGGCGTCCACGGTCGCGTTGAGCATCTTCTGGACGACGGCGCCGGGGAGGTTTTCGGAGTTGTTGAGGATGTCGCGGGCGTGGATCAGGACGTTGAAGATGTCGTAGGTGCCGGGGACGCGGATGGGCTCGACGCCCTCCTGGCCGATGCCGGTGGCATCGACGTAGAGGACCTCGCCGGTCTTGGAGTTGATGACGGGGACGTTGGTTTCGGCGCCGGTGACGATGACGGAGGAGAGGCCGCCGTCAATGGAGAGCTGCCAGGCGCCGGGAGAACCGGAGACGGTGAGATAGACGTCGCCGCGGACGCTGGAGCTGCCGGCGCCGACGGCGGCGCCTGTCGAGCCGAGGAACTCGGGGGGCCGGCGGGTATCGAAACGGAAGAGATCGTCGCCGACGAGATAGGGCGAGAGCTCAAGGCCCTCGACGACCTCGACCTTCTGCTCCTCGCCGCTGCCCTGGTAGATCACGCGGACGATATTGCCCGCCTCGTCGCGTTCGACGACGTAGGGGTCCTGGGTGGAGTTGGCGCCGCCGAAGAGGCGCTGGCCGAGGCGCTGGGTGTTGCTCAGCGAGACGATGTGTTCGAGGGCGTTGTTGATGTCGGAGGCGAGGGTGGTGCGGATCTGGTCGCCGGTGGTGCCGGAGGCGACGGAGGTCAGCGAGGTGCGGGCGCGGGCGAGCTCGGTCATCACGCTCTGGACGATGGAGGAGCTGAGCTCGAGGACGCTGCTGATTTCGGTGACGTTCTTGACATAGACGTTGTTTTTCAGGGCGGCGCTCTGGTAGCTGAGGACCTGGTTGGCCCGGCTGGAATCGTCGGACATGCGGATGATGTCCTGGCCGGTGGCGGCCTTCTCCTGGAGGTAGGCGAGGGCGGTGCTGTGCTTCATGATCGCCCAGGAGGTGCTTCGGTAAATGGCTTCCATCGAGTAGCTCATAGCGTCGTCCTTTGTGCGGTCACTGGAGAATGTTCATGACGGCATCCTGTGTGGCGGTGACGGTGTTCATGTATTTGGCCATGGCCTGGAACATGCGTTCGAAGATCATCATCTTGGCGGCCTGCTCGTTGATATCGACCCCGCTGATCTGGTCGCGCTGCTGAAGGAGGTTGCGCATGATGGAGTCGCCGTTTTCGTACTGGAGGCGGGTGACCGAGAGCTGCTCGCCGACGTTGACGGCGATCTGTCGGTAGTAGTCCTTGAGGTTGAGATTGCCCAGGCCGTCGAGGGTCTTGTCGCCCAGGCGGGCGAGGGCGAGGATGTTGCGGTTGTCAGTGCCCTCCGCGCCGCGGCTGACGGCGATGCGCGAGCCGGACTGGCGGATGGCGTCGGAGAGGCCGATGGAGCTGCTGTCGGAGCCGGTGAAGAAGACGTTCATGCCGACGGCGGCGAGGAAGCCGGAGGTATCGGAATCGGCCAGGGCCTCGATGGTGAAGACGTCGCCGTCGTTGAAGCAGCCGGGGCTGGCGCCGTTGGAGCCCAGGGTGATCTCGATGCCCTCGTCGATCACCAGGGCGGTTCCCGGCACATACTCGCTGCCGATCTGCAGCTTGGCGACCGTCGTGCCCGATCCGTCGGTTACGACCAGCTCCATGGAGCCGTTGCCGATCGCGAGGGTGTCGCCGGGCACGGCGGTGTTCACGGTGCAGGTGTAGATCTGGTTGACGTCGCCGGTGTAGAGGCCGGAGACGGCAATCGCGGGCGGCGCCTGCTCCGGCGCAACGCCGGCGCCGGCCAGCGGACTGGGCACGGTTGCGGTCGGGGTTGGAAGCACGCCGGGCACGAAGTCGAATTTGTAGCCGGTGTTGGCAACGATCTGGAGGCGGTCGGCGTTGACGCCGGTGTTGTCCTCAAGGCCCGGGACGGCGGCCAGGTCGGCCGCGACGCTCTGGAGGGTGCTGGAGGAGTTCACCGCGACGCTGTAGCATCGGATTGCGCCGGAGGGGTCCGTGACGCGGATATGGATGACGCCGTCGGTCACGGGCGGCACGAAATCGGCTACGCTTGATTTGTTCATGGTCCAGCCGGTCAGACTCGTGAAGGAGCCGGCGGAGCCGACGCCCTGGAGGTGGAGTTTGTTGACCTCCGAGATGAGCGTCTGCGTGAAGCGGTCGAACTTGCCCTGGATGTCGCCGATGATCGAATTGCGCAGCTCGAAGAGCGCGCCGAGGGTTCCGCCGGAGACTTCGGTGCTGTAGCTTTCGGTGCCTTCGGGGGCGATGCCGAGCCGGTAGGCGCCCCCGTTTTCGACCAGGCCGATCTGCACGCGGCCGGCGACGGTGCCGACGACCAGCGGGATCTCGGCGACCACCACATCCACGATGCCGTACTCGCGCGTATAGGTCCGCACGCCGACCTTCTCGCCGATCTCCTTGATTAGCTGGTCGCGCTGGTCCATGATGTTGCTGGCGTCCTGGCCGTTCACCTGCTGGTTGTAAATCTGCTGGTTGAGGCGGGCGATCTGGGCGGAGAGATCGTTGATCTGGGCGGCGACGTTCTGCGCCTCCGTGTAGAAGCTTTCCTGCAGGTTGCCGAGGACGATCCCGAGGTTGCCGATCTGGGTCGTGAGCGACTCGGCGGCGGAGATCACGGCCGTCTGAAGACTGACATCGGCCGGACGGAGGGACAGCTCGTACATCGAGCCGAAGAAATTATCGAGCGATGTGCTCAGTCCGGTCTCGGTCAGTTCGCCGAGGGCGGTCTCGATCACGTTGAGGGAATCGCTGCGGCGTTCGAGGGCGGAGAGCATGGACTGCTGGCGGACGATCTCCGATTCGAGGAAGGCGTTGACCTGGCGGCGGATGCCGGCGAAGTTGACGCCCCGGCCGATCATCGTCCCGTGCACCATGGCCTCGTCGGCGGGGCGCAGGTCGATGTCCTGTCGGTGGAAGCCCTCCGTCGCGGAGTTGGCGATGTTATTGCCGATGACGCTCAGCGCCCGCTGGGCGGCATCCAGACCCGAGATTCCAATATCATAACCAGCCATACCGTTCTCTTTTGCGTCGTTAGAGTTTCATGTTCATCAGGCCCGCCTCCGGCCGCCAGGCGGCCCGGCCGCGTGCATCGTAGATCGAGGGGGGCGTCGGTCGCCCCGTGATCGTCTCGAGCATCCGGCGGTTGATGCGGGCGCACTCCCGCAGGAGCAGCTCCGTGGCGAGGTGAACCGTTTTCACCTCGGAGGCCAGCCCCTGAGCCCGCACCTGGCGCTTTTTGAGCTCCTGCGCCGTTGAGGGGTCCGTCGCGCGGCAGAGCCGCGAGATGCAGACCTCCTCCGGCGGACAGGACAGGACGGCGGCCAGGCGACGGCGGCACAAACCCATCTGCCGATCCAGCTCCAGCCGCACGGTTTCCTCCTCTTCGAGACGCCGGCGGACCTGCCCGAGCTCCTCCATGTCCCGGCGGATCAGGGCGGCCCGAAAAGCGTCGAAGAGTTCCTTCGCCCGTTCCAGGGCGTCGATCTGACGGTCCAGGAACGGAAAGAACTCGGCCTGCACTATTTCATCCAGCGATATCATATCTGCTCATTCAACTGAGGATTTCCCGCCGCGTCCTCGTCCCGGACCATCCGGGAGAGCTGACGGTAGAGCGACTTCCACAGTCCCACTCCGCCGCGCTGCGTCAGGGTCTCGGCCCAGAAGTCCCAATACATCGATTTGATCTGCTCGCCGGCGGGGTCCTCCGACTCGTCCTCCAGGGAGGCCGTCGCCGACTGCATCTGCTTGAGGATCTGATGCAGGAAGATCCCCTCGAACTGCCGGGCGACCTCCTCAAGCTTTTGCGGGGTCTCCCCGCCGCCGTCTTCGTCCAGGCGGCGGACCATTTGGGCCGGGTCCTTTCGCAGGAGCAGGTCGGTCGGCAGACTTGAGAGAGGGCTGACGGGTTCCATTCCTTGACCCTACATCATTTCCAGTTTGGCCTGCAGGGCACCGGCCTTCTTCAGGGCGTCAAAGATCGAGATCAGGTCGCGCGGCGAGGCCCCGATGGCGTTGAGGGCGCCGGCCAGCTCCTCGACGGTGACCGACCGGGGCACATTGATCAGGTGTCCCTCCCGCTCCATCACGGACAGCGCGGTATCATCCACGACCGCCGTGGTCGCGCGATCCGTAAAGGGGGTCGTCGGCTGGGAGATGAACTGCTGCTCCTTGATCTTGACGACCAGATCGCCCTGGGCCACGGCCGTCTCGGAGATGCTGACCGTGCCGCCGACGACGATGGTCCCGGTCCGCTCGTTGATCACGACGATGCCGGGCACGTCCACCTCCACGTCAAACTGGAGGATACGGTCGATAAACTGCATGACCTCGTGATCCGGCATCGTCTCCGGGATGCGCACGCGGACCGTGCCGGGGTCCTGCGCAACGGCGGTGTCGGGATAGACCTCATCGATGGCCCGGCGAATCCGCTCGGCGGTGGTGAAGTTGTCGTGCCGCAGATCCAGCAGCACGAAGCGCTGGCCGCCGATGATCTGGACGAACTTGGACGGCTCGAACCGTTCCACGTAGGCGCCGTTGGGTACGCGGCCGACCGTGGGATGGTTCTTGGCGACCCTGCTGCCGGTCTTGCCCTCGACGGTCCAGGAACTGGTCGAGATGGCCGTGACCCGCGCGACGGCATAGACTTCGCCGTCGAGCCCTTTGAGCTCGGTGGCCAGCAGGGTTCCGCCCTGGAGACTCTTGGCGTTGCCCAGGGCCGAGATGGTGATGTCGATGAGCGTACCCTCGCGGTCCCAGGGGCCCAGCTCCGCGGAGACCATCACCAGCGCGATGTTCGAGGACTGGAGGAGGTTGGGCGAAAAGGTAACGTCCGATTCCCGCCGCAGCAGACTGGCCAGCATCGTGGCGCTGGGCAGGGAACTGTCGCCGGTACCGTTGAGTCCGACCACCAGCCCGGTGCCGTAGAGCGGGTTGCCGCGGATGCCGTACACGTCAACCACATCCGCGATTCGCGCGGCCCCCGCCGTATTCAGCAGGAGCGCCACCGCCGCAAGAACGACCCCGGTTGTTTTGTGTCTTTCATTCATCATCGTTAAATCCGAAATTCCCGCCGTCCTTCGATCCGCTCAGGACAGGTCGCGGGCATGACCCTATACCGCTTGTCAGCGTTTCAAAACGGCCAGATCGCATCGAGGAACTTTCCGAACCAGCCGGGCTTGGTATAATCCTTCGTCACTCCCTCGCTGAGGGCCACCATCTGGAAGTTGGCGACCTGCTGGCTGAGGACCGTGTTGTTGTAGCTGATGTCGCTGGGCCGCACGATGCCGCTGACCTGGATGATCTGCTTGTCGCCGTTGATCTCGCGGCTGCGGGTGCCGACCACAACCAGGTTGCCGTTGGGGTGGATGTCCTCCACCACGACGGTTACGCGGTCCTCAATCGAGCGTTCATCCTTGTAATCGGACTTGCCGCTGAGGGTCTTCTCGGACTCCAGGTTCACGTTCACCTTAGAGACGCTAGGCAGGATGTGGCCGATTGAGAGGTCGCCGGTGTCCACGCCGAGGGACCGTTCGCTGCTCCGCTCCAGATCCCGCTCGACCTTGTTATCCACCTTGTGATCCTCGAAGATGATGATCGTCAGAATATCGCCGACCTGGTTGGCCTTGTCATCGGCGTAGAGGGGCTTGCTGGTCTGGCTCCGCTTGGCCCAGATCGAACCGGCGCGGGCGCCGGGGGCGAGGAGGAGGACCGCCGCCATGGCGATGACAATCATTCGACCTTGTCTTTGCATCGTATTTCCTTTCAGAGTATGGGTTCCACGGATCCGTCGGGGCGGATCCGGCCGACTACAATTCGCTCATCGGGACGCAGGCCCCGCTTGACGCGGATCACATCGCCGACTCGACCTTCGTCCATCGCCTCCCCCGACGCCGTAACCAGCAGCGGGCCCCGCTCGATGCGGAGAAGGACCTTCTGACGCCGCTGGATGACGACGGGCAAAAGTTTGTCTTTGAGCCACCGGGGCTCAATGGCGGTCCCGGCGGCTATCTCCCGCTGGGTCACCTTGCCGATCAGCTCCGCTGCGTCGAACGTCCGCGGATCGGGGGACTGAACCTCCTCCATCCGGACGGTCCCCGCTTCCAGTTCGGCTCCCGCGGGGATATCGACGGCCGCCGTGGGGCGCATCGTCCGGAAACTGACCTGGAAGGGAATCTCGATCCGGTCCGTTTCGCGGCCGTCATTGCGGATGGAGAGGTTGACCGTGCGGCGTCCCGGGAAGGTTTGTTCGTCGAGGGTCGGGACCACTTCGACCCGGCCCTCGCCGGTATGGAGGGTCCGGGCGGGCGTGCGAAGCGGCCGGGCCTCCGAAAGGCCCTGGGCCTTAAGCTGCTCTTCGAGAAAGGCCCGGGCCGTTTCGACCAGCGTTTGGCCGGCAACGCCCTGCCCCTCGCGCCGGACGCTGACGGTCTCGGCGCCGGAGAGAGAGACCCTGCCTGTGTCGATCCCGACGGCCGCCAGGCGGCTGAGGATGGTCGTGCGGTCCAGACGGATGGTCTGGCCGGGCAGGGCAAACTGTCCCAGGCGAACGGTCTGCGCCTTTTGGCACAGTTCCTCCGATCCGGTCATCACGGCGACGGAGGCGAGGGGGATGATCTCCTGGGTGACCGCGACCTCGCGGGGCAGGTAGATTTCGAGTCTGCCGGCGGACAGCGCCGAGGCCTCTCTCTGAACGGCGCCGGCCGCCAGAAGGATGAGGGCCGCCGAAGCCGCCCGCTTCAATCGTGTTCGATTTCTCATCATGCGACTACCGGATTAACTGGGTTAACTGCTGGAGCATATTGTCGCCCGTCCGGATGCAGCGGGAGTTGATCTCGTAGCCCCGCTGGGCCGTGATAAGGTTGACCAGTTCGCTGACCATCTGGACGTTGGATTTTTCGAGGTAGCGTGACAGGATGCTCCCGTAGCCGTCCTGCCCGGCCGTGCCCGAGACGGCCGCCCCGCTGGCCTCCGTCTCGCGGTAGAGGTTTTCGCCTTCCGCCGACAGACCGGCGGGATTGGGAAAGCGGTAGAGCTCGATGGTCCCTATGACCTGGGCGCTGTCGGCCGTCTGGACCGTTACGGTGCCGTCGGCCCCGATGTCCACGGCGACGGCCTCGGAGGGGATCGTGATGCCCGGGCTGAGCTGGTAGCCGCTGGCGTTGACGATGTAGCCGTTGGCGTCGCGCTGGAAGGCGCCGTCGCGGGAGTAGCGCAGCTCGCCGTTGGGCAGGGTGACCTGGAAGAAGCCGTCGCCCTGGATGGCCATGTCGAGATCGGCGCCGGTGCTCTCCAGTTCGCCGACGGTGAACAGCCGGGTCGTGGAGGCCGTCTTGACGCCGCTGCCGACCTCCAGGCCGCTGGGCGCGGTGACGCCGGAGGTGACCTCGCGGTCGGCCTGCCGCATCTTGATATAGAGCAGGTCCTGGAAGTTGACCTGGGTCTTCTTGAACCCGTTCGTATTAACGTTGGCCAAATTGTTGGCGATCACATCGACCATGGTCTGCTGGGCATCCATGCCGGTAGCCGCCGTTGAAAACGCTCGGAGCATTCCTGTTCTCCTTATCGAGTTTTAAACCAATAAACAACACATCCCTTTGTCATCCCGGCCCTGATGCGGGATCCGGCGGCTCGCGAAGCGACCGGACTGCCGCTTTTGCGGGAATGACGTGATGAGACCATTGTTTCTTTACTTGTTAAAAGATCCATCATCAGCCGTTTGCCACCGAAAGCATGGCCTGCGAATTTTCCCGCTGCCGGCGAAGCAGGTTCATGCCGGTCTCATAGAGGCGGGAAACGGACATCATATTCACCAGTTCCTGGATAATCTTGACGTTGGAGCTCTCCTGGCAGCCCTGGCGGACGGTCAGGCCATTCGCCGGCTGGGGCTGCACATCGGCCGGCGCCTTCAGCGCCCCCAGCCCGGCCGGGGTCAGCAGGTTCTCCTGCTCGCCGAAGTCCACCAGCCGGAGCTTTCCCAGTTCCGCTCCCCGGCCCGAGACGGTTCCGTCAGCTCCGATGCGAATCTCCAGCGGGCTGATGTTGGGGGGGATGACGATGGGTCCGTTTTCGCCGGCCACGAGCCGCCCCGCCGTATCCACGATCTGGCCGAGGAGGTTGAGCTGCAGGGAGCCGTTGCGCGTGTAGAGCGGGCCCTCGGGGGTCTCCAGTACGAGGAAGCCCTTGCCGTCGAGGCCCACGTCGAGCGAACGATCCGTGTGGAGCAGAGTGCCCTGGGAGAAGTCCAGCACCTGCCGGGTCTCCACGCAGGCCGTATTCAGCGGCTGGTCGGGCTCGAGGGCCCCCATCCGAAGCTTCAGCTCGGTCTGGAAGGAGCTCATGGTCCGCTTGAAGCCGGTCGTGTTCGCGTTGGCGATGTTGTGCGAGACGATGTCAAGCTGCTGCATGAGAGCGTTGAGCCCGGAAGCGATCTGTCCTGCCTGTTCATTCATATTCGTTTACCGTTCCTCCGCCAGCACGGGTTCTCCCGTCATTTCCGAAATTTTTACGTTTTCCTGGAGGCCCATCTTCAGGGCCAGTTGGGTCGTTTTCCGAATCAGCTCGTCTTCCACGGATTCGGGGAGGCCGATCAGCTCGACGGCCACCGTGCGGCCGGTCACCGATTCGCTGATCCGCCGGACCTCGCCGACATCCTGGATCACTCGGCCGGGATCGAGTTCGAAGAGCACGAGGAGCCGGTCGCGCACCGCCACCTGGAGCTTCATCTGGAGCCGGAGGACCGGTCCTGAAAGTTCCTTGATTTCCGCCGGGGTAAAGACCGGTCGGGGCGGCACCATGGAGCTCGTGTCAAAGACCACGGGAAACGGGGCGACCAGGGCGGGTTTGTGAACGGGGACGCGCAAAAAGCGGCGTCGGTTCAGGTAGCGGGCCTGGTCGGCATGGTGCAGTTCCAGCGTCTGCCCCCGGCTGACGAGCACCACCATCTCGAAGCCCCAGAGGACCGCGCCGACCTCCACCTGGAGGATGCAGGCATCGCCGGGATGCAACTGCACGGGGGCGCAGAGTCGGAGTTTGAGTCCTTCGGCCGTATTTTCCATGACCTCGGCTTCAATCGCCTCCGGCAGGCCGGGCTCCTCCGAAGCGGCCGGGACGATGCCCACGGCCTTGCCGACGGCGATCTGGCGGCTGGTCATGTTGCGTCCGCCCCGGAAGCGGCCTCCATGCACATGCGTACTTTTTACGAATCCGATCTTGACCTTGATGGTCTCGATGGTGCTGTTCATCTGCCGGATCGCCTCTTCATCGCGGCGGTCCTGAAGACTCTTTTGGAGCAGGCCGGCGACCCCCTTCTCGAAGGCGTTGGGCAGCGTGAAGATCATGGCGGGCTGGCGCAGCCGCGCGTGGCGCGAGATCAGAAAGAGCAGGTCCCGCTCCTCCACCGTCAGCTCGAACTCGTCGGCCTGGCGCTCGAAGCACCGGATCATCTCCCTGCGGCGGCGCTCGCTGCGCTGCTGCCGGATGGCGATGAGGATCATCAGCAGGATGAAGATGACCGACCAGCCCAGCAGGACGAACCACTTGTTGGTCAGCAGTTCATGCAGCCCGCCGCCCGAATCGAGGCGGCGCATCGCCTCGAGCCGTTCCTGCGGCGTCAGTGCCATGAGCTTGCCAAGAAGGTCCGTCATACGGTCCTCTTCCTATCGGATTAAATTCGTCAGTTCGCGAAGGATATCGTTGGCCACCCGGATGGTGCGTGCGTTGGCCTGGTAGCCGTTCTGGGCCTGCATCAGGTTGACGAACTCCGTGGCCACATCCACGTTGGAATATTCGAGACTCTTGCCGGTGATCGTTCCCGCCCCGCCCGTGGCGGCCATTGTAAGGATGGGCTCGCCGGAGTTGGAGGAGGGGAGGAAGTAGCCGCCGCCGACGGCTTCGAGACCGCCGGGGTTCTGGAAGACGCCGATTGCGAGGGCGGCCACGTTGACCTTGACGCCGTTGGTGAAGGTGCCGACGATCATACCGGTCTTGTCGATGGTCACGTTCGACAGGGAGCCGGCCGCGTAGCCGTCCTGGGTCAGTGCCGCCGCGCTGGACTGCTGCGAGGCGAACTGGGTCAGGCCGGTAAACTCGCCCGAGGTGCCCAGGTTCAGCGTAATCAACTGGGTTACGTTGGGATTGCTCTCAAACTGCACGCCGATGATGGAATTCTCCGAGGGCGAAGCGAGTCCCTTGAACGAACCGTCCGGATTGAACTGGATGCCGGAGATGCGTCGGTTGAGCGAACCGGAGTTGTGGATGTCATAATCGCCCCACGAGCCCGTCCGCTCGCCGGAGATGGACTGGATCACCAGGTCCCAGGTATTCGTGGCATCGGTCTTCACAAAGGTGCCGCTGAGGACGTGCTGCTGGCCCATGTTGTCATAGACGGTGATCTTGAAGGGCTTGGTGTCATTGCCGCCGATGTTCACGTAGTCGAAGAAGGACGGCACCTTCATCGAGTCGGCGTCGGCGGACTGATAGGTCATGCCGGTAATCATCGCCTCGCTGTAGCCGGCGGCGTTGGCCGTTACCATCAGCCGGCCGTCGGCATTGAGCGACACAGTCGAGGCGTCGAAGATGGCCGTCATCTGGTCGAGCAGGTCCTGCATCGTCGCGCCGCTGCCGGGCTCCGCCCCCGTCCAGGTGATCGGCTGATTGGTAAAGACCGTGCCGTCCTCCTTGACGCCGGACACGAGGATCGTCCCCGTCTCGCCTACGCCGAGGAGCGCGGTCCACTGGTCCAGGTCGGAGAGGAAGGTGTTGCTGCCGGCGGCGGTGTCGCCGCCGTCGGTCGTGAAGGCCAGATCGGACACGATCTTGTGGATGGTCGCATCGGTGCTCTCGGCGGAAGACCGCAGGTTGCCGTTCATGGTCACGGTCGTCGTGGCCCGGGCGGGCATGGAGGCGTCCCAGGGGATGTGGATGCTCGAATCGCCGACGGTCTGAAAGCCCTCCGTCTCGCCGTAGTTGCCGGCCCGCTGGACGCGGTAGCCGGTGGCGGGATCGACCAGCGTGTTGTTGGAATCGACGGCGAAGGAGCCGATGCGGGTATAGACCTCCTGGGTGCCGTCATGGAGCACGAAGTAGCCGGCGCCGTCGATGGCCACGTCGAGGTCCTGGCCGGTCGAGGTAATGTTGCCCTGACTCATGTCCTTGCGGATGGCCGCGATGCCCACACCGCTGCCCATCTGCTGGGGGTTGACGCCGCCGAGAGTGGCCGAGGGGCCGCTGGCCCGCCGCACCGTCTGGCTCAGCAACTCGGCAAAGGTGATGGAACTGCCTTTATAGCCGATCGTGTTGACGTTGGACAGGTTGTTTCCGGCGATATCCAGCATGGCCTGATGTGCCTTGAGTCCCGAGACTCCCGCCGATAATGCTGATCCCATATAATGTCTCCTTTATCTGTACAATCCGGTTATTGATAGATCCCTTCAATGGCGTTCAGCGGCACCCGGAAGTCCACCTGGCTCTCGGAGCCGTCGTTGTGCTTTACGGTTCCTTTGACGGTCAGAATCGGTTCGTTGTCCTGAAACGAAATCTTTTGGACCTGTCCCCGAATGATCTGATCGTCCTGCTCGCTGTAGAACGAAATGTCTCTGCCCAGCAGCGACTTGGCATAGTTGAGGCCCGCCATGAGCATGGCCCCCTCGAAGCTCGCGTTCATGTTCTTCATCGTGTCGTTCATGGCCTCGATGTTGGTGTTCATGTTCTCGCCGAGCTCCAGTTGGGTAAACTGGGCGAGCTGCGAGGCCATCTGCTGATTGTTCAGCGGCTCGAGCGGGTTCTGGTTCTGAAGCTCCGTAATCAGCAGTGTCATGAAGTCCAGTTTCTGCTGCGCCGAGCTGACCAGCGATGTTCCCGACATAGCGGTTTTCCTTTCCAAAACAAAATTTCCATAGTTTACCGCTCGGATGAAGCGTGCAACTCGTGTGCCAGCATGTGAAGCAATCTTTGCCTCATGCAGCGCAACTCTTGAAAATGACACGGGTTAACACCATAAAGCGGGCGGCGGATTTTCGCGGAGATCGCAGCGCGGGGTCGATGCAGAGGATAAAAAGTTCCCGTCACCGGAAAATTTTTCTACACCTTTCACACTTCGACCCTAACGGATACCGAACAATTTTTTTGATTAATGGGTCCGATAATTTTTTGGCTCGGCCTTTCGCCGGGTCTTTGCACCGGTGTCTGCGTTTTTTATTGGACGGTCCCATAAAATATTAAAGTCATTGCCCCCGCCGTGCCGATGTCAGCAGTACCCTTTGCACCGGAGAGAAACTGAAATTATTGTTTTTATTGTTCCGTGAGTAGTGCATATGATGTTGGAAAAGATCCTGGTAGTCGGCAAGCGTCCCATCGCCCAGCAACTGGTCCGGCCCTTTACGAAGAAGCTTTACGCCGCCGACGAGGCGGCCGACATCTGGGAACTGATCGACGCCGTGGAGCCCGACGTCATCCTCTTCGATTCCGAAATCCCCCGGCCGCAGATTCAATCCTCTCTTCGGATTCTCCGCGATCAGGAACTCGACGCCGACGTCGTCGTCATCGGCGCCCCGTGCGGCACAGCGGATACCAGTACTGAAAACGAAGCCCCGCGGGTGTTCTTCGTCGGCGAAGACGAGGTCGGCGACTGTCTGCAAAGTCTTGCGGCTGAGGATTCGCCCGGCGCCTCGACGGACGAGTCGGCGTTCTTCAGCGAGGAGTGCCCGCAGTCCGTCTCGATTGTCGGCCGCAGCCGCGCCACGTCGCGAACCCTCCGGATGATCCGGCTGGTCGCCGCCAGCGCCTGCAACCCCGTCCTCATCGTCGGGGAGACGGGCACCGGCAAGGAGCTGGCCGCCCGAGCCGTGCACGTCCTGCGTCACGGGCCGCGGGAAAAGTTCGTCGCCGTCAACTGCGCCGTCCTGACGGCCAACCTGCTTGAGAGCGAGCTCTTCGGACACGTCAAGGGCTCCTTTACCAGCGCCGACCGTGAGAAGACCGGCCTGCTCGAACTGGCCGCCAGCGGCACCATCTTTCTCGATGAGATCAGCGAGATGCCCCCGGAGCTTCAGGCCAAGCTGCTGCGGGTGCTCCAGGAGAAGACCTTCCGCAAGGTCGGCGGCACCGAGGAGATCGAATGCCGGGCGACCATCA
This sequence comes from Anaerohalosphaeraceae bacterium, assembly GCA_050309685.1. Taxonomy (GTDB): domain Bacteria; phylum Planctomycetota; class Phycisphaerae; order Sedimentisphaerales; family Anaerohalosphaeraceae; genus JBNRMP01. The sequence goes on from JBNRMP010000113.1 coordinate 16,360, forward strand.
TCGCCAGCAGCAACCGGGACCTCTACAAGGAGGTCGAGGCGGGCCGCTTTCGCCGGGATCTGTTTTACCGGCTCTGCGTCTGCCCTATCCCGCTGGCGCCCCTGCGAGAGGAGTTACGCCGGGAGGACATCCTGCTGCTGGCTGAGTATTTCATCCGCAACTCCACCATCTGCCCCGAGAAGGCCGGGCGCATTCGCGGCCTGACGCGGATGGCCGCCGACGCCCTGCTGAGCCACTCTTGGCCCGGCAACGTCCGCGAGCTGCGCAACGTAATCGAGCGGGCGATCCTGCTCGAAACGGGCGAGCGCATCGGCCTCGACAGTCTGATGCTCGGACCTCAGCCCATGTTCGAACCCGCCGCCGAGGCGGGCTGCCCGGCGACCAATCCCATCAAGGATTTCTCGCTGGAAAAGGCCGAGAAGGAACTGGTCAAGAAGGCCCTCGAAGAGGCGGGCTGGCAGAAGACCCGCGCTGCCTCCCTGCTGGGCATCACCCGCGCCACCCTTTACGCCAAGGTCAAGCAGTACAACATCGAAGAACCCGCCAAGCCCCCCCAGCCCGTCGCGTGACCCGATAATCGCTATCAAGCTTTTGCAAGTCATGCATCGTATCTTCCTCAAGAAAACCGGGGATAGTCACCCTATTTCCGGCCGCGCGGAGGCGAAAACCGGTGGCTGTCGCTAGTTTCTGCCGAGGACGGCCCACTGGACTTGTTCGGCGCTGCTGCGGCTGACGGCGTCGAGGACCACCTTGGTGTATTGAAACGGGATGTCCTTCTCGCAGCGCAGGCACACGCGGGGATGTTCGGCCCTGCGGGCGTCGAGTCTTGCGTCAATCGCTTGCGCGATCCGCCCGGCCGCGTCCGGCCCCTCAAACGAGAGCTTCTCCGACCCCACCGCCAAAACGACCCCGCCCCTCTCGTCCTTCATCACCGTTACCGTGGCAACGCCCTCCATACTTCCCTCCGGCGGCCGGGCCGAGACGATCCGATCCGGCACCGCCACCTCGTAGCTCTCGGCGGAAATAAACTGAAAAACCAGAATGAAGAAGATGATCAGCAGGAAGACCACGTCGATGATCGGCGTCATATCGAACGACTCACCCGGCGGCAAGCGGTCCTGGAGCAGTTCCCTTCTCACTCGTCCTCGACCTCCAGCTCACTCGCCTGGTCTTCCCCGGCTGTCTCATCGGCCTCCGCAGCGGTCGTCTTCACCGTCGCCGGGGTCGCGGCCGCCGCCGTCTCATGCCGAGGGGCCGCCGTCAGCCGCTGATGCGCATCGAGCTCGGCGAGGCGTTCCAGCAGGGCCTGTGTCTGGGTCGAGGCCTCACCGAAGAACGCTTCGATCCTGCTGCGGCCCAGGCCGTGAAAGCACAGCGCCGGGATCGCCGTAAGCAACCCCCAGAAGGTCGTCACCAGCGCCACGGAAATCGACGCCGCGAGCTGTTCCGGGTCCGGCTGCCCTCCCGCCGAGGCCAGCACCGTAAACGCCTTGATCATCCCGAAGACCGTGCCGAAGAGGCCGATCATCGGCGCCACCGTGCCGATCAGGTGGCACCCCTCCGCCCGGCGTATCAGCCGCAGGCTCTGTTCCTGGAGCGACTCGGCGGCCGCCTCCAGCAGCGGTTGTTCACGAAGGCCCTTGCGGCGACAGCGGCCGATGGCCTGCCGCACCGCCTGACCGATCAGATCGTCGGCCCCCTCCAGCCGCCTGGGCAGACTCAGCACGCCGTGGACGCCCGCCAGTTTCATGATCTCACCGTCCCGCCCCGCGGGCAGCAGACGGCTGCGCCGCAGCCGAAACAGCAGGTCGATGCCCAGATACAGCATCACGACCGACATCGGAAGCTGGATCAGCCACACAATCGGCCCGCCGGACACGAAAAAGTGCGTCAAAAACGTCCGGGCATCCGCCGCAATGAAAAATGAATACATCACAATCAACGCTTTCTATACTATTGGTCTTTGAATAAATAAAGACACTTTTCGATACCGTTGCCTCTGCCCCCGCCTGCGCGGGAATGACGGCTGCGAACACCGGTTTCTTTATTTATTCCATATTCAATAAAATCGCCTATGACTCGTACCAAACTCGGGCGGTACGGTCAAGTTTTGCCTGGCCGCGATGCAGCCGGCGAGGAAAACCGGTGACTGTCCCTGGTTTTCAATGCTTTTATTCGCTGACTACGGTGAAACTCCCGCCGCTCATCGCCGCCAGCGAGTTGAGGATCCCGCAATCGCCCGCCTCGGCCCAGAAGCCAATCGAATGGATGACCGCGTCGGGGGCCAGCGTCTGCCGACAGGCCGCCGCCTGCCGCAGCAGGTCCTGCTCGCCCATCGCCTCGAGATCGAACCCGTCCGTCAGAAAGTAGATCGCCTCCACGGCCTTGCCGCCGGGGGCTTTCATCCCCAGCGCCCGCTCCAGCGCCGCCAGCGCCTGCGTCCGTCCGCCGGGCACAACGGAATCCACCAGCCGCAGCGTCTGCTGCTTCTGCGCCTCGGTTGCCCGCCGAAGCTCGCCGCTGCCGCTGTCGATTATCCGGCCGTCGCTCGAAAAGAACAGCACCGCGAAGTACTGGTCCGGCCGCAGCGCAGCAATCGACTGGCGCAACTGGCCCTTGACGAGTCCCATCCGCCCGAACATGCTGCCCGAGCAGTCCACCACAAAGGCGATGCGCCGGGCATCGGTCGCCTGCCCGAAAAACGTCAGCTCGGGCGCGGGCGGCTCGACGGGGAAATCAACGGCCTGGGGCGATTCGAACGCAACAGCGGGTTCGGGGGACGTTTGGGCCGGCGGCGAAACCTTCACCTCCTGCGCTTCGGACATGACCACGGGCTTGCTCGTTACCGGCTCCGTCCGGATCATCCGGCGGACCTGCTCGACGCAGACGCGCCCCGGCGGCGGACCGGCCTCGATCCCCCCCGGGCGGATCGTCACCTGGCCGAAGCCCAGCAGCAACCCCGCATGAATCCCGACCGACAGCGTCCATGCGGCGACCGCCTGCGATGTTTTTCCCCTCACGTCTTTCACTCGTAATCCTTGAGAGCTATTCGATCACCTTCACCAGCGACTTGCCTTCTTCCAGCAGGTTGTACAGTTCGATCACCTCGCCGTTAAACAGGCGGATGCAGCCGCGCGACGAGCGCGTGCCGATGGTCTCCGGCTCCTTCGTGCCGTGGAGCGCAAAACCCGTGCGGCCCTTGGCGGCGCCGCCGATGCCTTCGAGGGCGATCCAGCGCGAGCCCAGCGGGTAGTCCGGGTCGCTCGCCTTATACACCCGTCCGCTGTCCGGGTCCGTCCACGTCGGCTTGATCAGCTTGCCGCCGAGATCGACCCGCCATGTCCCGGTCGGCGTCTCGTGTTCCGGTTTGCCGATGCCGATCTTGTAGCTTTTGACGTACATTGTTTGCAGGTAAAGATCGAGCGTAAACGTGCTCAGGTTCACCAGGGCATGAAACGGTCCGTGGACGACCTTGATCGTCTGGTCCGCCTGCAGCGCCCGTGCGTCATGGATTCCGTTGATCTCCATCAGGCACTCATACGGCACCTGGTGATTCTTGCCGATCCGCGAGAGCCGGTCTCCCGGCATCACTTTGTAGAGTCCGGTCAGCGTATCGCCCTCCAGCACCTGGCGGCTAAAGAGCCATTGTTCGGAGAGCTTGGCCATCTGCACCTTGACCTCCTGCCGGATCGCGGGGGTGAGCCGGAGTTTGAGCGCCTCGTTGAGCTGGTCGCGGGCGGCGATGACCTTGCCCGCCTTGCGGTCCTCGATGGCCTTCTGAATCAGCGTCTGGGCCTCCGGGTCGATGACCGCCTCGGCCGAAGCAACCGCCGTCGAAGCGGCATTGACCGCTGTGTCGTTAACGGGCGAAACCGTCTGCACGCCGACCTCGACCGGCGCCGGATTCAGCGCTGCCGTTTGCACCGCTGCGTCGGCCGGCTCGGTCGCCGTCTCCATCGGCGCTGCATCAGGGGTCGGGGCGGGCGTCGGTTCCGGGGCGGCAACGGCTGCCTCGGGTTCGGTCGTTTGCTCGGAGAGCGTCTGTCCGCCGGCGGATGCATCGCCGATCACCTCTTCATAGGGGGTTGTCGGCGGCGCGGTCTCAACGGCGGCGGGTTTCTTCGCCCGCGTGCGAATCAGGACGACAATCCCTGCCGTCACGATCAGCAGCGTCAGGATCACAATCCGACTGCTGCGGGATGTGCTCCGGTGCGTCTGATAAGGCCGGTATCCTTTTTGTCTGGCCACGGTCGGATCCCTCCGTTGTCAGGGTTTTCGTTTGCAATGAATCACTTCGTTTTCCGTAACGATAGCGTCGATCGGCCGATCATTGTGGTCATGCGGCACGGACGGGAGCAGCTGGATCTCAAACGCCAGCGCCCACCGCAGCGCCCGCAGTTGATCGGCCGCGAAGAAACGGTCATAGTACGCGCCGCCGCGTCCGAGCCGGTTGCCCTCGCGGTCAAACGCCAGTCCCGGCGTGAGCACCATGTCGATCTCGTTGAACGGCACGGGCAGCCCCGAAACCGGGTTGCGCAGTCCGAACGAGCCCGTCGTAAAGCCCGTCTCCAGCGAATGGATCTCCACGGGGATCATGTGCCGCTGCTCCCAGGAGACGCGCGGCACCGCCACCGTCTTGCCCTGCTGCCATGCGTGCAGGATGATCGGGGTCGTATCCACCTCGCGCGGCAGCGAGAGGAAGGCCATCACCACCGAGGCCCTGCGAAATTCATCCGTCGCGAGAAGATTCCGGCAGATTCGCTTGCTTTTCTCGATCCGCTCCTGCATGCCGGCGTTGGCCAGCCGATGTTTCATTTCTTCTCGCAATTCCTGTTTTTTCATAGGGTCAGACCTGTCCCGTCAGGGTTCCATCTCATCTTTACGGAGCTCTTTTACTTGATTTCGGAGTTTTTGTAAATATTCGGCCACGATTTTTTCCCGGCCGATCTGTTTGGGCTGGTAATACGGTTTCTCCAGTTTCTCGCCGAGGTAGTCCTGCGGCACATATCCCGTGGGGCTTTTGTGAGGGTACTGATACCCTGTGCCGTGCCCCAGTTTGGCCGCTCCCGCGTAGTGCGAGTCCCGCAGATGCGGCGGCACCTGGATTGTCCGGCCGGAGTGCACATCGGAAACCGCCCGCCAGATCGCCTCCGCGCAGGCATTGGACTTGGGGGCGCAGGCGATGTAGATCGCCGCCTGCGCCAGCGGCAACTGCGCCTCGGGAAAGCCGACGAACTCCGCAATCTGCATCGCCGAGGCGGCCAATACTGTTGCCATCGGATCGGCATTGCCCACATCTTCGGCCGCACAGACCACGATCCGCCGGGCGATAAACCGCAAATCCTCGCCGCCGGCGATCATCCGGGCCAGCCAGTACACCGTCGCGTCCGGATCGCTCCCCCGCATCGACTTTTGCAGGGCGCTGGCCAGGTCATAGTGGGTATCACCAGTGCCGTCATATTGTATCGACTTTCTCTGGATTGATTCTTTGGCCGTTTCCAGGTCCAGCCGGATTTCCTTTTTGGTCGAGCCCTTGGACTGTGAGAGCACCGCTACTTCGAGGGCTGTCAGGGCCTTGCGGGCATCGCCGTCGCTCATAACCGCCAAAAACTCCAGCGCTTCCGGGGCGGCTTTGATCTTCAGTTTGCCGAACCCCTTTTCCGGGTCGGTTACCGCCCGCTGAAGAAGCGTCAGGATGTCGTCTTTGCTTAGCGGCTCAAAGGTGAAGATCGTACTGCGGCTGATGAGCGGCGAATTGACGGAGAAAAACGGGTTTTCCGTCGTCGCCCCGATCAGGATCACGATGCCGTTTTCGACGTCGTCCAGCAGGACATCCTGCTGGGCACGGTTAAAGCGATGAATTTCATCGATAAACAGCAGCGTCTTGACCTTGCCGGTGATTAAGCGGTCTTTGGCCTGGGCCGTTATATCCCGCACGTCTTTGACGGATGCCGCCGGGGCGCTGAGATAGTGAATGCGGGCGTCGATCGTATTGGAGATCACGTTGGCCAATGTCGTCTTTCCGCTGCCCGGCGGGCCGAAGAAGATCAGACTGGTGATGTTGCCCGCCTCGATCATCCGCCGCAGCAGCTTGCCCTCGCCGACGAAGTGCCTCTGGCCGACAAATTCTTCCAGCGTCCGCGGCCGCATCCGCACCGCCAGCGGCGCCCGCGTGCTCAGGCTCTCCTGCTCCTGCCGGCTGAAAAGTGTTGATTTTGATTCATCCCGCATAGAAACGGCATTATAAAAGAACCCGCCCCAAATGGCAAAACATTCTCAGCCCTGCCAGCTAAAGCAAAGAAAAACACCGTTCGCCGCAGATGAGAAATTGCCTGAAACGGCTCGATATGGCGATCAACGCCTGTGAGGCGAGGGTTGTTGTAACACTTGGGGTAAAGCCACTCAAAGCGATTGATATGCTCTCCAAACACGGCCTTGTGCTGAAACAATCGGCGGGTAAACTGCAAATTTGGAATAAACGATATCTCTTACCACTATACCATCCCGGGCGGCTTGGGCGGATCAAGCGTCCGGCCGAGCAGCAATTAGCTGACATCCAACCTCTCAGGCACTTGCTGTATGCGAACGAAAATTTAAACTCTGCTACTGTTTTTAAAAACAAGGACTCTAAACAAACTATCGGAGACGGATAACACCGCCTGTCCCAAAGAAAAAAAAATCTCCCCTCGCGAGTCCCCTTCTACCGCAACACCTTCTGCTTTTGGTAGATCTTGACCTGGCCCTTGCCGGCCTGCTTGGCGGCGTAGAGGGCCTGGTCGGTTGCATTGGTCACATCGGCGATTCCGTCCTCCGCATTCTGCTGCCCGACCCCCACGCTGATGGAGAGGTCGATGCGGTGCCGCTCCCAGATCATCGGCGTACTCTTGACCAAGTTGACCATCCGCTCGGCCACCACGGCCGCGTCGGCCAGCGAGGTATTGGGCAGGATGATCGCAAATTCGTCCCCGCCGTATCGGGCCGCCATGTCAATCTGGCGAATACAGGCGCTGATCCGGCGGGCAATCTGCTTTATCGCCATGTCGCCCGCCCGGTGGCCGTAGTTGTCGTTGATGGGCTTGAGATCGTCCACATCCGCCATAATAATCGACAGACTTGATCCGTAACGCTGTGCCCGGCGAAGCTCCACTTCGAGATGCTCATAGAACGTCCGATGATTAAGCATGCCGGTCAGGCCGTCCGTCTTCGCCTGCTTCTGGGTCTTCTCGAACAGGTTGATATTGCCGATGGACGCCCCGACGAGCTGACGGAACAGCTCGATAATAGCGATATCTTCGTGCGTAAACTGCTCGCCATCCGTCTTATCGCTGAGATTGAGCACCCCCACCACCCGGCCGTGGCAGATCAGGGGGGCAATGATGCAGTTGCGGGTCGCATAGTTCTTTGAAAACAGCCGCTGGGTCTGATGGATCTTCGGCCCCCGCAGCGACTCCTCGTTCTGGACAATCAGCAGTTCCTTGCTGCGGACTGCCGCCACCATCGGCGAGGGAGGATTCTGATTGAGCGAAACGATATTGTTAATCAGGAAGGGATGGTTGTTCTTTTCAAGATGCAAAATATCGCTTGTTTCATCAAGGATATACAGCGAAGCCAGGCGGGCGCCGACCAGTCGGGGGATTTCGGTGATGCACAGGTCCGCGATGCACTTGACATCGAGGCAGTTGATCTTCTTTGCCAGCGGGGTCACCACTTCCAGCCGGCAGGCGCGCCCCGAACAAAGCCGGTGGATCGCCGCCTCATTGTCATTCGCGGAGTCGCCCGCGCTTTTATGATTCTGCTCGCTCATCTTAATACTTGTCAATCCAATAGATACAGTTCATGCAGCGGCGGTCTGCCTCATTGCGTTTTCAATCCGATCTATGAACGTATTTATATCGGAGGATTTTAAAATGCGGTTAACCGCTTTCCCTTACATCGAAAACGTTTTTTTCAATGCCTTCCTGCATCTGTTTATTACCGGACGTTCCCGCCTTGAGCCCCAGCCCCTGACGGTCCTCGCAGGCGATGCCCATAAAAATATTTTTTCTTTACCAAAAGTCTTCGAACCATTTATGCCTTTTGCAGTAATTCCATGCCAATCAATCACTTAAGCAACGGTTCACCGTGTTCAAATATGAACAAGGTCTCGATGCGTCCTGCCTGCATGAAAAAAATCGCAAAAAAATTAAAGAATTGTTGTTGACGCTTTAATAATGATATTTTATAAAACGTAAAATACAAATGTGGCCCCCGATGGTTTTCATCGGGCGGCGGCTGTTTCGGTTTTGGAATTGCGTAAATCGGAAGTTTAGGGTAAACGTCTCATGAAAAAGGAGGCAGCGTATTCGGCCGTGTCCGGGAATCATACCGATCCCTTTGCCGCAAAGAGCGGAACGAAAACTCGATTCATCGTTCCCGAAAAACTTTACCGCATCGGCGATATCGTTCGCTGCACTCCCTTCACTCGTCAGACCATTCACAACTACACGACCATGGGACTGATTCAGGAAAGCGGCTGGACGGACGGCGGACATCGTCTTTATGATGAGTCCGTCTTTGAACAGCTTAGCCGCATCCTCGAACTGCGCAAGACACGCACGCTGGCCGAGATCCGCCGCATTTTCCAGGAAGAACGTAACGCCAAAGCATCCTGACGGAACCGGATGCCCTGTGGAAAATTAAACATGGATGTTGCTTCAGAGACAATTGATAACCTGACGCTGCTGCTGACGCAGATCGTCGAGTTTACCGGGCGGCGTCGTCAGATCCTCACCGGCAACCTCCTCCACCATCGCCGGGAGGGGTTTATGCCCCGGGACCTGCCGCTGGAGGAGTTTACGCGGTGCATGACTCTGGCCGTCTCGGAACATCTGCGAAGCAAGCGGCTGCTGTTTCAGGACAGCAGCCATCTCCGGTTCCGCCTCGGCGGGCAATTCGAAGCAGACCCTGTCGTGGATGAGCAAGGCCTGCTTCTTCTTCGGACCGACGTCCGGCAATACCGCCAGTACCAGTTGAAGAAACTCTCGGAAAACCGGTTCAATGCGCGGATGGCGCAGCAGCTTTTGATGCGCAAACGCCGCCGGTCTGCCGTTCCTACGGAAAAAACCGCCAATTAATTGGTTTTCAGTATTGAAACCCCCCCCCTGGCCCATTATAAAGAGACAACCATGGATGCGGGGTGGCTCGGGATGAAGTTCGATGCCACACCCAGGTGATGGAAGGGACGATCCGAACGCGAGTCGGACAAACGGGATAGTCAGGCAATGAACTTCAGTGAAACCAACCGGGCGACGGTGCTGGCCGTAACCAGCGGCAAAGGCGGCGTCGGAAAAACGAATATATCGACTAACCTTTCGATCGTGCTGGCGGCCGCTCACAAGCGGGTCACGCTGATCGATGCGGATCTGGGACTCGGGAACCTGGACGTGGTGATGAACGTCAACAGCCGCTACAACCTGTCGCACGTGATCGCCGGGCAGAAGACGCTCGACGAGATCACCCAGATCGGTCCGGCGGGCGTGGAGGTCATCTGCGGCGGCAGCGGACTGGAGCAGATGGCCAACCTGAGTCCCTTCCACCAGCAGCGGCTGCTGAGGGAACTGGAGATGCTCCAGAGCCGCAGCGACGTGATCCTTATCGATACGGGGGCGGGCATCAGCAACAACGTTATCGGCTTCTGCATGGCCGCCGATCATACGCTGGTCGTTACTACGCCGGAGCCGACGGCCATGACGGACGCCTACGCGGTCGTCAAGGTGCTCGCAGGACGAAAATACGCAGGCAAGGTCAGCCTGCTGGTCAATATGGCCGCCTCGCTGGAGGAGGGCCGAAAAAGATACCGGCAGATTTCGCAGGTGGCCGACCGCTTCCTGCATTTTCCCGTCTATGAGGCGGGGACCCTCTGTCGGGATGAGTCGCTGCCGGCGGCCGTTCGACGCCGCGAACCGATCATGACGGCCTATCCCCGGTCGGATTTCGCCCGCGGACTGACGGCCATCGGGGCCCGGCTGACGAACACGATGGCGGCGACCGAAAACAGGGACGGATTCCTGAAAAAAGTGGTAAATTGGTTCTTTTAAAAAAAGACGCTTAAGTTAAGACCGGAAGCTCTCGATAAGAAGATGGGGCCTGACCGCTCTGCGAAGCGGGGTCCTGTGGTTGCCGTAACGGGACAGAAATTCTTATCGGACGAAGCCGTGTCTGCACGGGCCAAACAATACAAAAAACACGGAGGTTTGAGTATGAAAACCGCCCGCCTTGAAAATATAGAGCTGGTATGGAAAGAATTTTTTGCGACGCGATCGGAGCATTGCCGCAATCTGCTCATGGAGCACTATCTCCCCCTGGTCAAGTACACGGCGGATCGGATCTATGCCAAGCTTCCCGACAAGGTCGATTCCGACGACCTGGTCAGCGCCGGCATTTTCGGCCTCAAGGACGCCATTGACGCCTTCGATCCCCATCGCGGCGTCAAGTTCGAGACCTACTGCACCCCCCGCATCCGCGGCAGCATCCTGGACGAGCTGCGCAGCATGGACTGGGTTCCCCGGCTGGTCCGGGCTCGCGCCCACCAGCTCGAAAAGGCCACCCAGACCCTGGAAGCCCTGCACGGGCGAATCCCCTCTGAGGCGGAGCTGGCCGACGAGCTGGAGGTCGATATGGCCGAGTTTCATCGGCTCCAGCGCGACGCCAACGCCATCGGCATCGTCTCGCTCAATTCCAAGTTCAACGACTCCGACGGCGACAAGGACGTGCGGGAGATCGACATCATCGAGGACCAGAAGAGCACCAACCCGGTCTTTGAGGTCCAGAAGCGCGACCTGAAGAACCTGCTGACCAAGGGCCTGACCCGGGCCGAGAAGCTCATCATCATCCTCTACTACTATGAGGAGATGACGATGAAGGAGATCGGCGCGACGCTGGACCTTTCCGAATCCCGCGTCTCCCAGATGCACTCCTCGATCATCGCCCGGCTCAAGGCCCAGCTCAACAGCCGCAAGAAGGAATTCTCGGTTACCACGTAATTCCCCTGCCATTATCCATAAATAAAAAAGCCGCAAATTGCGGCTTTTTTTGTTGGAAAATCAGAGGTTACTTTTCGTCTTCGCGATCAATGCTTAAAGTGCCGTTTGCCGGCGAAGACCATGGCGATGCCGGCGGCGTCAGCGGCGGCGATGACCTCGTCGTCCTTTTTTGAGCCGCCCGGCTGGATGATGCAGGCGATGCCCGCCTTCGCCGCGTTCTCGACGTTGTCCGGGAACGGGAAGAAGGCGTCCGAACCCATCGCCGCACCTTTGGCGGCCTCGCCCGCCTGCTTCATCGCAATCAGCCCCGATTCGACCCGGTTCATCTGCCCGGCCCCGACGCCGATGAGCGTGCGGTTTTTCACCAGCGTGATCGTATTGCTCTTGACGTGCTTGGCGCAGATCCAGGCCATCCGCAGGTCCTCCATCTGTTCCTTCGTCGGCTTGGCCTTCGTCGGCACGGTCAGCGCCTCGGGCTCCCAGCCCGCCAGGTCGCGGTCCTGAAGCAGGATGCCGCCGACCAGGCAGCGGATGTCGTACTCCTGCGCGTCGCGCTGCGTTCGGTCGATGGGTCCCGTCTCCAGCAGCCGCACCCGCTCGCCCCACGCCTTGAGCGTGCGGATGGTCTCGACGGCATCGGCGTCATACGACGGCGCAACGATCACCTCCGCGAAGAACCCTCCCGCCCCGTGCGCCTTGCCGAAGCGGGCATAGGATTCCATGATGACCGTCGCCAGTTCCTTATCGACCGGCCGGTTGAGCGCGACGATGCCGCCGAACGCGCTGACCACGTCGCCGAGGTACGCCCGCTCGTAGGCCTTGCGGATGTCCGCGTCCACCGCGCAGCCGCAGGGATTCATGTGCTTGACGACCACGGCCGCCGGCTCGTCGAATTCCTTGACCAGCTCGAACGCGGCGTTGGCGTCCATCAGGTTGTTGAAGCTGATCGGCGTGGAGCCCTCCAGCAGCTTCGCCGAGCCCACGCTCACCTCGCGGCCGTCCGTGAGCTTGTAGAACGCCCCTCGCTGGTGCGGGTTCTCGCCGTAGCGAAGCTCCTGCCCCTTGACCATCGCCACCGACAGTCTCGCCGGGAAACGCTCGCCCGCCTGCCGGTTGAGGTACTGGGCAATCGCCGCATCATACGAGGCCGTCAGTCCGAAGGCCGCCCGGGCCAGTTCCTGCCGCAGTTCCAGCGTCGTCGCCCCGCCGTTGCGGCGCATCTCCTCCAGCACCCGGCCGTACTGGTCCGGCGACGTAACGATCGTTACAAAGCGGTAGTTCTTCGACGCCGAGCGCACCATGCTCGGCCCGCCGATGTCGATATTCTCAATCGCCTCCTCCAGCGTGCAGTCCGGCCGGGCCACCGTCTTCTCGAACGGGTAGAGGTTCACGCACACCAGGTCAATCGGCTCGATGTCGTGCTCCTTCATCGCCGCTGCGTGCTGAGCTTTGTCCCGCAGGCCCAGCAGCCCGCCGTGGATCTTCGGATGCAGCGTCTTGACCCGCCCGTCCATCATCTCCGGAAAACCCGTCACCTCCTCGATCCCCGTAACCTTCAGCCCCGCCTCCTTGAGCGCCCGGGCCGTGCCGCCCGTGCTGATGATCGTTACCCCCATCCCGGCCAGGGCCGTCGCAAACTCCGCCACACCCGTCTTGTCCGAAACGCTGATCAATGCCCGACGAATTTTTACATCCATGATCCTTTTCCTTTTTGCCTGAACGTTTCCATTAACAAAAACAACCCCGAACCGAACCCGGCCCGGGGCTGCAAAGATCCCATCCCCATGCCTCAGGCCCGCGGCATTTACGGCGTCGCCACAGCCGCCATGCGGCCCTGACGGTCGGCCAGGTACAGAGTCGAATCGACTTCGTTCACGGCCCAGCGGTTCACCTTCGCCATGTTCAGCGAGAACCGTTCCCGGCCCGTTCGGTTATCCATCACCATCAGGACTCCCGGCTGCGCAAAGATGTAGGCCGCGTCGCCCGACTCGCACAGCAGGCTGCGGCCGCTGGGCACGTTCCAGATGCGCCGGCCGGTCTGCTTGTCGATCGCATACAGCCCGCTGCGGCCGGCATACTGATAGACTACCGTCTCCCCGACCACGGGGGCCGTCTGAATCTTGTCGCCCGTGTAGAACGGCGTCGGCCAGGCCGGGGCGCCCCTGGCGGCGGTGAGCTTATATACCTTGGTGTCGAGGGAGCCCGCGTAAAGGTCCTCGCCGTCCATCACCAGCGGGGCAATGATCGGACCGGAGGCATTAAACTGCCAGACCTTCATCGGCCGGTCGGCCTCCATGGCGACCACGCTGCCCGACTCCGTGGTGAAGAACACCCGGTCCGCCGTCGCCACCAGCGAGGTGATCGTCGAATCGTCGTCCGCCGTGGCGGTAAAAAGCTGAACATAGTCGTTCGGCTCGATCCTGTAGGCATGAATCCGCTGATCGATCCCCGCCATGTACACGAACGTTTCGTTCTTTGTCAGACTGCACTGGGTATTGTTTTCCACCTCGGTCAAAACCGCCGAACGCAGCAACGCTCCGGAGACCGGGTCGATGACCTTCATCTCCCGGCCGATCAGGAAGTACAGCTTGCCGTCCACATACAGAGGATCGCATACGGGCAACCGGGTCTCGGCCAGTCGGGCCTCGAACCGGTACTTCCCGTCGGTACGGTTGAGGCCGAAGAGGTAATTCCGATTTGTCAGCACCAGCAGGTGCTGGTCGAACACAAACATCCGCTCGACCGACTCCCCCGGCTTGATCGCCAGTTGAACCTGCCACTGCCGCTGCATCCCCGCCTCTTTCAGCAACAGTCCCGAAACCAGGGGCTCGGCCGCCGTGGACCCTAAAACCTGCCCCCCCGAAAGCAGCGTCATCAGAACAAAGGTTCCGAACGCTGTTTTCCCGATCCTTTTCATCATCTGCACCTCAACTCAGAGCTTGTAAGTTATGAATCCAGTTTTACATAATCCGCCAGGTCGATCCCCCGCCGGCGCTCGAAGGCCTGCATCTCCTCGATTCGGCGGATGTCGTCCTGGATGCGGCTGGCCAGTTTGAAGATATAGGGTTTGCCGTCCAGCCGATTCTTCAAATCTTCGAGCATCGGCTCCCACCGGCCGCCGTACAATTGCGCTTTCAGGACCACCAGCATCCGGTGCTCATCGGTCAAACGACCGACAAACTCCTCAACCGTCGCATCTTCGGACACAAAATTATCTGTCGGCTGCTTTTCAGACATTTTATCTCCCGGATCCTGCCGAGATGAGCATCCTATAGCGTTAAGACTGAAAATGCAACTTTTTTATCCGCAAAGGCCGAAAACTCAGTCGCCCTCCTTTTCCACCCCCGCCAGATCCGCCATTCTCACGATCAGGCGGGCATGTTCCACATCCACTTCCTTGCGCTGCGCGCGGATGTACTCCTGACCAACCACGATGCTTCGGGCATCGGAAACCATATCCCGGACCTCCTGCGGGGTCATCCCTTCGAAGGTGATCACATCATACGCCAGCACCGTCACGTGATTCTCCGTCACCCGGATAAATCCCCCCTCCAGGATATAAAAGACATCCTGCCGGTCCGGAATCTCCCGCACCTGGAGGATTCCCAGCGACAGTTTCGCCAGCATGGGGCAGTGGTTTCGCAGTACCCCCCGCTGGCCGTCATGGGCCGGGATAATCAGCGACCCCGCCCGGCAGTCCAGCAGCTTCGCCCTGGGCGTGAGCAGGATCACGCGAAACAGACCTTTGGCGATTCCAACCACGGCATACTTCCTTACTTTTTGGCGGCCTTTTCCTGGGCCTCTTCCACGACGCCGATATACATAAACGCCTGCTCCGGCAGGTGGTCCCACTTGCCTTCGCAGATTTCCCGGCAGCTTCGCACGGTATCGGCTACGGGCACGTACTTGCCCTCCAGCCCTGTAAAGTGCCGCGAGACGATGAACGGCTGCGAGAAAAACCGCTCCAGCCGGCGCGCCCGGCCGACGATCTGCCGGTCCTCGCGGCTAAGCTCGTCGATCCCGAGGATCGCGATGATGTCCTGCAAGCTGTGATACCGCTGCAAATATTCCAGCACCTGCTGGGCCGTATCGTAGTGCGCCTGGCCCACGACGTTCGGGTCGAGGATGCGCGAGGTGCTCTCCAGCGGATCAACCGCCGGGTAAATGCCCTTTTCCGTAATCTTTCGCGAAAGCACCACGGACGAGTCCAGATGGGTAAACGTCGTCGCCGGGGCCGGGTCCGTCAGGTCGTCGGCGGGCACGTACACCGCCTGCACCGAGGTAATCGCCCCGTGGGTCGTCGAGGCGATCCGCTCCTGGAGCTGGCCCATCTCGCTGGCCAGCGTCGGCTGGTAGCCCACCGCGCTGGGGATGCGTCCCAGCAGCGCGGACACCTCCGAGCCGGCCTGCGAAAACCGGAAGATGTTATCCATGAACAGCAGTGTCTCGCCGCCCTGCTCGATAAGGGCCTCGGCCATTGTCAGGGCCGTCAGCGGAACCCGCAGCCGGGCGCCCGGCGGCTCGTTCATCTGCCCGAAGACCAGACAGGTATTGTCGAGCACCGTCGCGCCCGTCTCGCCGATCTTCGTATGCTGCATCTCCAGCCACAGGTCGTTGCCCTCGCGCGTCCGCTCGCCCACGCCGGCGAAGACGGAAAAGCCGCCGTGCTCCGTCGCGATGCGGGCGATGAGTTCCTGGATCAGCACGGTCTTGCCCACGCCCGCCCCGCCGAAGAGGCCCGTCTTGCCGCCCTTGACGAACGGGCAAAGCAGGTCGATCACCTTAATGCCCGTCTCGAACATCTCCGAGCGGGCCGTCAGTTCGGTAAACTTCGGCGGCTTCTGGTGGATCGGCCGCTTTTCCCCGGCCTGGATCGGCTTGCCGCCGTCGATGGGCTCACCGAGCAGGTTGAAGACCCGCCCGAGCGTCTCCCTGCCCACCGGCACCTCCAGCGGCCCGCCGGTATCGAGGACCTCCATGCCCCGGCGAATCCCCATCGTCGAGCCCAGGGCCACCGCCCGCACCCGACCGCCGCCCAGGTGCTGCTGCACCTCGCCGACCAGCCGGATCGGCTTGCCCTCGAACTCGCCCCTTATTTCCAGGGCCGTATAGATCGCCGGGATCCGGTCCTCCGGATACTCCGCCTCAAAGATACTGCCGACCACTTGTACGATTCTGCCAATATTCATCTTGCTTCATTTCACTTTATGGATTCTGCCTTAAAACGCTTTACACACACTCATCTCGTTGACTTCACGCCGCTGATGATATCCAGCAGTTCCGTCGTGATCTGGCTCTGCCGGGCCCGGTTGTAGTCCTTTGTCAGGTCACGGATCATCTCCTCCGCGTTGTCGGTGGCGTTGCGCATGCTCACCACCCGCGCCAGGTGCTCGCTGAGGGTCGCCTCCAGAAAGCAGCCCGCAATTGACGTGCGGATGATCATCTGCGCCATCGTCTCGAAGATCTCGTCCGCCGCCGGCGTCACATAGAAGTCCTCGAAGTGCTGTTCCCACGGCCAGATGATCGTCGAGCGGGTCGTCAGGTCGTCGATCAGATCGATCATCGGCAGCACCGTCAGCGTCTGCACCTTCTGGCTGGCGGGCGAGAAGAACCGGTTATAGACGATTCCCAGCCGCCCGATCTTGCCCTGAAGATACTGATCTATGAAGAAATCACCCATCGCATTGGACTGGGCCGCCGTCGGCGTCTCGCGAAAATCCTCATAGATCCCGGCGGGCTTGATCCCCCGGTGGTCCAGGTAGTTGAGCACCTTGCGGCCCTTGGCCCAGATCTTCAGCTCGCGTCCGAATCGCTCGGCCATCTTCTGGTGGGTATCGATCTGGCGGAACAGCTCGTTGTTGTAGGCCCCGCAGAGCCCCCGGTCCGAGCCGATGACGATCAGGGCGTTGACGTTGGACTGCGGCGGGCTCATCAGCGGGTGCTTAATCGGCGTCTCGGTCGTCACCATCAGGTAGGCCAGTTGCGCCAGGGCGTCGTAGAACGCCTGCCCCTCGCTCCACTCGTTGTAGTACTGCCGGTAGCGCACGGCACTGATGGTCTCCATGGTCCCGGTGACCTTGCTGATGTTCTGCGCCGCTCGCCGCCGCATCAAAATTTGCCGTGTATGCGCCATCGATCTATTCCGTCAGTCCCACGAAGGCGGGCATCCGGTCATTTCATTCCACTCTTTGTTTCTAAGCTCCGAACGAGAACTTGAAAATCATCTTGTACGTGTTGATCGCCTCGGTCAGCCCCGCGAGGAACTCGTCGTCCAGCTCGCCGGTCTTGTCGAGCCGCTCCAGGTACTCCGACGCCTCCAGCCGCATCCACAAAATCAGCTCTTCGACGAAGCGGCTCACCCGCGCGACCGGGATGTCGTCCAGCACGCCGCTCGTGCCCGCCAGGATGCTGACTATCTCTTCGCCGACGCTCAGCGGCGAAAACTGCTTCTGCTTGAGGATCTCCACCATGCGGTGGCCGCGGTCGAGCTGCTTCTGGGCCGCCTCGTCAAGCTCCGTGCCCAGCCGGGCGAAGTCCTGCAATTCGCGAAAGGCCGCCAGGTCCAGCCGCAGCTTGGGCGCCACCTTCTTCATGGCCTGGGGCTGGGCCGCCCCGCCGACGCGGCTGACGCTGATGCCCACGTCGATTGCGGGCCGAACGCCCGCCAAAAACAGGTCCCGCTGCAGATAGATCTGCCCGTCCGTGATCGAGATGATGTTCGTCGGGATGTAGGCCGAAACCTGGCCCTCCTGCGTTTCGATGATCGGCAGCGCCGTGATCGAGCCGCCGCCCAGTTCGTCGCTGAGCTTGACGCTCCGCTCCAGCAGGCGGCTGTGCAGGTAGAAGATGTCCCCCGGGTACGCCTCGCGTCCCGGCGGCCGCCGCAGCAGCAGACTCAGTTCGCGGTACGCCACGGCGTGCTTGCTCAGGTCGTCATAGACGCACAGGGCGTGGGCCTTTTTTTCGTACATGAAGTACTCGGCGATGGCCGTTCCGGCGTAGGGGGCGATGTACTGCATCGCCGCGCTTTGGGCCGCCGGGGCCGCCACTACGACCGTGTGCTCCATGGCCCCGTGCTTCTTGAGAATCGCCACCACCTCCGCGATGGTCGCATCCTTCTGGCCGATGGCCACGTAAATACAGATGACCCCCTTGCCCTTCTGATTGATGATCGTATCCAGCGCGATGGCCGTCTTGCCCGTCTTGCGGTCGCCGATAATCAGCTCTCGCTGGCCCCGGCCGATCGGGATCATCGCATCGATGCTCTTGAGCCCCGTCGCCAGCGGCTCCTTGACCGGCTGCCGGGCGGCGATGCCCGGCGCCGCGGTCTCCACGAATCGCCGCCCCGGCGCGTGAATCTTGCCCAGCCCGTCAATCGGCTCGCACAGGGCATTGACCACCCGGCCCAGCAGCTCCTCCCCCACCGGCACCGAGAGCACCCGGCCTGTGGACCGGACCGGCGAGCCCTCGCGCACCCTGGCGGCGTCGCCGTAGAGCACCACCCCGACCGAGTCCTCATCCAGGTTGAACGCTTCGCCGATGATTCCGCCCTCGAACTCGAGCATCTCGTTGGCCATCACGTTCTCCAGCCCGTACACGCGGGCGATTCCGTCGCCCACCTCCAGGACCGTCCCCACGGCCGAGACCTCCAGTTGGGCCTGGTACCGTTTGACCTCTTCCTTGATCAGACTGGTAATTTCATTCACGTCAAACTTCATAAGCTTTACTCTGTCTCACGATCCGCCGCGTCTTATCGCGGCGCCCGCCACCTTGTCATTTCCGCGAAAGCGAGGATCCGGATGCCGCTTTTTCGGATTGGGCCGAAGGCCGCATCCCCGCTTTTTCGCTTCGCTTTTTTATGGTTTCTTTTTCTCTTCCCGCTCCGCCTTTTCCCGCGAGTAATTCATGATCGTCTTCACCGAGCGGTCCAAAATACTCTTGACCGAATTGTCGATCACCTTGTCGCCCTTGCGGATGATGATCCCGCCGATGATTTCCGGATCGACCTTCACCGTCAGCTTGACCTCCGCCGCAATCGCCTCCCTGAGTTCGGCCTTGAGCGTCTCGATCTGCTCGGCCGTCGGCTCTTTCGCCAGCGTCACCTCGATCCGCTTGCGATTGTGCATCGCATCGTACAGGTCCTCGTAGCGGCCCGCGATGCCGCTGATGAAGCCCGCGCGGTTGCGTCGGGCCAGCACGCTCAGAAAGTCCAGCGTCAGCGGGTTGACCCGCCCGCTGAACACCCGGCGGATCATTTTGACCTTCTCCTCCTCCTTGAGTTTCGGGCTCATCAGCAGCGTGAGGAACTCCGGCTCCTGCCGCAGCACCTGCGCGACCGCGTGCAGGTCGTTCATCACCTCGTCGATCCGGCCGGTCTCGCCGGCCAGCTCGAACATCACGTCGCTGTAGATCTCGTGAATGATATGTCGTGAGGATTCGGTCATAGCTCGATCCGTCCGTCAGGACGATTCCCCGCGTTGGCTTTCTCTGAGCCGCGAGATGGCCTCCTCGATCAGCCGGCGGTTGTCCGCGTCGTCGAACGACTTGGCGAATACGTCCTTGCCCAGCCGCGCGATGATGTCACCCGCCTGGCGCCAGAGCGCATCCTCCGCCTCGAATCGTTCCCGTTCGAGATCGGCCTCCATGCGGGCCCGGATCCGATCGATCTCGGCCCGGTGCGTCTCCTGGATCTCCCCGGCCTTCTGCTCGGCCTCTTTGGCGTGCCGGGTGATGATCTCCCGGCCCTGCCGCTCGGCGTCCGCCAGTTGGGCGCGGTACTCGTCAAGAACCTTCTTGGCCTCATGACGGGTCTTTTCCGCCTCGCTGATTTGCCGGCTGATATGCTCCTCGCGTCCCTGCAGTCCCGCCAGCAGCGGCCGCCATGCAAACTTCCACAGCACCAGCAGCAGCACGGCGAACCAGACCAGCGTCCAGATTGCCTCGCCCCCGTACCCGCTGAAGACCGCCTTGATGCCCTGGGCGCCCTCTTCGGCGGCCGGCGGCTCCTCGCCCCAGGCCGCTCCCGCGATCCCCACCAGCATCGACAGGATCAGGATGGCTTTCGGAATCTTCATCGCTTGCCTTTCATACGATGGCGTTATCCGCCGATCCGCAGCACCGCCAGCAGACAGATAATCAGGGCGAACAGCGTTACGCCCTCGATCAGGGCGGCGGCGATAATCATCGTCGTAAAGATGCGGCCGCCCGCCTCGGGCTGCCGGGCAATCGCCTCGGTGGCGTTGCCGGCAAGCTGACCGATGCCGCGGGCTGCACCGATTACGATCAGGCCCGCGCCGACCACGCCGCCCAGTACGCCCAGGTACGCCATCGCCGTCCCCAGGCCCCCGCTTGCCGCCTGTGCCGTCTGCTCACCGGCCTGAGCCAGCAGCGTCGGAATCATCATAACCAGTTCCTGCATGTTGCCTCCAAAAATAATTCAATAATTTTTTAACCTGAATCTCTAATGTTCTTCGGATATCGCAAATCCGATAAAAATCGTCGTTAAAAAGACAAAAATATAGGCCTGCAGGAACGCCACGAAAATTTCCAGCAGGCTCATCGCCGTGACGATGATAATATCCGTCGTCGCCACCAGGTAATTCTTGAACATGATAATGAAACTCAGCAGGACTGCAAGCAGAATGTGCCCCGCTATCATATTGGCGAACAACCGGATTGCCAGTGAAAACACCCGCACAAACGAGCTGAGCAATTCCATCACAAACATGAACGGCACCAACGGCCAGGGCACCTTCGGCGCCAGCGTGGCAAAGTAGCGGACGAAGCCCTTTTCCACAATCCCCGCAATATGGAACAGGAAAAAGGCGAACGTCGCCAGCGCCCCCGTTACATACAGGTTGCCCGTCGGCACCCCGCCGATATGATTGGGCTCGCTGGTCACCAGCCAGATCATCTGCGACAGCGGCACCAGCCCCAGCAGGTTCATCGTCAGGATAAAGAAAAACAGGGTCCACAAAAACCCGATGTAGCGATCCGTCCTGTCCTTCAGGAACGGCCGCGCCACGTCCTCCCGCAAAAAGACGCAGATCGTCTCGATCACATTGTAGAATCCCTTCGGTACCAGTTGCCGTTTTCGCAGCGTCGGCGGGATGATGAGAATCAGTATCACGGCCGAGAGCGTAATCATGACCATGTGGTTGGTGAAGGGAATCTCCCACGGTCCCAGCGGGATCGTAAAGACGGTCTTGCTGGCCACTTCCTCCAGCGGACTTTTAACGGCCAAAAGTCGGCCACTCAGGTTCAGCACCATCAATTTCCTTGTCCCATCGTTTCCGGCGGATGAGGCGGATCGTCAGCAGCGTATCCAACAGCAGCATCACGGCATATATCCCGCCGCAGAAGACGAACAGCCAGACCGCGTGGATCTGTGTAAAAAGAACGATAACTACAAATCCGACCGTCGTCACGATCAGCCGGATCAAGCCTCCGATAAACGCTCCCGCCATCATGCTCCACCCGCTGCCGCCCATCGCAACCAACACGGGGTAGAGCCCGCACAGGCCCGCTCCCACGCCGATCAGCAGCGCCGTCCGGCACGCCTCCTGCACATGCCCCGGGCCCAGTTCGCTCAGCCGCAGCAGCACGCACGCAACGATCACCACAGCCGTCAGCCCCCCGAACACGGCCTTCCACGGCGGATCCAGAAACAGACTCGTCGGTTTTTTCTCCATCTCGCTTCCGAACGCTATATCTGCTGCTCCGGCGGGTTGTCCTCCTCTTGCCGCCGATGTTTCTCTTTTTCCTCCTCTTCCTCCTTCTCATCCCGCTTGGCCCGCTGATACATGCTGTAGAACATGATCCCGAACCCAACAAAAAAGCCCAGGATCATCCATCCCGGGCTGGTCCCTTCGATTTCATCCAGCCGATATCCCAGGTACGCGCAAATCCCGATTACCAGGGCAAACTCGATCCCAATCCCCATCCACCGCATCGCCCCCTTGTATAATTTCTCATCCGAACCCAGCCGGTTCTTTCGAGCGGTCATAGGCAGCGCTTCCTGTTCCTTGGGATCTCCCGTTTCCGGGCGGCCGGCCCGTCATCTCCGTGACGGACCGTTTTTTTATCCTGTCATTAACATTTACAAGGATACCAATCCTTCTATGATCCTGTAAATCCCGCCTTTACAAGGCGCCGGCGAAAATCTGCGGCTATTTTTACGATCTCGCCTGGTCCAGGATCAGGTCTTTGACCCGCTGGCTCGGCAGGTTCAGCGCCCCGTAGGCCCCCGCCGCCGCCTGCCGCAAGTCCGCGTCGGCCTCGCGAGACTGGATCAGCTCATACATCGCGTCGATCTGCCCGCTCAGCAGCAGGTTTGCGTTCACCTTCGCCGATTCCGCCAGCGACCCGAACGCCGCCAGGCGCACGGCCTTGCTGTTCTGCTCGTTCATCGCCGCCGTTACAATCGCCCGCTGCGCCTCCGGGCTCTCCAGCCGCGCCAGCACCTCGAACGAGAGCACCTGCATCTCCTCCCGGCTCGATTGCGTCGCCCCGATCAGCGCCTCCAGCGCTGCCGACAGGTTCACCACCGAGTTGCGTGTGATCGCCAACTGCCGGAACACCTGCATCGCCCGCATCGAGTAGGTCTCAGCCAGTTCCTGCCCCAGCTCCTCGGCCCCCTCTTCCCGCAGGGCCGCCGCCAGGTTCTCCACGATCAGCCCGCTGCCGGTAAAATCCACCGTCGGGTTGGCCCGCCCCAGGGCGATGGCTGCGCTGTAGCGGACTTTTCGGTCGCGGTACTGCAGCGCCTGCGCCAAGGGCATCTCGGTCCCCACCCGAAGCAGCAGCGACTGCGGCCCGGCGTTGACCGCCATGGCCTCGACCACCTGCAGCGCCACGTAATCTTCATTGCGGCTCAGTGCCCGCGCCAGCGCCTGGTGCAGGTATTCCGGCCCGGCCGTCACCGCATAGGTCATCGCGTCCGCGTGTCCCTCCCCGAAATACTCCGGCATCGGAATGCCGTATGACTCAGCGCGGAAAAAGGCCGCCAGCCAGAGCCCGATTGCCTTGCCGATGCCCGGGTCGGCCTTCAGCGCCCACTCCGTCGTTCGCATCGCCATCAGCTCGTGGAAGTAGTCCTTGCTCACCTCCAGCCGCCTGACGACCTGCTTGTCGGCGTCCCAGAACCACACGTTGGCAAAGTCAAACTCCGCCGGCGGGGCCACCGAATCCAGTTCCTGGTAGTACATCTCCGCCAGCTTATAGAACAGTTCCGCCGACGGCAGTTGTCCCTGCTGCGAATCGATCTGGTTGATCGACATCTGCGCCAGCTCGCGAATCTGATCCGAGGCGGCCGTCTCGACCTGGTATTTCAGATACGGCAGCGACTGGAAATAGCCGATCTTGCCCAAAGCCCGTATAATCTCCGCCTTCACGGCGACATTGTCGGTCTGCAGCGCTGCCGTCAGAGGCCGAATCGCCGGCCGGCCGATCATCGGCAGCGTCTCGATGATATTGGCGAACTCCGACCGGCGGTCCTCATCGTTGAGCACCGCCAGCAGGTACGGCACCGCGAACTCTCCGGCGTTTTTCAGCCGCTCCTGGGCCGCGATCTTCCCCCGCATCGTCGTGCTCAGCCGGGCGATCTCCTGAGTGATGATGCTCGGGTCCGTCCGCCGCTCATACCGCCCCTGCTCAATGATCCCGAGGATCTTGCCGGCCTCATCCCTGAGCTGCTCGCTATCGTCGTAGATCTTCAGCAGAATCTTGTACCCCTGCGGATTCTGTTCGCTCAGTTTCAGCAATTCCCTGGGGTCCGGGTTGCTTTCCAGCAGCCGCTGGGCATACCCTTCGGCCAGGTCGAACCGTCCGATCACGGTATAATGAAGGAAATCATTCCAGTCGCTCTCGACGTCCTGGGCCTGCGAAACCGCCATCATGGCCGGCAAAGCAATAATCCCCAGCAGCAATACCCTGTTTGTCTTCATCCAAAAGTCTCCCATTTCAACCTGGCCCCCCGGGCGTTATAATAATTCGTAGGATGGGCTGTGCCCATGCTGTTATAAAAAACGACGTACCTCTCTGAACTCTCCACTCGTAACTCTTTGCCCCGCATGAAATTAGACATATTTCGCCGATTTCATGCAGATTCCAGACAATTATAGTCCTCCGCCCCCCCATGTCAAACGAAAAACCCCTAAACGCCCGCCCCAAACAGACTTAATTTAATGGAGCCATACAAAATAATGCCCCTCTTGATATATACCAATAGATATGCACCCCATCAGGCCTGTCTATCTGAGTATTACAGGTATTTATTGTTCTGATTTTATCCGGACGAGGGACAGCTGCCATGGCCTGCCGGTCTGGTTTTGACGGGGCCTCATCCGATGTGAGTGAGCAATATCGCTTACCTTCGCGCGCGTGAGCGGTTTATGTATTGACACTGGTGGCGGATGCTTCAGTCGTCAGATTGCGGGCTATGAGAGCGGCGATATGGGATCTTGAAACAGGAGTATGGGTCTTGCAAGCGGGATGCGCAGACGGCTGTACGGGATCTGGAGTATCGCTGTCCTGCCGAGGCGCACAAGACGGTTTGGCCCCGCCGTCGTCGGATTGCCAGAGCTCAGCGAGCAGCGGTTCTACTTCATCGGCTGTGATCGGCCGTCCCTTATAGTACTCCAGCCCCGCCAGGGCGCCTCGGGTCAGGTTCAGCGGCGTGATGCCCTGTGAGAGGACCAGGCGGATTGCCCCAAAGAGGCGGTCATTTTTCGAGAGTTTGCGCTGCGGGTCGCGGGCGGCGCGTTCGACGGAGTCATCCAGGTAGGGATTCGTCATCCGCCGGAGCAGATCCTCGGCATAAGCTTGAAAACCCGCCTCCGTAAAGAGTTCCTCGTTGAGATGGGCGTACTTTTTGATCAGGGCCGCCCCGGACTCCTTGATGAAGGCATCGCGGGCGATCTGCATGACGGCCTTGTCCTCTTTCAGACGGGCCATCTTCTGATAACCCTTGCGGGCGCCCAGGTAGGCCAACAGCGCATGGATCGCGTTATGGCCGTAGAGCTTGGCCTCCTCAAACGGCAAGAGGTCCTCCTTTTCAATGAAGACCCTGATGCCGGGGGTAAAACCGGGAAGGCGGCTCTTCGTTACGAGGATGCGGTTGAACTCCTCCACCAGGAAGGCCCGTCCGAAACCCGGAGCGATGGGTTTGAGGTTCTTTTCAGCGATCTCCGCTTCACTGACAACCACCTGGCTCATCTTGCCGATAACCGTGTTGAGGAACTGCACCGTTGGGGGCAAGGACCTCCGATAACCTTTTACGGCTTCTTCCAGTATCTCGGCGGCGTGGTTGTTGTTCTCCGCCGTATAGATGATCGTTCCCTTCGCCGTTGAATGCTCGAGCCCGCGGGCGATCAGGGAGGCAACACTGTTCTGCCCCGTGTCATAGAAGTTGACCGACGGCAACGAGGTAACGATCTCCGTCGCCTGCGAAAGCGCCTCAAGCAGTTGCTGACGATCCGATTCGACGGAGGAATTATAAATCTCAATCCCCTCAACCTGCTCGGCGGCGATGCCGCTGGAAGAGGCCACGTTGACCGCATAGCGGCCGCCGTTGGCCCGAATGGCCTCCACCAGTTTGGGATCGACCTCCGAGATCACGATCCGACTAAAGCGGCCGCTCTTGAAGGCCTCCGCCGCAAACAGACCCGCCTGAATCGGGCCCATCCCAAATCCAACCATCACATGACTTTGCATTTTGTTCCTCAATTCAACCTGAGATGTTAATCCTGATGCGCTGATAGAAACTTGCAGATGGGCTCCGACCCCACCAGCACCTGTATTCTGAGTTCATAGCTTCTCTTTTCGCCCGGCTCCAGCAGGATCAACTCTCCCCGCCGGCGGGCGCAGTTTTGGCCGATCGGCGGATTCGTGCCCGGCTCCAGGCCGCAGACATACTCGCCCGGCCCCCAGTGCTGCCAGTTGGTCAAAGCCGGCAGCGACCGCCTGGGATAGGTCATCTTTACGGCCAGATTCAGCTTGTGATTCACCAGCCCGACATGGCAAAACCCGTCCGCATCCGCAACCGCATCGATAAAACCGCAGGCCTCGCCGGCTCCCCTGTGGCTTTCAAGGGGCGCCAGGCACTTCTTGTAATTATGCCCCTTGCAAAACAACTCATTATCAAAATCCATGCCGCGGGAGCGGCAGGCGCCCTTATAAACGATCTCCGTTCCCTCATCCACCAGCGGCCAGCCGAAGTTGCAGTGATAGAGAAGCATGTGCGGACAGGGCTCATTGCCGCTATTGATCACCTCGTCATGGATCGTAACGGCCGGCTCCCCCAGCCGGCTGGTGATCGTCCTCCTCAGTTCCAGGTGAGGGCCGAAAACTTTCGATTCCCTCACAAGGGCTGTCATGGACATCTCCATTCTCCCCGAGGCCGGGTCCGGCTGAAGAACCGATTCGACGGCAGCCGGGATATTGCTGAATCGTCCGTGCAGGCCGCGCGATTCATTTTCATCCGATTCGGGGCCGCCGATATGGGTCAAACCGCAGGTCGTCATCAGTCCCCCTGCAAAGGTCCGGAGCCACTCCAGTCCCGAGTGGGCATCCGGCCGCGGCCCTGTCAGGCCGCCGCGGCTGAGCCACACCAGGCTATGCTGATTGTAGAAGGCATCCGCGATGTCCAGCCCCCGGTCAATCGCCACCTTGTACCGCAGACCGCCGCCGGTGTTGACCCAGGCGATCCGTGAGCCGCGGGCCGGACCGTTGTCCAGAACCGCCGTTTCTATACCGCCGATCTGTTGAATAGCGCCGACCTTATCCAACCGGTCTTTCATCGTTGAACACTCCTATAAATATCGGTTGAGGAAAGCAATCTCCCGGTCCTTATCCCAGTAGTCAACCCATTGCAGAGGCGTGGACCGAACATGGGGATACGCGCGGAGCGTGGGGGCCGTCCTTGCAGATGTGATAATTGCGGTCCTGTGCCGAATAGATGCAACTGATCGGCTCGGCCATGGAAACGGCAAAGTACGGCAGATTTTCATCGGGGAGCGGCAGCATGCATTCGGCCCGGAGCACCTCTTCCTGAACGACGATATACTGGCCAAATGGCCGCCGAGGGTATAACCGACGGCGCACTTATGCATGTTTTCCACATCGCTGTAGCGCTCGCGATGGTTGATGGGATCGCAATCGACGGCGGGCTGAATGGCAAACCGCTGGCCGGGTTGATATTTGTTCCTGAGATTCTCAAACCCCCGCCCACAGGCGATCAACGCCTGCATCGTGGACGCAACGGTATACGCTTTTGTCTGTGAATACTTTTGATATGTGTCCGACGCCATCCCTTTCCTTTACGACTGTCGGTCATCGGGTCCCAGGTACACCCGTGATGCTTCACACAAGCGCCACCCCTTTTCATTGATTACAAGCGGATTGAGCCGCTTACCGTCATCCTGAATCATCGCCAGCGTGGTCGGCCAGTCCTCGATGCCGCTGAGGGCGTCGATTTCCCGGACGTTCTGCCAGCCGAGCATATTGGCGACCTTGATGGCCTGGATCGGCCCCAGTCCGTGCAGGAAGGCCGTCAGAAAACCGGCGATGGTGGCATCGCCCGCACCGGTGGCTGAGCCAAATGTATCGGCACGGTAGGAAGGAGCCCACAACTGGCGGTTGGACCACTCCTCCAGTCCGGCTTTCAGCGGCGTCAGGGATTTAAGGGTCTCCCGCCCGGCCGTCCGAAGATAGTACCCCTTGATTCCCATCTTGATCGCCGCGATCTTCACGCCCAGATCGAGCATTCGCTGACTGAGCCGATGGCAATCTTCGGCGGTATAGCACAGGACCGGATCCTCCCGGCCCGCCTGCGCCTTTCGCTTCTCAAAGAGCCGGCGGTCGAGCATATAAGCGATCTCTTCAATGCTCGGCAGAAAGATATCCACCCAGGGCAGAACCCGCTTCAGGATCGCCGGCCAGTCGGCCCGGCCGGAGGGACTTTCAGGATCGGGCACCGTCATATCCAGACTGGTAACGACTCCCATATTTCGAGCTCTTTGGAAAATCCGAACCAGCTCCCGCCCCTCGTCTTCATACATCCTCTTCATCAGGGTCGGATAACCGAAATGGAGCAGACGGCACTGGCGGAGGGCCTCATAGTCAATATCCTCCGCGGTGAAGGTGTCATTGGTGCCCGGGTTGTGCAGAAACACCCGATCCATGCCCGGCGGGGCCAGCACGACGCTGTAGGAACTGTTCTGGCCGGAAACGGTTTTACAGGAGACGGCTCTTTCCGAACCGATGACCTTTTTGATCAGGTCTCCGATGATATCATCGCCGACCTTACAGTTGAGCCGGACATCCAAACCGAGCTTTGCCATGGCCAGGCCGGTGTTGGCCACCGCCCCGCCCGTGCTGAAGACGGCCGGGCCGACGTTGATCAGCTTGCCCGGACAAAAGATCTCACCGAAGGTTCCCCGGCTCTCGGAATTGAAAACGGGCGTTATATCCAGGCAGATGTGCCCGGCCACCATTGCTCTTAATGGAGCATCGCTCATCTTTATCCTTCAAACAACCCCGCCAGCAGCGGCTTTCTCATAATCTTCTGTCCCCGCTTGAACCAGTCGGTCGTCATATCGGCGCTGCCCCGGGGCGGAACGAGTCCCCCGGCATACTTCGGACTCACCGGCGGCTTGGCGATCACCAGGTCCAGCGGCACCGCCGAGTTCTCATTAACCACGGCCCACTGCCCGTTATCCGAATGGATGTTGCACCAGCCGTGGGCACAGGGGCCGAAGTCCGTCGTCGCCACGTAGAGCTTTTCGCCCTGATGAAGCACCACCGGCGCAAGCCCCTCGAACTCATCGGCGATGGCCGGGGGGATCTGAAACTCCCCTGCCATTTTCTCGCCGCGCTCGCGGGCGGCCTTGAGGTATGGGCGGGCCCGATTGACGGGATGGTCAAAGGCCTTAGGGGAGATGAACGTGCACAGCTTGCTTTTGGTATGATCCGATACCAGCGTAAAATCCTCGAACTTGGCCGGGATCATGTCGATATAGCCCCGCTCCCGCCAGAGACTCTCAAAGGTCCGCCTGGGGTCCTCGATCATCACATAGGTCCAGTTCTTATCCCAAGTGTCGTTGGGCGGCATAAATCCCGCCAGCACCGCCCGGGCGTCAATGGTGCCGGCCGGGACATGATCCCGCCCGGAATAGACCTGCGGATCAAAGACAAAGACATTGTTATGGCCGTGCCGGGGCAGCAGCGGCGTGACCAAGCCCTTGTTGCAGACCGCATCGTTGATGCCCACATAGATTGCCAGCACCGTCTCGGGCACTTCGGGGATCAGATGGGCCAACTCCAGACTGTTAATATCCTCATCCGGAGCCAGGTAGCGGCCGCACTCTTCCAGAAGCCGGTAGGCGACCGTAAGAAAGTCCCGGTACTCCTGCTCCGTGCAGGATGAACGGTCAAACACCGTAATATTTCTTTTAAGATCCGTTTTAACCATATTTTTCCTATTCCGGTTGCAGTATCCGTAAATTTCCCCATATATTACTATTGAATGTTTTCTTCTGCAAGTCCGGAAGCCATGGCTGACCATTGCCACAGTCGCTCGGGGCTGTTGCGGACCGTCGAAAGATCTTTTAAGATGATTTCAACTGCACATCCCTGCATTTTATCCAGGGCCTGCCGCAGATCGTTTTCGGCCCTGGCGAGATCCCATGATTCCTCGGCGAAGATTGCGGGATTGGGTTTATAGGAGATCACGTACTTGCCGCGCATCCGTTCGACCGCTTTGTCCAGATTGGCCCATGGGCTGATGGAGATTTTGCGCAGAGACGGGACGGCGGCCAGGATCTCAAGCTTGTTGTGCAGCGGCTCGCAGCAGCCGTAGTAGTTAAGGCCGAATCGCTCCATCCACCGGATCTCATATCGGAGGGCGAACTCCTCATGCATCGACGGCGAGACATCGGAGAAAATCTGGGCGGTGCTGCTGCCCCACAGGTTTTTCGGCTGAAGCGGCGCATCGTCATTGGCCGGCGCCAGCTCATCCGTGTAGCCGTAGCCGCCGGAACCTACCCGATTATTAAAGGTGTTCGGAGACAGAAGGCCCAACTGCGTGTACTGATCCAATCGGCGCAGACAGGCCTCGATCAGGCGGTTCATGACGGCGTGCACCATCTCAGGGCGGGCAATCAGGTCCATCATGGCCTGTTCGACCCCCCACCAGCGGATAAGCTCATCCCAGGGAGCAAACCAGAAGCCCGCCGCCCCGCGTTTTTTCACGGGGATGATGTCCCCGACGGCGTCGTTCAATGCAGCGAACCGGGCCTCCGTTTCCTCGACATCATGGGTGACGACCGGGTCCTTGATCTTTTCGACATCCTCCGGTCGGCTGACCTGCGGGATAAAGCCGCGAGAGCAGATTTCACCTTCATTGACGTACCGCTTATCGCTGACCTCTTCGATGCCAAAACCGCTGTCATGGATGGCCATGGGGCAATCCACCCAGTTCTCAACCACACAATCCAGCGGCATGTGCCGCCACTGGTAGAGTTCACGGCGGAGATCGCGTTCAATCGCCCGGGCCAATTCGTTTTCACACTCACACTGACGATCAACGCCCAGCTCATGCCAGGGCTGCTCGTTCATCCAGAGCATCGGCTTGACCGCCTCCAGCCGGTTCATCCGTTTCCAGAGGTCCCGCTTATGGGCCTGAACCGGCAACGAGGCGATATGGGCCTTCTGTTCGGCCAGTCTTCGCAGTATGTCTTTCTCTCACTCTTGTCCAAGATAAATATTTGAAAAGTGCATAAAAAGCATCTCCGGAATGGGGTATACTGTTTTCGCCAAAACGATATGACCTGTTTGACGACTGGACGGGCGAGGGCATCTGGTTTGTCAGCCGGGCCAAGTCGGATATGGCCTACCGGGTGGTTAAGACCCGTCCGCTGCCGGAGCGGGGCAATGTCCTTTTGGATCAGGAGATCGAGTTGACCGGCGATGACGCCCGCCGGATCTGTCCCCGCCGCCTGCGGCGGATCGCGGTCCGGGACGAGGAAAACCAGAGGGAGATCGTGCTCCTGACCAACCACATGAACTTTGCGGCGAGCACCATTGCCCGGATTTACAAGGACCGCTGGCAGATCGAGTGGTTCTTCAAGGCGATCAAGCAGAACCTGAAAATCAAGACGTTTGTCGGAACCAGTGAGAATGCCGTACAGATCCAGATTTGGACAGCATGGCTTCGTATCCTGCTGCTCAAGATCCTCCAGATGCGGTCGCGGCTGGGCTGGAGCCTGTCGAACCTGGCGGCGATGCTGCGAATGAACCTCCTGACGTACCGCAACTTATGGGCCTGGCTGGACGATCCCTA
>JBNRMP010000114.1:0-40049 GCA_050309685.1 Anaerohalosphaeraceae bacterium
CTTTAGTCTTACCCCTTGTCATTTCGTGTCGAAACCATGTCGTTTCGCGTCGTTTTCGTGTCGTTTTTGGTCGTTTTTGGTCGTTTCAGGTAGGTATTTTTACGGATAAAAACCTCAGAAAACCGCATTTCCAGCCCAATTTCAACGTTTTGCCCTTGATTTTTACTTTTCTTGTCCCCGACAGGACTAAATGGCATGTATCACAACTAAATCAGCCCGGCGAAGCCGTCCTCAATTTTGCTATTTCATCTTTGATTTTTGCTTTTTCCTTCCCTCCGGCGTCAGCGCGTAGCGAAGTTTTTTTCTTCGGCCTCCCGTTCGATCTGCTGCATGATGACGGGGAAGTGTTTGAGAGGTTCGACGTCGGTGTCGGTATCGGCCATCTGCCGGAGCTTGGCGTTTTCGAAGTAGGCGGAGCTGACGGTGAAGGCAACCCGCAGGCCGTAGAGCTCCAGGCCGTCCAGCGTCGGCATGGGCAGGGGGGCGGGCTCCGCATCGGGACCGGGGATGAGAGACGGGGTAATCAGACCGTCGTCGAAGCCGACATCCATGTTACGTTTGATCAGCCGGCCTCCGCCGTACCACTGGCCGCGAACGGAGGCGGTAAGCTCGGCGGCCTCCTGTTTGGAGACTACGCCAAGCGCCTCAAGCTCCCTTTTAATCAGGTCGGTCATGGCACGGTTGTAGCGGTCGTTGGTCAGCTTGCCCTTCTGCAGGGCCTCAACGGCCAGCTTCGCGCCGAGGGCATCGGAGTAGAGGTCGTCCCACGAGAAGGCGGAGTTGAACTCCGGTTCGAAGAAGGCGAAGCGAGTTCCCTTCCACGTGAGCATCTCATGCCAGACGGCGGTATGATAAGCGACGGCGGGGGCGACGATCAGGGCGGCGGCGTGGGCCGTTTGACGCTTATGGGCGTCGTCGAGCCGGTCCCAGTCCGCGGGATACTCGATGCGGACTTTGGCGGTGGTCCACTCGAAGGCGGGGCCGACCGAGAAGCCGGGGGCCTTCTTCATCAGGGCGTTGAAGGTTTTGTCGTAGGTGTGGCGGGTCAAGTCGGCGACGCCGCGAAGGTGGTCAAGATCGATGGAACCGCCGCGAAGGGTGTAAAAGATGCCGAAGCCCTCGCTGGTACCGAAGCTATAGGAATGGACGCCGAGCTTGCCGGGGTTGCCGAAGCAGCAGTCCGGCGTAAAACCCCAGCGGGCGCGCGGACCGCCGTCAAACCGACAGCCCGCCCCGGCCGTCAGGCAGAGGGCGGCGGCCGTCCGAACGATCACAGCAAATATTCTCATCAATCCTCCCGAATGG
The DNA here is from genome assembly GCA_050309685.1 of Anaerohalosphaeraceae bacterium. Taxonomy (GTDB): domain Bacteria; phylum Planctomycetota; class Phycisphaerae; order Sedimentisphaerales; family Anaerohalosphaeraceae; genus JBNRMP01. The sequence continues at coordinate 1,306 of JBNRMP010000114.1, forward strand.
CTACAGGGTCGGCTTCTCGACGTCAGGCCCGGCTTCCTTGATCGCCTCCTTCCGGATGTGCTCGATGATCAGCGGGAAATGGCGATCCGGGATCAGCGAGCTTCGACGGCGGACGATCTTCAGGATCTCCGATTTTTCCCGTTCGCGGGGCACAAGCAGCAGCTCGACCTGGAAATCGTACGCGGCCGGAGAAGACAGACTGGGAACGGGGCAATCGATTCCGCTGCTGTCGGGGCAGACGTCGGGGACCAGGAACGGCGAAATCCGGCCGTCGTCCAGGCCGACGTCGAAGTTCCGTTTGTTCATGTTCAAGAAGGGATAGCGGCCGGAATACCACTTGCCCTTGATCAACTCGGTGGCGCGTTCGGCAACACGGGCCGGCTGGGGACCGAGCTTCTCGATCTCCTCCCGGATCCTCGCCGTCATGGCCACGTTATAGTCGATGCTGTTGGCCCTGAGGACCTCAGCGGCGATCCGAATGCCCAGCATGTCGGAGTAGCTGTCTTCCCAGGAAAAGGAGGAGGACTTCTCGGAAAAGAACCCGGTGGAAGCATATCCGTACCATGAGATAATCTCATGCCAGATGGTGCTCAGGTGAGCGACGTAGCTGCCCAGGTCGATGGAGATTTCCCGTATAATCCTATGTCTTTCATCGGGATCTGTGTTCTTCCATCCGGGCGGGTACTCGATGGTGACCTTGTATTCGGCCGGCTCAATGACCGTGAATTCAAACTTATCTTCGCCCTTGAGGAGGTTTTCCTGGAAGAGCTCAAAGAGGTAGTAAGCACGGTCGGCGGACTCGCGAAGATGCCCCAGGTCAATGTAGCCGGCAGAGGCCGTGTAGATCAGGGCGTTGTTTTCATTGGCGGACCCTTCGTAGGTATGGTCTCCAAGTTCGTCAATAGACGTATAACTCATACCGAATATATTGCCAAAGTAGGGACTCGGCCTCATTCTCGGTGGGGTCAGTCCGAAGACAGACCCTGTCAGGATTAATAGCATAAGGATACTTTTGCAGTATTTCATCAGTTGCGACTCCTTAAACTCGCTATACTTCTATTACCGAGAGAAATTCTGCGACGTTCAATACTATTTTACCACTTTTTTAAAATCAGAAAGAGCCCTAACAAAAACATAGGCGAAACAAACAAGACAAGACGAATCGGTATAAAAACGATAGGTGAGGCCGATTTATCAGCATTCATAGCCGTTTGTTAACGGTTCTTAAAGATACAGGGAATTGTTCTTGCAATTCGAACAGGCGCGTTTTATAATTATCCCGCCATCGAAGCAACTAATTGGGGGAAGAGCAGAGTCCTATAAATCGTAAAGAAATGAGACTAATATTATCTTATTTTTTAAGCTAAATGGTTGACGCAGAATAGATAATTTAGTAAAGTGGGATAAACTTGCCTTTTATATTTTCCGATAGGGTAAAAGGTATAACTTTCTGTGGGTGCAGGAAGATGAGAAACGGCCCCCATGAGAAGAGAACCTTACTCTCGCAGGCGAGATTGTAGATGATGAGAACGAAACGTGCCTTTACGGAGGGTGTCATGATTCGAAGCGTATTCTATGCGGTTGTCTGTCTGTCTGTCGTTGGGTCCATTGGCCTGGCTTCCCCGGTGATCGATCCCGGAGCCCCGGAAGGCGGTTTGGTCCCGGTTAGCCAGTACAGGGACGGTTACTTGATGGTCCGATTCAGGGAAAAGGGAGTGGGCCCGGCCTATGATCAGATCCGTCAGAACGTGCTGGTTCAGGCGGGCGGCGGGACCATCGTCAAGATGTACAAGGGGATCGGCGGGCTTGCGCTGGTGCAACTGCCGGCGGGCGTGACGGTGGCGGACGCTGTAAATCGCTTCTCCGCCTCCGGGGGGATTGAATATGCCGAGCCGGATTACCGGTTCTCTATCCAGGCGGTTCCCAACGATACCCGTTTCGGCGAGATGTGGGGGCTGAACAATACGGGACAGACGGGCGGGACCGAGAACGCCGATATCGACGCGCCGGAGGCGTGGGATATCCACACCGGCAGCCGGGACATCATCGTGGCGGTTGTGGATACGGGCGTGGACTATACGCATCCCGACCTTCGGGATAACCTGTGGATCAACCAGGCGGAGATGAACGGCCTGCCGAACACGGACGATGACGGCAACGGTTTTATCGACGATATCTACGGGTACGATTTTTACGGGCTGGACAGCGATCCGCTGGACGACAACCTGCACGGCACTCACGTATCCGGAACCATTGGGGCCGTGGGCAATAACAATATCGGCGTGGCCGGCATCTGCTGGAACACACGGATCATGGCCGTCAAGGTGATGGGGGCGAACGGCTCGGGGTACCTCTCGTCGATCGTGGACGGCGTAACCTATGCGGTCAACAACGGGGCGAAGGTGATCAACGCCTCGCTGGGCGCTTACGGCGGGGGTGCGGGCGGACTGGACATTTATATCCGGTCGTTTTATGATGCCATCGACTATGCCGACGCCCACGACGTTCTCTTTGTCTGCTCCGCGGGCAACGACGCGATGGACAATGACAGTTCGATCTGGTTCCCCGCCTCGTACAATCTTCCGAATATGCTTTCGGTGATGGCGACCGATCACTTCGATCAGCCGGCGAACTTTACCCACTGGGGCAAGAATATGGTGGACCTGGGCGCCCCCGGTGTCGATATCCTGAGCACGTTTCCGACCTATTTAACCGGGGAAATGATGTGGTGGGGGTTTGCTACGGACTACGAGACGATCAGCGGAACGTCGATGGCGTCTCCGCACGTGGCGGGGGCGTGCGCGCTGGTATGGTCGGCCAAGCCGACGCTGAAGGCCTCAGAGGTCAAGTCGATTATTTTGAGCACGGTCGATCCGCTGGATTCGCTGGAGGACCTGTGCGTGACGGAAGGGCGTCTGAATATCTTCAAGGCGCTGCAGAAGGCGCGGGCGGGCGACGGCCTGCCGCCGACCCCGAACCCGAGCCAGTGGCTGATCGAGCCGACGGCGACGGGTCCGCACCACCTCGTGATGAAGGCCGTGAAGGCGACGGACCCCAGCGGTGTGGAATATTTCTTTGACTGCATCGCGATTACCGACGCAGACGGCAACCCGGTCGGCAATCCCGACGATTACGATAGCGGCTGGCAGAGTTCGGAGCTGTACAGGATCGACAATGCGATTGCCAGCCGTAAGTACACGTTCCGTTTCTGCACGCGGGATCTGTCGGCCAACCGGAACCAGTCGCTCTGGTCGGACGAACTTACGACGGAGACCTGCGCGGCAGGCGAGGACCTGGCGCCGGCACCGAACCCCACGAAGTGGAAAGCGCCTCCCCGCGTCTTCGGCTCCAGCAAGATCGTGATGGAAGCGGTGGAGTCTTATGACGAGAACGATGTGGAGTACTTCTTTGACTGCATTCACGTCAGCGAGGGAGTGCCGGGCACGTATGACAGCGGCTGGCAGGCGGAACCCAGCTACCAGGTGACCGTGCCGAGTACGACGACCATCGAGTACACGTTTGTGGCCTACGTGCGTCAGAAAAACAACCGGGACCCGGAGCTGCCTGCGTCCACCTATATCACGAAGTGGACTGAGCCGGTCAAGGTCGGCTCGACCAGCGTGACCACCATTCGCGAAGTCGGTGTCGGCGCCTACCCCACCATTCAGAGCGCGATAGACGCCGCCAACGACGGGGATACGGTGCGGATCAACCCCAAGGTGTACCGGGAGACCAACATCAGCTTCCGGGGCAAGGCGATCAGGGTAACGAGCATCAATCCGAAGGACCCGGCCGTAGTGGCGGCGACGGTCATCGACTGCGAAGACATCTGGGATTTCTACGCAACGGAACCCCGCCGTGCCTTCCTGTTCCAGAATGGAGAGGGGCCGGATTCCGTTCTGGAAGGGATTACCATCCGCAACGCGACCGCGATTGACGACCAGACGTATTTCTACGGACAAAACTGGAACTCGGGGTCATACATTGATCCCGTTACCGGAAAAACCAAGATCTACGGCATTGACGGGGATGACGCCTACGGCGGCGCCATTTATATCGGCTACAAGATACCCGGCTTTCCAGATCCTGCTTTTCCCAAATATCCCGATTTTATCGGCAGCGTACCGGCGAGCCCGACGATTCGCAACTGTGTGTTTGAGAACTGCAGCGCGCTGGGACTTAACGGTTCAAACGGCGGCAGCCCGCCCGCACCACGACAGGAAGACGGATCGCCCGGCGCCCGGGGCGGCTGGGGCGGCAACGCCTACGGCGGCGCGATTTTCTGTGTCCAGGGCTCCAAACCGCGAATTGAAAACTGTTCGTTTGTGAACTGCCGGGCCGTCGGCGGCAACGCCGGCAATGGCGGCAACGGAAGCAATGCCGGCGGTCATCCGGAGTCTGTTGTGGATGCCCGAGGATATCGCGGCGGCGACGGCGGAGACGCGGGCAAGGGCGGCTGCGCCTGGGGCGGGGCGATTTATTTTGAGTCGGACTGCGAACCCAACCTGATCAACGTTACGATTGCGAATTGCCTGGTCCAGGTCGGCGAGGCCGGCAGAGGCGGCAACGGCGGCACCGGCGGCAACGGCAAAGGCAACGGTCCCGGCGGACAGGGCGGCAACGGCGGTATCGGAGGCGACCTGCGGGCCGGCAGTGCGTCGGGCGGCGCTGTTTTCTTTGGCGACAGGACGAGAGCAACCCTTGAAAACTGCCGGTTTGAGGACTGCCGTGTGGTCGCTGTTTTGTCGGGGGATTATTCCGGGGGCAACGGCGGCAACGGCGGCAACGGCTCCGGTGAAACTCAGCCCGGCGGCGTGGGCGGCAACGGCGGCCCGGCCTACTATATTCCGGACAAGTTCCAGGCCATCGGCGGCGTGACTGCGCGCGGCGGCACCGGCGGCGTGGGCGGCAACGGGACCGGGGGATTCGGCCGAGCCAGGGGCGGCAACGGCGGTTTCCGGCTGGGCATTGGAGGCGGTGAATCGCCGGACAGGGGCCTGAATTTTGATACCGGCTCCTCTTCTACGGGCATCTGGCCGATCCAATTGCCGGAGGGATCGATCAGATCCGGCGGGTTGAATACCGGTATCTGGCCGTCGAACCTGTACTACCTGGCCTACTATTGGGAAGATACGACCCATATCGATAATCCTGTCAGCGATCCCAATCTATACATAGGTTATCTGTTTGATCTATTAGATGTTTCCACCGCTGACACCAGTGTGATAGAGGAACTGAGGCAGTCCCACCCGGAGCTATTCGAGTTGCACGCAAGTTTAGATTACGTATGGGATGCTCCGATTTCCTGGGGGCTTTTTGAGGATATAGACTATTTTATAGATTATGTCACTCAGTCTCGCATCTTCAATTCTTCTTACACGCCTTTCTATGGGATTGTGAATTTCGAATATCTGATCGCATATCCCAAGATACTTGATCCGGAGTGGGACCCGAACTCCACCGAACCGGAAACCTATATTCCCGACAGAGAGCACCCCATTCTGTTGGACTTCATCGCCGGGAATGTCACGCCTCTGACTCCGAAGGCCGTTTCCGATCCGAATTATTCGGTCACGGGCGCCTGCGGCGGAGCCAACTACTACGGGAAAAACAGCGTCATTACCCTGCGGAACTGCCGGATCACGGGCAACACGAGCTTTGCCAACCACGGCGGCGGCGAGTTTTACGACCAAGGCTGCCGGGCAATCATCGAGAATTGTACCTATGAAGACAACTCCACGGCGTGGGTCAATCCGGACCCGGAGGCGCCAAGCACTCCTTATGCCCTGGAGGGGTACGGCGGGGCTCTGTTTGCCGATCAGCCGACCCGTATGAAGTTTAAGGATTGCACGTTTACGTTCAACAACGCCTTTGCCGGCGGCGGCCTGTACTGCAACTTCTCCCCCTCAGTCGAACAAAGCCAGGTTCTGAATTTGACCGGCTGCCTCTTCCAGGAAAACCGGGCCGATTACGACTCCGGCTATTCCTATGCCGGCGGCGTCTATGTCGGCAACACCCTGGAGCCGTATGAGGAATTTTACTTCAATAACTTCAGCGCGGCCGATCCCTGGGGAGATCCCTATTCCGTTTACGATGAACGGTACTATGACGAACTGCTGCAGTTCATCTCCTCGGAATACGCTGAACACGGCATGATCGTGTTCCGCTGGGTGATGAATACCTCCCTTTGGGCAGGCTGCACGGAGGTGGATAACCTTCTCAACCGGCTTTATGCCCCTCGCCTCCGGACGTCGGTTGCCGGATGCACGTTCGAGAACAACCTGTCCATTGTGGGCGGCGGATTATGTGCGGAAGGTTGCCTTGTCAATCTAAAGGACACGGACTTTACCGGGAACCTGGCCCGGATCGGCGGCGGCAGCTACCTGTATGCCTCGGATGTAACGGCTCGCGATAACCGATTCTACCAGAACCAGGGGACAGGTTCTTTTAACGGGAACGGTGTCGACTATCTTAACATCGGCGGCGGCGGCATGTATATTTCCATGTCGGATCTGTTCTTTGCCGGCAACCGATTTGCGGCGAACAAGTCGGAAGGATTTGCGGGCGGCCTGTACCTGAACGGCGCTTCGCTGAGCGGCGCGGACCAGCAACTGGTCAACAACCTGTTTGTGAAGAACATAGCCAGTCTTGGTGCGGGCGGCCTGGCGGCCTACGGCGGCAGTAACGTCGTCGTACGGAACTGCAACTTTATTGATAACTGGGTCTGGGACGAGGCGACCGATCTGCCGATCGGCGCCGGCGGCGGTATCCTGGCGATTGATTCGACGGTGGATACGATTAACAGTATTTTCCGGGGGAATGCGGCGATTTACGGGCCGCAAATCTGTGTGGGCGATCCGCTGGTGTGGGAAGACTTCTTCACGGCCGCCGCGGTCGGTTACAGCATGGTGGAAGACGGCGAAGACGGCCTCTACACGGCCAACGGGGCCTACCTGTGGTTTGGATCGAACAGTACCGAAGACCCGAAATTCATCCAGGTTACGCCTGTTCTGACGGCAATGGACCGGACATTCTACCTGAGCCAGACGGCGGCCGGGCAGATCGAGGACAGCCCGTGCCTGAACAAAGGATCCGGGACGGCGGCGTCGTTGGAAAGTTTGATCGGGTGTGCCCTGACGACGCGGACGGATCATGGAGAGCCCGATACGGGGACGGTGGACATCGGTTATCACTACGTTCAGGACAAAGACTCGGTTGTCGATTGCATGCTGACGATTCGGGTGTTTTACACGGGGGTCGATCCGCACGGCAAGCTGAAGGACCCGCTGACGGGGGCGGCCGTTTTTACCGGAACCTATTCCGTCAAGCAGGGACAGCAGTTTGAGCTGGAGGCCCTGCCGGACGCAGGTTATCGCGTGAAACGATGGATCGGGATGGACGACGACACATCAATCGAGCGGACCAACATCGTGACCTGCGACCGCAGCAAGACGATCCAGGTGGAGTTCGAACTGGATGAACCGCACAGTCTGATCGTCCCGAGCGAAGAATATCCGACGTTGGCCGTCGCAGTTGCACGGGCGAGAGACAAAGACCAGATTATCCTGGCCCCGAGGCCGAATGAGCCGTACATGGTGCCGTTCATCGATGAAGATGAGGACGGGATCGGCGACGGGCTCAACCTGCAGGGCAAGCGGATTACCATCCGATCCGAAGATCCGAACAATCCGCTGGTGGTTGCCAGCACGATCCTGGATATCGGCGCGAGCCGATACAACCCGGGCCGCGCCTTTACCTTCAATAACGGCGAGGGTGCGGATACGGTTGTTGAGGGTCTCACCATCCGGAACGGCTTTGTGGTCGGCAAACTCGGCGGTCAGTATTACACCGGGATCTTCTATCCCGATCTCAACGGAGACGGCATCCGGGACGAAGGAGACGGTCCGTACGTGGGCTTCTATGGAGAGGATGCGGTCGGCGACGGTTACGGCGGGGCCGTTCTCTGTGCAAACGGGAGTTCACCGACGTTCCGCAACTGCGTGTTCCAGCACTGCACGGTGACCGGCGGCTACGGCGGCGATGGTGCGCACGGGATGAGCTATGAGGATGTTATCGGTTCGGATGACGACGGACAAACCGGCGGCGACGGCGGCACGGGTATGGGCAACGGCTACGGCGGCGCCATCGCTTGTCTGGGTGGCAGCTCTCCCCGGATCGAGGGGTGCAAGTTCCTGGGCAACATGGCCCGGGGCGGTTGCGCCGGCAACGGCGGCAACGGCGGCCACAGTGGTCCCGATGGCGGTTACGGCAGTTGGGGCGGCTGGGGTGGCAACGCGATCGGCGACGGCATCGGCGGCGCGATCTATGCCGAGGCCGGCTGCAGCCCGCAGATCCTCAAGTGCGAATTCGAGGACAATCTTGCCAGCGTCGGCGTCGCAGGTACCGGCGGCCGCCAGGGGACCGGAGACAACTATCCGGAGCCGTACAATATTTTCTCTGACGGCGAGGCGGGTACAATGTTGTCCACCGGCCGAACGGGCGGCGGCGCCATCCGGTACGGCACCGGCGCCACGGCGCGCGTCGAGCAATGCAGGTTCCTGCGCAACACGAGTTATGAAGACGTGACGGAGACGCTGGTGGCGGTCAACGACGTGCAGAATATCCACACCTATGCCCAAGGCGGCGCCATCCTGGTCCAGTCGAACTGCGACGTGCAGATTCGCGAAAGCGAGTTTATCGAGAACATGGGCGGCGCCATTTGGTTCGAAGACGGCGCCAAACGGATCCGGATCGAAGACTGCGTCTTCAAATACAACGGGGCCTACGACCGTCTGCCTCAGATTGATTACCTCCGCTATATCGATACGGAGGAGTTCCAACTGGTGGCGGGCGACATGAGCAACCCGGCGGGCATCTATATCGGCCGCGACTGCGTCGGCGAAGGGGGCGACCCGAACGTCATCATCAAGTCCACGCAGTTCCTCGGCAACTACTCGCTGGGCAACGGCGGCGCCATCGATACGGACAGCGACCTGCTGCTGATCGACTGCGACTTCGCGGGCAACGAGGCCCTGCGGGGCGGAGCGGTGTATTGCGACAAGGTTCCGCTGTACCCCGAAGAGAACGTCGGAGTCCGGATCGAGATGAGCCGCTGCACGTTCTCGGACAACCTTGCGTACCGGCTGGGCGGCGGCGGCTACTTCCGCACGACGGACCTGTTGCTCGATACGTGCTGGATCATGGATAACCGGGCCCAGAGCGGCGGCGGCCTCTTTATGACCTATAACGGCCGACTGACGGTCGATAACTCGCTCTTTGTGGCGAACCGGGCCACCGGCAATGCCAAGGGATACCGGACCGTCACGGGCGAGGGCCTCGGCGGCGCGGTGGCCATCGTGAACTCCCCGTTTATCATTTGCAACAGCCGGTTCGCGGAGAACCGCGCGGAGGGCGGTACGGGGGCCGGCGGCGCCATTGGCCTTTACGGCAACGACGAGGCGTCCGAACAGAGGATCGACAACTGCCTCTTTAACGACAACTTTGCCGAGGTCGCCGGCGGCAGCGTGGCGGCGAAGATTGACGCCGGGCCGAAGTTCACCAACTGTACGTTTGCCAACGGGCAGACGTACGGTTACGGCGGCGGGGTTTTCGTCGGACAGGGCTGCACGGCGACGGTCAGCAATTCCATCTTCAGCCGCTGCCGACAGGCGGCCGTGTACGAAGAGAGCCCCAGCGGACAGGCCGAAGTCAGCTATAGTCTGTTTTACTCGAACCCGCACGGAGATTTCCACGACGGACAGACCGGGCAGATTTACTCGGCCCAACTGATCCCCGGCGGCGTCAGCAACTTCGGCGGCAACCCGCTGTTTGTCAGCGGCCCGCTCGACGGCTTCTACCTGCAGCAGGGCGAAGGCGTCGTCCAGAGCCCCGCGGTGGATGCCGGTTCCGATGAGGTGGAATACCCGCTGAGCACGATGACCACGGCCCCCGGCGGCGAGCCGGACAGCGGTCAGGTTGACCTGGGATACCACTACCCGAATACGGCTGCGCTGCCCGGACCGTTTACGCTGACGGCGTCGGTGCAGTACGGCAAGGGCACGGTTAAGATGAAGAATCCTGAATACCGCGGCGATCCGGGCCAGGAGGAATGGATTGCGATCCCCGGCAGCACGGCTTTCTACTGCGGCCAGATGATTGAGCTGAAGGTTGAAGTAAATCCCGATTATCTAATCACCGGCTGGTCCGGCGGGACGGTCAACGACTGCACCCGTGAGACGACCAACCGGGTGGTGATGACGTCGGATAAGAATATCGTGGTCCAGGTGCGGATGCCTAACGTCCTCATGGTCGGCGGCTCCTCCGAGTACGATTCCCTGGGCGATGCGATCGAGGATGCCGAGGACGGCGATATCATTCGCGTGGCGCCGGGCGTGTACCAGTCTGAGACGAACTTGAACATGTCGACCCCCCAATACATCTCCTTCCTGGGCAAGAACCTGAAGGTGATCGGCTTCAACCCGGATGATCCGACGACGGTTCGATCGACGGTCTTCGATCACTACGGGTTTCAGTTGGTGGGGCTGGGGCCTGATAGTCTGATTGAAGGCATCACGCTGCGTCAGTCGCGCATGTTGCTGGAGCGCAGCAATTTGACGATCCGCAACGTGCACTTCGTCAGTTGCAACTGGGCCAGCGGCGACAGTCCGCCTCCCGAGCAGGGCTGCGCCCTGGACGGCCTGGACGGCGGCTGCATCGAAGCCGGCGCGCTGGAGATGCGGGAAAGTTCGCCGCGGATTATCGGTTGCGTTTTCGAGGACAACTCCGCCACCGGCGGCAACGGCAGCAGCGGCAACAACGGCTGCAACGAGCACCCCAACGGCGGCGACGGCGGCTGGGGCGGCTGGGCCTACGGCGGCGCGGTATACTGCGGTTTCAGCAGCAAGCCGGTTTTCGAGGGCTGCACGTTCCTCAATAACTTGGTCCGGGGCGGCAACGGCGGCAACGGCGGCAACGGCAATGCCAATCCGCAGGGTTACGGCGGCCGCGGCGGTTCCTGGATGTATCCTGATCACATTGAAGATAGCTACTTCCGATTCAATACGGGCCGCAACTGGGACGGCTGGAATACCTGGCCGACCGAGATCGGATTTGATCGGGGAAGAAAGTACAACGAAGCCGCCCTCTACTATGATCTGTATGACTGGGGTCTGTTCGCCAAGTGGTTTGAGATTGACACGACTCAGTACAGCAGTTGGCAGCACTGGCTGGAGAACTGGTCCTTCGATCCGTACGATGCCTATTACTCGGCCTGGCGCTACGGGGCCTACGGCGGCGCGGTGTACTGCGCCTACAACAGCGACGCGACCTTCAAGGGCTGTATCTTTGAGGGCAACCGGGCGATCGGCGGCCTGAGCGGGGTGGGAGGGGCGAATAACTTCGGCTATCCGCCGGAACCCGACCGTCAGCTCAACCTGCCCAACGCGGGCGGGGCGGTCTATGCCGCCTTCGATTGCGACCTGGTCTTCGAGGACTGCGTGATCCGCAACAACACCTCCGACCGGACGACGGTGGAGGTGCCGCATACGCTGCACAAGGCCTTCGGCGGCGGCATCGCCTATGAGTTCGACTGCACGGCGAAGTTCATCAACTGCACGATGAATGAGAATACGGCGGCCGACGGCGGTGCGGTCTGGGCCAACGAGTCCGTGACGAATATCGTGGACTGCAACGTGGCGGATAACGAGGCCTACATCGGGGCCGGCCTGTACCTGAACCACCGGGCGGCCTCGGTGGTCCGGACCCAGTTCAATGCCAACCGGGCCAAAACGCCGGACGTCGAGCTTCCGCCGGATGACGACGAGGAGCCCGGCCAGGGCGGAGACGAGGAACCTGTGGTGCCCGTGGCATCGCGGATGGATCTGGGCCAGGGCGGCGGCTTCTTTGCCGAGAACATCGACCTGGATCTGCGCGACAGCATATTCAGGAAAAACCTTGCCATGGCCTCGGGCGGCGGTCTGCTCCTGAGCGACATCCACCCGAACGGCGCGGCGATCAAGAACTGCCTGTTCGACCGGAACCTGGCCGGCCGGGACGGCGCCGGCGCGTCGATCTACTGGTACGCCCGCCCGACGATCAGCAACTGTACGTTCGTTGGCAATAACAGCTACGGCGGATACAGCGACAACCCCGGCAGCGGCGGCGGCCTGTACCTGGCGTATCATTCGAATGTAGTCCTGACCGACAGCATCTTCTGGAACAACCTGGCTTCGCAGGGACCGCAGATCATGGTCGGCAGCGGTTATGAATTCGATCCGCGGCCATCCAGTCTGAGCGTGAGCTACTGCGACATCCAGGGCGGCGAGATGCACGGGATCTACCGGGGCGCCGACTGCACGCTGGAGTATCTGTCCGGCAACATCAACGCGGACCCGCTCTTTGAGGCGGACCGGTTCGGCGAGCGTCTCTATTATCTTAACCAGGACAGTCCCTGCGTGGACGCCGGCAGCCGCTCCTCGCAAGAGACCGGGTTGTACAACTATACCACCAGCCGGAACCACATGTTTGACCGGGGCATCGTTGACTTGGGGTACCACTACCCGCTGATGCTGAGTCTGCCCTGCGGCGAGACGGATCTGAACTATGACGGCATCATCGAACTGGCGGACCTGGCCTACTGGGTGAGCTGGATCTGGCAGCAAGAGGATGCCTGCGTCAGCCCGACCTGGTGCGGCGGAGCGGATATCAACAAGGATTCCTACGTGGATTTGCTGGACTACTCGTTCATGGCCTCCTGCTGGCTGGACGAGGATCGGGAGGCCCCGACCTCGGCGTGGATCGGTGTGGTCGAAGGCAAGATGGGCGAGGTTAACCCCGTTGCCCTGCCCGATTCCATCGATACCGTGTCGGTCCGCGTGAAGGCCGCCCATGACAACTGGACGCCCGATCACCAGATCAAGTACTTCTTCGACTGCCTCAACTGCAGCTCCAGTCTGGGGCCGGTTACCCGTCAGGACACCTACGCGGATCTGGGCCTCACGGCGCCTCCCGGGAAGAAGAATACGGACCTGATTCTCGGGTATGACGAGGATCCGAACTACCTGGTCGCCGGTCTGAGCTTCCTGCGGGAATACGAATGGCGGGTGAGGGTCCAGGACGCCCGCGGCAACGAGTCGGTGATTACCTATGACGACGACGAGACGAGCCGGTGGGTGACGGCCGGGAAGAACTACATCCCCATTCCCAATCCGCCGCTGTGGGCCATCCAACCGTACGCCGTCAGCCAGAGCTCCATCTCGATGAGGGCCATGCCGCCCTATGCTCAGCCGAATGTGTTGGGTGTGGACGTGGTCTATACGTTTGTCAGGAATCCGGGGAATCTCATCGTGACCCAGTATAACAATCCGGAGTTTACGGACAGCGGTCTGCTCGTGGATGTGGATTACACCTACATGTTCTACATTTACTACTCGCGGGAGGGCGTCATCACCAAATCGACGGCGATGTCTGCGCCCGTGACGGTCCGACTGGCCGAAGCGGACCTGGATCCGCCGACTCCTCGTTACCCGCAGTGGGAAGAGTTCCCCTATCAGTATGTCGAGAACCAAATTGCCTATCATGAGATGGTGGCTGCGGAACATGTGGATCCCAGCGGACCGGTGGAGTACAGATTCTTCTGTGTGGAACTGCCTGAATACAGCAGTGATTGGACGAGTCTGAACAACACACAGGCCGACGGGAACCGGTACTACGATCTGAACGGCCGTCGCTACAGGTTCCGGGTGAACACGCCGGTCGCCTTGACATGGTACTTCCAGGTTCGCGACGCCTACAACAACGGCGGAGACCCGACGGATCCCGAGATGCGGTCCAGCGCCGTCAGGATCGATTCCGATTACAGCGACCATGTAAACAGGCCGATTATCGTTCCGTAAGCATCGGGAATCTCTTATGCAGTTTCAGGCCGCCTCCCGACGGGGGGCGGCCTTTTTTTTGATTTATATTAAGGATGGAATTCGGCGAATTTTTGAAAAAAGGGTTGACATTTCCCGCCAAATTGATAAAAAAAAACGTAACCGTTCACAGTTTTAACAGATTAACGATGGATATTCTTTGTTGCTCCAGTGAGCAATGAGTGACTCATGGATAAAATCCAGGACATTTCGGTTCTGTTTTTTACAGGTCGCCAAGGTCGTCCAGATCCGCTCGCACCAGCGCATGCCCCTCTGGCCGCGGGTCCCCTGGGTGATTCGCCGGTCAATGACCACGGGTCGAATCTGCCGCTCCGCACGGTTGTTCGTCGGCTCCAGGCCCGGCTCCGTAAGGAAGCGGAAGTAATCCTTGGCCGCCGCGGCGGCGTTTTTGCCCCGGCGAAGCACCTTCGGGGGCTTGACGATATCGCTCGACGGCGGCTTGGAGGAGTTGTGGGAATCCTTCCGCAGCCGGGCAATCTCTTCTTCCAGTTGTTCAATGCGTTTGAGAAGCATCTGAACCTGCTCTCGCAGTTCGGCAATAATTTGGTCTTTTTCGTCCATGCATCCATTTGTACCCGAATGAATGCAAAAGCGCAATGAATACAAAAGCGCAAGTTGTCTATTTTAACAAAATCATATTTTTATGAAAATTCCTGTGAACGGTTACAAAAAAACGAACATTTTTAAGAAAACGGCAGTATTTAAAAAAATTCCGGAAGAGTCGTTTCGTCTGCTATTTTAAAATCACGGAGCAAAAACATGATCACTGTGCAGAATCTGACACGTCGTTTTGGTCCGATCACCGCGGTGGACGGAATCTCCTTCGAGGCGGCAAAGGGTGATGTGCTCGGTTTTCTCGGACCTAACGGGGCCGGTAAGAGCACGGCCATGAAGATGCTGGCCTGTTTTTTAGCGCCGGACGGCGGGACGGCCTCGATCTGCGGCCATGACATCCGGACCGATCCGATCCAGGTCCGGCGGTGCATCGGCTACCTGGCGGAGAACGCCCCGGCCTACAACGAGATGACGGTCAGCGGGTTTCTCAAGTTCGTCTGCGACGCCCGGCAGATTAAGGGGGCCGCCCGCAAGAAGGCCCTCGACCGCATCGTTGCCCTCTGTTCCATCCAGTCCGTTTACCATCAAACCATCGACACGCTTTCCAAGGGCTACCGTCGCCGGGTCGGGCTGGCGCAGGCCCTGATTCACGATCCGCAGGTGCTGATCCTCGACGAGCCGACCGACGGGCTGGACCCGATCCAGAAGCACGAGGTCCGGCGGCTGATCGAGCAGATGGCCGCTGAAAAATGCATCATCATATCCACGCACATCCTCGAAGAGGTCGATCAGATCTGCAATCGGGCGATCATTATCGCCCGCGGCCGCATCCTGGCCGATTCCACTCCTTCGGAGCTGGAGAAGCAGTATGCCGGTCCGCTGGATGAGGTGTTCCGGAACGTAGTCGCCGGAAAAAAGGCTTCCAACGTGCTTGTTCGTTAGTTCACCCCTTCAGGAGATAAAGCGATGAATGGTTTTTATGCCGTGTTCAAGCGGGAACTCAAGGGATATTTCGCCACGCCGGTGGCATACGTGTTCCTCGTGATTTTCCTTTTTGCAGCGGGCATGATCCCGTTCGCCCGGAAGTTTTTCGAAATCCGTCAGGCCGACCTGCGGCTGTTCTTTGAGCACCTTCCGATCTTGTTCATCTTTCTCGTTCCCGCGACGGCGATGCGGCTCTGGTCGGAGGAGCGCAAGAACGGCTCCATCGAATTGCTGCTGACGCTGCCGATCACGATTCCGCAGGCGGTTCTGGGCAAGTTTTTTGCCGCATGGATGTTTTTGGGGATCGCGCTGCTGCTGACGTTTCCGATGCCGCTGACGGTCATGTACCTGGGCGACCCGGATGAGGGGCTGATCCTGACCGGTTATCTCGGCGCCTTTCTGATGGCGGGAGGGTTCCTGGCGATCGGCTCGTTTTTCTCGACGCTGACCAAAAACCAGGTGATCAGCTTCATCCTCTCGGCGGCGGCCTGCGGGATTTTCGTCATCGCGGGCCTGCCTTCCACCCTGGATTATCTCTCCGGCGCGCTGCCCGACGAGGTCCTGGCGGTCGTCGAAACGCTGAGCTTTCAAAGCCATTTTGATTCCATTATGCGCGGCGTGGTTGAGTTGAAGGACGTGACCTACTTTATCGTCCTGGTAGTCGCGTGGGTATATGCCGGTATGCTGGTTCTGGAAGAAAGGAAGGCAAGCTAATGAATCGAACGCTGCGACTGACACTGGCCCTGTTTTTTATCGCGGTCATTGCCGTTTCGGCCATCCGAATCGTCCACCTGGTCGGCAAGCGGGCCCGGCTGGATGTGACGGAGCAGCGGCTCTACACGCTTTCGCAGGGCACGAAGAACATTTTACAGGGACTCAAACAGCCGCTGACGCTGCGGTTGTACTATTCCAAGACGGCCTCGCTGAAGGCGCCGGACCAGATCAAGTATTTCAACGACTACTATGAATATGTCCGGTCGCTGCTGGAGGAGTACGTGCGAACTTCCAACGGGATGGTGAATCTGGAGATCATCGATCCGCGGCCGTATTCGCAGGAGGAACTGGCGGCGATCCGCCATGGGCTCAAGCGGTTTCCCCTGACCGAGGAGGAGAGCTTCTTTTTCGGGCTGGTCCTCCGGACCCAGTTCGGCGTCACCAAGACGATTGAGTTTTTTGCGCCGGAGCGTCAGTCCTTCGTCGAGTATGACGTCAGCTACCTGATCGATACGGCCATTACGCGCCAGAAGACGCGGGTGGGCGTGCTCAGCTCGCTGCCGGTCATGGGCGACGAGGTGTCCGACTACATGCGGGCGATGATGCGGATGCAGCGGCAGCAGCCCAAGGAGCCGTGGGGCATCGTTCAACTGCTCAGGCAGAACTACGAAGTCGTCTCGGTCCCATCGGATACGGAGAAAATCGAGGACGTGGACCTGCTCTTCGTGATCCACCCCAAGGACCTGCCGGAGAAGACGCAGTTTGCCATCGATCAGTTTGTGCTCAGCGGCGGGCGGACGATCGTGGCGGTGGACCCCTATGCTGTGGTCGATATGCCCGACCCGACTCAAATGTCGTACGGCATGCAGCACGATGCCTCCTCCAATCTCCCCGCGCTGCTGAAGGCGTGGGGGCTGGAGATGCCGGCGATGACGTTTGCCGGCGACCGGGGGCTGGCCGTGGTCGGCGCCATAGACCGCAACAGCATGCCGCAGAAGATTCTGCCGTTTTTGAAGCTCGAAAAGGCCTCCAAGTGCTTTAACGCGGACGAGGTGATCTCCTCCACCCTCTCCGAGGTGACGTTCATGTTCCCGGGCGTGCTGAAGAAGGTAACCGGCGAGAACCTGCCGGCGGATCTCGAGTACAGCCCGCTGATGCAGACGAGTTCGAAGGGCAACACCTGGACCGCCAGCCAATTTGAGCTGATGCGGCCCGATTACGGCGAGATGATGCGCCGGTTCCGCGACGGCGATGAGCCGGTCGTTATCGGCTGGCAGGTGAGCGGGACCTTTAAGAGCGCCTTCCCCGACGGCGTGGAGATTGAGGAAGAGGCGGACAATAACGATTCCGGCGAGGCCAAGAACCCGGCGGAAAAGAAGACGCGGCGTCTGGAAGGCCTGACGGAAGCCAGGGAAAAGGTGTCTGTGGTCGTCGTGGCCGACGTGGACTTCTTCAGCAACATCGTCGCCTTCCGGGAGACGATCTTCGGTCTCGGGTTGGTGGGCGACGGCGGTGCGTTTATCCAGAATTCGCTGGAGGCCTTGTCGGGCTCGACCAACCTGATTTCAATCCGCTCCCGCGGCAGCTATAAGCGGCCGTTCAAAGTGGTTGACCGGATCGAAGAGGAAGCCGAGAAGCGGACGGCCGAAGAGGAAGCCAACATCATGGCCCAGATCAAGGGATTTGAGCAGCAGCTCAATGAAAAACTCCGGGCCCTGGACAGCGGCCAGCGGGAAGTGATCAACCGGACCATTCTCGAAGAGAAAAAGGAGATCGAGGTCAAGCTGCACGAGGCCGAAATGCGGCTGCGCGATGTGAAGAACCGGAAGGTTCTCGAGAAGGAGGAACTCAAGAACCGGCTGCGGAACTTCGCGACCCTGCCGGGACCGCTGCTGACGCTGCTGGTGGCCGTGGGCCTGGGCCTGCGGCGAGGGATCATGCGGCGGTATCACATGCATCGTATTCAGGAACCCATGAATTCGTAAGGATAGCCGGAGGTTCTATGACAGACAGGAAATTAGCGATACTCGGAGTGACGGCGGTAATCATGGCGGGCTGGGCCCTCTTTCAGGGACGGATCAGCCAAAGCTATACGGCCGATGCGATTGTGATTTCCCCGCTGATCGAAGGACTGGATATCGACGCCGTTCAAAAGATTCGGATCACGTCGGAGAAGGGCGACAAGGTCGTGGATCTCGTTCGCGGCAATGAGGGCTTCGCGGTTGCCCCGAAGGATCACTACCCGGCGGACGTGAAGAAGGTCAACGACCTGATCAGCGGCTGCCTGGATATCCGGGTAAACAGCGGCGAACGGATCACCGCCGATGCGGTCAACCATGCGGAGCTCGGCGTTACGCCGGAGACGGCCCGCTGCCAGGTGGAGTTTCTCGGAGCCGAGGACAAGCCGATCGTCGGGCTGCTGCTTTCGGAGACCGACGCGGAGACCGGCCGGGCCTACGTACGTTTGACGACCGGCAACGAGGTGTACGGTCTGGAGGATGCGCCCTGGCTGCCGGCCGGGGCCTCGGACTATCTCGATATGTCCCTGTTTGCGCTGAAGTCGGACGAGGTGGTGCAGGTTACGGTGACCGATCCGAACGGCGTGACCTATACCCTGTCCAAACCCGAAGAGAGCGGCGAGATTCGGCTGGAGAACATGCCCGCCGGTCAGCAGTTCAAGGAATCGACCTACCGGACCGTCTTCAATACGCTCAACTACTTCCGTTTCGAGGATGTCATGCCGGCGTCGTCTAAAGCGTCGCTGCGCTACGATTGGACATATACGGCCAAAACGAAGGATGACGTCGTCTATACCGTAAAGACCGCCGAGGACGGAGAGAGCCGTTATGTGCGGGTTGCGGCGAAGTACACCGGGCCCGATCCGGCGCTGCAGACGCAGGTGGAATCGGAGGAAAAGCTCAAGGAACGCGAGACCCGCTTCCTGGCCGATGAGAAGGCCGTGAAGTTCAACCGGAGGCACAAGGACTGGGTGTACCAGATCCCCTCGTATAAGGCCGGAGACCTGATGCACCGGCTGGAAGATCTGCTGGAGCCGATTCCCGCCCCGGCCGCCGAGGAGACGACGGCATCTGAAGCGGTGCCAAGCCCGGAGCCGGCCGCCAAACAGGAGTGATCGGCGGCGAGAGCCGAAATGAGAAGGCCGCTTTTGCAGCGGCCTTTTTTATTCCCGGAGGTACTTGAGTTCGTCCGGCAGGGGGATGTTGTTGCCGAAGTTGTCCTCTCCGTAGCCGTTCTGAGCCAGCAGGCGAATGTCGTCCAGCACACGGATATCGCCGATAAAGGCCACCTTCATGTCATTGGCGATCATGTCGATCTTGCCGGTGACCTGGAGGCGGGCGATCTCGTCGGTAACCTGCTCGATGAGCTTTTCATCCCGGCGGATCGGCTTGGGTTCGATATGAAGGGGGTGCTCGTAGATGATCAGGTGGCTGTGCTCGGCCAGGGACATGATGACGTTTCGCATGATCTGCTGCATATCCTGATCGTCGGGCTTATCGGGAACGAGGCCCAGCTTGAGGATCTGTTCGGCCAGAGTCTTGCGCTTGCGGGCGTTGATCTTCTCATTGGCTCGAAACAGTTCCAGCGGCGAGCGGGCATCGTAGGACTCGCCGTCGAGCTCCATGCGGACATCGCTGCCGTAATGAAGCACGAGCTTGGAGATCAGCGTGGAAGGCCGCACGTGAAAGCCGCGGTACTGCGGGACGGACACCTCGATACGCCCGATCTCCGTGTAGCGTTTGAGCATATTCTGGCAGAGCTTCTCGGCGCAGGTGAGGAACTGGCTGACGAAATTGATCGAGTATTGCTGCATGCTCTGGAGGAGGATCTCAGGTTCGACCAGCCGCTTGCGGCCGACGGGCAGCCGAGGGGTGTAAATGGCCGCGTGCCGTTCGATGTGGTGGGCGTAGTCGCGTGCGGTCCGCAGCAGGTGCAGCACCACGCTGATGTGTCCCCGCAGGACCGGCAGGTCTTTGTCAACGACCTCGGTCTCCGTCGTGGAGACGTAGGTGTCGTAGAGGGACTGGAGGTTGTGGAATCGCAGCTCGAAGGAGCGGAGTTTCTCCTCGCTGACCGGCCCGGTAAACTCGCAGAGGTATTTGTCGATCTTTGTGCGTCCGCGAGGCAGGGCCTGCTTGCATTCGGCCGAGAGGTTCAGAAAGGCGGTGGCCAGCAGGGTGATGGTCTTATCGACCGTTTCCAGCTTGCGGTTCGCCAGGTCGTGAGGCAGGCGGCCGGGGGGCAGGCGTTCGCTGAAATATTCCGCGGGCAACTGCATCGTGGGGACCGGCAGGTTGAGGTGGCGGGCCTCGTCGGTCACCCGCCGACAGGCCTCGGTCAGGATCCGGCCCGTAAAGAGGAGCGTATCGGCCGTGGCCTGTTCGAAATCGTCCTCGACGGGGATCAGGCGGTAGGCTGGCAGAGACTGCGCGATGTGAAGCAGCTCATAGCAGACGTTGGAGAAAAGCTTGATCGCCGCCGTCAGGGAACGGAAGCGTTCCCAGAGGTGGTTGTTGCGGGCGCCGTAGATATCGAGAAACTCCTCCAGCAGGGTGGACTGGAAATGCAGCTCGCCCAACAGCGGCCGGGTCATCGTATCCTTCGACGGACCGTGCAGGGACAGAAAGGCGGCCGCCCGCATCAGAGCGCCGGACCGCTGCGAAACCAGTCGATGAAACTCTTCATACGAGATGGTGGTCGGAGTCATACGAATCCTTAACGATCCTCACGATTCCAACGTGAAAGGACCCTTTTTGTCCTGCTATAGTTATCGGCGGTTTTCATCTCCCTTACAAGCAAAACGTTCGCCAAAATATAAGTATTTTTACCGAAAAAGCAAGGCGTCATTTCACGGGGCCGCCTTTTTTTGCCCTCGCAGGGAATCGCATCAAACTCCGCCGTTACATACGTATGGTCGCTGGGCTTTGTTTCCTTGCGGGCGGCCGTATCGATCCGGCAGCTTTTGCAGAACTGCGCCGTGATCGGATCGGCAATGATATAATCCAGCCGCCAGCCCATATTCCGTTTGAGCCCGTTGGGGATCATGTAGTCCCAGAATGTATAATGGCCGCCTTCCTCATGAAACCTCCTGAACAGGTCCGTCAGGCCCGTCTTCATAATCTCCCCAAAGGCACGCTGAACCTCTTCATTGAAGCAGACATGCCCCCAGAGCCGATCCGGATCATAAACATCCCGATTGTCCATGGCGACGTTCATGTCGCCGGTCCAGACCAGCCGATCTTCCGGAGTAAGCGTGTCCTTAAAATATCGACCGAGAAGACGGAGCCACTCCAGTTTATAGGCAAATTGTTCTGAAGCCCTCTCTCGCCCCTGTGGAATATAGGTGTTGACGATGAGAAACGGGCCGATACGAGCACTGATAAAACGGGCCTCCTGAAGCGGGTCGCCGGGGAGGCCGATTTGCGGCTCCTCGATAGGGTGACGGGAAATAATGGCGACGCCGTTATACTGTTTCTGCCCATGGAAAATTAACTGATATCCTTTATCTAAAAATGGTTCGACCGGGAACTCATCATCCCGGACCTTGGTTTCCTGAAGACATAAAATGTCGGGATTGTTGCGATCCATCCAGTCGAGAATCCCCGGCAAACGGGAGCGGACTGAATTGGCATTATACGTTGCAATCTTCATGGGTTTTATCCGTTGTCAGCGGGTCATCTTTTCCGGTTCGCCGATCCGGGAACGGCTTATGAGTTTTTTCTCCGTGCTGAAGTTTTCGACGATACTCAGCAGTGCCAGCAGGAAACAGACCATGCTTTCGGCCCCTTGGTTGAGGTTGACGCCTTTTTCCTCCAGCCCGTCATAACAGCCCCGCGTGCGGAAGTCATAGACGGGGATCTGCAGGTCGTTGCGACCGAGGAACCAGTCAAAGGCCTCCTTTTGCAGATGCAGGTAATCGCCGTCGCCGGTAGCTTCGCCCGCCTCGCGCAGCATCAGGACCGTGGAGGCGGCCTCGATGGGCTGCTGATCGAAGGAGGCCTTGGGGCCTCCCCGGGGATACCAGCCGTGACAGCCGATAAAACTGAAATGCTTTCCATTATAGGTCGAATCCAGCAGGAATCGGCAGGTATCCAGGGCGATTTGGAGATATTTTTTGTTGTCCGTCACCCGGAAGGCGGTGAAGAGCCCATGCGGCAGCAGGGCCCCCTCATAGCTGATAACAGGTTCAAACCACTGCCAGCCGGGGGCGCTGTGTCGCCGATAGAGGTCGCAGAGAAAGTCAGCCGACTGGTTCAAGAGAAGCTGGGGCTCCGAATCGCCGGGGAACTGTTTCAGGTAGGCGGCCAGGCCGAAAATCGCATAGGCCCTGCCGCGCGGCGAAAGCGAGGAAATGTGGGGCAGAGAAAGACGGAGCGCATGTTTCAGGATCGGAATCATCTCCCGGAACATGGGATTGCATAAGGCGATACTCAGGGCCCAAAGAGCCCGGCCGAGCGAATCATGGGCCGGTTCGTAATGGATCCACTGCCGGTCAAAGCCCATGAAGTTGTAAAACGTCCCATCCGGCCGCTGGGCATGCAGGACAAAGGACAGGTAGCGGTGGATGTATTGCCGGATCTCCGGGTCAGGGTACTGGCTGTTGTACTGAAGCATCGCCACCATGGCGCGGGCGTTATCGTCTGTGCAGTAGCCGTGCCGGCGGTCGGGGATCGTGAACTTGGCATGTTGCAGCAGCCCGGTATCGTCCGTAATCTCGCGGAGATGCTGCAGGGAGGGCTCGGGAAGCTTTTTGAGCGATCCCCATTTTTTTTCCTCGCGGGGCAGCGTGACCGTGACGGTTGAGGGGATCGAGTTGAAGAGCTGCCAGTACTGTTTGCCGATCAGCGGCCAGGTGATATTGCGGCCGTAATCGTAGGCCTTGCGCCGGAGTGTAAAGGCCAGCTCTTCGTTGGAGAGGACCTCAATAATCGCTTCGGCAAGCTGGCGTGGATCGTTGAAACCGACCAGTCGGCCCCGCCCGTCGGCCAGCAATTCTTCGGCAGCCCAGTAGGGCGTGGAGACGACGACCTTGCCCGTTCCGACGGCGAAGGCGAGTGTCCCGCTGGTGATCTGCTGGCGGTGCAGGTAGGGGGTAACATAGATGTCTGCGGCGCAAAGGAAGCGGTGGAGTTGCTCCGTGGAAACGAACTGGTTGTAGAAAAGCACGTGATCCTGGAGACCCATCTCCTCGACGATTCGCTGGAGCTCAAAGCGATATTCCTCGCCGTCATTGCGGAGCACCTCGGGGTGGGTGGCCCCGAGGACGATATAGAGGGCGCGAGGATCGGCCTCCACGATGGCGGGCATGGCCTTGAGCATATTCTCGATGCCCTTGTTGCGATTGAGCAGACCGAAGGTCAGGATCGTCTTGCGGCCCTCCATGCCGAACTTGTGCTTGTAATAGCTGGTCTCCACGAAGGGCAGGTCGGGGATGCCGTGCGGAATAAGGACGATTTTTTCGGGGTCAACTCCGTAAATGGTGCTGAGCATCTCGACACCCTTTTGGTTGAGGACGACCACCCGGTCGCACAGGGCACAGAGATCCAGCGTGGACCGGTAATACTCCTCGGAGGGCTCCTGGAGGACGGTGTGCATGGTGGCCACCACGGGGGCGTTGACCCGCTGGAGGAGCAGGTTCAGGTAGGCGCCGGCCGGGCCACCGAAGAGCCCGTACTCATGCTGTACGCAGACCATGTCCACATGGCTGAAATTGAGATAATCGGCGGCGGAGATGTAGTCGTTTTTGACATTCCGCCGAATTTCGATTTTGACCGGGGGGCCGTCGCAATGTTCGTCGCCGGAGGTCATGGCCGCCACCACCGGTTCCAGCATCCCCCCGGCGGCCGCCGTCACCGAGCCGATCAGATCCGAACAGAAGGTAGCGATTCCGCATCGTCTTGGCAGGTAGGAGGATACAAAAGATATAATGCGGGTTTTCTCTTCTGTCATTGTCAACTCTCCATTCTCCATGTCAAAACAGCAACAATTTCCTATTTTTCCATGCTATTAGTACGAACGGAATCTGTCAACAGGAAAGAAAAAGAACAGAAAAATAATGAGGTATCCAGAGGGCTTTTATGTAGATTTTTCAAAAAAAAGTAAAAACCAGTTGCCAAAAATTTGAGTATATCCTAATATCTTAGTAAACATATAGGAATCAGGAGATAAGTATGAAACTATCGTCAAGAACAAGATATGGAATGAGGGCAATGTTGGAGTTGGCCCTTGAATACGGCAAAGAGCCTCTTCAGATTAAAACGATTGCCGATCGTGAAGATATCTCTAATAAATATCTGGAGCAACTCATTGCCATGCTCAAGAGTTCCGGCCTTGTCCGGAGCATTCGCGGACCCCGCGGCGGTTACGTCCTGGCCAAGCCCCCTGCGGAGATCAGGCTGAAAGACATTTTCGTCACCCTTGAGGGTCCTATTACGACTGTCGAGTGCCTTGAACATCCCACATATACCCCCAATTGTACGGATTGTGCCACGCGGGAAATCTGGTCTGAGATTCAGGGAGCGATTCTGAACATTCTGGAAAACCGGTCTCTTAAGGACCTGGTGGAGCAGACCCAGAGGAACTGTTAAGCGCGCTGAAATCGATTGAGGCCTGCGGCGGATACGGACTATGGAGACGCATAGCTCCGTCGAAGACTGTATTTTCTGCGCCGCCCCTGAATCGGATGACAATTTGGTTAGGAAACGAACCGGGAGATTCGGCCCGGAGCGACATGCATTTCTAAGGCGATGAACTCAAGCGAAGAACACAGCTTTAATCTGGATGAACTGACTCGACAGATCGTCCGGACCTATGAAGACGATTCGGGCATCAATTTTATCGATGTCAAGAATCTGCCCATGCGGGACCGCATCGTCGAAATCCTCCACTATCTCTATGAACTCCTGTTCCCGGGGTACACGGGGAAACGACGGATCCAAAAGGACACGGTGGGCTTTACGGTGCAGGAACTGCTGATTATTATCCGCCGGGAATTGGCGGAGCAGATCGAACGAGCCCTGATGCACCAGTGCCGTCAGACGGAATGCCCCACCTGCAACTGTGCCCATATAGCCCGGCGGGCGACGGAGGAGCTGCTCTGTCGGCTGCCGGAGATCCGGGAGATGCTCAAGGACGATGTGAAGGCCGCCTACCGGGGCGACCCGGCGGCAGGTTCCTTTGAGGAGATCGTCATCAGCTATCCGTTCATCACGGCGATTGCCGCCCACCGGATCGCCCACGAACTGTACCGAATGAGCATCCCCCTGATCCCGCGGATCATCTCCGAATGGGCGCATAGCCAGACGGGGATCGATATCCATCCCGGGGCTCGGATCGGCCGCCATTTCTTCATTGATCACGGCACAGGCGTCGTGATCGGCGAGACGGCGGTGATCGGCAGCAACGTCAAGATCTACCAGGGCGTGACGCTTGGCGCCGTGAGCTTTCCGCGGAACGAAAAGGGCGAGATCATCCGCGGGCAAAAGCGTCACCCGACGCTGGAGGATGACGTGACCGTTTACGCGGAGGCGACGATCCTGGGCGATATCACAATCGGCAAGGGCGCCGTCATCGGGGGCAACGTCTGGATTCGCCAGTCCGTTCCGCCGGGCGGCATCGTGACGATTGCCACGCCGGAGTCCCTCTATGTAACCCGCGGACGAAAAAAGACTACCGCTGAGAAAGAGCCCCATGAGCCAGACACTCCTCGATAAGATCCGGCAGCTCAAAGAGCGCCGCAACGCCGTCATCCTTGCTCATAATTATCAGCGGGGCGAAATCCAGGACCTGGCCGACTTTACCGGCGACTCGCTGGGACTCAGCGTGCAGGCGTCGAAAACCGACGCCGAGGTGATCGTCTTCTGCGGCGTCCTGTTCATGGCCGAAACAGCCCATATCCTCTCGCCGCGGAAGACCGTCCTCCTGCCCGACCTCCACGCCGGCTGTCCGATGGCGGATATGATTACGGCCCCGCAGCTTGAAGCAATGAAGCAAAAATACCCCGATGCCCTGGTGGTCTGCTACGTCAACTCGCCGGCCGAGGTCAAGGCGCTGAGCGACTACTGCTGCACGAGCAGCAACGCGGTCAGGCTGGTGGAGACGCTGCCGGCGGACCGCCGTATCCTGTTCGTGCCCGACCGGCACCTGGGCAAATACGTGCAGGAGCAAACGGGACGGGAACTGATTCTGTGGCCGGGCTACTGTCCGACTCATGCGCGGATTACGGTGACCGACGTGGAACAGGCCCGACGCGAACACCCCGGGGCTCTTGTGCTGGCCCATCCCGAATGCGGCCCGGAAGTGCGGGCGCTGGCCGACGAGCTGCTGAGTACGGGACAGATGATCCGGTTTGCCGGTCAAAGCGAGGCGTCGGAATTTATTATCGCCACGGAGGAGGGGATTCTCCATTCACTCCGCAAGGCGCATCCCGGCAAGCGGTTTTACCCGGTTACGCAGCGGGCCGTCTGTCCGAACATGAAGAAGATTACGCTGGAGAAGGTCCTCTGGTCGCTGGAGGAGATGCGCTATCCTATCACCGTGCCTGAGGAGATTCGGGCAAAGGCCAAACGGGCGCTGGACCGGATGATCGAAGTGCTTCCGGGGTAAACGCGCGGACGTTTCGATTCGGTTGCAAAATCCGGATTCCCGTTTTTGCGGGAATGACAACAAGTGAGCGGGAATGATGGAATACAGGAGCATGGCATGACGGAAAAACACTACCATATCAATACGCTGGCCCTGCATGCGGGGCAGACCGTGGACACGGACACGCTCAGCCGGGCGACACCGATCTACCAGACGACCAGTTACGTGTTCAGAGATACCGAGCATGCCGCCAACCTTTTTGCGCTCAAGGAGTTCGGCAACATCTATACGCGGCTGATGAATCCGACGACGGACGTGCTGGAGAAGCGGCTGGCGGCGCTGGAGGGCGGCGTCGGGGCGGTGGCGTTCAGCTCAGGGATGGCCGCGATTACCGCCGCGATTGCCAATCTCTGCCGGGCGGGCGACCATGTGGTCGCTTCGGCCTCGCTGTACGGCGGGACCTATACGCTCTTTTCACACACCCTGCCTCGCTGCGGAATCGAGTTTACTTTCGTCGACCCGTCCCAACCGGAAAACTTCAAAAAGGCGATTCGGGACAACACTCGGCTGGTCTATATGGAAACAATCGGCAACCCGAAGAACGACGTGCCGGACTTTGAGACAATCGCCGAAATCGCTCACGCGGCGGGCGTGCCGGTCATGTGCGACAACACGGTGGCCTCGCCGATCCTGTTTCGCCCTATCGAACACGGAGTCGATATCGTGGTGCACTCCTGCACGAAGATCATCGGCGGTCACGGGACCAGCATCGGCGGCATCGTGATCGATTCAGGCCGGTTTGACTGGACGGGCGGCCGCTGGCCGGAGCTGACGGAGCCGGACGAGAGCTATCACGGCCTCAAATACGTCGAGGCGTTCGGCCCGCTGGCCTATATCATCAAGCTGCGAACGCATATCCTGCGGGATACGGGAGCGTGCCTGTCGCCGTTCAACGCATTCCTGTTCCTCCAGGGACTGGAAACGATTCATTTGCGGGTGCCTCGGCATTGCGAAAACGCCCTGAAACTGGCGCAGTTCCTCCAGTCACATCCGGCGGTAGAATGGGTTAACTACCCCGGCCTGCCGTCCCATCCGAGCTATGCTATGGCCCGAAAGTACCTGCCGAATGGGCAGGGGGCGATCCTGGGATTCGGAGTCAAAGGAGGTAAAGAGGCGGGAATTCGGTTTATCGACCGGGTGCGGCTTGCCAGCCACCTGGCGAACATCCTGGACAGCAAGACGCTGGTCATCCATCCGGCAAGCACGACCCACCAGCAGCTCTCGGACGGAGAGCAGAGAAAAGCCGGGGTAACGCCCGAATTTATTCGCGTTTCCGTTGGAACCGAACACATTGATGATATAATAGAGGATTTCCGGCAGGCACTTGCCGAAAGCTAAGGAAACATCCGATTTGCCGGATACGTAGTACTTGCGTACTTAGTAAAGATATTTTCAGGAGATAATCCATGTGGGATTATACAAATAAGGTTATGGACCATTTTTTAAATCCACGCAATGTCGGCATTATCGAGGACGCCGACGGGATCGGAGAGGTCGGCTCACTGGCGTGCGGGGACGCCCTGACGCTGACGTTCAAATTGGATGAGAACGGTCGAATTAAAGATATCAAGTTCAAGACCTTCGGTTGTGCCAGCGCGGTGGCGTCGTCCTCGGTGCTGACGGAGATCGTCAAAGGCATGACGCTGGAGGAGGCCAAAAAGGTGACCAACCAGGATATCGCCAACTACCTCGGCGGCCTGCCGGAGCAGAAGATGCACTGTTCCGTCATGGGACAGGAGGCGCTGGAGGCGGCCATCGAGAACTTCGAGAGCAAGCGGAAGGGCCAGGCGCCCTCGACCAGGAAGGGCCGGGTCGTCTGCACGTGTTTCGGGGTGACCGACGAGGAGATCAAGCGGGTCGTGGCCGAGAATAACCTGACGACCGTCGAGCAGGTGACCAACTACTGCAAGGCGGGCGGCGGCTGCGGCGGCTGCAAGGGAGAGATCGAAAAAATTATCGAGGCGGTGCAGGGCGACCGCATCCGGGCGATACGCGAGAAACCCGCCCCGAGGCCGAAAAAGCTTACGAACATTCAGAAAATCGCGCTGATCCAGGATACGATGCAGGAGCAGGTGCGGCCGGCGCTGCGGGCGCACGGCGGCGACTTGGAACTGATCGATATCGTGGGCAGCAAGGTAATCGTGGCCTTCCGCGGCATGTGCGCCGACTGCAAGATGGCCGAGTACACGATGCGGGAGGTCGTCGAGGCGAAGCTGCGCGAGTACGTCAGCGACGACCTCATCGTCGAAGAAGACAAGGAATCCAGACCGCAGAGTCATACGCATAAGGAGATTTAACATGGACCGCATCATCTACATGGACAACAACGCCACCACGAAGGTGGACGAGGCGGTGCTGGAGGAGATGCTGCCGTATTTCAGCCGCTGGTACGGCAACCCGTCGAGCATGCACAGCTTCGGCGGACAGGTGGAGCGCAAGATCCGGCAGGCCCGCGAGCGGGTGGCCGGCCTGCTCGGGTGCGAAGCGGACGAGATCATCTTCACGAGCTGCGGCACGGAGAGCGATAACGCGGCAATTCGCGGCATCCTGGCGACCGTACCGCAGAAACGCCGGATCGTAACCAGCCGGGTGGAGCATCCGGCGGTGCTGAGCCCGTGCCGCGAACTGGAGCACCACGGCTACCAGGTGGTGGAGATCGGCGTCGATAAGCTCGGGCGGCTGGATATGGACGAGCTGGCCCGCGCGATCGATGACAATACGGCGCTGGTGACGATTATGACAGCCAACAACGAGACGGGCGTGATCTTTCCAATAGAGGAGATCGAGGCAATCTGCGCGGACCGCGGCGTGCCGTTTCATACGGATGCCGTGCAGGCGGTCGGCAAGGTCCCGCTGAATCTTCGTAACTCGACGATCGGCCTGCTGAGCATCTCGGGGCACAAGCTGCACGCGCCCAAGGGCGTCGGCGTGCTGTACGTACGGCGGGGGACGCGGCTGGCGCCGTTCCTGATGGGGGGGCACCAGGAATCCAACCGGCGGGGCGGCACCGAGAACGTGCCGGGCATCATCGGGCTGGGCAAGGCCTGCGAGCTGGCGAGAGAATGGATGGAAGACGAAAACACCCGCGTCAAGGCGCTGCGGGATCGGCTGGAGGCGAAGATTCTCGAGAGCTGCCCGGACTGCATGGTCAACGGTGACCGGGAAAATCGCCTGCCCAACACGCTCAATGTGAGCTTTGAGTTCATCGAGGGCGAATCGATCCTGATGCTGCTCAATCAGTTCGGCATCTGCGCCAGCTCGGGATCGGCGTGCACGTCCGGCTCGCTGGAGCCCTCGCATGTGCTGCGGGCGATGGGCGTGCCGTTCACGGCGGCCCACGGATCGATCCGCTTCAGTCTGAGTCGGTTCAATACGGAAGACGAGGTGGACTTTGTGGCCGAAAAGCTGCCGCCGATTGTCAACCGTTTGCGCGAGCTGAGCCCGTTTGTCCAGCAATCCGCCTGAGGGAGACGCCATCCATGAGGCCGCCGTTGAAAATAAAGATCAGATGGGCAGCCAGGGAAGACGGCCGCTGAGGTAAAGGTCCACGGCGTAAAGATTGTAAAAAAAGGCAAGAAGGTAAAGGACACTGGAAACCGTCAGGACGACGGGGGCCCAACGTTTCAGGTAAAAGAGCACGAGCACCATGGCAATTGCCTTGCCGAAGACGGCGAGAATCGGCCCGACGACCGGACCGAAGAAATAGGAAACCATCCGGACAGCAGGGTGCAGCTCCGCCTCCGGTCCCACCATCCGCATGAAATGTATTGTACTGATCGCATCCATAAAGAGCGTAATAACAAAGATCAGGAACAGCCACCACCACGACTGCCACAACTGCCGCCACTTTTTCTTGAACTCAGGATTCATAAGCGGCCTCCCTGTTCCGTTGTCCATTTAAATAGATTCAATAGCGACAACTACTTATTTCATACGCAGGATCAGGCGGCATGTTTGGGGTAAGTTGATTTTCATGGAAAAGAAATGACGAAAGAAACGGTTGACTCTGTGAGATAAAAATAGTAGGGTGATGTCGGAAATCAAAAGCGCGTTTAATAAGGAAAAACAGGCATGGGTACAATCGGATTCATCGGCGGCGGGAACATGGCGGAGGCGCTGATTAAAGGGATTTTGCAGGCGGGGATTTGTCGGGGCGAAGGGATCAGCGTATCGGATGTGCGTCAGGACCGGTTGGTTTTCCTGGAGGAAGAGTACAGGATTCACCCGGTCGGCGGAAACGCGGAACTGGCCGGACGGGCGGATGTGATCGTCCTGAGCGTCAAACCGCAGCAGATGGAGGCGGTGCTGGGGGAGATCGCCGGACATGTCCGCAAGGGGACATTGGTGATCTCCATTGCGGCGGGGGTACGAACGGAGAAAATCCTGCCGAAACTGCCGGGGGCTCAGGTGATTCGGGTCATGCCCAATACGCCAGCCATGGCGGGGGCAGGAGCAACGGGGATTTACTCGGCCAATGCGGACGAGACAAGTCTTTTAAAAACGCGGCAGATTTTCTCGGCAGTCGGCACGGCCGTAGTTCTGGAGTCGGAAGATCTTCTGGATGCGGTTACGGCCGTCAGCGGCTCGGGGCCGGCGTACTTTTTCTACCTGATGGAGAATATGGTTAAAGCTGGTCTTGAATTAGGATTGCCGGAACGGACGGCCTCGGAACTGGTCCTTCAGACCGCCCTTGGTGCGGCGATGCTGGCCAAACAGGCGGCCCAGCGAGGGGAAGGACCGGAGGAACTGCGACACAAGGTTACCTCGCCCGGCGGAACGACCCATGCGGCCGTTACGGTTTTTGAGGAAAAGGGGACTGCGATTACGATACAAGCAGCCCTGCGGGCGGCCTGCGCCCGAAGCCGGGAATTATCCCAATAAAAGCTCCTTCAGTGTTGGCTATTCGATGTAGATGGCTTCGACAGGGCATTCGTCGGCGGCCTGCTCGACGGCGTCCTCCAGTTCCGGCGGGACGGTTTCAACGGTGACCTCGGCCATGACATCGCCCATGGTGAAGACATCCGGACAGGTATCCACGCACAGGCCGCAGGCAGTACAGTTGTCTTCGATATGAACCTTCATTGTCACACCTCTCGCATGATGAAAAAAACGAACTTTTTGATCTCCTGCAAGTATTATAACCGTCTTTCCATGGACGAAAAATCTTTTTTGTGGAAAATTCTTCCGGCCCTGGTATAATACGGCTTTTGCATGAATTTGCAAAATCAGACGGAAGATATACGGTCGGGTCCCTTGCAAATCCTGCGCGTGAACCGGGTCAGGCGGGGAACCGAGCAGCCCTAAGCGGCAGTGGGGTTGTGTAAGGCAAACCCGACCATCTTTATTTATAATCAGGCGATTCCATTGATATGAGCTACACCGTTCTTGCAAGACGTTACCGATCCCAAACCTTCGACGATGTGGTCGGTCAGGATGCGATTGCCCAGACGCTCAAGAACGCGATTCGAAGCGGGCGCGTGGGACATGCATACCTGTTTACGGGCACGCGGGGGGTCGGCAAGACGACGATGGCGCGGATCCTGGCCAAGTCGCTCAACTGCCTCAATGCCGACGGACCGACGGTGACGCCGTGCCTGAAATGCGATAGCTGCATCTCCGTCAATACCGGCGAAGACCTGGACGTGGTGGAGATCGACGGGGCGAGCAACAACGGCGTGGATGATGTTCGTGAACTGCGGCAAAACGCCATTTACCGGCCGGCCCGGTCGCGGTTCAAAATCTACATCATTGACGAAGTGCACATGCTGACGACGCAGGCTTTCAATGCGCTGCTCAAGATCCTCGAGGAACCGCCGGACCACGTGAAATTCATCTTTGCGACGACGGAGCCGAACAAGGTGCTGCCGACGATCCAGTCGCGGTGCCAGCGGTTTGATTTCGCGAGCATCGGGCCGATGGTGATCGCCGGCCAGTTCCGCAAGGTTCTTCAGGAGGAGGGGATCGAGTTCGAAGACGACCTCGTCATACACCTGGCGCGGCTGGCCAACGGGTCCATGCGGGACGGATTGAGCCTGATGGATCAGCTTATCAGCACGGGCGTGCGGCCGCTGACGGTCAAACTGCTGACGGAGTCGATGGGCCAGCCGGACCGGGAGAAGCTGCAGTTTTTGATGGAGCAGATGGCTGCCCAGAGCGGCGCAGGCGTGCTGGAAGGAATTGACCGGCTGATCGGGGCCGGGCAGACGGCGGGGCAGATCTGCGATTCACTGCTGGAGTGGCTGCGGGACCTGATGGTGATCCGCGCGGCAGGACGGGATACGACCGTGCTGACGCTGACGGACCAAGAGAGGAGCCGGCTTGCGGACCTGGCGAAGGCGTTTGACCTGCCGGGCATCATCTATGCGATTACGGCTCTGGAGCGGCTGCGGTGGAATATCCGCAACAGCGAGACGGGGCGGACGCTGCTGGAGGCGGCGCTGCTGCGGCTGGCGATGAGCGAGCATTTCCTGGGGCTGGACCATGTTCTCGCGGCGGGCGGCAGCGAGTCGGCAGTAAAAAAAAAATTCACGGCCTTTTCTGAGGTAAGGCCGGCTCCGCAATCGCCGGTCAAAACGGCTCAGCCGCCGATGCCGGCGGTTTCCGCGGACGCCCCGACCGACCTGGAGGCGTGCCGGCAGGCATGGCCGGTGTTTCTTGAACGGCTGGCCCCGCAGGAGGGCAGTTTAGCCAACTATCTGACACAGGCCCGGCCGTCGGCGTTTCGCGGCGGCGGTCTGACGATCCGGTTCGCTTCGAGCGCGGCGTTCGCGATGGAACTATGCCGCAAGCGGAAAGCGGAGATCGAGCGGTTCTGGCAGGAGACGTTCGGGCAAGCCGTTGAAATCGGTTTTGAGACGGGAGCCGTCGAGACGAAGCAGCCCGTCCCCGCAAGCGCCTCGCCGCAGAAGACCGTCAACGACCGTAAACAGCGGACGAAGGTCCTGGATGATCCGCGGGTGCAGATGGTGCTTCGCGAACTCAACGCCACGCCGGTCGAAGTGCAGGAAATTGAAGATGAAATCGTCGAAGATGAGACTCCGGAACAAGACAACCTATGAATCCAGCCTATACCAAGAGTTTGAATGAATTGATCGAACGATTCGGCAAGCTGCCGGGGATCGGGCCGAAGACGGCCGAGCGCCTGGCGTTCCATATTTTGAAGACCGATGCGCGGGAAGCCCTGGCGCTGGCCGAGGCCATCCGCCGGCTCAAAGAGAATATTCAGCAGTGCCGGATCTGCTGCAATCTGTCGGAATCCGAGACGTGCGCTATCTGCAGCGACCCGCGGCGCGACGCCTCCATCATCTGCGTGGTCGAGCAGCCCAAGGATGTAATCAGTCTCGAAAAGACCGGCCTGTGCAAGTGGGTTTACCATGTCCTCAACGGGCATATCGCCCCGCTGGAAGGTATCGAGCCGGCGGACCTGACGATTGACGCCCTGATGAGCCGCATCCGGTCCGGTCAGGTCCGCGAGATCGCCATGGCGACCAACCCCAACCTGGAAGGAGACGGGACGGCTCTGTATATCCGCTCGCTGGTGTCGTCAATGGGGATCAAAGTAACTCGTCTGGCCCGCGGCCTGCCCTCCGGGTCCACCATCGAGTATTCGAGCGGTTCCATTCTCTCCGATGCCATTCTCGGGCGTTCGGAAATGTAGAGAACGATCGGTGAAATCGGCAGATTTCCCTGTTGTGGTTCGGTCCTTCCGTTATAATGAAGGCGGATGTTAAAGGGAACGGTGAAAGTACAGGAGTAGAGCCGTGGCAATGCGGATGAGTTTAACCGGGCAGATGCGCATGGAGCAGCGGATGAAGCTCGCTCCCCGCATGATCCAGTCGATGGAGGTGCTCCAACTACCGCTGCTGGCGCTTCAGGAGAAGATCGAGGCCGAACTCAACAGCAACCCCGTGCTTGAGATGGACGAGGAACAGCCGGATCTGCCGGCCGGCACCGATCCGGTTGACGATGATTCGGCGGATCTGCAGGAACTCGTGATCGGCGAGGACGATCATACGGAGGATTTTCGCCGTCTCGATAGTCTGGGCCAGGAGTATGAGGACTACATGCAGGGCGGCGGCGCCTTTCGCCCGACCCGCGATTCCTCCGAGCCGGATAAAAAGCTGGAGGCCCTGCAGAATACGGCGGATTTCAAGCAGTCGCTCAACGACTATCTCAAGGAGCAATGGCGGCTGGTCGAAGCGAATGAAAAGGTCCGGGCCGCGGGGGAACTGATCATCGACTATATCGACGAGAAGGGGTATCTGACCGTTCGCCTGGAGCAGCTTTACAACAAGGACAAACACGCCTTCGGACTGGAGGACCTCCAGACGGCGCTGGCGCTGGTTCAAAAGCTCGAACCCGCGGGGGTGGGGGCCCGCGACGTCCGCGAATGTCTGCTGATCCAGATGCAGCAGAGCCCGGACGACCTGGCGTTTGAGATGCGCCTCGTGAAGCATCACTGGAACGATTTGCTGGAAAATCATCTGCCGCAGATTGCCCGGAAGATGAATTGCTCCGTTGAGCAGATTAACCGGGCGCTGGAGCGAATGAGCAAGCTGGACACCTCGCCGGGCCTGCAGATCGGCCGCAACGATAATCACCCGATTACGGCGGATGTGATCGTTGTGCCGGATGAGGAGGGCGGACTGACGGTGCAATTGGCCGACGCCTACCTGCCCAACCTGCGGATCAACAGCTTTTATCGGAAGATGGCCCGCAACCGGCGGATCGACGAAAAGACGCGGGAATTTCTCCAAAAGAACATCCGGTCGGCCCAGTGGTTCATGGACGCCATCGAGCAGCGGCGGCAGACGCTTCTGAAGGTGGCCCGCGCGGTGGTGGACTACCAGAAGGAGTTCTTCGAAAAGGGACCGCTCTATTTGAAGCCGCTGCCGATGTCGGTGATTGCCGAACAGGTGGGGGTGCATATCGCGACGATCTCGCGGGCCGTCGCCGGCAAGTATATCCAGTGTTCGCAGGGGATCCTGCCGCTGCGGAGCTTCTTTACGGGCGGTCTGGAGGATCAGGAGGGCCAGCAGCGAAGCTGGGATGCTGTCAAGGCCAAACTACAGGAGATTGTAGATAAAGAGGATAAATCAAATCCGCTTGGAGATGACGATATCCGTAAGAAGCTGGCTGAGGC
Organism: Anaerohalosphaeraceae bacterium; assembly: GCA_050309685.1. GTDB lineage: Bacteria > Planctomycetota > Phycisphaerae > Sedimentisphaerales > Anaerohalosphaeraceae > JBNRMP01. The sequence goes on from JBNRMP010000114.1 coordinate 37,294, forward strand.
CGGCATGGGAAATATTGCGAGAAGAACTGTCGCTAAATACCGCAAAATCCTTAACATACCGAATGCTCGCTTCCGAAAGAAGTATTGATTTGTCCTGTTTTGGCGATTCACTTCGATAAAAAGATTTCCTGCAATTTTTTTGTCCAATTTCATCCGATTAGTTCCAATACAACAGGGAATCAGCGTGTACCATTTAATTGGTTTTTAAAACGACGCTAAAATCAGGATATAAAATGGAGGCAAAGCAGCCAAAAGATGTAGTCTTCTTCCAGCTTTTCATGGCATCCCAGAAGAAGCTTTATGCCTTCATTCTGGCCTCGGTTCACAACTATGCCGATGCCAATGACATCCTCCAGGAAACGGCCATCGTGATGTGGCGCAAATTCGATGAATTTGATCAGGAAAGCAACTTTGTCGCCTGGGGCATCGGGATCGCTCGAAACCTGATTAAATCCTACTTTACCGGCCGCAAGGGCAGTCATCTCCTGTTCGATGCGGACCTGACGGCGGCCATTGAGGACAAAACGCTGGAACGGCTCGGCCGGGAGGATGCACGGATGGATGCCCTGAAGCGGTGCTGCGAAAAACTCAGCGAATTCAACCGTTATCTGATCCGGCTTCGCTACACGGAAGGCAAGACAATCAAATCCATCGCCCACCAGTTGGGCAAACCGGTTCAGGGGATGTATAAAACGCTGGCCCGCCTGCAGGATGCCCTGCTGCGATGCATCGAACGCTCAATGGAAAGGGGCGCCTTATGAGCGAACCGAAGGGACAGGCCGAACTGGCCGAACTGATCCAGAAGGAGATGGACGGGGTCTTGGCGGACGATGAGTTTTACGAGCTTCAGGACCGCCTGAAAGCCGATCCGGAGGCGCTGGACTACTACGTCGATACCATGCTCTCTATTTCCCTTCTGTCAAGCCATTCCATCCTGTCGTTTTTGGAGGAGGATGTTCGACCGCTGCAGGGTAGCCCCTCGGACAGCGCCTTGTGGAAGGCCCTTGCGGAGGAGGAAAAGAGCGCCCCGACCCTGCCGATGCCGGTATTCGAAGTGGAGAAAGAGAAGAAGCTTATCGAGAAGGTGCAGTATGAGAAGACCCTGCGGCAGGTCAACAAGACCTCCATCCTGATTGCCGTGCTGTCAACGGCGGCGCTGATCTTTTTAATCGCCTATGTGCAGCTCTCCCCGCGTCTGATGCCTGAGCCGGTGGCGACGATTATCGATTGTTTCGATGCTCAGTTCGGCGGCGGCGAGACCTACCGCGTCGGCAGCCGTTTGATGAACCGGACGGATTTCTTCTGGCTTCAGAAGGGAATCATCGAAATCGAATTCGATTACGGGGCTCGGGTGGTCATGGAGGCCCCGGCGCAGTTTCGGCTCAGGTCGGCGGAGAAGATGATCCTGGACGCCGGCCGCCTGTATGTGAAAGTGCCCGGATGCGCTAAGGGGTTCATGGTGGATACGCCCAGCTCAAGCATCATCGATCTGGGGACGGAGTTCGGAATTAAAGTTGACGTGGACGGGACGACGGACGTTCACATGTACCGGGGGAAGGCCTCGCTGATCCCCGGTACCAAGGGCCAAACGGGCGAAAGCCAGGAACTGACGGCGGGCCAGGCCCGGCGAGTGGACCTCGGCGGGCTGGTTCGGGAGATCCCCACCGGCGAGTCGTTGTTCGTTCGGGCCTTCGATTCGGCACGGGGCTTTATCTGGAAGGGCCGGCGGTTCGATCTGGCGGACGTGGTCGGCGGCGGCAGCGGATTCGGAACGGGACGCCTGAACTGGGGCATTAATCCGCTGACCGGCAAGCCGGAACCGTTTACAAAGGCAACCGGCTTCATCGAGGGCAAGCCCGGCTACATGCCCGTCCCGAGCGTCCCCCTGATCGATGGCGTCTTCATCCCCGACGGCGGGGAGCCGGTGCAGGTTTCCTCGGAAAATCATATTTTTGCGGACTGCCCGTCCACCAACGGCGGCTTCTGGGGCGGCGTGTTCAATGGGGCCTGGCATGAGGCCGATATGATTAAGGTTCCCCGGCATTCGCTGCGTCTGGGGGGGCGATCCTACGGTACGGCCGGCGCTTCGTCCATTTATATGCATGCCAACCAGGGCATTACGTTTGACCTGCAGGCCATCCGCGACTCGGCGCCGGGGCTGAACATCGAATCGTTCACGGCCCGGTGCGGCGTCTCTGAAACGCTGTACGATTATGCCTCGGTCCTGCGGGTGTGGAAGGGCGGCTGGAAGGCCCTCGGGCCGGAAGATTCGAAGGCGGATTTTTACGTGCTGGTGGACAGCCGCATCCGGTTTGCCGCGCGAGATGTTACGGCGGCGGACAAGGCCCTGCCGGTGCAGGTTTCGCTTACGGCGGAGGACCGCTTCCTGACGCTGGTGACCACCCAGGGATCGGACGAGTGGAACAACACGAACGACTGGACGCTGTTTGCGGAGCCCTATCTGACGTTATCCGAATAGACGTCGGTTATGGATAAAATCGGTTTCACTTTTTTAGGAGGTTGTATGATGAAAAAATTGATGGTGCTGTTATTGATTTTTGTCGTGGGGGCGGTCGCTCAGGCCATTGTCATTGAAGATTTTTCCGACGATCTGAGCGAGTGGACGAGCACGGTGATCCTGGATAACAACGGGGGCGCATCCAACATTGCCGCCTGGCAGATCTCCGGCGGGGCACTCCAGCTCAACACGACTGCCTTCGATGGGATTGAGCAGTATGCCTTTATCCGCAGCGATC
>JBNRMP010000115.1:0-52612 GCA_050309685.1 Anaerohalosphaeraceae bacterium
GTTCGAGAATGTAAGATATCTTTCGCACTTTGTGTAGTAGACATGAAGAGTCCTTTTTTTGGTCGTTGGTTATTTGAATCCACAAGAAGCCAGTAAACCAGAGAAAGGACAGACTGATGCACAGCAAGGAATCGGCACAATCGGTGAAGGACTTGAGTAATGTCATCCAAATTCATGAGGCCCAGATTCACGACCACCTGGGCGAGATGGTCCGGCTGCGGCATATCGCCGGGACCCAGTGGGGCCTCAAGCGGTATATGAACATGGACCGGCTCAAAGAACACAAACGAGAACAGCAGGAAAAACAGGAGGGTCAGGCCGGGTAGACCGATAATATTTTCCACCCCCGGGGGTGGAAGGTGAGGCAAGCGAGATGACCAAGGAAAGAACTCTCAGAAAAAGTGCGAAAGATTATTGACAGTCCCTGACCTGCTGCCGAGCAACTGGACACCGCCGGCCCAACCAGCCGTCTCCAAACCGGCCCCCCTGACCGATCAGGTTGTCTGAGAAGCACCCCTCCGCCCTCACCAACCCGTCACCGCACCGCCAGCTTGCCTGAGGTGTACTTCACCGGGATGATACGCATTTACTGTTTTCTTAATTTAATCAGGGTGATTTCGGATCTTGAGCCGAGGCGCATGGGGGGGCCCCAGAAACCGGTGCCGGTGTTGATGTTGAGGGTGGTGTTTCCTTTTTGATGGATACCGCGGAGGTGCTGGAACTGGGAGCGGACGACGAAGTTGAAGGGGAAGATCTGTCCGTTGTGGGTGTGACCGGAGAGCATGAGGTCGATGCCGGCGTCGGCGGCGGCGTCAAGACCCTGGGGGCGGTGGTACATGAGGATCTTATACTTGTCTTCGGCGAGAGAGATCATCTTCAGGACGCGGGCGACCTGGTCCTCGCGGCCGCTGTCGTCGATGCCGATGATCTGCACGCCGCCGAAGACGGCCTGCTCGTTGCGCAGGGGTCTGACCGGCGTGGCGGCGATAAGGTCCATGGCGCGGTCGAGACCGGCGTAGCGTTCGTGGTTGCCGATGGCAAAGTAGGCCGGGGCGGCCAGATCGCAGATGGGCGCAAGCGTCTTGTCCGTCACGCCGCTGTAGGAGTCGAGCAGGTCGCCGGTAATAAGAACAAGATCGGGATTGAGGGCGTTGGTCCTGCGGACGATGCGGGCGAGGTGACGCGAGGAGATCGAGCCGAGGTGGATGTCGCTAAGCTGGGCGATGTCCATATCGACGGGCGCGGGCAGGGTTACGGTGCGGACGCGAACGATGAAGGCATTGGCTATCGAATAGAGCGTAAGGGCCGCCAGCAGACCGACGACGACCCAGCGCGAAGTCGAGACGGGAAAGCGGATGAACAGCCGAAGCAGGTCGTGTACGGCGAGGAGACAGACGGCGAGAAGACCGACGCCCAGCCAGAGGGCCGTGACATGCAGCAGGCCGCGTGAGAGCATCGACGGGAAGCGGTGGTCGAGTATGTTGGCCCCGATGTATCCGAAGGCGAGGACGACGGCGAGGAGCCAAAAGCCGACGCCGTGGCGGAGGCCCCAGAAGGAAAACAGCCGCCAGAGCACATAGAGCGTGCCGCCGAATACGATGGCCAGAAAGATCGTAAAAAACATCATAACTCCCCAATAACGGTTCATAGGGGGCAGGATAGCGAAAAAAGCGGTTTTTTTCAATCGGATTTTCGGCGGCGCGGGGGCGGCGCTGATCCGACGGCGGCGGCAGGGCCGGCGGTTTTCCGTTTTTTTGCGATCCTTCGGCGGACAGGGAGAGTAGATACTTCATAGAAACTATCGAATTTCAAAACCCGTAAGAGAGGGACGTATGAGTGTAAAGGCCTATTTTGAGACGGCCGAGGGAATCGGCATATTGTCCACGGCGGATGGGGCGGGGAACGTGGACGCGGCGATCTACGCCAAGCCGCACGTGGTGGATTCGGAGACGGTTACCTTTGTGATGCGGCAGCGACGGACGTTTGATAACCTGCGAGACAACCCAAAGGCTGTGTATTTGTTCATCGAGAAGGCGCCGGGCTACCGGGGCAAGCGGCTGTACCTGGAGAAAATCGGCGAGGAGAGCGACCCGCAGGTGGTGGGGCCGGCGCGGCACAGGGCGCGCGGCCACGGCGTCGATGCGGACGAGGCGCAGTTGGTGACGTTTCGGATTACGCGGATCCGGCCGCTGGTGGGGGATACGGAGACGGAGTAGGGTCAGGCGCAGTGCTGGTAGCGGCTGCGGAGCTCCATGATGAGGTTGAGCATCTGATCGGCTTGGCGGCGCACGGACTCATCGGCGTGCGTGACGCGGGCGTTCCACTTGCGGTATTCCTTCGTGAGCTGACGGAGGATCTCCTCGCCGCTCATCGAGTCGTCGATGCCGAGCAGGCGGCGGGGATCGGCCATCTTGTCGGAGTGGCGCGAGAGGATCTTCTGACGCAGGGCGTGGAAGCGCTGGGGCGAGATGCCGAGGTTGTCGGCGATAAGGGACAGGAGCCGGGAGGTCTCGTCGGAGATGACCTCGGAGGCCCCGACCGTTTCGATACACAGGGTCAGGGTGTCAAGGCACTCGGACTGGGCGGCGACATCGCGGATGCTCCGACAGGCCTCGACGATGGCATCGTCGGGGGGGCAACTGAGGGTCTCGGCGAGGATCGATTCGACGGTGTCGGTTTCGCCGGGGGCGGCAGCAAATTTCTCAATGAGCCGGGCGGCAAGCCGGGCACGGGTGTCGGGGTGTCGGCCGCCGAGAACCCAGACAGCGGCGGCCAGTTCGGTGACGGCCCGCCGCTTGGCGATCCGGTTGCGCTGGATGGACTCGTAGCCGGGCTGCTGCGAGAGGGTGAGGATCTGCGAACGGGCCTCGGCGAGGACCCTGCCGTCCTCGCGGGCGATCACCGAGACGGCGGCCTCGAGCGTGCGGTAGCCCTCACGGGGAAACACCAGCTCGGCGCAGGGGATCGAGAAGAACTCGACCCAGTCCTTCAGGATGGAGACTTTGGAAGGCAGGGGGCCGTTGTCGAGCGTGTAGCAGAATTCGAGGCCGCCTTCCTGCTGGAGGTCGCGGTTGCGGGTGAGGATCGGCCTGTGTTCGTTGGGATCGGTTACGTCCTGTACGAGGATGCGGATCTGGGTATCGAGGCCGGCGCGGGGGGCGTGGATGCGGCCGCAAATCTGGAAGTGCAGGACGATCTCGGGGTCCTCGGTCTCATGGATGCGGCAGGCGAAGTGACGGGGGTCGAGGCCGGGGATCAGACGGATGAGCCAGGGTCGGCGCAGGACCTCGGGCCCGGTCACCAGGACGATCGTTACCGTCGCCAGACTCAGCACGATGATTCCAATAACCGCTTCCATTTCATTTCGCCCGCTATGGCTCTACTTGACGTTGAACTGACGGAGTTCCTCCGCTTTCTGCTGGATGCTCTTTTCGGCGACTCTGCCGTCCTGGCTGAGGTTGAAATCCACCTCGAGCGAGCGGCCGGACTCCTCGTCCTCAAAGCAGCAGTGCATCCGCTGGTTGAGGTCGTAGCTGTACCGCACGCGAATCGGCCGGTTGGCGGGCCGGTCGGGAGGCAGTTCGAAGACCTCCGTCAGGATGCGGTTGACGAAGTCGGGGTCCTCGTCCTCGCCCTGGGTGACGGTGACCTGGAGTTCGGTCTGATTGTCGGACATCGTGTAGAAGGTCTGCGTCGCCTCGCAGGGCAGAGGGGTGTTCTTGCGGAGGATGATATTGTTGCGGATCACGTGCCGGCCGGTCTCCTCGTCGATGGGGGCGCAGAGCGTGCCGTAGCTGTGATTGCAGACGTCCTGGAGCCGGATCTCTTTGAGGCCGCCGGCGATGCTGGCCTCGACCGCTTCGGGTTTTTGGCGCAGAAGCGTGAGCCCGGCGTGGAGGGCCGCGCCGAGGGCGACGCACTCATCGACGTTGACGGCGATGCGAGGGGGGAAGCCGAATTTTTTCTCCAGCCGCTGCTGGATGACGGGGATGCGCGTGCTGCCGCCGACGAGCAGGACCTGGCTGATGTCCTTCGCCGTGCAGCCGGCCTCTTCGAGACTGACATCGATCAGGATCTCGGTGCGGCCGATGAAGGGGTCGATCACTTTCTCGAACTCCTCGCGGGTGATCTCGAATCGGCAGCTCCCGGCGGGGCCGTAGAGCATTTTCTTGGCGACGGAGCGGCGTGAGAGGGTCTTTTTGATGTCCTCGGCGTCGTCCTCGTATTTGGCCCGATCCTGTTCACAGGCGATCAGGTCGGTGTGGTGTTCCTGTTTGTAGGCCTCCTCAAAGCGTTCGAGGATGCGGTTGTCGATATCCACGCCGCCGAGGGCATGGTCGCCCTGACTGCAGACGATCTTCATGTCCCGCCCATCGACGTCGAGGATGGTGACGTCGAAGGTGCCGCCGCCGAGGTCATAGACCATGACGCGGCCGCTGACGTGATGGGTGACGGCATAGTAGAGGGCGGCCGCCACGGGTTCGTTGACGATGCCGATGACATTGAGTCCCGCCAGCCGGCCGGCGTCCATCGTGGCCTTGCGCCGCACCTCGTCGAAGTGGGCGGGCACGGAGATCACGACATCGCTGATCTCGCCGTGCTCGATCTCGGCGTCCTGCTTGAGCTTTTTGAGGATCAGACTGGAGATCTCCTCGGGCGACCACTGCCGCTTGTCGATTATTTTTCGCCACTGGGGATCGCCCATGTGCCGTTTGATCCAGCGGACGGACCGCTCGGGGTTGAGCTGGCGGCAGTTAAGGGCCTCGATGCCGACGCGGATCGAGCCCTCCTGGTCCTCGTCGAAGTACACGGCCGAGGGGGTGATCCGCTCGCCCTCGCAGTTCGGCACGATGTCCGGGCGGCCGATCTTATTCAAGATCGCCAGGGCTGAAAATGTCGTTCCCAGATCAATTCCTGCTATTGCTGCCATAATCTATCATCCTTTTTTTAGTGTCTCCTTCTCAGTCGAAGAGTTTCACCTGTGCACATCGAACAATTTTCTTTTCCTCGTCGCTGATCAGATATTGATAGCCCGGCCGGACGATCTCGGCGATGGCGCCGGAGCGTTCGGGGACATCGTTTTCAATGCGGTCCTTGACGGCCTCGGCGTATTTTTCGAGCCCGCGATACTGACGGCCGCTCTCGGGCTCGAAGGCCTCGACGCCGCTGGATTCGAGGGCAAAGAGCAGCTCGTCGCGGATATCCCGGAGGACGGCCGGGTCCTGTCCCTCGGAACAGGCCGCCGCGATCCGGTCATCGAGGTTGTCGATGCAGCGGATGATCCGCAGGCAGAATCGCTTGATGATGAGCCAGTCATAGCCGTCCTGAAGCTTGCGGATATGGGTCTGCTGGTCGGCGGCAAACTGGCGGATGGCGGACATCTGCTCGCTGAGCTCGTTGAGCTCCCTGGCCACCGGTTCGGGCGTCATCAGATTTTGCAGGACGGGTTGGGCGGCCGCCTCGGTCTCCTCGATCAGGGCCAGCGAGGCCCGGTTGATCTCGGAGATGGCCGACTGGATCTCCGCATCGTCCGAATCGCCCTCGGGGAGAGCCCGATTTTGTCGGCGGCCGGTTTCGAAGTAACCCAGCGTTTGGGTTACTGAGGGAGTCTCGGGTTCCGGCGTTTGTGTCTCGGCATCTGGCTGCTCTTGTTCCTCCGGCGTCTGCTCCCGGGCCTGCGACGGCGACTCGGTGCGGTCCGCCGGCTGCAAACCCCGGCGGGATTTGGCGAGGCGGGCCTTTTCCTTCTTTCTTTTTTCTTTGATGTCCCGTCGCCGCTGGGCCCTGGTCTGTTTGTCGGGGCGGCTGCCTATGCGTCCGATCAGAGCAATCGCCACGCGCCCGATAAAGAGGACCGTCAGCAGTCCGCCGGAGACCAGCAGGATCGATGAGGTGACCAGGATAATTTCCTGTTTTTCCAGCCGGTCGCGATAGTCGCTGACCACCTGCTGCCAGCCGGGACCGAAGAGGATATCGGCCGCTTCCCGGGGAATCTGGGAGGGGCCGAGCAGGTCCGGCAGATTGCTCAGCAGCCGCTCCTCCTGATTCTCACGGAGTTTCTTCTGGATCTCAGGACCGCCGTAGGGGTCCTGTCCCCACGGGTTTTCCAGCCGTTCCTCCGCGCTCAGGGCGATCCAGCTTTCGTACATCTTGAGATATTCGCGGATTTCCTGCTGGTGGACCTGACGGGACTGATCGATCTTTCGCGTCTGGATGGACCGCTGCGTCTGTACCGTCAGCCAGCCGATGCCGCCGGGCAGCAGGAGCAGCAAAATCCAAAATAGCCATGTCTTTATCTTCATGTGACACACGGACTGCAAGATCGTTCTTTCGATTCTTCTTAAAACATAAGGTACGCTTTTATATCGGTCAAATTATGGATCGAGCTAAGGGGCCGCAGGACCTAAATAGCCCGATGACCGGAAAAATACCGATGCGTCCTTCCGATGGGATATGTTTATCGGTCCCGCAAGGACAGGTTAAGGAGAAAAACGGGGGCCGGAGGGAAAAAAAGAGGGCTGAATTGCAGAAAGGACCGATAACACAAGCCGTCTTATTCCGACTGGGGCAGGGAGGAAAGCATCTGGCGGACGGGGTCGGTGTAGAAGCTGTCGGGGTAAGTCTCGAGGAAACGAGAGAGGGTCCGGCGGGCCTCCTGGAGGATCTCCTTGCGCTGGGGGCTGTCCGACTGGGTCTCCTTCCATTCCTTTACCTTCAGCATGCCCAAGCGGTAGAGGGCCTGGATGCCGCCGTCTTTGCCGCGGCAGGTTTCGCTGAGCTCCTGGAGGGTTTTGGCCCGCAGGCGGGTATCTGCGATGAAGCCGGCCCGCGCCAGCAAAACGTTGTCCCGCAGCGGATCATCCTCCTTCATCTCCGCGAGCAGTTCGTTGAGCTGCTGATCGTAATTGAGACTATAGGGATTGAGGAGAACGAAGCGGGCGAGCCGCTGACGCGAGGCCTCGGAATCGCCCTGGTTGTCCGATGCGAGAAGCCGGCGAAGCTCATGGAGGCGGAGGTTGAGTTCCTGGAGATGGAGCGGGGTGATGGCCGTCTGCGGGGGGCGCTGAAAGGCCGCCAGCAGTCCCTCGTTGCCGGGGCGGGTGTCGGTACGGTCGGCCATTGTGTCCTGGAGGAATTTGAGGGCGACATCGCACATTTCGGCGGCGCGGGTGAAATTGCCTCGGCCGGCCTCCTGGACGGCGATGCGCCAGCGGGCTTCGAGGGATTCGGGGCTCTGGGGAAACTTCAGCAGCAGTTCCCGCCAGAAGAGGAGATTGTCGAAGAAGGGATAATTACTGTAAAACCGCAGCGTTTCGGTCTGGCCCAGATGGCGGATGTCCGGGTGATATTCCGAGAGCAGGGCGCGGTAGTACATGGCGATGGGCAGGCGGCGGCTGGCGGGCCAGGTGTTGATGAACCGGTCATACTGGCCGAGCAGCTTATCGCGTTTTTCCGGGAACTTGAATTCGTCGGGCATGTTCTGCTGGAACCACAACGGCCAGCGGTTGTAGAGCAGCATGTTCTGGATCTCCGACTTGAGCTTTTCGCGCAGGAGGATCGGCTCGGTCGGGTAAAATACGCCGGTGAGATAGCTGCCCAGGGTCTCGTCGCGGATGATCGCGTCGAGGTGGGGAGAGAGGGAATGGGGTCGGAACTCCTCCTGCTCCTCGGGGTTGTTGCCGGCGACATAGAGCTGGTAGTCCAGCTCGGAAAAGCCGGTGGTCTGGTTGAAGACCAGCACAGTGATCAGCAGAACGACGCAACTGGCCGACCAGATGAGGCCGGGTTTGTAGCGGGTGTAGTGGCCGAAGCCGAGGATAATCCCCGCCAGGAAAAGCCCCACGATCCATGCATAGATCCACGGGGCATAGGAAAAGCCCCAGCGAATCGGATCGGAACTGCCGTTGCCGCCGAAGACGCCCCAGTAGATCATGGCCGGGCTCAGGCAGAGGGCCAGGGAGATAAAGCGTGATCGGAACCGCAGCGGCCGGCAGGCGACGGCGATGCAGCTGACGAAAACGAAGAGGCCGAAGAGCCCCAGCCGGGCAACAACAATGACGGCGAGGATCAGCGGCAGGCTGTAGCGGAAGCTGAGCAGTTGGGCCACCAGCAGGGGGATGGTCGCCAGCAGGCCCATGACGGCCCCGAGGATCAGGATCTGCCAGGGGTACTCGTAGATGCTCAGGGGGTGCTCGACGATGCGGCCCAGGTCCCACAGGGCCGGCTGAAAGGCGTCGGCGAGGTTGAGCGTGAAGGCGGAACCGCCGACCATCCGGGTCCAGATAAAGCAGGCAACCAGATAGACCGCTACCGTCAGGAGCCAGAAACGATGCACATTCGGGTAGCTGTAATGCAGCGTCGGCCCGATCGTCATAAACGATTTGGGCGGACCTGCGCTCTTGTTGTTTCCGTTCTCAACCATAGAAATCATAAACGCCGGCAGGCAAACCGGCGTGTGGAATATGTGTTTATTGGGGGGTATTGTATCCGCTGGGGCCGGCGGATGCAAGAGAGGAAACTTTATGTAGCGACTGTCTCCTAAATTTACGCAAACGCTTACGGCTAAACAACGCCTGACCGTGCCGCCCGTGTTTTTTGCGGACTATAAGCGATTTGCGATGTACCCTCTATAAATTATATAGAGACCCTATATTGGTATATATACGGATGGATTCCAAAATGGTAAAGATCACGGGATTTTAATGGTAAGTGCATTACAGGGTTTTTGTTTTATTTTGAGGGTCAACGGGTATAATACTCCCAATTAAACGGCACTTTACGGATGATTCGAGATAAGGATGGGCTTCAAATGAAAACGGATCTGACTGACGTTACCTGCCAACAAACTCGACAAACAGCCACTAAAACCCGGGCGGGACGCTTTTTTCTTTCCTGTATGCTGACGGCGCTGGCCCTGGCACCGGCGGCAGGGGCGGCCCAAACGCCTCCGCGGGAACGGATTCCTTTTAACGCGGACTGGCGTTTTCAGATGGGAGATCCGGACGGCGACTCGAGCAGACTGATTTATGATGTGCGGCCGACGAAGAAAAAGGAAGGTGGGGCGGAAGCGGACGCAGCGGAGGCGGCCGAAACCGCCGCACCGGTTGTGCTCAAGCCGTGGATTTTGCCGACGGGCAACGCTTTTATCAAGGACCCCGACAAGCGGCATGTCCGCCCCGAGGGCAATCCCGGCGGCGACTGCCCTTATGTGCAGAGCGATTTCGATGATCGTGCATGGCAGCAGGTGGACCTGCCGCACGACTGGGCGATTGCGGGGCCGTTTTATGCGGGGAACGAAGGGGTCGGCGGCGACATGGGTCGGCTGCCCAGCCCGGGCGTCGGGTGGTACCGCAAGGCGTTCGAGCTGCCGGCGTCCGACGCGGGCAAGCGTTTCTTTCTCGATGTGGACGGGGCGATGTCTTACGCGACAGTGTGGCTCAACGGGAAGCTTGTCGGGGGCTGGCCCTTCGGCTATGCCTCCTGGCGTGTTGATCTGACCCCCTACATCAAAACGGGGGGACGGAACCAACTGGCGATCCGGCTGGATAATCCGCCGGACTCGTCGCGCTGGTATCCCGGCGGCGGCCTCTACCGCAACGTGTGGCTGGTGAAGGCCCGTCCGATTCATGTCGGACAGTGGGGGACGTTTGTAACGACGCGCGACGTATCCTCCGCCTCCGCCGTGATCGATCTGGAGGTTACGATTGATAATGATTCGAAGGCCGATGCCGTCGTCGAATCGCTTACGAAGATTTTTGTCCTGGACGAAGAAGGCCGCCCGACCGGCAAGGCGGCCGCCGAGTTTAAGCCGCTTAAAGCGCAGGTCGCGGCAGGCGAGAGCGTCAAGGTGCAAGGGTCCGTTACGCTGAAGAATCCCCGCCTGTGGGGGCCGCCGCCGACGCAGACGCCGCATCGCTATGCGGCTGTGACGACCCTGCGGCACAAGGGCCGGGTGGTCGATCGGTACGAGACGCGTTTTGGCATTCGCTCGCTGCGTTTCGACCCGGAGCAGGGGCTGCTCGTCAACGGCGAGCGGATTTACATCAAGGGCGTCAACCAGCATCACGATCTCGGGGCGCTGGGAGCGGCGTTTAACGCTCGCGCCGCCGAGCGGCAGCTTGAGATCCTCCGCGAGATGGGATGCAACGCCATCCGAACGGCCCACAATCCGCCCGCGCCGGAGCTGCTGGAGCTGACGGACCGGATGGGGTTTCTGGTGATGGATGAAATTTTCGACGCGTGGAAACGCAAAAAGACGCGGTATGATTTTCATCTTATCTATCCGGACTGGCATGAGGCGGATATCCGGGCGTGGATTCGCCGCGACCGCAATCATCCGTCGGTAATCATGTGGAGCACCGGCAACGAGGTCGGCGAGCAGTTCAACGAGGAGGCGGGGGCGGCGGTGGCCGCGGCCTTGAGCGAGCTGGTCAAGGAGGAGGATGCGACGCGGCCGGTGACCGCCTCGCTGAATTACGCCAAGCCGGGAATGCCCTTTGCCGCGGCGCCGGACCTCATTACGCTGAACTACCAGGGCGAGGGGATTCGAGATACCCCGGCCTATGCCGGGCTCAAGGGGATCGGTACGCCGCCGCTGTATTCGGCCTTTCACGAGGCCTATCCGGACAAGCTCATCCTCAGCAGCGAAAACGCCGCCGCCCTGAGCACGCGGGGAGAGTACCTGTTTCCCGTCTTCGACGGGATCAGCGCGCCGGTAAAGGACGGGCAGGGCGGGGACCCGAATCGCCGGTACGTCAGCGCGTATGAACTGTATTCGGCGGACTTCGGAGCATCGACGGAGAAGGTGTTCGCCGCGAAGGACCGGCACCCGTATGTGGGCGGGGGGTTCGTGTGGAGCGGCTGGGACTATCTCGGCGAGCCGACGCCGTACTACGAGGCCCGCAGCTCGTACTTCGGGATCATCGACCTGGCGGGGTTTCCGAAGGACCGCTTCTATCTGTACCAGTCGAAGTGGCGGCCGGAACTGCCGATGGCGCATATCCTGCCGCACTGGAACTGGCCGGAGCGCATCGGGCTGACGACGCCGGTGCATGTGTTCACGTCGGGCGATGAGGCGGAGCTGTTTCTCAACGGGCGGTCGCTGGGGCGAAAGAAGAAGGGCGAGTTTGAGTACCGCCTGCGGTGGGACGATGTAACGTATGAGCCGGGCGAGCTGAGGGCGGTGGCGTATAAGGACGGCAGGCGGTGGGCCGAGGATGTGGTTCGCACGACGGGGGCGCCGGCGGGGCTGGCGGCGGCGGCGGACCGCGATGTGATCCGGGCGGACGGCAGGGATTTGTCGTTCGTTACCGTGCGAGTGATCGATCAGGACGGGCTGACGGTGCCGAATGCAAAGAATGCGATCCGGTTCAGCGTCGAAGGCCCCGGCGCAATCGTTGCGACGGACAACGGCGACCCAACCGACCTGACGCCGTTCCCTTCGCACGAGCGCAAGGCCTTCAACGGCCTGGCCCTCGTGATCCTCCGCGCCAACCCGAACGAGCCCGGCACGATCCGGCTGAAGATGGAATCCGAGGGACTCGAAGGCGCATCGCTGAAACTGCGAAGCGTTGCGGAAAAAGGGAGATGAAAGCGGATTAAAAGAAAACGGCTCAGGAGCATTTAATTATCTCGGATATGGCGGGGTGTTTTGGTCTGTCTATCGGGTTGCGATGACTCCCATGGCCGGGCCGGTCTCCGTCAATGGATCCCCCGCCAGTGACCCCATCAGGGCGTCGACTTTAAAGCCGGCTTCGCTGAATTCCTTTGACAGGCGCTGGGGGGTGTAATACTGAAGCCAGTTGAAAATCTGCCAGCATTCCGTCGGCTCGATAATCAGGACACGGTCCAGCGACAGGGCCTCATCGGGATAGAGGAGGGTCCGCTGCATTCCCACGTAGTCGCCCTCGGCCCAGAAGCCCCCCATCAGGTTGGTTTCGACAATCGTCTCTTCGCGTTTGGCGGCCAAACTCCCCATGCCGACGACATCGAGCACCAGCTTTCCGCCCGGCCTGAGCATGTCCCGTATTTTGGCCAGAAGGCGCCTGCGGTGGTTTGGCGGCAGGGCGCAGTAGTCATAGTAAATCAGCGTCACCACGTCAAAGCCGTCGGGGAGAGTGTCCGTAAGGTAGTCGGCATGAAGGTAACGGATGGAGTGGCCGGACCGGGCGGCCTGGGCGGCGGCATAATCCAGGCTGTGACGGGAAAAATCGACGCCGGTGACCTCCGCTCCCCGCCGGGCAAACCGCGCGGCGTACAGCCCGGGACCGCAGCCGAGATCACAGAGCTTTTTGCCTTCCAATCCAAGGCTCCGATCCAGCCATTCGACAATCGCATCAATGGCCGCCGGCGGCCGGGAGGCGAGCTCAGTGCCCGGGTCCAAATGAAACTGAAGCATCCGGCGGGCGAGGTGAGGCCGGGTCCACAGCTCTTTGGCGGTGAACCGCGAATGCGGGGCGGGGCGCTGGGCAAAATCGTGCAATGTTTGATACATAACCATCCCTCAGAGCCTTGGGCTCTTAAACCCGTGAAGGTCCTTTTGGTCTTCGGCCGTTTTCCCGTTACCGGGAAATCGCCGCGATTCCCGTGTTTCGCGGGGGCCTACTCCCCGCGGATGATGTCGGTGATCTTCATGAGGCGGCTGATGTTGTCGCGTTCGGCCTCGCCGAGCTTGTCGCTGATATAGCGGATGGTTTCGCGTGTCTCGGGGATGACGACGTGTTCGAGGACGTTGACGCGGCGGCGGGTGCTCTGAAGCTCAGCCGCGAGGAGCTGGGCCTGTTTTTCCTTCTGGGCCAGCTCGATGAGCGTCTCGAAGGCCCGTTCGAGGGCGCGGAGGGCGACGTCCAGCTCGCCGCTGGTGGAGGCAAAGCCGTAGCTGATGATGTCGCCTTCGATCTCCTGAGCGAACTGCGGCACGCGAACGTTCATGATGGAGGCGAACCGGGTTGTGAGACTGAACTTCTTGGTGGGGATCTCGAGGGCGGCACGAATCTGCTCGGGCTCCATCGTGGCGCGGGCCATCATGAAGCGGCGAGTGGTTTCCAGCAGGTTCTTCTCGACTTCGCTGCGCAAGGCCGTCAGGTCGCGGGCGATCTGCACGAGCTGGCGGCTGATCTCGTCGCGTTTCTGACTGAGCAGACGGTGTCCGCGAACGGCCAGCTCGACCCGTTTGCGGAGCCGGAGCATTTCCATGCGGGTTGCGTTGACGTTCTGTTTCATAGCTTGCTAAAACCTTTCGGAATCGCACCACGGCCGGGCAAAGCCCGACCGTGCCGCTCATAAAACTTATGCCGCCGCGAGTTACGCGGATTCAAATTAATCTCAGATTTCAGATTTCAGATTTCAGATTTTCAAAACCGTTTTTTCGAATGCCCGTCCTCATCGTCCGATCCGGATTCCCGCTTTCGCGGGAATGACTATACGAGAAACGAAAACCGGTGACTGTCCCTATTTCGATTGCTTTTTCGGCTCTTCCTTGCGGAAGCGGGGCATATACTTTTCGATGAGCTTGATGTCGATACGCTTGAGCTCAACGTTTTCGAACATACTCAGCAACTCCCAACCCAGGTCGAGGGTCTGCTCGACGGTGCGGTTTTCATAGTAGTCCTGGCCGATGTAGCGGGCCTCGAAGGCGTTGGCGAATTTCATGTACTTTCGGTCCTCCGCCGACAGGGCCGCCTCGCCGAGGATGGTCGCCAATTCCTGGGCCTCTTTGCCGCGGGCATAGGCGGCATAGAGCTGGTTGTACAGGTCCGCGTGATCCTCACGGGTCTTGCCTTTGCCGATACCCTTGTCCTTGAGACGCGAGAGACTGGGCAGCACGTCCACCGGCGGGGTGATACCGTTGCGGTAGAGACTGCGGCCGAGGATGATCTGGCCCTCGGTGATATAGCCGGTCAGGTCAGGTACCGGGTGGGTCTTGTCGTCCTCGGGCATCGTCAGCACGGGCACCATCGTGATCGAGCCCTTCTTGCCCTTGATGCGGCCGGCGCGTTCGTAAAGGCCGGCCAGGTCCGTATAGAGGTAGCCGGGATAGCCGCGGCGGCCGGGCACTTCCTTGCGGGCGGCCGAGATCTCGCGGAGGGCGTCGCAGTAGTTCGTCATGTCGTTGAGGATCACCAGCACCTGCATGTCCTCCTCGAACGCCAGGTACTCGGCGGCCGTCAGGGCCACGCGGGGCGAAGCGATTCGCTCAATCGCCGGGTCGTTGGCGAGATTGATGAACAGCACGGCCCGCTCGATGGCGCCCGTCTTGGTCAGGTCGTTGATGAAGAACTGGGCGGCCTCGAAGGTGATGCCCATGGCGCAAAAGACCACCGCGAAGGACTCGCCCTCGCCGCGAACGGTCGCCTGGCGGGCGAGCTGGGCGGTGATGTCGTCGTGGGGCAGGCCCGCGCCGGAGAAGATCGGCAGCTTCTGGCCTCGCACCAGCGGGTTGAGTCCGTCGATTGTGCTGATGCCGGTCTGGATAAACTCGTTGGGATAGTCGCGGGCGTACGGGTTGATCGGGTCGCCGTTGATGTTGAGCTTGAGCTTGGGCAGGATCTTGGGTCCGCCGTCCTTGGGCCGGCCGATGCCGTCAAAGACGCGGCCGAGAATTTCGCGGGAGACGTCCAGCTCCATCGGTTTGCCGAGGAAGCGCACGGTGGTGTCCCGTGCATCGATGCCTTCGGTGCCTTCGAAGACCTGGACGAGCACCTTGTCGCCCTGGACCTGGAGGATCTGGCCGTGGCGTTTGCTGCCGTCGGCCATTTCGATATCCACGATGTGGCCGTACTTGGCCTGATCGACGCCCTCGACCATCATCAGGGGGCCGGCGATTTCCGAAACGGTCTGATACTCTTTTAACATTCGTGACTCCTGATTGCTATGGCTCTGCCGCCGACCGGTTTACTCGGTCGCGGCGGCGGTGTACAGTTCCTTCATCTGCCGGTCAATCGTCTCCCGGATCGCCCGTACCTTGTCGATGTCTTCGTTGGGCAGGTACTTGGCGCGGGCGATCTCCTCCCGCACGGGCAGGGCGAAGATCGCGGCCGTATCCACGCCGCGTTCGATGATCTCCTGCCCTTTCCGGTGGAAGTGGAGGATCAGGCCCAGCATCTCGTACTGCTTGTCGATCGGCGTGTAGGTGTCCACCTTGTGGAAGGCGTTCTGGTGCAGGAAGTCCTCGCGCAGACTCTTTGCGGTCTCCATCGCCATGCGGTCGCGGGCGCTGATGGCGTCGGCGCCGACGAGCCGGACGATCTCGGCGAGCTGCGACTCCTGTTCCAGCAGACTCATCGCCTGCTTGGTCATCTCGGCGAACTCCTCGCCGCGGTGTTTGTCCTCGAACGAGTCGGGCAGATACTGCTTGTAGAACGAATAGCTGGTGAGCCAGTCAATGGCCGGGAAGTGACGCTGCTGGGCCAGGCGGGACTGGAGCGACCAGAAGACCTTGACGACGTGGAGGGTGGACTGCACGACGGGGTCGGACAGGTCGCCGCCGGGCGGGCTGACGGCCCCGATCATCGAAAGCGTGCCCTCGCGCTGGGGTGAGCCCGTGCAGACGGTGCGGCCGGCCCGCTCGTAGAACGAGGCGATGCGGGCGCCGAGGTAGGCGGGGTAGCCCTCCTCAGCGGGCATTTCCTCCAGGCGCGTCGAGATTTCGCGCATGGCCTCGGCCCAGCGGCTGGTGCTGTCAGACATCATCGCCACGGAGTAGCCCATGTCGCGGAAGTATTCGGCGATGGTAACGCCGGTATAGACGGAGGCCTCGCGGGCCGCCACGGGCATGTTGGACGTGTTGGCGATGAGCACGACGCGGCGCATCAGCGGCTCACCGCTGTGCGGGTCGATCAGCTCGGGGAACTCCATCAGCACGTCGGTCATCTCGTTGCCGCGCTCGCCGCAGCCGACATAGACGACGATCTGGGCATCCACCCACTTGGCGAGCTGGTGCTGGACGACGGTCTTGCCGGTGCCGAAGGGGCCGGGCACGCAGGCCGTGCCGCCCAGGGCGATCGGGAAGAAGACGTCGATGACCCGCTGGCCGCTGAGGAGGATGCGGTTGGGGTTGAGACGCTGCTGAACGGGGCGGGGACGGCGCACGGGCCATTTCTGCATCAGCCGCAGCGGCACGTCGCCCTTGGCGGTCTTGACCGTTCCGATGGTCTCCTCGACGGTATATTCGCCTTTGGAGAGTCCTTCGAGACGGCCGCTGACGCCGGGAGGGACCATGATCTTGTGCAGGACCAGGGAGGATTCCTGGACCTGGCCGAGGATGTCGCCGCCCCGGACCTCGGCGCCGTTGTCCATCAGGGGCTCGAAGGCCCACCGCTTGTCGCGGGAGAGGCCGGGGATATCGCTGCCGCGTTTGATGAAGCTGCCCTGGGTCTCCATAAGGGCGCTTAGAGGCCGCTGGATGCCGTCATAGATGTTGGAGATCAGGCCGGGGCCCAGCTCCACGCTCAGGGGCACGCCGGTGTTGACGACCCGTTCGCCGGGGCCGATGCCGATGGTGTCCTCATAGACCTGGATGCTCGCCCGGTCGCCGTGAAGCTCGACGATCTCGCCGATGAGGTTTTCCTCGCCGACGCGGACCACGTCATACATCCGCGCGCCGAACATTTCCTCGGCGACCACCACGGGGCCGGCCACTTTTACGATTTTGCCTTCCTGCCGCTCTCTCATTTCCTTAACCTTTTTTCGTATCGGTTTGTCTTTCATTTCGTTGATTCGTCAGCCTTTCCGAAAAAAGACCCGATCATTCTTTTCAAGGCTGCTTCGTCTCCAGGATATTGATGCCGGTGGCCATCTTAATCAGCCGGCCCAGGCCCTCGGTCGCGATGCCGCTGGGCTCGGAGGTGAACGGCACGATCACCACGGCCGGCAGGGCCTTGCACTCGGCGGGGGCGAAAACCTCCCGCGTCATCGGGGCGACGTTTTCGGCCACGAGGATCAGGGCGTACTGCTTGCGGAACACGGTCTCAGCCGTTTCCCGGACCCGGGCCGGGTCCGTCTCCACCGCATAGGTATCCAGTCCCAGCGCCGTAAACGGCATCACGAAATCCGCGCTTCCAATCGCCGCCGCTTTGCCTTCCATTCGTACCTTTCTCTCTTCTTTGCTATGGTTTTGCTGCTTTGCTTTCGACTTTCGAATCTATCCCATCCACGTGCCGAGGCGGTCGAGGAGGAGCTGGCCCGAGAGGCCGTTCTTCCTGCCGATGAGGACCATGCGCACGGCGCGGATCTGGGCCTCCTTCATCAGGAGGAATGCGATCAGCGGCTGGTAGCCCGCCGCCAGGGAGCGGGTGGTCTTGAGGTATCCCATCAGGAAGTCCTCGCAGCCGCGCTCCAGCTTCAGGAAGGACTGCTGCTCCCGCAGGTAGCGCACGCCCTCGTCCACGACCTCGGCATAGGGTGTGGACGAAAACAGCGGGGCGACGGCATCGTAGCTCTGGTCGAGACCCTGGACAAACCGTTCCGGCTCGAGGTAGCCGTCCGGCAGGAAGAACTGCCGCTCCTCCCGCCCGGCCGCCTTGAGCCGCAGCATCGTGCGGATGTTGTTCAGGTCGATCTGGATGCGGGTCAGAGCCTCGCAGAACGGCAGGCCCGCCTCGATGGCGCGACGGATACGCCAGCGTGCCTCGACACGATCGATCTCGTAGTCGATCCGGCGGATGTCCTTGTTTTCGTAATATCCGAGTACGGCCGCCTCCACTCCCTCCCGGAGGTAGTCCGGCAGCCGCTCGTAGTATTCCTGCTGGAAGATTTCCTCAAACTCCTCGGCGGGCACGGAGCCCTCATCGCTGTAGTCGCGTCCCAGGGGACGCTCGGTAACGATCCGGCGGAGGGCCAGGCGCATATTGGTAAAGTCCTCGCGGGCACGGAACATCCGGATGACCTCGGCGTCTTCGAGCATCCCGACGACCAGCGCCCGCACCTCGGTGCGGCGTTCCCGCAGCATCGATTCGATCCGGGCGTCGTCGGCGTCGGCGCCGACGGCGTACTCCGTACCGCTGAGCAGTTCGGCGGCGGCCGCGAAGTTCTCGGCATTGGCCATGTCCGCCAGCGTGTTGCGCGAGAGCATGAAGCCCTCCAGCACCCGCACCTTGCCGACGGCATAGGCGTAGCGCCAGTCTTCCTCCCCAACCGGCGGGTATCGGTAAAAATCGGTATGAACGGGTAGTGTGCTCACCGCTGTCGGTTCCTTATTCTATGGCTGCTCGGGAAAGAGTTCCCGGACGAGCTGCGGTTCCATGGCCTCGCGGAGCTGATCGATCAGCACGGCCGTCGAGGCGTTGACCTGCACCTTGCCGCGGCGCAGGAGGAAGCCGCCCTCGATGTCCGCCCGGTCGTCGGAGAGCCGCAGGCGGCCCCTGTCGCCGAGCCGGTGGTTGACCTGTTTGACGAAATCGGCGTTGAGGCGGGTCTCGCTTCGGCCGACGACGACCTCTTCGTCGCCGGATTGCACGGCCTCGACCAGCAGCCGCTCCATGAGCCGGCGGTAGTCCTCATCACCCATCGTATGGATCGCCCGGCGGGCCTTCGCGAAGAGCTCGTCGAGCGTCTTCACCTTGGCCGCCAGCACCTGCTTGCGGACCTCCATGCGGGCGCCGGCGAGGATGCGGTCAAGCCGGTCCTGCGCGGCGGCCCGGGCGGCCTGTTGGGACTGGGTCTCGTACGCGTTGAGCTGCTCCTGCTGCTCGGCGCGGAGGCGGGCGGCCTGCTGGCGGGCCTCTTCCAGGAGGGCCTCGGCCTTTTGGCGGGCCTCCGATAAAATCTTTTCAATGACCTGTTCGGCGTTCATAACTTCCTGTCCGTCTGTAAGAGCCTGGATTTGCGTTCCGCCGGGGTTAGGCCTGCGGCGTCTGAATGAGTCCCAGCATCAGCAGGGAGATCAAAAAGCCCAGCACGGCATACACTTCCACCATGGCCGCGTAGAGCACCCCGGCCTTGACGGCCAGTTCCGGGCGTTTGGCGGTCAACTGGATGCCGCCGGCACACACCTTCCCCTGGTGAATCGCACTGAGCATGCCCGCCAGGGCGACCGGCAGGCAGGAGGAGAAGACGGCCAGGCCGGTGATCAGGTTAAGGCCGTCTGCAAGGGCCGTGATCTTTTGCATGGCCATGAAGGCGATCACGAAACCGTAGAACCCCTGCGTTCCCGGCAGCACCACCAGCAGGAAGAGCTGACCATAGCGTTCGGGCTTCTCGCTGAGCACGCCCGCCGCGGTCCGCCCGGCGATCCCGATCCCGATGGAGGAGCCGATCCCGGCCAGCAGGGCCGCCAACGCCGTTCCCAAAAGTGCTACGCCAAACGCTATTTGATCCCAGTTAAACATTGCTTTGTACCTTTCCTTTGGATTTTTGCACGATGCTTTTTATTCCTTGACCGATATGTGTCGATACTGTTTACGAAGCGGATCAAATTCCCGGCCGGTTCCGGTCAGAAACTTGGTAAAGAACTCCACGAACTGGAGACGCATGCTGTGCACAAAGGCCCCCAGCGTTCCGTTGGCGATGTTGAACAGGTGACCGCCGACAAAGATGAGGCCCGCCAGCAACCAGCCGATATAGGGCTTGCCGGAAACATCCAGGGCGATTTTGTTGATCGCCATGCCGAAGCCGCCGCCGACCATGCCCAGGGCCATGAGCCGAATATAACTGAGCACGTCGCCGACATAGAAGACGGTGCTGAAGAGATTGTAGCATCCCATGCCGATCCGGAAAGGGATCGCGCCTTCCCGCTCGCTGAAGAGGAGGATGGCGACCGCCGGGACCGATGCCGCCGTCAGGGAGACGTGAAACACCCAGCCCGGCAGGTAACCGGCCTTGCTCAGGCCCAGCAGCGTTAAGCTGTTGAGCCACACCAGCCACGTTCCATGGTCCATGAACGCGGAGAGGTATTGCCGGGTTCGCAGCTTATGAATGAAGGCGATGAGAATCCCGGCAATGATCTGGAGATAGCCCAGGACCAGGCACAGGACGAAAAAGACCATCGGACTTTCCATGGGGTCAAAGAGAATGAGCGACTGGCGGAATCCTTCCAGAGCCGGAAAGAAAAGGGGGATGGCATCGGAGCACCAGCCGCCGGTGATAGCGCCGGCGAGGGTGGTGAAGACGGATGAAATCATCAGCATCCGTATGAATTTTTGGCCGGCCTTCATTTTTCGGAGTATCCAATACAGAACGCCGATCATCACGATCCCGTACATCGCATCCAGGGTGCACAGGCCGAAAAAGACGGCGAAAAACGGCGCCAGAAACGCCGTCGGGTCCACATCCGCGGGAGCGGGCATGCCGTAGAGCCGGGTGATGCTCTCGAAGGCGCTGACGCCCGCGGGATTTTCGATCTCCACCGGCGGCTCCTCGCCCTCGCCGGGTTCCACGGGGAAGATGCTGCACGCGTCGAAGCGCGAGACGATCCGCTCCAGGTCCGGGTAATGGCGCCGCTTGATCCAGCCCTCGAAGAAGACGGCGCGTTCCGTCGCCGGGGCGCCGGCCAGGGTGTTGCGGCGTTCCAGCAGGTTGAAATAGTGATCGTAAAGCACCTTCAGGTCCAGGCGTTTTTCGGCGAGCTCGACGGCATGGAGCCGGAGTCGTTCATATTCCTGCTCGATCTGCCCGAGCCGCTCCTGGCTGCGCTGCATGATCCGGGCGGGGGTGCCCTCCATACCCTCGAAGCTGACCGCCTCGAACTCATGGTTGCGCAGTATCTTGCCGACCTCGGCGGCCTGCGATTCGAGCACGACAACAATGCACGCCCGCAGAGTTTCGCTCTCACCGACCACCTCGATGACGGCGCCGACATTCGCCAGTTCCTCCTGGGTGTCGGCGAAGTGCGGGGTCGGGATGAGCCCGACAAAGACCGTCGAGGATTTGAGGGTATGGATCTCCTCCACCGGGGTGGTGAAATTTCTCCAGATGTGGAGCCGGTTGAGGCGTTCCTTGATATTCTCGCGATCCGTCGCCAATTGGTGGAGACGGTTTTCCGTTACCTCCGCGTCCTCCAGGACCCGGACGGCTTCGCTGCCGCTGATGATCCGGCTGTAGCGGCCGCCGTCGAGTTCGATTCGCGGATTAAAGAGGTCTGTGTCCGGTTCGACGGCGTTGGAGTCGAGAAACCGGATCTCTTTTTCCAGCCGGCCGATCAGTTCTTCCAGATCACGGGGTTTGCGGGTTTCGAGTTGCAGTTCCGGCCATTCCTTGGTGACCATCGCCCGCTCGGCATCGAGAATCTGCACCAGCCCGGCGTCCTGAAGCGCCGTCAGCAGATCGGCCGCCTGGCTCTGGTGAGCGACAATCATTATTTTTTGCATGGGTGTAATAGCCATGGAACGTCCTTAATTGATTCGGCTTTTGCGTTTGATCGGGTATTTTACCGATTCGATCCGGCTTGCATAGCCCTTTTCGCCAAAATTCCCGTTTATCTGCCTTTCGGGGGCCTATCAGGCCAGGCGGCTGAAGATTTCGCCGATGGCCTGATCGAGCTTCCGGCGGGCTTGTTCCTGCATGGCGTCAATCTTCTGCCCGCCTTCGTCCAGGAGGGTCCGGGCCTGGGCCTCGCCGGCGGCCTGGGCCTCGCTGACGGCTTGGTCGATCATCTCGCTTCGCCGGCGGGCGGCCTGCTGGAGCTGCTGATTCATGCTCTGCTTGGCGTCCTCAAGCAGGTCGGCGGCCTGTCGCCGTGCCTCTTCAACGATCTGGTCCGCCTGCCTTTCCGCTTCCTTGATCCGTTGTATCAACTCCATTGTGTCTCTTTCTGCTAAAAAACGCCTGACTTTATACCTTAATTTAAATGCATCTCAGCAATGGTTAAACTCCTGTCAACACAGGAGTTACAACATTACCGGCTTATCGTCCGGGTCCATACCGGGAAATTCCTGTTTTGCAGGCGCCCCCGTTACCCATCATTCAATAGCGCAGTGAATGTGTCGTTTTTATTGTTATGAACAGAACATTGTAGGGCGATGCGGTTAAAATTCAATAGAGAAATGGTTAAATTATGTGTTTTTCGGCGCATTTTTTTATATTTCCGCCGGTTCCTCGATCCATCCTTTGCTCAGCAGGGTGCGGATGACCAGGTCGGCGATTAACTCCTTATTGAATATGGAGTTATCGAACAAGAGGGCGAAGGCCGGCTCGCGGGTATTCTGTTGTTCGTAGATTCGGCGAAGGCGCTTGCGCTGCTCTTCGATTTCCTCGATCTTGCGAGCGGCGGTCTGCTTATCGATTTTTTCACGGATGCAGACGCGGGCGATCCGCCAGTCTAAGGGGGCCTCTATTCGGATGCTCAGGCCGTTGGCGATATCCGCTGTGGCCGCCGCGCCGCCCTGCCCGAGGAAAATTGCATACCCCTCAAAGGCGATGGTTCGGATCATGATTGCGATCTGGTTGCAGATCTCGAGGCCGTCAGGGATGGTTTGGCGTTTAAGGCCGCGGAGGAAGTCCTTAATCAGACTGGGCTTGGCAAAACGCTCTTTCTCGAGAAACGCCTCGGTCAGACCGGTGTCCTCCGCCAGGCGATGGAGCAGATCCTTATAATAGAAGTTCCAGCGGGATTCAGGATCCATCTTGTTGAGTTTTTCAAGGAGCAGACAACAGAGTTCCTCGCCGTCGCAGCCGTACTGGCGGGAGATGGTGATGTAGGGGCCGGGTTCCTTTTTCTTTGCCATGTCTTCAAGGTGCTCGCGGAGGTAGGACGTGATCCTTGTTTTGTCCATCGCATGCATCCTTTCACAATAACTTCGTTCGTCCGGCGATACTTGACTCATGGTCGATTCTGACAGTACCCTATCCGGCATGGGACAGGTTAGCGGCATTTCCGGCGACTGTCAACGCTGATTTTGAATCCCAAAATACGCATTCCGAAGAAAATGAGGGCGATAAGAGATTTTTAAATAATCGGGGAAAAGCGGCTTGCGGTTTTTTTGAGGGGGGTGATATAGTCGGGGCCGGAGTCGTGCAAGTTTAAGGAGGCGGCCGCGCGGAGGGAATCGCGCCGCAGTTCATTCGCTTCACTGCGCAGAAGGGGATGCGGCAAATCCGCCAGATTCCCGCAAGGAAGTGAAAATAGGGGCATGTGCGATGCTGTTAATGAAAAAACAGTTGATAAGGAGCTTTTTTTCCCTTTGTCTCTCGGCGACGGTTCTGCCGGTGGTATTCAGCGAGCTTTCCCTCTGGGTGTCCGATCCCAACGGCATCGACCCGAATATCATCGACCCCAACATTATCGATCCCAATGTTATCGACCCTAATACTGTCGATCCCAACATTATCGATCCCAATGTTATCGACCCTAATACTGTCGATCCCAATTTGGTCAAATGGATCGAGCAGTGGGGTATCCGGTGGATCTTTGACAAAAATCTCTCTGCCGGCGATTCCAACAATACCTACCGCTGCGGGACCTATGCGAACGGAGATTACTGGGTGATCGGACCGGTGAACATCATCGGCATCACGCCCGCCAGCGTCAACGCCGGGGGGCGAATCATCAACGGTTCGATGATCAATCCGATCCCGGGCGGGCCGCAGGGGTATGACAGCGAGGCGGCCAACTGGGTCCCCTCTCTGAACATCGGCATGGGGGTCTCGCCCGACTCGCCGCTGCATATCGACGTGTCGGACCATCCCGTCAAGTCGCTGGTTTCGACGATTAGCACGGCCGTGGTGCCGGACAAGGTTTCGGAGCCGCGCGTGCAGAGCGCCTCGGTTCTGACGATTGTGGCGGCTGCGCCCTCGGCGGATGCCTTTCGCCCGCCGTACTGCGGCAGCGACAAATTCGCGGAGATCCGCAAGGCCCATATTGACTGGAACTGCCTGGGCGAACTGCCGCCCGTCATCGGAACGCCGCCGCTGTCAGAGAGCGAAGCGGCGTTTGAACGGGTCTGGCTGGATCACGGGGCCAACTATCCCGGCGAGGTGACGCACCCGGTCGATAACATGCCGTGGTACGGACGCGAGATGTCGCGAGCGGTCAGCATTGCCGCGCTGCAGCTTAACCTGGACTATCCGCAGGCAGTGAAGGAAACGCTGCTGGTTCGGTTTCTTCAGTACGGGATCGATGTGTCCGGAGTGATTGCCTGCCCGGAGGCTCAGAGCATCTGGACGGGCAATGGGGGCATCACCAACGGGAGGAAGCTGGCCGGGGCGTTTGCAGCGCGGGTGTTCAATCATCCCGCGATGATTGCCCAACACGCCAAAAGCGGCAAGTACTTGTACGAAGTCAGCGGATACGGGCCGGGCAATCCGCCGCCGGACTATATCCACTTCGGCAACGAGGACGACCAGGTCTTCTATGTGAGCCAGACGGACGTGGACGCGACGAACAGCCCCGAGTGGCACCCCTCGGACAGCGAGGCATACCCCTATACGGCGGCGGACATCGGCCTGCCCGAATGGGGAATCCGCCACGCGGCCGATCCGTGGTACAGCAACTACTGGTGGCTCACCGCCTATCGCGATGTGTCGGGGTGCACGATGCCGGGGACGGCGCTGGCGGCCCATATCATGGGAATAAAGGCCATTTGGAACAACCCGGCGTTTTTCGATTACTGCGACCGTTATATGGCGATGATCTCCAACGAAACGGAGTATGCTGACAAGGGGTGGCAGTGGGGGACCAACGGGATCGATCTGTATAAGAGCAGCCGGTTCGTGTGGAACATGTGGCAGGCGTACCGGGATCGCTATGGGCCGGTCTGGTCCGGAGCGGGTCCCACGCTGCAGAGCGGGATTTGCGGCTGGGGTTTGCAGAAGCTGCCCGGGATGCCGCTGACGGGATTCGTCCAGGTGTCGGCGGGCGGAGAGCATATGCTGGCGCTGCGGGCGGACGGATCGATCACGGGGTGGGGGCGAAACGACTACGGGCAGGCCTCCCCGCCGGCAGGGAGGAACTATACGGCGATTGCGGCGGGCGGGGAGCACAGTCTGGCCCTTAAGGCAGATGGTTCGATAGTCGGGTGGGGGCGAAACAACTACGGGCAGGCCTCCCCGCCGGCGGGGACGGACTATACGGCAATCGCGGCAGGCGGAACCCACAGTTTGGCAATAAGGAAGCAGGGCTTTCTGGCGGGATGGGGAAATAACGGTTCGGGGCAGGTGTCAGTGCCGCCGGGTAAAGAGTACGCGGCAATTGCGGCAGGCGGAGGACACAGCCTGGCGCTTAAGACGGACGGAACCCTTATCGGATGGGGGGACAATAGCTTCGGACAGGTGACCGTGCCGGGCGGGAACGATTTTGCGGCCGTCGCGGCGGGGGGAGGGCACAGTCTGGCGCTGCGGCAGAACGGGTCGATTGCGGGGTGGGGGCAGAACGATGAGGGACAGGCGGCATCGCCGGCCGGAATGGGCTACACGGCGATTGCGGCAGGACGAAACCACAGCGCGGGGCTGACGGCGGGCGGCTCGGTTGTGGGGTGGGGAGATAACGGCTTTAGCCAGTCAGCGCCGCCGATGGGGAACTTCGTCGCCGTTGCCGCAAGCCGCTCCCACGGCCTGGCCCTGAGATCAGACGGATCGCTGACGGGCTGGGGGAACAACGACTACGGGCAGGCGAGCGTGCCGGACGGAAACGACTTTGTCGAGATCGCGGCGGAAGGAGAACACAGTCTGGTGATTCGAAGAGACGGGACGCTGACGGGCTGGGGGAGGAATGACTACGGACAGGCAAGCGTGCCGGACGGAAACGACTTTGTCGAGATCGCGGCGGGGGAAGAACACAGTCTGGCGATTCGAACGGACGGGACGCTGGCGGGCTGGGGAAACGACACTTTCGGGCAGGCGAGCGTGCCGGACGGAAACGACTTTGTCGAGATCGCAGCGGGGGGATATCACAGCTTGGCGATTCGAACGGACGGGACGCTGGCGGGCTGGGGACGGAACGACTACGGGCAGGTGAGCGTGCCGGACGGAAACGACTTTGTCGAGGTTGCGGCGGGGGGATATCACAGTTTGGCGATTCGAACGAACGGGACGCTGGCGGGCTGGGGACGGAACGATTACGGACAGGCGAGCGTGCCGGACGGAAACGACTTTGTCGAGGTTGCGGCGGGGGGATATCACAGCTTGGCGATTCGAACGGACGGGACGCTGGCGGGCTGGGGACGGAACGATTACGGACAGGCGAGCGTGCCGGATGGAAACGGCTTTATCAAGACCGCGGCGGGAGACTGTCACAGTCTGGCGATCCGGCGGTTTTGCACGCACAGCCCGGCGGGGGACTGGAACAAGGATTGCCGGGTGGATATGGAGGACCTGGCGATGCTGTCGGCGCACTGGCTGCCGGACGGCCAGACAGGGCTGTCGGACCTGGAGGTCCTGGCGGAGAACTGGCTGGTGAACTGCGATCCCAATCTGCCCTGAAACGCCCGGATCAGGGGCTTTCATGGCGGAACCGAACGGCGGGGGCGTTTGCGCGGGTGAGGACGGAATGCCGGGATTTCATGCTTGGAATTGCCTTATTCTTCAGTTAAAATGCGCTGAGACGGTCGATTATTTCGTAATGTCCTCCAGAGGGATTATGAAAAAGAAGAATAAAGTCAAAAAGCGGCGGGCGCCGTTGTGCGGGAATTGCCCAGGCCCGGCAGATGAAGCCGCTGGTGTCCGATGAGGTCTGGCGATACGGCCTGGAGGTGGTGCTCGAATCGGTGCATACCCATTCGGACCTGCGGCCGGGAGAGCGGGAATACCTGGAGTTTGCGGATATGTTCATAGAGTGAGTTTGGAGCCGCCGCGGACCTTCGGATTGCACGGATTCTGAAAACAGAATGGACGGTTCGATATGGACGGTTCGATGGGAGATATGAGGGGCATGTCAAAGTCACCCTATCATTCAGATTCGTTGAGAGAGGATACTTTCGGGTCGCCGGTACTTCAAGGCAGTGAGGAGTCCGCAAGGACCGGTTTCTGCCGGTCGGGGCGCGGGGTGAGTCTGCCGCGGTTCGTGCCGATGCTGATGCTCTCGGCGCTGGTCGCGGGGATCATGGCGATTGTGCTCTTCATCGTTTTCAGGTTCTACTATCTTTTCATATTTGCTCCGCTGGCGGTGGGGCTGCCGGTGATCGGGATGCTGTATGCGCTGATCCGGGCGGGCCGGTGCCGGTGGCGGCTACTCGGGGTGCTCTCCGGTCTGC
This sequence comes from Anaerohalosphaeraceae bacterium, assembly GCA_050309685.1. Lineage (GTDB taxonomy): Bacteria > Planctomycetota > Phycisphaerae > Sedimentisphaerales > Anaerohalosphaeraceae > JBNRMP01. The sequence goes on from JBNRMP010000115.1 coordinate 27,120, forward strand.
TGCTGTTCGGGATCTACTACGGCGGATTCTGGCAACTGAATTATAAGGCGTTTCTGGTGACCTACGGGGCGGGCGCCCCGGTGTACCTCCGGGAGCGGACGGGGCATGACGGCTTCGGGGGCTACGTGCGGTTCCATCTTCAGTCGTCCGCGATGAGAGATGTGAGTGTGCCGACGCCGAAGTCGGAGGAGTCGGGAGGGGACTTTGCGAAGGCCGCCTGCCTGTATGGTATGGAAACGCTGATCATGATCGTCCTGGGGATTTCGCTGCCGGTGAAGTTCTGCGCGCGGGTGTTTTACCGGGAGGCGGAGCCCCGCAGCAAAAAGATGGGGCCGGAGAGGTGATCCTTTTCTGTCGTCCCTGAGGGGTATTTAATGAACAAAGGCGGGTAGGCGAAAGAAGTAATATAAAGGGCTATGCTCAATGAAGGAAAAGCTTTGCATAGGGATTTTTGCGGCCGGCCTGCTGATGGCGGTGTTCACGGGGCTTTTTTCCCTGGGGACGGTGATCCGTCTGCCTTCGGGACAACAGAAGGCATTGGAGGAATACTACGACCTGGAAATATTGAGCCGCTTTGCGCGGAGGGTGCGCGATTTCCGGCGCGCAGGGCTCAATGCCATGATCTTCAGGGAGGAGTATTACCTGGACCGCTTTGCACACGCCAACAGTGCGCTTGCGAAATCCCTTACGGAGATCAAGGAGGGAAAGGAGGGGCTGGGGACGTCTGCCGCCATTGATCGGGTTTTGGCTGATACGGACCTGTTTGTGCGAGATTATAAAGACGCGGTCTCGCGGACCCAGTCCATGGCGGCAGCGGAAGCGCTGGAGGAGTTCAGGAACCTGATCGGGAAACAGCAGCTTGATGTCATCCTGAATGATGTTCTTGAACTCGAGAAGCACAATTACCTTGCCTACAGCCGGTACAGCAATGAGATTATCGAGGCCGCCCAGGAGTCCCTGCTGGCGGTAACCTTCTTTGAGATTGTGGTGCTGGCATTGATTACCTTTTCGGGGGTAGTGATGCTGCAAGCGTACCGGCGAAATGCGGCTCTTTTGAGGCAAACGGAGGAACTGAGGGCGCGGCTGGAGGAGAAGAATCGGGAACTGGAATCGTTGGTCCGGATCGTGGGACATGATCTGCGGGCGCCGCTGATCAATATCAAGGGGTTTTCAGAGGAGATCCTCAAAAGCCACAAAGAACTGGAGGCGGTAACGGGTTCCGTTGCCCTGTCGCCGGAGACGGCCGGGCGGATGGACGTGATCCTGCACCGGGAGGTGCCGGAGGCGATCGGCTTTATCACGACCAGCGTCGATACCCTCGACCGGCTCATCAAGGGCATGGTCGCGGCGATCAAGGCGGGACAGACGCCGATCCGCCCGGTGACGGTCGATGTCAATCAGCTTATGGAGGAGATTTTGCGGGATTTTGATTTCCGCATCAAGGAGGCCGGCGCCCGGGTTCATTTGGAGACGCTGCCGGTGTGCATGGGCGACAGGGACCAGGTGCGGCAGGTGTTTTCCAACCTGGTGGACAACGCGATCAAATACCGGGAGCCGAGCCGGCCGCTGGAACTGCATATCCGAGGGTTCGTGCAGAACGAGCAGAGCGTTTACTGTTTTGAAGACAACGGGATTGGAATGGCAGAAGACGAGGTCGTCAATGTCTTTAATTTATATCATCAGATCAAGAAAATGGAAGGGACCGGGGAGGGGATCGGGCTGGCAACCGTGAAGCGGATGGTGGAGCATAACGGCGGACGGGTTGATGCGGAATCGGAATTGGGGCGAGGAAGCCGGTTTTGCGTGCGGCTGCCGGCGGCCAAATAGGTCCTCAGCGGTTATTCATCCTTCCTCCCTTTACTCCTTTTCCTGGAACCGCGATAGGAGAGGAAGGGCAGTACATGCCGTTCAATTTTCTTCCAGAACCAGTTGATCAGCACATAGCTGAGAAGCGAGGCCCCTATCGCGTAGATCAGCGAACCGATCCACAATGCCATGGAACTGAGCATGATTCCCATCATTCGTCCGTCCGCGTTGATGTCGATCAGATCACGAATCCAGTTCACCTGTCTCAGTATCCACCAGCCCAGTTGCCAGGCGGACAGATAGACCGGCACCGCCGTCAGCGGATTGGTGACGCAACTGGCCGCCAGGGCCGTAGGCAGGTGGACGCGAAAGTACATGGCGCCCAGGGCTACCAAGAATATCTGGAAGGGGATGGTGGGTGTAAAGGCGATGAAGAGTCCAAGGGCGAGACCACCGGTAAAAGATCGGCGGTTAAGGTGCCAAAGATCGCTCGCCGTAATATACTTTCCGAACAGGCGATGGAGCCAGTGCCCCTGGAGCCATTTGCCGCGAAAGAAAATCCGCAGTTTTCGTCTGAGATTGATCACCGGCTTAGGGCTCATTTGCGATCTCCGTGGGAATGGGCTTTTTCACGGAATGCTCCAACCGGCCTTCGACGGATTGGGGCAGATGTTTCCTTAATTCGACCGTCCAGAGCAGGACCATAAGGGACCAGTAGAATTCCTTGAACTCTGTCGCCCGGATCCACGGGTTGGATATTCCCATCCATCCGCAGACATCATCGAGCCAGGAGAGCAGTTGGGCAATGACGGCAAAGAGAATCAGGTCGCGTTTGGGCAGAAACACGAAGATCCCATTTCGTTTTTCCTCCGGGAAAGCGAAAGGGAGGATGACAAATCCCGTCAGAAAGCCGATTGTGGCGATCAGATTCAACCGGCGGGCGGGGGTATTTTTGAAGAGGTTGTGGAGGTTGAATTCTCTTTTTGAATTGTGGGTCGCCAAGGTATCGGGAGTACTGAAATCGAAGAAGAACTGGCCGTAATTGATCTCTTCGAGGGCGATAAAGAGGAATACGGCCGCCATAGCTATACAAAGCCGCCGACGGTTTCCCATCGGATGGGATTTCAGCTCAAAAAAGAGTTTCAGGACTAAAGCTGCGGCCGCAAAATAAAAAACGGCCGTTCCTAATTCGATGACCCCCAGCTCCGAGAAAATCAAACGGCTCAGCCGCGGGCCCGGATGAGGGATCAGGATCATCCCTAATAAATAGCATAGTAAAATTTGCAAGGGTAAAAAGATATATAAAATCCATTTTCTTTTCATGTGTTTCCCGCCACGATCAAAGAGGGCTAACCGATATTTTCTAAATACCGGGCATTGTAAGGATTTAGCGGAGATGAGCAAGCGTCCATTGCAGAAAACTCTGTCGGAGGGGGTAAGACAGGGTTAATGTGGATGTACCGGACCCTGTATAACTTGGTAATAAAAAAAGTTTTTCAATATTTTTCGATTTTTTCAATATCTCTTGACATTTACAGGAGATACAAGTACTTTATCTGTCTTCCGATCGGCGTAGATCGGACAGAGATGCTCTATCAATAGAAAATGACGTTTATTGCAGTATTGGAGGTAAGTTTCTGTGAATAAGGAACTAGCCCGTGAACTGATCAGTGCGGGCGTACATTTCGGCCACGGGGTCAGCCGACGGAATCCGAAGATGGAAGCATACATCTACGGTCGCCGCGGGATGATCCACATTATCAATGTGAAGGAAACCTTAAAGGGGCTGCTGATTGCCAAAAAGCTCCTTGCCCAAGTGGTTTCCGAAGGAAAAGACGTTGTCTTTGTCGGCACCAAGCGCCAGGCGCAGAAGGCCGTTCAGGCCGCCGCGCAAAAGAGCGGGATGCACTATGTCTCCGAGCGGTGGCTCGGCGGCACGCTGACAAATTTCCGCACGATCCGGGCGCGGCTTCAGCGGCTCGAAGAGCTCGAAGAGATGGAAGCCAGCGGCCAGCTCGAAGCGGAAAGCAAGAAGCAGGGCGCGCGGCTCAAACGCGAATTGCGAAAGGTCCGCACCAACCTCGAAGGCATCCGCAAGATGAACCGGATTCCCGGAGCGGTGGTTGTGGTGGACGCCCGCAAGGAATATATCGCCCTCCGGGAGGCCCGCAAGCTGGGCGTGATCACGGTGGGGATCATTGATACGGATTCCGACCCGGATACGGTGGATGTGGCCATTCCCGCCAACGACGATTCGATCAAGGCGGTGGAGATTCTGATGGACGAGCTGGCCCAGGCGGTCGCCGAGGGCAAGACGATGGCCCGTCCGATGGAAGTGACGGAAGCGGGTCAGCCGCCTCGCCGGCGAAGCCGCCGCCGCGTGCTGGCCAGCGCCGCCGAGGGGGCGGAAGCCGCAGGCGAGGAATCGGCCCCGGCTTCGCCCGAAGAGACCGTCGAGCCGGCCCAGGCGGAAGCCTCGCCGCAGTAGGTTTTCAGAGCCCCGCTCAGGTAAAACTCAGGGCAATCGCTATGGATTGCCGATCTTCTTCGGAAGACAATGGTGACATTGAAAAGCGGCAGGAATCTTCTGTCGATTAATTGAGAACGTATCACAGGATGAACTCGCCTCTTCCGGATTTTCTTTCCCGGGAGCGGCAACGGGTTCGTTTGTTGGTTTTTAAGGAGTGCAGAAGTTATGGCTGAGATTTCAGCAGCAGCGGTCATGAAGCTTCGCAAGATAAGCGGACAGGGCATGATGGACTGCAAAAAGGCGCTCGAGGAAACGGGCGGCGATCTGGATAAGGCGATGGAACTGCTCCGCAAGAAGGGTCTGGCGACGCTGGAGAAGCGGGCCGGCCGGGAAACGACGGAAGGCCGGGTGATCTGCACGGCGACCCCGGACGGCAAAACGACGGCAATGGCGGCCCTGTGCTGCGAGACCGACTTCGTGGCCAAGAGCCAGGACTTCGTGGCCGCCGCCGACCTGCTGGGCAAATACGCCATCGAGGCCGCCGAGGAGACCGGAGCCCAGGTGCTTATGGAGACCCAGGTGGAAGGCCGGGCCTTCGCGGATATCATCACCGAGACCGTCAGCAAGACGGGCGAGAAGGTGGAGATCGGCGAGTACCACCGGATTCGCCTGGAGAAGCCGGGGGTCGTCGGGACCTATGTGCACTTCAACAACAAGACCGGCGCGATGGTGCTGATCGAGACGGACAGCGACGCGACGGCCAAGGCGATTCGGCAGACGGCCAACGAGATGGCGATGCACGTGACGGCGATGAAGCCGGTGGCGGTGGATAAGGATTCCATCGACCCGGAGATCCTGAAGAAGGAACGCGAGATTGCCGCCGAGCAGATGAAGAACAAGCCGGCCAACATTGTCGATAAGATCGTGGACGGCAAGATCAACAAGTTTCTGCAGGACAACTGCCTGGTCAACCAGCCGTTCGTCAAGGACGACAGCAAGACGGTGGAGCAGGCCCTCAGCGAGGCGGCCAAACAGGCCGGCGGACAGGCGAAGATCAAACGCTTTGTCCGAGTCGAAATCGGCTAAACAAAACCGACAGGTACCGGGGGATTCGAAACCCGGTGCCTTTTTTTTGGATTTTTGTTTTCGCGCACGTTCTGTTTTCGGTGTAGAATCCGAATTTCCGCTTTTGCGGGAATGACAAAAGAGAAAGGCACAAAAAACAGGTGACTGTCCCTATTTTCGAAGATGCGGGAAGCGCCGCAGGAAAGTGAATTTATGGCGGACCTACAGTATCATCGGATTCTTCTGAAGCTCTCCGGCGAGAGTTTCTGCAAGCCGGGTGGTTTCGGGATTGATGGCGAGGCGATCAAGTCGATCGCGGAGCGGATCAGCCGGGTCCGCCAGCTCGGCCCGCAGGTTGCCGTGGTGGTTGGGGGGGGCAACTTCCTGCGGGGGGCGGCGTTTTCGCAGACGAGCCGCATCCCGCGGACGACGGCCGACTATATGGGGATGCTGGCGACGGTGATCAACGCCGCGGCCCTGCAGGAGACGCTGGAGAAGCTGGGTCAGCCGACTCGGGTGCTCAGCGCAATCGAGGTGTCGGCCATCTGCGAGCCGTTCATCCGCCGCCGCTGCATCCGGCACCTGGAGAAGGGCCGCATCGTCATCCTGGCCGGCGGTACGGGCAACCCCTTCTTTTCGACCGACACGTGCGCTGCGCTGCGGGCGGCGGAGCTGGGGGCGGACCTGATGATCAAGGCGACCAAGGTGGACGGCGTCTATACGGACGACCCGATGAAGAACTCGACGGCGCAGTTCATCGACCGGATGAGCTACGAGGACGTGCTCCACAGGAATCTCAAGGTGATGGACCCGGCGGCGGTGAGCCTGTGCCGGGAAAATCATATCCCGATTATCGTACTCAATATCTTTGAAGAAGGCAATATCGCCAGGGCTCTGCACGGCGAGCGGATCGGGACGCTGATCCGCGATTAGGGTGCGGGACGAGGGGTGATGCCCTATGGAAAGGAAACGCTTATGCCGCTGAAAAAGATTCTCAATGAAACCGATAAGAACATGGACAAGACGCTGGAGTTCCTCCGGGGCGAGCTGCGGTCGGTGCGGACCGGGCGGGCCTCGCCGGGGCTGGTGGAGCACCTGCAGGTGGAGTATTACGGGTCCATGACGCCGCTCAAGCAGTTGGCGACGCTGGCGGTGCCGGACGCGACATCCATCGTGATCAAGCCCTTCGACCCGGCGGCGCTCAAGGAGATCGAGAAGGCCATCAAGAACAGCGACCTGAGTCTGGCCCCCATCGTGGACGGCAAGATGATCCGGCTGAACGTGCCGCCGCTGAGCGAGGAACGCCGCAAACAGATCGTCCAGCAGATCAAGCAGATGGGCGAGAAGGTGAAGGTGTCGCTGCGCAACCTCCGCCGGGATTCGATCAAGAGCATCGAGGACGAGGAGAAGAAGAAAACGATCACCGAGGACGAGCGCGACAAGGGCAAAAAGGACGTGGACGAGATGACGAAGAAATACACGGACCAGGTGGACCAGGTGATCGAGAGCAAATCGAAGGAGATCATGTCGGAGTAGCGGCCGGATTAAGGCATCGCAGATTCTATGGCATTGAAGGGCGGCATTATCCGATGCCGCCTTTTTTATAGAGTCAAAGAGACAAAAGAGTTCCAATGTCTATTTTTTTCGGGGGCGGAACATTATCCTCTTTAAAAAGGTTTTCTCTGACCGATACCAGAGGTTATAATCAGGACGGGTCGAAAATAAAAAATAAAATGAAAAATCTAAACAGAAGGGGAGTTTGGTATGGAACCGCAGGAAACAAAAAAAGAGTCAAAAAAACGACGTTCCCATAAATGGTTATGGGGCCTCGCGATCATAGCGGTTGCGGGCCTGCTTTTGCTTTTGCTCTTGCCGTATCTTCTGTCCACCTCCGGGGGAACGCAGTTCCTCGAAAACCGGATCAGTTCGGCCGTGGACGGTGAGGTTAAGATGGGCAGTTTGTCGTTGGGCTGGTTTAGCGGGGTGCGGGTCAACGACTTCGTTTTTGAGGGGCCGGAGGGGGCGACGCGGGTCCGGGTGGATCGGATCACCTCGAAACCGCAGTTGTTTCGTCTGCTCTTGGGGCGGCTGGCCCTGCGGGATACGGTGATCGACAGGCCGGACGTGCATCTGACGGTAACGCAGGAGGGTGAGATCAAGGGATTGGGGAGGGCCGGAGATGAGGAAAAGAAGAGGCCGTCTTCACAGAAGATGGAGATCGGGCCGCTGGATCTGAAGGTCAATGACGGGCGGGCCCTGATCCGCCAGGCGATGGGAGGGGATCGGTACCGGCCGGTGGAATTTCGCAATATCGCCTCCACCGTCAACCTGCCCTCGGGCGGCGGGACATCCAATGCGTCGCTGTCGATGGCGGTCGCGGCCGACGGAAAGGAAGGGACGGTCGAAGCCAACGGTCGGATGCAGTCGCAGCGGGGCGGGTTTTCACTGGAGGGCCTCAGCGGCCAATTCGAGGTGGAAGTGAATGCGCTGGCGCTGGAGAGTTTGGCACCGCTGCTGGCGATTGCGGGGGTGCAGATCGAAGACCTCGCCGGCACGGTCAATGTCGCGGCTCAACTCCGGCTGGATGACGGCAGCCTGGAGTCACTGATCGCCGATGCACGGGTGGAGAACTTCCGGCAGACCGTGGGAGGCGAGACAATCGCCCTGCAGGAGCCGATTATCGCACAGGCCCGGATCGTCACCGAGAACGGCAACTATCAGGTGGAACAGCTTCGGATCGAGTCCGCCTTTCTGACCCTGACCGGCACGGGCGGGGTCAACCGGTTTGACTACAACCTGAACGCCGACCTGGCCCGGACGCAAGCGGTGGTTGGGCCGCTGTTGGGGCTGGACTACAGCTTGCGGGGAGACCTCAGCGGCTCCGGCGTGATCCGGATGACGGATGAGGGGATCGTCAGTTCCGGACAGATGCAGGCGCAGCAGTTTGCGATGGCCAAAGAAGACAAGCAGCTTGGGCCGACGCCGCTGGAACTGGCATACGAGGCGACGGTGGATACGAATCGGTCGCAGTCGCAGATTGCCAGCGCGTCGATCCGCTTTGCGCCGGGATACCTTGTGCTTCGCAACTCCTCGGTGAACTGGGGGGGAGAGCATCTGCGGGCCGACGTGCAGCTCGGCGGGCAGATCAACCTTCAGCAGGCCCGGCCCTATGTGAACTTTTTTTACGCGCTGCCCGAGGACATAACGATGGCCGGGACGGTCCGGCCGGACCTGCGGGTGCGGATGGAGGACGACCGCCTGATCGCGGAGGCGGGCAATACGCGGATCGAGAACCTGCAAATCTCGCAGCCGAATGCGGAACCGTTCGTCAGCAAGGAAGCAGCCATCGGCGGACGGGCCGTGCTGGACCTGAAGAACAACCGGCTCGAATCGCTTGAGGACTTCAGCGTAACGGGCGACCGGATCAACATCAAAGGCAGCCTGGAACGCCGGACGCAGGAGAAGAACGCCCAGGTCTCGGGCCATGTGCAGGCGGACTACGAGCTTCAGGCCGTGGGGAACCTGCTTTCGCCGTTTCTGCCCCAGCAGCTTCGGCTTGCCGGGCGGCGGCAGGATTTTTTCGATTTCATGTCCGTCTATCCGCAGGATCAGCCCGAGAAGCTGCTGGCGAATCTCAACGGCACGGGCAAGTTCGGCTTTGACAGCGCCGAGTTCATGGGCCTGCGTTTCGGGAAGGCGGACTTCAATATCACCGCAAAGAGCGGGCTGCTTTCGCTGAACCTGCCCGAGACGCCGGTTAACGACGGGACGCTGCAGTTTGCGGGGAATATCAACCTGGCCGAGGAGCCGAAGTTCCTGCGGCTGGAGAAGGCGATGCCGATCCTGACTAACGTTCAGATCAACGATGAGATGAGCAACGCCCTGCTGAAGTATGTCAATCCCACGTTCGCCAACAGCGTCGCGGTGACGGGGGCGGCGAACCTGGTTTGTCAGCAGATGGCGCTTCCCCTGGGCGGGGCGAATCCCAAGCAGATGCTGATGGTGGAAGGGACCCTCTGGATCGAGCGGCTCAATATGCAGGCGGGCAGCTTCCTGGGCACTCTCCTGCAGGCGGCCCGCTCGCCGACATCCGCCCGGATGACCCTGCAGAAAACTCCTTTTGTCGTTAAGGACGGAGTGCTCCATTATGAACGGATGGAACTGATTGTGGAGAACCGGCCTTTCGTTTTTGCCGGGGATATCGGGATTGCGACCGACCGGCTGAACATGACTGTCCAGCTTCCGATCACGGCGCGGGGAGAGACGATCCGGGTGGGAGAACAGAACGCGGGAGTGCCGCTGGCGGCCGGGATCACCGGCACCCCCAACGGTCCCCGGCTGGATATGCGGCAAACGATCGAAAGCGGCGTCGAGGGCCTGATCCGGGGAGGACTGGAGCAGCTTTTGGAGAAGAACAGAAGATAATTTTCAAAGGGACTTGAATGAGTAAAAAAGTGCATTCGGCGGTGGCGAAAGTCGGACGGTGGACCTCTTTCTTCTTCAAACAGGTGCGGATCTTTCGGCACTGTTTCCGCATGTTGAGCGTCAACCGGGGACTGACGCAGGGAGCGGCGCTGGCGTATCACACGGTCTTCGGCATCGTGCCGCTGACGATTGTGATGGTCATGGTGTTCCAGATGATTCCCGGCTACGGGGACATCGGCGCGCGGGTGCGCCACGTCGTCTATGAGCAGTTCGGTCTCTCCCAGCTCGAATATCCCAGTGAGGGGGCGGAGGTCGCCAGCGTGCCGGACAAAATCGAAGAACTGACGCAGGGATACATGAAGAACCTGAGTACGGGGGGGCTGCTTTTCACCAGCGGCCTGCTGGTGATCTGGGCGGCCATCGGCCTCTTCGGGACGATTGAGAAGGCGTTCAATCTGATCTGGCATGTGCCGCGGGGGCGCGGTTTTCTGCATCGGCTCATCAGCTACTGGGCCCTGATCACCTGGGGGCCGCTGCTGCTGGGGGTGGGGATCTATGTCAGCACGTATCCCAAGCTGGCCAATTTCATCGGGGAGGACGTGATGCGAACGCTGACGCCGGTGCTCAACTACCTGCTGAGTCTGCTGGCGCTGCTGTTTCTGTACCTCTTCATTCCGAATACGAAGGTGCGCCTGCGGCCGGCCCTGTGGGGGGCGGTTGCCGCGTCGGTCATGTGGCTGCTGGCCAAGTGGGGCTTCGGGCTTTACGTGGTGAAGGTGGTGCCGTTCAACGCCGTGTACGGCATCCTGGGCATCATCCCGCTGAGCGTGTTCTGGATCTACCTGACGTGGCTGATCGTGTTGTTCGGTCTCCAGCTTGCCTACGCGACGCAGAACCTCCAGACGCTGGAGGCCGAGGAGCTGGAGCGGCTGCGCCGAAGCGGAGGGGAGATGTTCTTCCTGGCCAACGATCAGACGGTGACGCGGATCATGGAGTTCGTGCTGCGGGTCTTCGAGCAGAAGGACGAGCAGCCGGTGAGCATCGAGATGGTAGCGAGCAATTTGGGCATCCCGGCGGAGATGTCGCAGAAGGTGCTCGATCACATGGTGAAGGCGGGGCTGCTGTGCCATACCAACGAGCCGGTTGTCGGCTACGTGCCCTCGACGGACGGCAGCCATATCTCGCTGGCGGACATCTCGCGGGCGGTGGAGGAGGTGAGCTTCGCCCCGGCCAGCGCCGCCGAGACGCCGCGGATGGTGGCGGTCTTTCACGAGATCCGGCAGATGCTGGCGAACTACACGCTTCGGGACGTGCTCGAACCGTTCCAGCGGGAACGTCTGCGCCGGACGGAGAAAGAGAAGAGCGAAACGGAAAGCAAGGGAGATTAACGCCGCCGCGGATTGCGTGGATTACATGGTTTTTTAAACAAGGGCGTCGAGGAGGAACCAGAGACCGAAGCCGGCGAGGGCCAGGGCGCAGGCGGCCAGAATCCATCGCTGGTTGCGGGGGGCCAGCAGGTTGGCGCCGTGGAAGGCAGCGCAGGTGAGGATCGTCAGCCAGGTCAGGTCGCAGAGCCAGTGGACGACGGCAAAGAGAATCAGGGCCGGGAGGCCCAGGTTTTTGGCGTCGAGGGCGAGGTTGAGCCCGACGGTGGCCCACCAGAAAAGGAAGTAGGGGTTGGTTGCGGAGAGGAGGATGCCGGAGGCAACGGGGCCGGCGGCGACCATTCGAGCGGGCTGGAAGTCGGGCCTGCGAAGGGTTTTGAACATGCCGGCCGCCATCCAGAGCAGAAAGAGGCCGCCGACGATGCCGATGGCCGTTTTCACGTGCGGATTCTCGAAGACGAGATACAGCCCGAGCATGAGCAGGAAGATCAGCGGAATCTCGACGATGCCGTGGCCGACGGCCATGAGGGACCCGGCCCAGGGCTTACGGGCGCCGTGGGCAATGGCGGCGGCCGTTACCGCTCCCGGGGCCATCACGCCGGAGAGCGAGATCACCAGGGTCTTGAAGAGAAAGGCGGCCAGCTCGTGCATCTTCGATCCGCTCCGACCTACTCGCCGATGATCTTGACCAGCAGGCGTTTTTTGCGGTTGCCGTCGAACTCGTAGTAGAAGAGGTGCTCCCAGGGGCCCAGGTGGAGCTTGCCGGCGGTGATGGCGACGACGACCTCGCGGCCCATGACCTGCCGCTTGAGATGGGCGTCGGCGTTGTCCTCATAGCCGTTGTGCTCGTACTGCTCGTAGGGCTTTTCCGGGGCCAGCTTTTCGAGCCAGACCTCGTAGTCGTGGTGCAGGCCGGGTTCGTTGTCGTTGATGAAGACCGAGGCGGTGATGTGCATGGCATTGACAAGGACAAGGCCTTCTTTAATGCCGCTCTGCTCCACGAGCCGCTCCACCTCGCGGTGAATCGACACAATGGCGCGCCGCCGGGGCACGTTCATCCAGAGTTCCCGCGTTAAGGATTTCATGGTTTTTCCTTAAGAACTTTTCGTCATCGGTTCGTTTTACTGGAAGAGGGCGGCAATCTCCGGCTTGTTGATTTTCCGGGCCAGTTCGGGGGCCGTTTGCCTGTTGCGGTTGGGGATATCCGTTCGGGCGCCGGCCTTCAGCAGCGCCGCAACTATTTCCTTTCTGCCTTCCGAGACGGCAACATGCAGAGGGGTCTCTTCATACTGATTCTGCACGTTGCAGTCGGCCTTATAGTCCAGCAGCAATTGAACACCTTCCAGGTAATCCCGGTGGATGGCGGTAAACAGCGGGGTTTCCTGCATCTTATCTGCAGCCGAGATGTCCGCCCCCGCCTCCAGGAGCACCTGGATCACCTCGCGTTTTTTTCCCCAGACTGCGGAATGCAGCGGTGTCTTTCCGCCCTGGAGATCGTTCTCTCGATTGTTCAGATCCGCTCCCTTGGACGCCAGCAGGGTCACGACGTCCGGCAGGCCCTGAGCCGCCGCCAGGTGAAGCGTGTTGCACCCGTACCGGTCCACCCGGTTCACATCGGTGCTTTTCTGTGCCAGCATCAGCGCCAGCCGCTGCGATCTTTCCGTGAGACCGCCGAAGCCAAGCAGGACCTGGAGCGCGGTTTCCCCCTTGTTGTTGAGTCGGTCCGCATCCACGCCCTGTTCAAGCATGAGTTCGGCAAACTCGATGGGGACCATATCCCCGCCTTTGGCCGCATAGTGGAGTACGGTATCGCCGTCCTTGTTGCAGGCATGGACGTCGACGCCGGAGTCCAGCAGCAACTGGACATTTTTGCGTACATCCTTCCAGTCGCTGCCGTATTTGAACAGCTCGAACAGGGGCGGCTTGCCGCTCGATGTCGTCGTGTTGACATCCACCCCGTACTCGATCAGGATGCGCAGGGTTTCCGCGGTATAGGACTTGGCCAGGGCCGAAGCGAAAATTTTCTTGAGGCCGCTGACATCGGCGCCGTTTTCCAGCAGGAAGATCATCACGTCATCCTGTCCCATATTGGCCGCCGTCATCAGGGCGGTATTGCCGCTCCGATCCGGGGTATCCACCTCTACGCCCAGTTCCATCAGCAGCTTGAGATAGTCAATCTTGTCCTGCCGGGCCATGGAGTGAAAGAGGGTTTCCCCCTGTTTATCCATATGCTTGAGATTCGCCCCGGCATCCAGCAGCGTCTTAAGCATAGCGGGGCGTTCCACCTGCAGCGCCATAAAGATCGGCGTTTTCTGGTATTCCTTTTCGGCCTGATTGACGTCCGCGCCTTTCTTTATCAGCAGTTCCAGCGCGGTTTGACTGCCGGCCGCCACTGCATAGTGCAGCGTCCCCCAGCCCGCCTCCGTCCCGATCGTATGCCCCCAGCCCCAGATGCCCAGCATTTCCCAGAACATCCCGTTGGCATCCAGGCGGTTGAGGTCGGCTCCTTTTTGCAGCAGCAGCATAACGGCCGGAAGGTTGTCCAGCAGCACGGCGTAATTCAGGGGAAGCATGCCCATTTCATCCGTCTCATGTACATCCGCGCCGAGGGTCAGGAGCTGATTGATCTGATTCAACTGGCCCCGGATGACAGCCGTATGCAGCGGCCGGGAGGTTTTTAACAGATAGGCCTCGGCTCTCCGGAGTTTCTCGGCTTTGCTGAGCCGAGGCTCCACACGATTCGGGTCCGCCATTGCGGCCGTTGCCATCTCAGCGAGTTTTGGGGATGCCGCCGGCTCTTCCGGCCCGGCCTGATAGTAGTCCTTAAACAACTGGAGCACCCGGTGCTTGTTATTGGCCTTGGCCAGTTGTGCCGCCAGGCGGCCTTCCTTATTGCGAAGGTTCACATCTGCCCCGTTTTGCAGGAGCTGCCAGACGATATCATCGTGTCCCAGTTCGGCGGCGTAATGCAGCGCCGAGCTCCCCAGTTGATCCTGGCTATTGACATTCGCGTTCAAAGCGATCAGCTTTTTGACCACCTCCGGATTATTGCGTTTGGCCGCGATGATCAGGGCGGTGGCGCCGTTGTCATAATCCGTCGTCATGTTGAGGTCCGCTCCCTCCCCGGCCAGCCGATCCAGGATTTCCGGCTGGGAATAGTAAGCCGCCTCCAGGACGGAGACGTCGGTCTTATACTGGAAAATCAAATCATACTTCTCCTTCGCATCGTAGCGCGCGCTGTCCGCGATGGACCGGCCGGCGTAATTGCGGAGATTCAGATCAGCTCCCGCCTCGATCACCAGCTTCATCATGGCGGCGGTGCCCATTTCGGCGGCCCGATGCAGGAACGTGTTGCCCTCATAATTCTGCCGGTTGACATCGGCGCCATGCTCAATCAGAAGCCGGGCAAAGCCCAGGTGCTTATCCATATTGGCCTCGGCCAGGCAGAGCAGGGGAGTCTCTCCGAAGGCATTGACGGCGTTGACATCTGCCCCCTTTTCCAGCAGCATCCGGGCGATCTCCACCTCCTCTTTATCGCCGACCACTCCGCTGTGATAGTACTTTGCCAACAGGGTCAGCGGCGTGTACCAGTCCGCGTCTCGGGCATCGACGGCGGCGTCGTGATCCAGCAGGACCTTTACATGGGCCGCCTCATCCTTCCGGCAGGCGAGATGCAGGGGCGTCTGGCCGTACCTGTCGGCTGCGTTCACATCGGCGTCGGGCACGGCAAGGAGCGATTCGAGCAGGCCGCTGTTTTTGCAGGCGGCCACGTAATGCAGCAGAGTCCGCCCGTGCGCATCCCGGCCCTCCGGGCTGCCTCCCTGCTGCAGATAGCTTTGAAGAGCGGGCAAGTCGATTGTCGTGTCATGCGTGTCCTCTCTCAGGCAGGCCGCCCAGCCCGGTGTCGGAAAGGCGGAGAGACGCTGCCGTTCGACCTCCTGCAGGTAACGCTTGATCTGCGGCGAGGGCTGGAACATCTCCGAATCCAGCAGCGTGCCGCCGAATCCCCGGTCGGCGTACAGGTTGGCGCCGTGTTCCACCAGCAGCTTGACCATCGGCAGGCTGTCCATTGCCGCCGCCAGCATCAGGGGGCTTTCGGCGTCCGAATTGCGGATCTCCGTTGAGACCTGCTCAGAGAGCAGATAGCGGGCCAGTTCCATATCCTTGTTTAAGACGGCGATATGCAGCAGGGTGCCGGCCTGCCCGTTCTCCATCCGGTATCGCCGGTGCAGATCGCCGCCGCGGGCGACCAGTTGCTTGAGGATATCGACGCGGCCCTTCCATGCCGCCATGGCGGCGGGTGACATCGCGGATGAATCCAGGATATCAACCGCGGCGCCACTTTCGAGCAGGAGGGCCACCATTTCGGGGTTTCCGGCGGCGACGGCGTAAACCAGTGGGGTCTTTCCCTGTTCGTCGGCGGCATTCACGTCGGCGCCCTCCGAGAGACTCTGCTGTACGGCGGTCAGCCTATTTAAACGGCTGGCGGCCAGCAGCTTCCTGGTCGATAAGTTTTCTTCGCTCGAAAGGGCGGGGGTGGTGAGAAGGACGCAGCACATTAAAATACGGACGAGGCGCTTCATAATATGACTCCTTACTTGAATCTTGAAAAAAATCCTACACGAGCAGACTATCAGAAATATTTCGAGATTCCAGTAAATTCCCCGGAATCTGATTGATCAGGCCTAAAAAAATGTTATTGATTCAAAGACCAATAAATCAGGGCAGAAGGCGGCTGTAAACGGCTTCGATGGTATCGACCATGGTGTCGGGGGCGAATTTTTCTTTGACGGAGCGGCGGGCGGTTTCGCCGAGGCGTTGGCGGAGGTCGGGGCTTTCGAGGAGCTTGCGGCAGGCGTAGATGAGCTGCTGGACGTTTTCGGGCTCGATGAGAAAGCCGGTGCTCTCATTGACGACCTCTTTGGCGCCGTCGATGTCGAAGCTGACGGCGGGCCTGCCGCAGAGCATCGCCTGGGGCAGGACGCGGGCGAGGCCCTCGCGGAGCGAGCAGTGCACGAGGAAGTCCGAAGCGTGGATCGCCAGGGGGATCTGCCCGGGCTTGAGCAGGCCGGTAAAGCGGAAGCGGTCTTCCAGGCCGATGCGGCGGATCTCGGCCTTATAGCGGTCCATCAGCACGCCGTCACCGACGAACAGCCAGATCGCCTCGGGGTGCGTCTGGGCCAGGGTTCGGGCGGACTCGATCACAAACTCGTGGCCCTTGAGCTCGAAGAGCCGGGCGATCTTGACGATGACGGTCGCATCGGCGGGGATGTTATATTTGCGGCGGAAGGCGGCGATCCGCTCCGGCGGCGGGGGCGTGAGGTAGGCGTCCTCCTCGATGGCCGAGTAGGCGGTCGTCCAGGGCTTGTCGAGACCGATGCCGGCCTCCTGCGCCTTTTCGGTCATGACGTCCGCCACCGTGATGAAGGCGTCCGTGCGCCGGGCGGCGGCCTTTTCCACGGCAATGTAGAAGCGGTTGAGCCGGGCGCTCTGGTACGGGTGAAAGGCCAGACCGTGGACGGTGTGGACGACGGCGGGGAGATTTTTCGGGCGGCCTTTGAGTTTGCCTTTGATCGCATGGCCCGCCCAGCGGCCGAGGATGCCGGCTTTGGCGGAGTGGGTGTGGACGATGTCGGGCCGAAGCTTTCGCAGAAGCTTTTTGAGCTCGAAGTAGGCGGGGAGGTCGTCCTTCGGGTGGATGGCGCGGCAAAGCCGGTCCACGACAATGACCTCATAGCCGGCGCCGCGCGTCTGCTCAAAGAGGGCGCCCTCCGGGCCGAGGGCCGGGCCGGTGATCAGCGTCACCTCGTGGCCGCGCCGGGCCAGCAGGCGGCAGGTGATCAGCGTGTTCTCCTGCGCGCCGCCGAGAATGAGCCGGGTTATGATATGGACGATCTTCATATAGACTATTTTGCCACAGAGGACACAAAGGACAAAGAGTTTTTTTAATATTCTATTTTCATCAGGCACAGGCCCTGGGGTGGGGCGATGGGGCCGGCGGCGGCGCGGTCTTTGGCGTCGAGGATGCGGTCGATGTCGCCGGGGGTCCAACGGCCGCGACCGATCTCGACGAGCGTGCCGACGATGTTGCGGACCATGTTGTAGAGAAAGCCGTCGGCCTCGACCTCGACGGTGATCCGCGGCCCGTCGGCGGTTACGTCGCAGCCCAGGACCGTCCGCACGGAGCTTTGCCGCTGGTCGCCCGCGGAGGCGAAGGATTTGAAATCCTTTGTGCCGATGAGCCGGGCGGCGGCCTGACGCATGGCCTCAACATCCAGCACATACGGATAATGCCAGCAGCGATGAATCTCGAGGGTGGGCCGGACGGCGGCGGTGTGAATCGTGTAGCGATAGGTCTTGCGCTTCGTGTCGCGGATCGCGTCGAAGGACGGATCGACCTCGGACACGTCGGCCAGCACGATATCCTCCGGCAGCAGGTTGTTGATCGCCTTCTGAATGTTCTCCGTGGGGACGGGGCAGTCTTCGAGCACGGCGTGGGCGACCTGGCCGAGAGCATGGACACCCGCGTCGGTACGCGAGGAACCCACGACCTCGATGCGCCGGCCGCAGAGCGTCTCAAACGCCGCCTCAATCGCGCCCGCGACGGTCGGCAGATCACGCTGAACGGCCCATCCGTGATAGGCCGTGCCGTCATATTGGATCAGCAGTTTGAGCTTTCGTGTTTCCACATCAAGAAGTCAGAAGCCAGAAGTCAGAAGCCAGAATTAATTTATCCACGCGACGACACGATCTTCTTGTGATAACTGTCAAGCAGCCAACCGATTTCATCCGTCAAACTAAACAGTTCCGGGCCATTCAGGTAATCGAGATCCCTTGAAAGAATCAGATAATATCTGCATTCTTCGAGGGATCCCTGAGAGATATTGAAAAATCTGGCCTTGTCCGGTTTGGAAAGCCGCCGGTATCCTTCGGCAATATTAGCCGGAATGGAAACGGCCGCTCGCCTTATCTGGGAGACGAGCCCGTATAGCTCTTCTTTTGGAAAACGCTGAGTTGACTTGTAGATTTTTAAAACGAACTCATGCGCTTTCTGCCAGACAATTAACTGCTCAAAATTAGTCGATGCCTGCCCCATACCGCCTCCTTCTATCTTCCATCTTCTATCTTCTTTTCTCCTACAGCCGCTCAGCAATCTGGACAGCGTTTAACGCCGCGCCCTTGCGGATCTGATCGCCGGCGACCCAGAGACCGATGCCGCGATTGTCCGGGATCGAGATGTCCTGGCGGATGCGGCCGACATAGACGTCGTCGTTGCCGGTGGCGTCCGTTGGCATCGGGAAGCGGTTGGCCTCGCAGTCGTCGATAATGCTCACGCCGGGGGCCTTCTCGAGCAGCGCCTTCACCTCGTCCGGTGTAATCGGGTTCGTAAATTCGAGGTTGATGCTCTCGCAGTGGGTCCGCAGGACCGGCACGCGCACGCAGGTAGCCGTAACCCGAATGTCCGGGGCGTGGAAGATCTTGCGGGTCTCATTGAGCAGCTTCATCTCTTCCTCGTTGTAGCCGTTGGGCCCGATCTTCGAGTCGTGGCAGTACACGTTGAACGCCAACTGATATTTGAGCGTCTTGCAGGTTACCGGCTTGCCCGCGAGAACCTCTTTGGCCTGTTCGATCATCTCGAGCATGGCCGACTGGCCCGCACCGCTGGCGGCCTGGTACGTGCTGACGACCATCCGCCGGATCGGGTTGGCCTTGTGCAGCGGCCAGACGGGGACGATGGCGATGATCGTCGAGCAGTTCGGGTTGGCGATGATGCCCTTGTGCTTTTTAATATCCTCGGCGTTGATCTCCGGGATCACCAGCGGCACCTCGGGGTCCATCCGGTAGGCCGACGAATTATCGATCACGACGGCGCCGGCCTTGACGGCGGACGGCGCGAACTCTTTGCTGCGGCCGCCGCCGGCGGAGAACAGGGCGATATCCACACCCTTGAAGCTGTCATGCGTCAGCTCTTCTACCGTATATTCCTTGCCCTGCCAGGTGAACTTCTTGCCCGCGGAGCGGCTGGAGGCCAGCATCTTGCACGTGGTAAACGGAAAATTCCGCTGCTCCAGAATTTTCAGAAATTCCTGACCGACTGCACCGGTCACACCCGCAATAGCAATCGTTTTTGACATAGGTTACTCCAATATGGGTTTCCGTTCCGAAAGTACAGAACCTATAATCTACACAAAAGGGCGGGCGAATGCAAGGGGGTGCGGATGAAACCGCAGATTTCGTGGATTACACGGATTGTAGATATAGCATATTGCTATAGTGTTAAACCGTTGACACTTCCGCCCGATTGAAACTCAGGCGTTGCCGTCTGGATGCCGGGTCCTCTCGATAAACTCACGACGGACGAGCCCGGCATAACAACCGATCCGGGCCGGGGGAATTAGAGTTTGATGTTGAGGGACTCGCCGAATTCCCGTTTTTCACGCTGGGGCCGGGGGGCCGGCTTGGGGCCCTTATCCCTTTTGGGACGGTTTGAATCGGCGGCGGCCCTGGGGTCTTTGGAACGTTCGCCGGGCTTGGTTTCGGCCTTGGGCTTGCCCTGGGGGTGCCCCTTTTTCATGCTCAGGGCGATCCGCTTGCGGGGCACATCGACCTCGAGCACGCGAACGGTGACGTGCTGGTGAACCTTGACCACGTCCGCCGGGTCCTTGACGAAGCGGTCGGCCAGTTCGCTGATGTGCACGAGGCCGTCCTGGTGGACGCCGATATCGACGAAGGCTCCGAAGGCCGTGATGTTCGTCACGATGCCCGGCAGTTCCATGCCCGGCTGCAGGTCGGTGATCTCGTGAACGCCTTCGGCGAAGCTGAACGCCTCGAACTGCTTTCGCGGGTCGCGGCCGGGCTTGCTCAGCTCGGCCTTGATGTCCATCAGGGTCGGCAGGCCCACCGTCCCGGTGACGTATTTGCCCAGGTCGATCCGTTCGCGAACCTCCGGTTGGGTTATCAGGTCAGCCACGGTGCAGCCCAGGTCTTCGGCCATTCGGTAGACGATGGGGTAGCTCTCGGGGTGAACGGCGCTGGCGTCGAGCGGATTTTCAGCGTTGCGGATGCGAAGAAAGCCGGCGCACTGCTCGAAGGTCTTGGCGCCGAGGCCGGGGACCTCGCGGATTGCCTCGCGGGAGCGGAAGGGACCGTTCGAATCGCGCCAGTGAACGATGCTCTCGGCGAGCTTGGGCCCCACGCCGGAAACATACGTCAGGAGCTGTTTGCTGGCGGTGTTGACCTCGACACCGACGGCGTTGACGCAGCTTACGACGGTATCATCCAGCGACCGCCTCAGCAGCGTCTGGTCCACGTCGTGCTGGTACTGACCGACGCCGATGGACTTGGGATCGATCTTCACCAGCTCGGCCAGCGGGTCCATGAGGCGGCGGCCGATCGAGACGGCCCCGCGGACAGTGATGTCCTTGTCGGGAAACTCCTCGCGGGCGACCTCGGAGGCCGAGTAGATGCTGGCGCCGCTCTCGTTGACCATGACAATATGGATTTCCTTGGGCAGGCCGATACCCCGCACAAAGGCCTCGGTCTCGCGGCCGGCGGTGCCGTTGCCGATGGCGACGGCCTCGATGGCATACTTCTGACACCAGGCCAGGAGCTTGATGCCTTCGCGGGCAGCGCCCTCGGGATTCATCAGCGGAAAGATCGTGTCGTGATAGAGCAAGCGGCCCTGGCGGTCCAGGCAGACGACCTTGCAGCCCGTGCGGAAGCCCGGGTCGATCGCGAGGACGGCCTTCTCGCCCAGCGGCGGGGCGAGCAGGAGCTGACGGAGATTCTCGGCAAACACGCGAACGGCCTCCTCGTCGGCCTTCTTCTTGCTTTCAAGGCGGACCTCCGATTCCATCGAAAGGGCCAGCAGCCGCTTATAGCTGTCGTGCAGGGCCAGGCGAACCTGACCGGCGGCGGCGTTGGAGGCCTTGAGAAACAGCGATTCGAGAATCTCTATCGCCTGCTCCTCCTCGACCGTGATCCGCAGGGTCAGCAGCTTTTCCTGTGCGCCGCGGCGCATGGCCAGGACACGGTGCGACGGCGCGGAGGCGACAGGTTCCGTCCATTCGAAGTAGTCCTTGTACTTGGCGGCTTCTTCCTCCTTGCCGGGGATGACCTTGCACTGGTACTGGCCGCGGTTCTGATAGAGCGCGCGGAGCCGGGCGCGGGCCTCGGCGTCCTCGCTGATCCACTCGGCGATGATGTCGCGGGCTCCCGCCAGGGCATCGGCGGCGGTCTCCACCCCCTTGTCGGGATTGACGTATCGGGCCGCTTCCTGCTCCGGGTCCACTTCGCCCTGCTCGAACAGGAGTTTGGCCAGCGGTTCGAGGCCCTTCTCCTTGGCGACCGTCGCCCGCGTGCGGCGTTTGGGACGGTAGGGCAGGTAGATGTCTTCCAGCACTGCCAGGGTCTCGGCGGCGTTGACCTTCGCCTTCAGTTCATCCGTCAGATGGCCCAGCTTCTCCAGTGATTCGAGGATGGCCTCGCGCCGCTTGTCCAGTTCGGCAAGCTGTTCGAGCCGATCGCGGATGGCCGTGATCGCCACCTCGTCCAGCGACCCGGTCGCCTCCTTGCGGTAGCGGGCGATAAAGGGGATCGTTCCGCCCTCCGACAACAGCAGGGCGACGGCGGCCACCTGCTTGAGTTGGATGTTCAGTTCGTCAGCGATTTTCTGTATATGCTGCTGTTCCATGGCGCTTATTCCTGTAAAGTCAAAATACAAAATAACAGGGCCGTCTCCTGCCGCCGAATGGACGTGTGAGAGACGGCCCAGGAAGAATTTTATCTGTACGCCGCTGATTTTTCAACCGGTAATTCGAATCGATGTCTTTGCATGACCCTTGTCGATAAATTAGGGGAATTGGTGCAAATAACGGCCTCCTTTCCTGCCTCATGCGGACGCGATTTTTATAAAGGATTGACTGCGGGAGGCGGATAAGCGTATAATATTAGTAGAAGAAGCGCTCATTCACATGGCAAATTTCCAATATTTTCCGATCTTTTATTTGTTTTCGTGCCGGTACAAATTGTGGTCTGGTTTTGTCGGCAACTGCCGCAACAGGGAAACGGCAACCGTCTCGAAACATACGTCATGCGGCTTGCGTCAGGGCTGGCGGTGATTGATACCGGCCGGAAGGAAAGGAAGCGATCATGACAGTCTTAAAGTACCTAAAAGAAAATGACGCCCATTTTGCCGTCAGCAGCCATCGTCCGGCCTACACGGCGGAACAGTTGGCCCGGCTGGAGCATGTGGACAGTCACCATGTGGCCAAATCCGTAGTGGTCAAGGCGGACGGGAATTACTATCTGTGCGTGCTGCCGGCGGATCGAAAGGTGGACCTCGGCGCCCTGCGGCGGCCGCTGGGGGCGCGCGAGGTGGCGTTGGCGAGCGAGGAGGAGATGGGACGGCTCTTCGAGGACTGCGAACTCGGGGCCGAGTCCCCCTTCGGCAACCTGTATAACCTGCCGACGCTGATGGACGATTCGCTGCGGGATGACGATGAGATCGTCTTCCCGGCGGATTCCCACGAGGCCTCGATCCACATGCAGATGGAGGAATACATCCGCCTGTCGAAGCCGCGTATCCTGAAGTTCAGCTATCCGGCGAACCCGAAGGATATGCGGGGATTCCTGTTCGATCCCTATTCCGAGTGGATGTACTGACATCCGGGGACTACGGGCGGACCAGGCGGCCGAGAAAGAGGACCGTGTGAGTCTGCTCGTCATAGATCAGGAACAGGAACGGGTGGTCCGCACGAAAGACGGGCGGCGGCGCGGGAGCGGCGGTAACGCCGACGGTGACGCCGGTGGCGGCGGCGGCTTCCGTGCCCTCCTCCGTCACCTTGACCCACGCCTTATGGACGACGCCGGAGATATGGAGGTCTTTGACGTTTGCCATGCCGGTCAGGTCCGCAGCCGGGGTGAAGGCCAGCGGCATGCCCATCTCTGAGAGAACGGAGCCAAGCTGGGCCGTATAGTCCATTTCGAAGCGGGGGAGATACACTTCCACTTCCCGCTCGCGCAGGGTGTCAATCCACTCCTGAAGCTCGTTGGCGGAGAGACTCTCCGTCAGCTCGCAGAGCGTAACGTTTTTAGGCAACAGGATAATCATGCTTAAGGAATTGCCGGTATAGGGGAGGCGAAGGATCTGGAGCCGATCCGTTTCGCCGTAGGCAAAGCGGGCGGTCTGCTGCATGGTCGCAACGCTGATCTTCTCCGGTTCGGAGCTCTCGCCGGGGTTTTGCGGTGAGCAGTCGGTAACGGTAAACGGCAGGGGCCGGGTGTTGCGCGGAGAGAACTGCCGGGCCCAGTCGCCCTTGAAATAGACGGCGTTGGTCAGGACCAGGCGGGTGAGCGGCGAGAGCATGCTCGGGCCGATGAGCTCGGTGATGCGGCCGGAGGTCTTCTCCTCGACCCATGCGTTGATCTCCCTGCGGGCGGCCTCGGCGGCCTGCTGAAAGTCCGTCTGCCTCAGCGAGCCGCTGTAGTGCTCTTTGATGAGACTCAGGTAGTCGGCTTTGAAGGCGAAGCCCTGCTGAAGCCAGAGGGCATTGGCGATGAGGAGCCGGATGCCGTCGGTCTGACGGTAGCGGTTGAGTTGGGATTCGAGGCGGCCGAAGGCGGGGTGGAAGTCCTGCGGGTCTGTTGGGAAATGCATGACGGCGGCGATCTGATCGGCGGTCGGGCCCTTGGCGCCGGCCCAGGTCATGGCCAGGGCGATGCGGATGCTCAGGGGCGAAAAGAAGAGGTTCCCGGTGTCGGGGCGGGCGGCGAGCCGGCGGTAGAGGTCGAGGGCGAACTGTGTATTGCCCCGGACGGCTGCATCGGTTGGCGGCGTCGCTTCCTCCTCCTGCGGCCGGTCGGTTATGGCGGCGGAATCCGGGCTCGGGGTGCGCCTCCCGGATTGGGGGCCGGCGCAGGAGGTCGCGGAGAGCAGGAGAACGAGAATCAGAATATAACCGTTGAGTTTCATAGGTAACTCCTCTACCGAGTTGGATTCTATCGATTATTGTCTCTATTGTAGGCGATGGGGCAAGACAATTGTTTCAGGAATCTCCTGATTTCCAGCCTGTCGGCGAGGCCCCGCGCCGGGCAGGCGGGCGACCTTGCGGAGATGAAATTCGTAGGAATAGTGAGAGAAGGAAAAAACGGGAGATTGTAAAATGCGAGGTTTGCATCTACATCCAGACAGGCATATTCTGAGGGAAATGGTCCACAGTCCCTACTTCTGGCTGGCGGTCGGGTTGGTCCTGTTTCTCTTGCTGGTTTACCTGGCCGGACTGAACGAGACAGGCATGAACGAGCGGTTCGATTTCTATCTTCCCTATTAGGGGATAGATCGGCCGGGAACCTCAGCCCGCGGCGCCATAGCCGATTTTCCATGCGCCGTAAATGCCCATGGGAAACCAGAAGAGATCCAAAAGGACGAAGGAACCGAGAAAGGCAATGAAGCCCAGAACGGCCCTGCCGGCGTCGGTGGTGAGGGTCTCGCCGTCCGCATCGTCTTCCGTATCCGTCTGTGAAACGGTCTGTTGAATCGCTCCCTTGACACCCTCCGCTAAGCATTCGGCCGTCAGCCGGGTGTAAGCGGGATGATGCTTTCGGAGGGCGTCGGATTTCTGCTGATCGTTCCACGTATCGAGACGGTAATAGCTCCGGTCAAAGCCGTCAACGACGGCGGGGTCTACCGGGGATTCCGAACGCTCCCCGTCGAACAGGAACATGGCCCTGATGGTCGGGCGCTCCAGCGGGATATCGAAGGCGGCGATGATTACCATGACCTCCTCGTTCTGAATCATCGCGGCGACGTCCTGCGGGGTAAGCTGGTTCTGTGCCCTGTCAAAACCCTCTTCAAAGCCCTCATCGAAGCCCTCGTTGAAGGCCTGAGAAAACTCGGAATTTTCATCCTGCAGTTCCTCCACGAGCATGGGATAGACGACCCACCTGGCGAGGGCGATCTTGCCGCCCATCATGCCGCCCAGGCCGATAAAGGCGGCCAGAAGGCCCATCAGCACGCCGCGGTGTTCGGTGAAGCGGGTCAGGCCCCAGGCGCCGGCGGTAGGAACGAGCAGAACGAGGATGCCGAAGATAAAGCCGGTAACCTTGGCGACGAAGACCCAGAGGAGGATGGCGGCGACCATCAGCAGGAAGGAGAGGCCCAGGGAGAGGGGAATCTTGCCCATGCCCATGGCGACCTCTTTGGCGGCGGCGTTTTTGGCGGAGGGCTCGCAGGGGATGGGCGGCAGGACCCGGTCGTCGCGGCTGCGGCTGCGGGAGGCGGCGGTGATGTCGGCGTTGCGCCGGAGATCGTCGTCGGGGGCGGTATCGGCGGGGGGCGAAGC